>NZ_RCCV01000001.1:1206415-1809622 GCF_003664255.1 Micromonospora sp. M71_S20 | reverse complement strand
CAACACTCCGAAGTGGTCGGTGCCGAGCCGCTGGGACCGGGCCGCCCCGACCCGCGCCGCCCACTGGGCGAGCTGCGCGTCGAGCAGGTCCGCGCCGATCACCAGCGCGGGCGTGTCGACGGGGCCCTCGTGGACGTACTCGGCGCTGGCCCGGACGTGGCGCTCGTAGCTGCGCCACCGGTGCGTCAGCAGCGCCGTCGGCACGGGCTGCCCGAGGGCGGCCAGGCAGGCCGCGAGCGTGCCGAGGGCCAGCCGTTCGTCGAAGCCGGCCGGCTCCGGGCCACCCGTCACCCGGGGCCTCGGGGCGTCCGGCTCCAGGTCGAGGGCCCGGTGGATGTTCTCGGTGAAGGTGTCGAAGCGGTGCCGGACCTCGTCGGCCGGCAGCTCGTACCCGACCGGCGGGGCGGAGTCCAGCAGCACCAGCGCCGAGCGCCGCCCGACCTGGTCGGCGGCCATCTGGTAGGCGACCTGGCCGCCGAAGGACCAGCCGCCGAGCAGGTCCGGGACCAGCCCCGCCGCGTCCAGGTCGGCCCGGTACCGGTGGGCCAGCGCCGCCACCGTCGGCAGCTCCGCGCTGTCGCGGGAGGCGGTCACCCGCCAGTGCTCCGGCAGCTCCGCCAGCAGGTCCTGGTAGTCCTGCGGGCTGCCCCCGGCGCCGTGCACGAGGTGCAGGTGCGGCCCCGGGCCGACCCGCAACTCCACAAGCGTCGACTCCGCCGCCACCGGCTGTGACCCGTTGCCCAGCAGGTCGGCCAACCGGCGGGGGGTCGGCTCGCCCAGCCACCGTACGACGTCCACCGCCGGTCGCCCGTCGGCCGTCAGCGCGTCCACGAGGCGGAGGGCGCTCAGCGAGTTGCCGCCGGCGGCGAAGAAGTCGACGTCCGCGCCGGCCGGCGGGCCGCCGAGCACGTCGGTCCAGGCGGCGACGACGTGCCGCCATTCCGCCGACTCGGGCAGCGGGCCGGTCGCCCGGTCACGGTCCACGGCGGCCGGGGCCGCGCGGCCGGCCCGGGCGCGGGTGGCGACGTCGAACGAGCCGACCGTACGCTGCGGCTCGGCGCCGCCGTCGGCCAGCACCGCGTCCAGGTCGTGCAGCAGGGCCAGCACGCTGCTCTCCCGGTAGCGCCCGGCGTGGTACTCGATCTCGGCGAGGTAGCCGCCGTCGGCCTCCCAGACGGACATCGCCAGGTCGGCCCGGGCGGCCCGGTTCGGGCTGGGCAGCAGCGTCGCCGGCACCGGGCCGAGCCGCAGGTCGGTGCCGATCGGGCCGAGGTAGCTCAGCAGCAGCGGCGCGGGATCGCCCAGCGCGGTCCGGGTCCGTTCGGGCAGCGCCCCGAACACCACCGGGTACGGCACCGCCTGGTGGGTCAGCATTTGCCACATCCCGTCCCGCGCGGCGCCCACCACCCCGGCGACGGTGTCCGCCTCGGCGACCGTGGCGCGGGCCACGCAGAGGTTGGCGGTGTACCCGAGCAGCGCCTGGTCGCGGGCGGTCATCCGGTTCGCGGTCACCACGCCCACCGCCACGTCCGGCCCGGCACCGGCCCGGGCGAGCACGATCTGTGCCGCGGCGAGGACGACCGCGAACGGGGTGGCGAAGGTGGCCTTCGCCAGGGCGGCGATCCCGGCGCCCGCCTCGGCGCTGAAGCCGTAGCGCAGGATCGCACCGGGCGCGCCGCTGGCCACCTCGCCCGGCAGGTCGGGCTCCAACGAGGCGGAGACGGCGCCGGCGAGCGCGTCGCGCCAGTACGCCAGGCTCTTGTCCCACCGGCCGTCCGCGCGGGCCGCGGCCTGCTCCCGCGCGTACGTGCTGAACGGCACCGGGTCGGCCGGGAAGCTCACGGCACGTCCCTCCCGCGCGGCCGCATACGCCTCGGACAGCTCGCCGACGAGCAGCTGGACCGCCCAGCCGTCCAGCACCACGTGGTGCACGGTCAGCAGCACCTCGTGCCGGTCACCGACCCGGACCAGGGTGATCCGGGCCAGCGGTGCCGCCTCCGGTTCCATCGGCCCGGCGTGCACCTCCTCGGCGACGAGCCGTAGCAGGGTGCCCGGGTCGGCCGGTCCCGGGTCGTCCACCTCCACCCGGTGCAGGCCCACGACGATCCGGGGCACCACCACCAGCGTGACGGCGTCCGCCTGCCGTACGACCGAGGTCCGCAACGCCTCGTGCCGGTCGACCATCGCCTGCCACGCGACGGCCAGCGCCGCCTCGTCGAGCGGCTGGTCGACGGAGAGCCGCCAGGTGAGGTGGTAGACGGACCGGTTGCGGGCCCGCTGGTGCACCCACCACAGGGCCTCCTGCATCGCGGTGGCCGGGACCGGGCCCGGGGCGGCCCCGGCGCCCTGCTCAGCCACGGGTGGCGAGCAGCTCGGAGGTCAACCGCTTGCGGTCGACCTTGTCCACCTCGGTCAGCGGGATCTCCGCCCGGTGGTGGAACGCCCGTGGCCGCATGTACGGGGGCAGGTGTCCCACCAGCCGGGTGAGATCGTCGTCGGCCAGCGACGCTCCGGTGTAGACGGCGTGCAGGTCCAGCTCCCCGTCGTCGCCGGCCACGGTGAGCACCACGGCCTCCACCACGTCCGCGTGGGCGCGCAGCGCGGCCTCGATCTCGGCCAGCTCGACGCGGTTGCCGCGCACCTTCACCTGGTGGTCGATCCGGCCCTGGTGCACCAGCTCGCCGAACTCCCGGCGGACCCGGTCGCCGGTGCGGTACCAGTGCTCGGCGGTCAACGGCCCGGTGCCGTCGTAGAGCCGGCCCCGGTCGCCGTCGAAGGAGACGAACCGGCCCGCGTTCTCCGTCGGGTCCAGGTAGCCGGGGAAGCGCTGCTCACCCCGGACGCACAGCTCGCCGTCGTCGCACGGGCGCAGGTCCTCGTCGAGCAGCACGTAGTCGAGGTGCGGGTAGATGTCCCCGATCGGCACCGACCGGTTCGACGACTCGATCCGGGCGGCCGGGTCGGCGGGCACCTCGTACGCGGTGACGATGACCGTGGTCTCGGTCGGGCCGTAACAGTTGATCACGGCGGTGTTCGGCGCGGCGGCCGTCCAGTCGTTCACCTGCTCGATGGTCAACGGCTCCCCGCCGAAGGAACTCAGCCGCAGCGTCGGCATGCTCTCCGGCGCCAGCGCCCGCAACCGCTTGGCGAACGAGATCAGCGACGGTACGGACAGCCAGTGCGTGAGCCGCTTCGTGTTGATGAAGCGCACCGGCGTCAGCACGTCGCCGCGCTGCGCCACGCACAGGGTGGCCCCGGTGCCCCACGCGCCGAACATGGCCAGGATCGAGCCGTCGAAGCACATTTCGAAGGTCTGCGAGACCCGCGACTCGGGCCGGAACCGGTACCTCTTGATCACCTCGGTCAGGAAGGAGTCGACGTTGCCGTGGGTCGCCGGCACGCCCTTGGGCTTCCCGGTGGTGCCGCTGGTGAAGATGATGTACGCGAAGTCGTCGCGGCCCCGCTCCACCTCCGGCGGGACCTCCGCCGCGTCGCCCGGGGCGAGGAACCGGCGCCAGCCCTCCCCGGTCAGGTCGAGGATCGTGACGGTGGTCTGCGCGCGGAACTCGCCCAGCCCGTCGCCGGAGGTGTCGTCGACCATGACGAGGTCGAGCCCCGCCTCGTCGGAGATGGCGAGGTTCCGGGCCGCCGGGTTGGCGGGGTTGAGCGGCACCACCGTCGCACCCAGCCGCAGGGCGGCCAGGTAGGCGACGTAGCCGACGAGGCTGCGGGAGGTGAGCAACCCGACCCGTCGGGGTGGCCGTCCCGGCGCGCGCTGCATGGCGGCCGACAACCGCTCGGCCGCGGCCCGCAACTCGGCGTAGGTCAGTGCGTCCGAGGCGACCTCGATCGCCACGTTGTCCGGGTGCAGCCGGGCTGACGTACGGAACCAGTCGTAGAGGGTACGGGTCTGCATCGCACATCCTTCACAAGGTCTGCCGGTGCGGGCGTTCCGCCGCCGGCGCTGGGGTGGTCGACCGGTCTCGTTCCAGGTGCCGCAGGTGCTCGAAGGTGGTCCGCACCAGCGCGGACCGGGGGCGCCCCCGGCGGGCCGACTCCACCGCGAAGCGCAGGGCCCGGGGTAGGTCCGCCCAGGCCCGCACCGCCTCGTCGTCGCCGAGGTGGCGGTACCGGAACGTCCGGTGCTGCGCGACGGCCCACAGGTCGTCCAGGTGCGACGCGGCGGCCTGCGGGTGCGCGACCACGTGGTCGCACAGGAACTCCAGGGCCGCGTCCTCGTCGAGCAGCCAGTCGCCGGGCAGCTCCGGCTCGCCCCCGGCGCTGCCCGTACGGATCAGCCAGTGCGGGTGCCCGCCGGCCGGCGGGGGCGCCCAGAAGCCGAAGGCCAGCGCGTTGCGCCGGTCCTGTTCCGGGCGCCACGCCGGCGGCGGGGTCATCGCGGCGAGCAGCCCGGCGGTGCCGAGCCAGCCGGCGTACGGCTCCTGCTCGCCGGTGGGCAGCAGCCCGCTGAACCCGTCGACCACGTGCCAGTCGTCGCCGCGCCGGTCGTCGACCAGCAGCCAGTGCGGCGCGTGCGCGGTGCCGTCGGTCGAGGGGGACCAGGGCAGCGCCGCGTTGTCGGTGACCACCAGCACCCGGCCGTGGCGGCGCAGTTCCGCGTCGACGGAGTCGACGACGCCGTCGACGGGGGCGGTGGCCCACGCCAGCCGGGTGCCGTCCGGCAGCCGGTCGAGCGGCACCCGGTGGTGGGAGAAGGCGAGCTGCCGCTCCGGCAGGTCCGTGCGCACCGCGACGCGTACCGAGTCGGCGAACCGGTCCGGGGTGTCGGCGAACTCGCCGGCCTGGTAGCCGGCCAGGTTGGCGGTGTAGCAGCTCAGCCCGGCGAAGCGGGGGTCCGGGGCGGTCATCGCGTACCCACCCCGTGCGCCACGCTCGCCGGGACGCGGCTGTGCCCGCGCAGGCTCACCCACCGCAGGTCGGCCCACCGGCCCGTCCGCCGTCCCGACGGCACTGGAATGGCCCAGGGCCGGCCGCCGAGGCCCGCGCCGGTCGCCTTCACGCACGCCTCCTGCACCGTCCAGATCCAGGCGAACTCGCGCACCCGGGCCGGCCCGGGCAGCCGGTCCAGGGCGGCGCGGACAGTCGGGGCGCAGCAGCGGCGCAGCAGCGCCGGCGGCGCGGGCACGGGCACCTGGACGTCGACGCCGACCGGTACGCCCCGCCCGAGCGCGGCGGCCACCGTCCCGGCGTCGTGGGAGAGGCTGACCGTGACCCCTGGCCACTCGGGCAGGTGGGGCTGGCCGCCGTCGTGGGCGGCGATCGGCGTGGCGCCGGCCGCCCGGCCCAGCTCGGCGCCGAGCAGCAGGCGCAGCAGCGCCCGCGCGGCCAGCCGTTCGGCGCGCGGCCCGGCGGGAAGGTCACCGACGGTCGCCAGGTCCGCCGGGGCCGGCGGAAGGTGGGCGAGCAGCCGCTGATCGGCCACGGCCACCCGCACCCGGGCGCCCAGCCGCAGCCGGACGATGCCACGGTGGCGGCCCGTCGGGTCCCGGCGCGGCCGCGCCCGGCGGGCCAGCGCCGCCCGCTGCCGGGCCGTCACGGTCGGCTCCCGAGCAGGTCGGGCACGTGCTCGGCGATCCCGGCGAGCATCGCGCCGGTGGCGCCGCCGGCCGTGGCGAACATGCCGGCCGCGGCCCGCAGCTGCGCCAGCCCGCCCTCGGCGTACGCCTCCGCGCCGAGCAGGGCGGCGCACTCGCCGAGCACCACGTCCAGGCCCTGCGCCACCGAGACCTTCAGCAGCATGCTGGTCACTAGGGGCTCGGTGCTCACCCGGTGGGCGTCGCAGGCCGCCTGGATCCGCCAGGCCTCCACCACGCACCGGGCGAACCGCTCCCGGATCGCCGCGTTGTCCCAGGCCCGGCCGCCGCCGAGGGGACGGTCGACCAGCCGGCGGTGGGTGTCGGCGAGCACCCGCCGGCACATCGCGGCGGCCCACACGCCGCCCGCGAAGCGTTCCGTGGCGATGTGCCGGGCGAAGCTGACCATTCCCCGGCCGGGCCGGCCGACCAGGTACGACCGGTCCAGGCACACCTGGTCGAAGTGCAGGTCGCCCAGGCCGGCGCCGGAGAGTGGGGTGCCCCGGGTCGCGGACACCCGGACGCCGGGGGCGTCCGTGGGCACCAGCACCCACACGAAGCTGGTGAAGTGCCGCTGCGGGCGGTGCCGGGCCAGCACGAGCGCGTGCCCGGCGGTGCGGGCGTTGGTGATCCACCGCTTCCCGCCGTCGAGCACCAGCGACCGGTCGTCGAGGCGTACCGTCGTGCCGAGCTCCATCAGGTCGGAGCCGGCGCCGTCGCGGTCCGTCGCGGCCAGTGCGAGCGTCGCGCGACCGGCGACCGCGTCGAGGTACGCGGCCCGGACCGGCCCGTCCTCCGGCACCGCGTCGACCTGTTCGCGCAGGACGGGCAGCGCGCTGGCGACCTGGACGCAGACCGACAGCACCACCCCGACCGGGCAGTGCGCGTCGAGGGTGCCGAGCAGCCCCGGCAGGTCGGCCGGCCCGAGGTCGCGCAGCAGGCCGTGCTCGCCGAGCGCCCGCCACACCGCGCGGGCGTCCCCGCGCGTCGTCAGCCCGCGCAGCGCCGCCCCGGTACGCGCGGCCACGTCGCCGCCGGGGTCGGGTGCCGCCGGGCCGGGCCCGGTGCGGGCCGTCGCCGGTGCCGTCCGCAGCTCAGGCAAGGTGCACCTGCCGGTCGCGCAGCGTCAGCGCCCCGTTGACCAGCAGCAGCCGGTCGTTGGCGTAGTTCAGCGAGGCCGAGCGGAGGTCCCGGAAGACCCGCTCCAGGTACAGCGGCGACGACCTGAGATAGCCGTGCCGGAGACCGACCAGCTCCACCATCTCGTCGGCGGCGGCGAAGCACTGCTCGGCGGCGTGCACCTTCAGGGAGTTGACCAGTAGCTGGGTCGACGGGTCGGCCACGTCGGGGGTGCTCTCCACGGCGGCGACGGTGTGCCGCAGCAGGGCGTTGACCAGGTCGAGCCGGCCCCGGACCCGGGCCAGCCGGGTCAGCAGCAGCTCCGACGACGGATCGAACTGGCCCCGGCCGGCGTCGCGGATGTGGTGCAGGATCCTCGACAGCGCGCCGGTGGCCGCGCCGAGCCACGCCGCCGACCAGCCGATGTGCGCCAGCGGGCCGAAGGTGGGGGCGACGATCTCGCGGAACTTCCCGGGTGCGCCGATCACCTGGTCGGCCGGCACCCGCCCGGTCAGTCGCATCGGCACGCTCTGGGTGGCCCGCATGCCGAGCGGCTGCCAACCGCCGCGCACCTCCAGCGTGAGCTGGTCGCGGCGGGCGTACACCAGGGAGACCTGGCTCGGCGAGGTGGCGTCCGGCGCCAGCGTGGTGATCAGGTACGCGTCGGCGTGCTGGCCGCCGGTCACGATGGGGGCGTCCCGGTCGATCGTCAGGGTCCCGGCGTCCTGCCGGACCGTCGACTCCGAGCTGAGCAGGTGCCCGCCCTTGCCGCGCTCGGTGGTGACCGAGGCGAGGTACACGTCCCCCTTGCCGAGGGCCGGCAGGAGCCGCTCGGCGAGCGGGCCGTCGGCGTGCCGGACCACCGCCACGACCTGCTGGCAGTGCATCGCGAAGATCAACGCGACGGACATGTCCACCCGGGCCAGCCGCAGCGTCACGTCGACGAGGTCGCCGAGCCCGCCGCCACCGCCGCCGTGCTCCGCCGGCACGAGCAGGCCGAGCAGGCCGGTCGCCCGCATCGCGTCCAGCGCCGCCGTGGGGAACTCCGCCGTCTCGTCGGCGTGCTCCGCGTGCGCGGCGGCGGCGGCCAGCACCTCCTCCAGCGCCCCCTCGTGGCGGGTCGCGGTGCTCACGCCGCCCGTCCCCGCAGCGACTCGATGGTGCTCCACAGGCTGCCCGCGGTGGCGAAGGTGCTGTCGGTCAGCAGCTCGTCGGGCATGGACACGCCGTAGGTGTCCTCGATGGTGAACAGCAGCTCGATCGCGCGCATCGAGTCCAGGCCCAGTTCGTTGAGCGAGGCCTCGGCGGTGATGGGCTGCGTCCCCGCGTACTTGAGGAACGGCTTGAGCAGGTCCGGAAAAGCGGCGTCCATTGTCAGATCAACCCCTGTCGCTGCCGATGACGGTGTGCCGGGTGAGCTCCAGCCGGGTCACGCCGGTGATCCGGCCTCCGGCGACGGTGACCTCGACCGGCATGGGATGCGCGAGGAAGGCCACCAGGCTGGCGTAGAGGCCGTACGCGCCCACGTTGGGCACGGCGACCAGCTGGCCCGGGACCAGTGGCGGGAGGGCGGCGGCGCGGGCCCACGTGTCCAGCGGCGTGCACAGCGGCCCGGTGACGATGGTCCCGGGCACCGGCGCGCCGGCCGCCGCGTCCACGGTGACCAGGTCCGGCACGATCGGCGGCAGCCGGCGCAGCCCGGACATCCCGCCGAGGTGGTGGATGCCCGACTCCAGCACCACCACGGTGGCGCCCTGCGACCGCTTCACGTCCAGGACCCGGGTGACCAGCGTGCCGCAGGTGCCGACCAGGTACCGGCCGGACTCGAAGGCGACGCCCGGCCCGCGCTCCGGCCAGCCCGGGAAGGCGTCGCCGAGCAGCGCTGTCAGCCGGTCCGCCAGCTTCGGCAGCTCCGGCCGGTCGCCGGCCCGCGCGAAGGGCGCCCCGAAGCCGCCGCCCAGGTCGATCAGCTCCGGCTGCACCCCGGTCGCCGCCGCCAGCCGCCGTACGGTGTCGACGGACTGGGTGAACTGGGCGAGCAGGGCGTCCTCGCCGTCGACGTTGCTGCCCATGTAGAGGTGGAACCCGATCGGACGCACGTGGCCGCGCGGCCCGAACAGGTCGGGCCGGTCCAGCACCCAGCGCACGTCCGCGCCGAACTGCGAGGCGACGCCGGTCATGGTGAGCCCCTGCCCGGGGGCCGGGGTGTCGTCGTTGATCCGCACCAGCGCGCGTACCTCGACGCCGTGCTCGCGGGCCACCCGGTCGAGCTGGTCCAGCCCGTACGGCGAGTCGACGGAGAAGAGCCCGACGCCGGCCCGGACGGCGTCGACCAGGTCGACGTCCCGCTTACCCGGGCCCGTGTAGAGGATCTCGGCCGGATCGCAGCCGGCCGCCAGCGCGACGCGCAGCTCGCCGGGGGAGCAGACCTCGGCCCGGCACCCGGCGGCGGTCAGGTCGGCGACCACCGTCGGGTGCGGGTTGGCCTTGAGCGAGTAGAACAGCTCGGCGGGCCCGGGCAGGGCGGCGCGCAGCGCGGCGTACGAGCGGGCCAGCTCGTCCAGGTCGTAGAGGTACGCCGGGGTCTGCGGCGCGTCCGGCCGGTCGAAGAGTCCCGTGAGCTCAGACACGGGCGCGCTCCGTCCACATCCGGTACAGCTCCGCCCGGTCGACCTTGCCGTTGCGGGTCAGCGGGATCTCCGGCACGACCAGGCAGGTGCGGGGCGTCTTGATCTCGTCGAGTTCGGTGCGCAGCGCGGCGAGCACCTCCGGCGCGGTCAGCTCGCTCACCGCGAACAGGGTGGCCGAGTCGCCGCCGTCCTCGGCGCGGGGCGGCAGCACGGCGGCGGCCTGCACCTGCGGTATCCGGTACGCCGCCGCCTCGACCTCGGTGACGCTGACGCGGATGCCGCGCTCCTTGTAGATGTCGTCGCGCCGGCCGACGAAGTAGAGGTAGCCGTCGGCGTCGAGCCAGCCGTGGTCGCCCGTGCGCAGCTGGGGGAAGAGCCCCTCGACGCGGGGGAAGCGCTGCGCGGTCAGCTCCGGGCGACGCCAGTAGCCGGCCATCACGTGCGGGCCCCGGACCACGATCTCGCCGACGGTGCCGGGTGGCACCGGCGCGCCGTCCGCGTCCACGATCAGGATCTCGGTGCCCGGCAGGGCCCGCCCGGAGGCGCCGGGCCGGCGCAGGTCCTCGTCGACCGGCATGATCGCGGCCCGCTTGCACTCGGTGAGCCCGAACATCAGCTGTACGCGCAGGGTGGGGATCCGGGCGCGCAGGTCGCGCAGGACCTCGGGCGGCATCGCCGCGCCGGTGTTGGTGAGCAGGCGCAGCGCGGGCGTGGCCGTGCCCGGGCGGGACAGCATCCGGGCCAGGCCGCGGGCGAGCGCGGGCACCGCGGGCAGCACGGTCGCGCCGCTGTTCACCAGGTGCCGGGGCAGCGTCGGGCCGGTGTCGGCGGGGGAGGCCAGGTGCAGCCGGGCGCCGGCCAGCGTGCTGAGGAAGATCTGGTACATGCCGTAGTCGAAGGAGAGCGGCAGGGCGCACCACACGACGTCGTCGGCCCGGTAGGCGAGCTGGGAGGCGATGGCGCCGACGGCGAAGACCACCTGCGCGTGGGTGGACACCACCGCCTTCGGCATGCCGGTGCTGCCGGAGGTGTAGATGAGGCAGACCGGGTCGACGGCCAGCGGGGCCGCCGCCGGCTCGGCGTCGGGGCCGTCCCGCACGATGTCGCGCAGGTCCGCCGAGCCGACCGTCGGCACCCCGTGTTCGGCGGCCACGGCCAGCGCCCGGGGGCTGTCGGTGACGAGCAGTGCGGGCTCCGCGTCGGTCAGCACGTGCGCCAGGGCGATCGCGGGGGACTGGTCGTTGACCACGCTGAACACGGCGCCCGCGCGGGAGCAGGCGTACAGCAGGGCGGGCAGCAGCGGGTCGGTGGGCAGGCAGACGACCACCCGCTCGCCCCGGCGGACACCCCGCCCGGCCAGCCAGCCGGCGAGCCGCCGACTGGCGGCGTCCAGCTCGCCGTAGCTCTGGACCAGGTCGCCGTGCGCGATCGCGGGTGCGTCCGGCCGGGCGGTCGCGGTGCGGTCCAGCAGGTCGTGCAGCAGCCCGCTCACCGGCCCGACACCCCCTGCGTCGCCGGCCGGGCCCGCCCGAACACGGCGCCCAGCGAGTCGAGGTCGTGCAGGGCCGTCCCGGTGAGGTCGTCCGGGTCCAGCTCCACCCCCAGCCGGGTCTCCGCCCGCTCGATCACCTCGACCAGCCGGAACGAGTTGAAGCCCGACAGCGTCCGCAGCGGACGCCCGTCGACCGGCACCTCCGGGCCGACGCCGAGCACGGCGCGTACCTCGTCGGCCAGCACCGCGCGGATCCGGCCCGGGTCGGCGGCCGGCCCGTCCTGCGGCGGCGGCACCGGCCCGGCGTCGGCGAGGCGCCCGGCGAGCGCCACGTCGTCGCGCAGCAGGCCGGCGAGCTGGTCGAGGACGGGGGCGGGAAAGACGCCGCCCCGGCGGACCCGGCGCATCGCCACGTAGCTCTGACCGGCGAGGGCGAGCCAGGCGTCGGCGCGTTCGGCGGCCTCCCGCGCCGCGTCGGCGGTGTCCGGGTCGCCGGCCAGCCAGGCGGCGTGCAGGGCCCGGGAGCGGCCGAGCAGCCACACGTCGAGCACCAGCTGGGCCGCCGCCTCCGCCTCGCCGGACCGCCGCCGGACCGCCGTCAGGTAGTCCTCGATCCGGTCGGCCTCGGCGCGCAACGCGGCGGCGTTGTCCCGCAGGACCGCCGCCCGGTCGAGCACCGGGGCACCGTCGGCGACGACGGTCATCGCGGTCGCCCGGGGCACCGCCGCGTCGAAGTCGGCGGCCGACATCCGCCACGTCCCCGGTCGCGCGTCGCCCCACTGGGTGGAGTTGTGGTAGCCGTCGACCACGACGCAGTGCTCGCCGGCCTCGACCAGCAGGAAGCTGTGCTCCATGTGCTGGTGGCCGGCGTACGGCAGCCAGCTCATGGTGAACGTGTCGGCGACCACGTAGAGCGGCGAGTGCTCCGCCAGCAGCTCGCGCAGCCGCGCGCCGGGCACGTCGTCCCAGCGCCGGGCGACCCGCAGGCCGAGCAGGTCGGCCGCCTCGGCCAGCCGCCGGTCCACCGACGCGGTCACCGCCGGCGTCCCGGCGGGCCCCTCGGCGGCGTGGAACCGCAGGCTGGCGCCGAGCGCCAGGTGCGCCCCGGGCCGGTAGGCCCGGTCGGCCAGCGCGGCCAGGTTCACCTGGACGCAGTCCAGCAGGTCGGCGCGGAGACCGGTCAGCACCGGCGTCCACTCCCGGCTGCGCGTCGGCACCGCAGGCACAGCGACCATGTCACGCCCTTCACGTCGGGTGGACCGCGCGGAGCGACGCCGTCGCCGCCCGCAACGCGTCCGCGTCGGCCGGCCGGTCCTCGGGCAGACCGGCGAGGAGCTTGTCGTACGCGGCCAGGTCGAGCAGGCCGTGCCCGCTGACGCAGACCAGCACCCCGTGCCGCGCCGGGTGCCCGGGTTCGCGCCCGGTCGCCACGCGGGCGGCGGCGGCCAGCGCGTGACCCGACTCCGGCGCGGGCAGCACCAGCTCGGTCAGGGCGAACGTCCGGCCGGCGGTCAGCGCCTCCCGTTGGCCCACCGCCAGCGCCGAGATCTGGTCCCGGTGCCGCATGGCGGAGACCAGCTTCGCCGCGCCGTGGAAGCGCAGGCCGGCCGAGTGCGACGCCGGGATCGCGTACCCGCTGCCGATCGTGTACATCGGCTCCATCGGGCCGGTGCCGGTGGAGTCGGTGTGGTCGTAGGCGTACACCCCCCGGGTCAGCTTCGGGGTGGCGCTGGACTCGACCGCGATCAGGTCGGCGGGCACGTCCAGCTCGCCGGCCCGCCAGGCGGCGAAGAACGGCAGGGCCAGCCCGCCGAAGTTGCTGCCGGCGCCCACGCAGCCGATCACCGCGTCCACGGGGGCGTCGAGGGCGGCGAGCTGATCGATCGACTCCAGGCCGATCACCGACTGGTGCAGGATGCTGTACGTCTCGCCGCTGCCGATGCAGAACGCCCGCTTGGGGTCCGCCCGGGCGTACTCGACGGCCTCGCCGATGGCCAGCGCGAGGCTGTTGCCCTGCCCCGGCCGCTCGGCGGCGGCGCGTCCCACCCCGGTCAGCGGGCTGGGACTGGCGTGCAGCTCCGCGCCGTAGAGCCGCATCAGGCTGCCCCGGTACGGCTTGTCGCGCAGGCTCCCGCCGACCATGAAGACGGTGCAGGCCATGCCGAACGCGGCGCAGGCGGCGGCGAGGGCGCTGCCCCACTGCCCGGCGCCGGTGCCGGTGACCAGCTCCCGGAAGCCCGCGCGGTGGTAGTAGTGGGCCTGCGCCAGCGCGGTGTTGAACTTGTGGCTGCCGGAGATGTTGCCGCCCTCGTACTTGACGTAGACCGGGACCGTGGCCCCGATCTCGGCCTCGAAGCGTCGGGCCCGCCACAGCGGCGCCGGCCGGTAGGCCCGGTAGCGCTCGGCCACCGGCTCCGGGATCGGCCAGAACTCCCGGGCCGACACGCTCTGCCGGATCAGCTCCAGCGGCAGGGTCGCGGTCACGGGGCCACCGGTGTCCTCCGGCGTCACGTCCGCGGGCAGGTCGTAGCCGAGGTGCGGCAGGACGCTGCGCCAGGCCCGGGGCGTCTCGGTCACGACTCCTCCTTCACCACGTCGGCGACGACGTCGACCAGGTCCGCGACGGTCGTGAAGATCCGCCCGGCGAAGATGTCGTCCGGCAGCGTCACGTCCAGCTCGTCCTCCAGCCGGACGAGCATGCCGAGGAAGCCCAGCGAGTTGACCCGCAGCAGGTCGCCGTTGAGGGGCTCGTGGTCGTCGACCGTGCCGGGGTCGACCGCGAGCCGGGACTCGCGTACGACCAGCCGTTTCACGGCCTCGTTGATCAGGGACCGGTCCGTCATGCCGCCTCCGTCCCGTCGCCGCGCAGCCTGCCCCCGGCGTCGACGACCCAGCTCCAGGTCAGCAGGGCGGACAGGTCGACGGGCCCGCGTACGTGCAGCCGGCCCGTGCTGATCGACAGCTCCGGTCCCAGCGCCATCGTCGGGCCGTCGTGCAGGCGCAGGGAGCCGTTGACCACCAGCGCGGCGGCGTCCACCCTGGCCAGGAACCCGGCCACGACCGCCGGGTCGGCGGCCACCACGCCCTCGGTGTGCCGGGAACCGAAGCGGCGGATGTGGGCCGCCGCCTCGTCGAGACCGGCGACGGGCCGGATGCCGACCGCGCGTTCCAGGAACTCGCGGCCGTCGTCGGCGGCGGTCAGCTCGGCCACCGGCGCCCCGGCGGGCACGGCGGCGGCCAGCCGGGGGTCGACCCGCAGCAGCCACGGCTCGGCCAGCCCGGCGCCGGCCCGCAGCAGGGCCCGGGTCAGCTCCTCGGCCACGTCGGCGTGGGCCAGCACCAGTTCGAGGGTGTTGCACGCGGTCGGCTCGCCCAGCTTGCTGTCGAGTGCGATCCGGGCGGCCAGCTCCAGGTCGGCGCTGCGGTCGACGTAGAGGTGGTTGACGCCGCCGCCGCTGGCGATGACCGGGATGGTGGAGCTGGTCAGGCAGTAGTCGATCAGGGACGGGCTGCCCCGGGGGATCAGCACGTCGACCGCGTCGTGCCGCTTCAGCAGGGCCCGCACCAGCCGGCGGTCGGGGTCGGTGACGATCCGTACGGTGCCGGCGGGCAGCCCCGCGTCCTCCAGCGCCCGCCCGACGACGACGGCGAGGGCCCGGTTGGTGGCCGCGATCTCCGACCCGCCCCGCAGGACGGCCACGTTGCCGACCGCCACCGGGAGCAGGGCGCCCTCCACCGTCACCGTCGGCCGCGCCTCGAAGATCATCAGCACCACGCCGAGCGGCTTGGGCAGCCGGCGTACGGTGGCGCCGTTGCCGGCCCGGTGCCCGGCGGCCGGCGCGGTCACCGCCGGCAGCGCCGCGCGGGTCCGCGCGATCAGGTCGACCAGCGCGTCGAGGTGGCGCTTGCCGAGCGCCAGGCGGTCCACCAGCTCGGGGCCGAGACCCGCCTCGGCGCCCCGGGCCACGTCGGTGGCGTTCGCCGCCAGGACGTCGGCCCAGCCGGAGGAGAGCCGGTCGGCGAGCGCCTCGCAGTACCGGTCGTAGCGCCCGTCGCCGGGCGGGGGCAGCTCGGCCCGGGCCCGCGTCGCGCCGTCCAGGATCTCGTCCACATCGGTCACCACATGAACTGCCCACCGTCCACGATCAGCTTCTGCCCGGTCAGGTATCCGCTCGCCGGCCCGACGAGGAACTCCAGGGCGTCGGCGATCTCCTCGGTGGTGCCGATGCGGCCCCGGGGGATCTCCGCGACCACCGCCGCCCGGGCGGCCGGGTCGTCCAGCCGGAACCGGGACACCAGCTCGTCGGTCTCGGTCATGCCGGGGATCAGGCAGTTGACCCTGATCCGGGGCGCCAGCTCCAGCGCCAGGCACTTGGTGAGCTGGAGCAGGCCGGCCTTGCTGGCGCAGTAGTTCACGCCGTTGCGGCGGGGGCGGATGCCGGTGGTGGCCCCCACGTTGACGATCACGCCGTCGCGCTCGGCCGCCAGCATCGCCGGCGCGAACCCCCGGGTGAGGTGGAAGACGCCGGAAAGGTTGGTGTCCAGCACCCGCCGCCAGTCCTCGGTCGACATCTCCAGGAACGGCCGGTCGATGTTGATGCCCGCGTTGTTGACCAGCACGGTCGGCGGGCCGTGCTCCGCGAGGACCGTCCGCACGGCGGCGTCGACCGCGGCGGCGTCGCCGACGTCGAGCCGGACGGGGTGGAACGCGTCGCCGAGCTCCGCCGCCGCCGACGCCGCCGCGACGGCGTCACCCCGGTACGGCGCGACCACCCGGTGCCCCAGCTTCACCAGCCGGCGGCTGAAGGTGAGCCCGATGCCCCGGGTGCCGCCGCTGACCACCGCGAGCGGGCTCATCGCCGCACCGCATCCGAGGCCCGGCCGAGGAACGGCGTCACCTCGTCGACCAGCTGCGGCAGGCGGTCGGGGTCGAAGACGTCGAAGTGCCCGGCGTCGAGCCGCCCGGCGCTCAGCTCCGGCGCCAGTTCCCGCCACCGGGCCTCGGCCTCGGCGCGGAACCCGAACTCCTCGTCGGTGCACATCAGCATCAGCACCCGACCGGCGTAGGGCCGGTCGGCCCGGTAGTCCGCGAGGGCGGCGACCTGGGTGTCGAAGACCCGCCGGACCCGCTCGACGGTCGCCGGGTCGGGGCGCGGCCCGAGCATCCCGACGACGGTCTCGCGGACCCGGGCGTCCTCCTCGGCCGTGGCGCGGCGCGGCAGCGGCGTCGCGTCCACCAGCACCAGGTCGGGCAGGTGCCCCCGCTCGGCCAGCCGGACGCACAGTTCCCAGGCGACCGAGCCGCCGAGGGACCAGCCGAGGACGGCCGCCGGGACCGTGCCGTCCGCGTCCAGCGCCCGCGCCGCCGCGTCGGCCATCTCGGCGATGCTGAGGTCCGGCTCCTCGTCGGGCAGCAGGCCGGCCGCGCGTACCGCCGCGACGTTGTGGGTCCTGCCGATGGCCGCGGCGAGCCGCAGGTAGGGGTGCAGGCCGCCGCCGGCGCCCGGCAGCAGCACGCACGCCGGTCGGGCGCCCCGCCGCAGCAGGGGGACCAGCCGGCCGGGCAGCCTGGTCGTCACGGCGTCACCGCCGGGTCGCCGCCGCGCGCCGAGCGGACGAGCCCCGCCAGGGTGGCCACGGTGGGCGCGGCGAAGAAGTCGACAAGCGGCACCGCCACCCCGTAGCGCTCCTGCACCTCGGCGAGGGTGGTGAAGATGTTCAGCGAGTGGGCGCCGTACTCGATGAGCGGGCGGTCCGGCCGGATGCCCTCGACGTCGAGCACCCCGCCCCAGAGCCCGGCCAGCTCCCGCTCCAGGTCGTCGGCGTACGCGACCTCCGTGCTGTCCGCGCTCTGCTGCTCGACCAGCAGCTCGTCGGCGAGCCGCAGCAGGGCGTCGCGGTCGGTCTTGCCGGTCGGCGTGGTCGGGACCCGGTCGACCGGGAAGATCCACAGGGGACGCATGTAGACCGGCAGCGCCGTGGCCAGCCGTTGGCGGACCTGTTCGGGGTCGACGGTGGAGCCCGCGTCGGGACGGACGAACAACCCGAGTTCCCGGTCGGACCCGGAGCCCCGGACCACCGCCACCGACTGTCGGACGCCGTCGACCTGGTTCGCGACCGCCTCGATCTCGCCCAGCTCGATCCGGTATCCCCGGATCTTGACCTGGGTGTCCATCCGCCCCAGGAAGACCAGGTCGCCCCGGTCGTCGCGGACCACGAGGTCCCCGGTGCGGTACACGGTCGCGTCGGGCGCGCCGGAGAAGCGGTCGGGCACGAACCGCTCGGCCGTGATCTCCGGGTCGTTGATGTAGCCCTCGGCGGGGCAGTTCCCGCCCAGGAGCAGCTCGCCGGCGACGCCGGGCGGGGCGAGGTGGCCGGTGGCGTCGACCACGTACGCGCTCACCCGCGGGTACGGCTGGCCGATCGGCACGTGGGTCGGCCAGACCGCGTCCCGGTAGGACAGCCGGTGCGAGGTGACCGCGTGGGTCTCGGTGGGGCCGTACAGGTTGACCAGGGTGCAGTGCGGGTGGGCGAGGAAGAAGTCGCGGATCTCGTCGTCGACGATGAGCTGCTCGCCGGAGACGCACAGGTAGCGCAGCGCGGGCAACCGGGTGCCCCGGCCCGCGGCGGTCTGCACCAGGGGGCGCAGCGCCGCGACCGGCAGGTAGACGTGGGTCACCTCGGTCCTGGCGATCCGGCTGAGGACGGCGGTGAACATCCGTCGGTCGGCCGGCTCGCGGGAGACCACCGTCCCGCCCGCCGCCAGGGTCGGCAGGATCTCCTGGAAGGAGACGTCGAAGCCGAGCGGGGCGTACTGGAGGAAGCGGGTCTCGGCGTCCATGCCGAGGGCCGCGATCTGCCAGCTGGTGAGGTTGGCCAGTGGGCGGTGCCCCATCTGGACGCCCTTGGGCTGCCCGGTGGAGCCCGACGTGTACATCACGTAGATCGGGGCGTCGGGGTCGGCCAGCGGGTCGGGCACCGGCTCCGTCGTGGCGGCCAGGTCCGCCACCGCGACCGTGGGCACGTCGGGCACCAGGGCCTCGCCGACGACGAACTCGCAGCCGGCCCGCCGGACCATGTACTCCAGCCGCTCGGCGGGCAGGCCCGGATCCAGGGGGAGGTACGCCGCGCCCCGGCGCAGGATGGCCAGGATGGCGGTCACCGTGTCGCAGAGGGTCGTCGCGGCGAGGCCCACCACGGCCCGGGGGCCGACGCCGTGCGCGGCGAGCCCGGCGCTGATCCGCTCGGCCTCGGCCAGCAACTGCCGGTAGTCGAGCCGGCGGGTCGGGTCCTCGATCGCGGGGGCGTCGGGCCGCTGCCGGGCCGCCGCCGTCACCCAGTCCCACGGCGTGTCGCCGGTCAGCGGGCTGGTCCAGCCGTCGGAGCGGACGCTGGCCGCGGCGGAGGCGTCGGCGAAGAGGTCACCGAGCCGTTGCGAGCCGTCCCGGACCGCCCCGCGTACGGCGTCGCGCAGCGAGGTGAGCAGCCCGTCGGCGACGACCGGTGCGATGAGCTGCCGGTCGTACTCGAGTTCGAGCAGCCACCGGCCGTCGACGGGGGTGGCGCCCAGCCAGAGGTCGAACTTGGCGGTGCCGTTGCCGGGCTCCAGGACCCGCAGCACGGCCCCGCCCGCCTCCGGCGTGAAGGTGTCCTGCATGGCGAGCATTGCCGAGAACAGCGGGTTGCGGTTGCTGGAGCGGTCGGGCCGTACGTCGGCGACGAGCCGGTTGAAGGTGACGTCGACGTTCGCGCGGCAGAAGTCGATGGACTCCCGGACCACCTTGCCGAGATGCTCGTCGACGGTGCGGCTCCACTCCACGTCGACGGTGACCGGCAGCGTGTTGACGAAGAAGCCGCCGAGGTCGAACGCGCCGATCGTGCGGCGGGCCATGAACGGGCTGCCGACCAGGACGCTGGACACGTTGCCGTGCCGGGCCAGCACCGTGCCGTAGATGCCGGAGAAGAAGACGAAGGGGGAGATCTCCAGCCGCCGGCAGGTCTCCGACAGCGCGGCCGTCTCAGCCTGGCTGAGATACCAGCTGACCCGGTCGCCGGTGAACTCCGTCTGCGCGGCGCGGCCGGGCAGTGGGGCCAGCACCAGGGGCGGGACCTCCCGCAACCGGGCCGCCCACTCCCGGGACCGGTCGACGACGCGGTCGGAGGTGGCGGTGCGGTTCTGCGCGGCCAGCTCCTTGACGAAGGCCTTCTCGCGGGCGGCGCGCCGCTGCTCGATCTCCGCCCCGACGAGGCGGCCGGACAGCGCCTCCTCCAGGTCCCGCACCAGCGGCCCCATCGACACGCCGTCGAGGATGATGTGGTGGTCGCACATGAGGACGGCCACGCGGGGCTCGTCGACGCAGCGGACGACGGCGAAGCGGTACGCGGGGCCGTTGGCCAGGTCGAACTCGGGTCGTCCGATCCGCCGCTGTGCCGCGCCGACCGCCTCCTCGAAGTCGCGCAGCCGGGCCGTGACCCGTTCGAGCGGGAAGTCCTCCGGCCCCGGCGGCGGGGTGAGCCGCGCGTGCATCTCCGGGAGCAGCCCGAAGACCTGGCGCATCGCCGGCTGGACGGCGACCACCGTGGCCAGCGCGCGCTCGATCGTGTCGTCGGGGATCGACGGGTCGATGTCGAACCGGACGAGCTGGTTGTAGACGGCGCGGCCGGGCGAGCGTTCGTTGACGACCAGCAGCCCCTTCTGCGACTCGGTGATAGGCAGTCGCACCGGCCCGGTGTCCGTCGCGGGTTCCGTCCCGGCCGTCGTGGTCACCGTGCGCCTCCGGTCTCGGCTCCCACGCCGCTCAGCTCGCGTAGCCACTGCTTGAGGTCACCCACGGTGCGGAGGTCCACCAGGCGGGTGGCGTCGATCTCCGCGTCGTCGTCGTCGGCCAGCTCGACGGCGAGTCGCAGCAGGGACAGCGATTCGAGGCCGGCCTCCAACAGGGGGGTCGAGTCGTCGAAGGCCACCGACGCGTACTTCGCGATCGTCGTGTCGAGGTCAGCTGGAGTCGTCATCCCTGCTTCCCGTTCACCTGAGGTCGGCCGCGCCGCAATGATCGGAAACCGGACGAGGAGCCGGCTGCCGATCGAGGTGGGGTCGACTGAATTTGCGCTTGGAAGTTCTACGGGTCCGAGCATCCCGGCGTCGATGTTCTCTCGATGTTCCCGGGATGGAATGTCGTTGGTCGCTGATTCGGGTGGCACCCCGGTGCCCCGTCCGGCTCCGGCGGGGCGGCGCAAAAGGGGCGCTGGCCAGTGGCGGAGGCGGGGCGGCGGTGCGCGGCGGGGCGGCAATGCCGCTGTAATCGCCCAGATGCGGCATGGGGCGACAGAAACTCCCCGTACGCATTATTCGGGTCGCCGACGGGCGGTGATCGCCGTGCGTGGCCGCCGCCGGAGGGGCCGGCCGACCCACTGACGTGAGGATGGACACGTCCCCCCGGATGACCTATGGTGCAACCAGCGCAACGCAGAGTATTCCCATAAGGTGCGAAAGGGACTTTTCGCGATTGTTAGAGCCGCCTGTCGATATGCGTACGACCACCCTGTCAACGCGCAGACCCCGATGGCCTGCCGCTCCGCTCCGCCCCGGTGGCCAGCCCGATCGGAATTGCCGGCGATGACCGGGGTGGAAGTGCGGGATCGGTCGCCCGCCCGCTCGGCATTGCGTGTCAGCTAATTGACACACGCGACCGGGTAAATGGTCCCTTATCGTTTGTTCGGGTGGTGTGCGCACTTCGCGGCGGAGTTCCCATTCACTTCTCCTAATTCAAGACCGTGCGAGGGATTGTCGTGGCCACAGCTCAAACCACAGCGCAGGCGGATCCGCCCGGAGCCAGGCGAAACGAATGGATTCTGGTCATCTTCACGGGCACCACGAACATCGCCGACGCGGTGGCCCGGATCGCCCTCCCGCTGCTCGCCGCCCAGATCAGTAGATCGCCCGTGGTGGTCACCGCCGTCGCGGCCATCATGAGCCTGCCGTGGTTGGTGGCCGCGCTGCACGTCGGGGTCTTCGTCGACCGGATGGACCGGCGGGCCCTGCTGATGGCCGCCGAGATCGCCCGGATGGTCTCCGTCGGCGCGCTCCTCGTCGCCGTACTCTTCGCGAGCCCCACGCTGGCGCTGATCTACGCCGCCGCCCTGGTCATCGGCCTGGCCGACGTGGTGGCCGGAATCGCCGGAGTCTCCATCGTCCCGTCGGCCGTGCCGAAACACCGCTGGGAGACCGCCAACGCGCGGATCACGGCCCTGGAATACCTGTTCAACGGCTTCGCCGGGCAGCCGATCGGCGGCTTCCTGGTAGCGGTCGGGTTCGGGCTCGCGCTCAGCGTCACGGGGTTCGCCTACGTGGCCGGCGCGGTCCTGCTGCTCCTGCTGGTCGGCAACTTCAAGGTCGCGAGCCCCGCGCGCAAGCGCTCGGTCAACGAGGACATCCGCGAGGGCCTCCGGTTCCTCTGGCAGCACCGGCTGCTGCGGACGATGGCGCTGCTCATCGCGATCATGGCCGGCTGCTGGGCGGCGTGGCTCGCCCTCATCCCGGTCTACGCCGTCGGCGGCCCGCTCGGACTCGACGAACGGCAGTACGGCTTCCTGCTCACCGGCCTCGGCGCGGGCGGGGTGATCGGCACCGTCATCGTCGGGCCGGTCAACCGGTGGATCGGCCGACGCTGGTCCATGTTCACCGACATCGTCGGCGCCTTCGCCCTCGTCGCGGCCCCCGCGCTGCTGCCCGCCGCGCCGTCCAGCGCCTGGGCCATCGGCGCCGCGGCGTTCCTCGCCGGCGCCGGCGGCACGATGTGGACGGTCAACTCCCGGTTCATCACGCAGTCCCTGGTGCCGGCCGACATGCTCGGCCGGTTCAGCGCCGCGAGCCGCCTCGTGGCCTGGGGCATGACCCCGGTCGCCGCGATCCTCGCCGGCATCCTCGCCGAGTTCTTCTCCTACCAGGTGGCGTTCGGCTTCTTCGCGGTGCTCTGCGTGCTGCTGATCTACCCGTTCTTCAAGGTGGTCACCCGGGAGCGGATGGCCGAGGTCGACGGCCCGGCCGCCGCGCCGGCGTCCGGCGGCCCGGACGAAAGCGGGGGCGCCGGCACCGCCGACGACGGCGGGGACCTGCCGGAGGCGGCGACCACCGGCGGCTCCCGGTGAGCGCGGACGGCCGGACCCTCTTCCAGGGGTTCACCGACGCCGTCCGCCGGCATCCCGACGCCCCGGCGCTGCGCGTCGCCGGGCACGAACTGACGTACGCCGAACTCCTGGACCGGGTCGAGCGGCTGGCCACCCGGCTGGTCGCCCTGCACGGCCGTCCGCCCCGGGTCGTCGGGCTCTGCGCGTCGCGCAGCCTCGCGGCGTACGTCGGCTATCTCGCCACGCTGCGGCTGGCCGCGACCGTCGTGCCGCTGGGCCCCGACGCGCCGGCGGAACGGATCCGGCGGACCTGCGCCCACGCCGGGGTGGACGCCCTGCTCGCTGACGACGCGGGCCGGCGGGTGGCCGACGAGGCGGTCGGGCCGGCCGGCGTCCTGCACCTGCCCGACACCCCGGAGCAGCGCTGGTACGACGTGCCGGCCGAGCGGTGGACGGACGCGTACGCCGGCGGCCCCGACGACGTCGCCTACACCCTGTTCACCTCCGGGTCCACCGGCACGCCCAAGGGGGTGCCGATCCGGCACCGCAACCTCACCCCGTACCTCGCGCACTGCGTGCAGGCCTACCGGGTGGGGCCGGGGGCACGGCTGTCGCAGACCTTCGAGCTGACCTTCGACCCGTCGGTGTTCGACATGTTCGTCGCCTGGCTGTCCGGCGCGCTGCTGGTGGTCGCCGCGCCCGGCGACACCCTGGCTCCCGTCCGCTACGTCAACGACAACCGGATCACCCACTGGTTCTCCGTACCGTCGGTGATCTCCCTGGCCCGCCGCCTGCGCACCCTGCGGCCCGGCAGTATGCCGGGCCTGCGGTGGAGCCTCTTCGCCGGTGAGCAGCTCACCCTGGCCCAGGCGCAGGCGTGGGCGGACGCCGCGCCGGGCAGCACCCTGGAGAACCTGTACGGGCCCACCGAACTCACCGTCACCTGCACCCGTTACCAGCTCCCCGCCGATCCGGCGCGGTGGCCCCGCACCAGCAACGACACCGTGCCGATCGGGCGGATCCATCCGCACCTGGAGGGGGTCCTGCTGGCGGCCGACGGGGCCGCCGGAGACGACGGCGAACTCTGCGTGCGGGGCGGCCAGCGGTTCGACGGCTACCTCGACGCCGCGCAGAACCACGGCCGGTTCGTCGACCACGACGGGCACCGGACGGTCCCGGTCGACGGCCCGCCCGGCCCGCGGAGCTGGTACCGGACGGGTGACCGGGTCCGTCGGGAGGGCGGTGAACTGGTCCACCTGGGCCGGCTCGACGACCAGGTCAAGATCCACGGCTACCGGATCGAGCTGGGCGAGATCGAGTCGGTCCTGCGCCGGCACCCGGAGGTGCACGACGTCGTCGTCCTGGCGCTGCCCGGTGCCGGAGGGGTCGAGCTGCACGCGCTCTACACCTGCGACACCGTGGCGGAGGCGGCCCTGGCGGCCCTGGTGGCCGACCACCTGCCGCCCTACATGGCGCCGGCGCGGTACCACCGGGTCGAGTTCTTCCCGGTCAACGCCAACGGCAAGGTCGACCGCCGGCGGCTGGCAGCGGACGTCGGACTGGTCTGAGCGGCACCGACTCCCACCACGCTCACGAATCGAGAGCAGAGATGCCCATCCCGCCGCATGCACCGCCCGCCCGCCTGCGTTTCCGGTTGATGGGGCCGGTGGAGTTCCACGACGGCGTCCAGTGGCGGGGGATCGGCTCGGCGAAACAGCGCGCGCTGCTGGCGATGCTGCTGCTCAAGGCCGACCAGGTGGTGTCGCTCGAACAACTGGTGGCCGAACTCTGGGACGACCAGCCGCCGGCCTCGGCCAGCGGCCTCGTCGCCGGATACGCGTGGCGGCTGCGCCGCGCCCTGGACGACCGTGACGGCCGCGTCCTGACCACCCGCAGTCCCGGCTACCGCCTGGTGGTCGCCGCCGAGACGATCGACATCGGCGAGTGCGAGCGGCTGATCAGGCAGGCCCACGCCGATCTCGCGTCCGGCCTGCCGGACGCCGCCGTCGAGGGATTCGACGCGGCGCTGGCGCTGTGGCGCGGCGCCCCGCTGGCCGACGTCCGACCGACCCCGCTGGTGATGGCCGAGGTGGCCCGCCTGGAGGAGACCCGGATCGCGACGGTCGAGGCCCGCATCGGCGCCGAGCTGGAGCTGGGCCGGCACAGCATGCTGCTGCCGGAGCTCAAGGTGCTCGTCAGCCAGCATCCCCTGCGGGAGCGCCTGCACGCCCACCTGATGACCGCCCTGTACCGCGACGGCCAGCAGGCGGTCGCGCTGGGCGCGTACCGCGACCTGCGGCGGTTGTTGGTCGACGAGCTGGGCATCGAGCCCAGCGAGTCCCTGCGCGACCTGGAACAGCGGATCCTGCGCAACGATCCGGCGTTGCGGCTGCACCACCCCGGGGCCCGCCCACCCGTCCGGGTGGTCACGCCGAGCCCGCCGGCCTCCCGGTTCCCCGCCGACCCGGTGCCCCTGCACGGGCGGGGCTCCGAGCTGGGCCGGCTGGTCAGGGGCGTGCGGTCGGGGCGGCCGGGCGTGGTCCAGGGCCTGGCCGGCGCCGGCAAGACCGCCCTGGCGGTACGCGCCGCGCACCAGCTGGCCGCTGAGCATCCGGGCGGGTCGGTGTTCGTACCCATGGGCGGGGGGACACCCGACGGGCCGGCGGAGGCCGCCCGGGCGGTGCGGATTCTGGCCGAGGCGCTCGGGCTGTCGTCGCCGACGGGCGACCACCCCGCGTCGGGCTGGTCGGCCCTGTTGACCGGCCGTCGGGTCCTGGTCGTCCTCGACGACGTGGCGACCGCCGCGCAGGTACGCGTCCTCGGGCCGGTACCGGTCGGCAGCGCCCTGATCGTCACCTCGCGGTCCGGGATGACCACCCTCGACGGCGCCACCCGGGTCTCCGTCGGCTCCCTGGACACGGACGACGCGCTCGACATGCTCCGGTACCACCTCGGCGCCGAGCGGGTGGACGCCGAGCCCGAGGCGGCGCGCGCGCTCGTGGCGTGCTGTGACGCGCTGCCCCTGGCCCTGCGGATCGCGGCCGCCCGGCTGGCGACGCGGCAGAACTGGTCTCTCGCCGCCTTCGCCGCCCGGCTGGCCGATCCCGCCGCCCGGCTCGACGCCCTGGTCTGCGAGTCGATGACGATCCGGGACTGCCTCGCCGGCGCGGTGCGGGTACTGACCCGGTACGGCGACGGCGACGGTGTGGCGCTGCGGGCCCTGCGGCTGTTGAGCCGGCTGGACCGGGGCCTGGTCAGCGTGGCGAACCTCGCCGCGCTGTCGGGCCAGCCGATGGCCGCCGCCGAGGCCGCCGCCGAACGCCTGGTCGACGCGGGGCTCGCCGAGGCGCTGCCGGACGGCCGCTACCGGATCCCCGAGCTCGTCCGGGCCCACGTGCGTGAACTGGGCCGCAGCCCGGAGTGCGACCAGGTCGTCGGCCTGCACGCGCAGCTTCCCACCACGACTGCCCGACCGCGCCGGTGAGCCGACCCGAGCGGGCCCGCGGTGCGGCGGCCCGGCTGTCCACGGCCCGACTGTCTGCGGCCCGGCTGTCTGCGGCCCGGACGCCGCGGCCCGGCTGCCGGGCGGCGGGCCGGTCGTCGGACGGGCCGGTCAGGCGACGGCGATCGCCTCGATCTCGATGATCCACTCCGGGTCGAAGATCCCGGTGACGATCACCGTCAGGGCCGGGCGGTGCGCGCCGAGCACCTCGTTGCGGACCTTGGTGTTGACGTCGGCGTGCCGGCGGTCGGCCAGGAACGTGGTGACCTTGACGAGATTGCCGACGTCCATGCCGGCGTCGGCGAGGACGGCCCGGATGTTGTCCCAGACCAGTCGGCACTGCGCCTCGGGCGCAGCCGGCACGTGGCCGTCCCGGGTCTGGGGGATCTGCCCGCTGATGAACAGCATCCGTCCGGCGGTCTGGACCTCCAGCGCGTTGTGGTAACCGCCCGTGGCCTCCGGCACCGACTCGGGGTTGATCGGCCGCATCTGCATGGTCTCGATCACGTGTAGTCCTTCCGATTGTCCGGGGAATCCGGATTACGGACTGTGACCTTAGTCTAAAGGTCGTCCCGGGGGACCGAATCCCGGACGGACCGGAACCGCGTCCCGTCCGGGCTCCTTCTGGTACCCGGAGCGGGGTCTCGCCCAACCTCCCCGCGCGCGGGATGTTCCCCGCCGGGCCGGGCGGGAGGGCTACGGGGTGGCCCTCCGCACCCGGTGCTGGGGGAGGGCTACGGGGTGGCCCTCCGCACCCGGTGCTGGGGCACGTCGGAGGCGTGCCTCATCGCGGCGGCGCGGCCCGGCGTGTAGCCGTACTCCCGGGCGAAGGCGGCGATGAAGGCTGACGGGCTGGCGTAGCCGATGCGGTGGGCGACCTCGCCGACGGGTCGCGTCTCCAGCAACGCCAGCGAGGCACGCAGGCGCAACCGGGTCCGCCACTGCGAGTACGACATGCCGAACTCGCGGGTGAAGTCGCGTTGCAGGGTCTTGACGCTGACGTGCAGGCGTTCGGCCCACTCGGCGAGGCCGGTGGTGTCACCGGGGTCGTGTGCCAGCGCCAGGGCGACCGTGGCCGCGACGCCGGGGCGGCCCGCCTGCCGGTCGTCGACGGGCTGGGACGGGGCGCCGATGGTGGTGCCGACCGTCTAGCGCCCCGCGAGGGTTGACCTGAAGCGGGATTGAGGTTGTCGGATGGGGGCATGCGCGCCATTCGGCTTCACGAGTTCGGTCCCCCCGGAAACCTGGTGCTCGACGACCTGCCCGACCTGACACCCCACCCCGGCCAGGTCCGGATCGCCGTGTCGGCCAGCGGCGTGCACCTGCTCGACACGACCCTGCGCCGGGGCGAGGCCGGCGGCCCGCTCCCGCTGCCCGACCTGCCCACCGTCCCCGGCCGGGAGGTCGCCGGCGTCGTCGACGGGCTGGGCGAGGGCGTGGACGAGGCGTGGCGCGGCAAGCGGGTCGTCGCGCACCTGGGCATGGTGCCGGGCGGGTACGCCGAGCAGGCGGTCACCGCCGTCGGGTCGCTGTACGCCGTACCGCCGGGGCTGACCGACGCCGAGGCGGTGGCCGCGGTCGGCACGGGCCGGACGGCCCTCGGGATCTTCGAGCTGGAACCGCCGACGGCGGACGACGTCGTCTTCGTGCCGTCGGCGGCCGGCGGGGTCGGCTGGCTGCTGACGCAGGCCGCGCGGACGACCGGCGCCACCGTGGTGGCGGCGGCGCGCGGGGCCGACCGGACGGCGAAGCTGCGCGAGCTGGGCGCGGACCTCGTGGTGGACTACGGCCGCCCGGACTGGGCCGACGTGGTGCGGGACCGGGTCGGCGGCCTGAGCCTGGTGTACGACGGGGTGGGCGGCGCGGTCGGCCGGGCCGCCCTGGAGCTGACGAGGCCGGGCGGCCGGTTCATGATGTTCGGCTGGTCGGCGGGCGAGGCGACCCGGATCGGCACCGACGACGTCGTCGGCCGGGGCCTGACCGTGGGCTGGCTGGGGCAGCGGATCCGCGCCCTGCCCGGCGGCATCCCGGCGCTGGCCGCCCGGTCGCTGGAGCTGGCCGGGCAGGGCTGGTGGCGACCGCTGGTCTCGACCTACCCGCTGGCCGACGCCGCCACCGCGCACGCCGACCTGGAGGGGCGCCGGGCGCTCGGCAAGGTGGTGCTGACCGTCGCGGGCTGACCCGGCGCCTCAGCCGGCGGGCCGGCGGGCCACCAGGTACGCCTGCGGCGTGCGCTCCGGCTGGCTACCGAAGGTCTCGGGCTCGCGTACCAGCCGGACGCGCACGTCCAGCCCCGCGTCGGCCAGCAGGTCGGCGACCCGGTCCGGTCGGCGGCGCCGGAACTCCAGCGAGACCGGGTGGCCGAACGCCTCGGTCAGGTGCAGCGGCTCGTCGCCGACCTGGAACGCCAGGACCAGGTGACCGCCGGGCGTCAACGCCCGGTGGAAGTCGGCGAAGGTGGCCGGGAGCAGGTCGTCCGGGACGTGGATGGTCGAGTACCAGGCCACGACGCCGCCGAGGGAGGCGTCGGGCAGCTCCAGGCCGGGCATCGCGCCCACCTTGAAGCGCAGGTCGGGGTGGGCCCGGCGGGCGACCTCGACCATCCGCGGGGAGAGGTCGATGCCGAACGCGTCCAGCCCGAGCCCGTACAGGTACCCGGTGAGCCGGCCGGGGCCGCAGCCGACATCGGCGACGGGCCCGTTCCCGCCGGCGCGTACGAGGTCGGCGAAGGCGGTGAGTACCGCCCGCTCCCACGGGTTGGCGACCGGTTTGTCCTGGAACCGCTCGGCGTAGTCGACGGCCAGGGTGTCGTAGGACGAGCGGGTGTCGTGCAGGTGCTCCGGTTCGGTCACGCCCAGGCACGCTACCGGTCCCGGGCCGGGCGGCGGACACCTCCTCGAACGCCCGCGGTGGGCCGGCGCGGCGTGCGTGCCGCACCGGCCCGGGGCCTCGGCTGAGGGTGCTCGCCGCCGCCTGCGCGCTCTCGTGCGGGCGGCACCGCAGGACGTAGCGAGATTCGTGTAACGAGATTCGTGCACAAGACGCTGCGCCGGCAGTCCGCGCGGATTCCCATCGGCGGGAATAGGCTCCGTCGTATCGGCGGCCAGCACGGCGATGGCCATCGCGTACCGGAGGTCGGACGCGGATCGAGGGGGCGCGTCCGACGCCGGTGTCGCCACCTCCCGTCGCGGCCCGGTCCGTCAGCTCGCCGGGAGCTGCTCGGCCTTCGTGACCACCCGGTCGATCAGGCCGTACTCGCGGGCCTCCTCGGCGGTGAACCACCGGTCGCGGTCCCAGTCCCGCTGGATCTCCTCCAGGCTGCGCCCGCTGTGCCGCGCGATCAACTCCTGCATGGTCCGCTTCACGTGCAGCATGTTCTCCGCCTGGATGGTGATGTCGGCGGCGGTGCCGCCCATCCCGCCGGACGGCTGGTGCATCATGATCCGCGAGTGGGGCAGCGCGTAACGCTTGCCGGCCGTGCCCGCGCAGAGCAGGAACTGCCCCATCGAGCCGGCGAAGCCGAGCGCCACCGTGGCCACGTCGTTGCGGACGAACCGCATCGTGTCGTAGACGGCCATGCCGGCGCTCACCGAGCCACCCGGCGAGTTGATGTAGAGCACGATGTCCCGCTCCGGGTCCTCGGCGGCGAGCAGCAGCATCTGGGCGCAGATCTGGTTCGCCGAGGCGTCGGTGACCTCCGTGCCGAGGAAGATGATCCGCTCCTTCAGCAGCCGGTCGAACACCTGGTCGCCGAAGGACGGCTGCCCGCCGTCCAACATCCGCACGTCGAGACCGATCATCGCGTCCGCCCTTCCGGCACTGCCGGCGGGCGACCGGAGGGCGCCCGGGGAACCGGCACCTCCAGCCTGCGTGGAGCGCCAGCCGCGGGGCCAATGATTCTGCCGGCGGCAGATCAGCCGACGGCAGAACCGGCCAATCTAGACGACGGTCAATGCGCGCGCGCCCGCCCGTGCCCGTCCGCACCCCAGCGCGACGCGGGTACGCGGGCCGGAGCGACCGTGCACGGCGGAGGTGGGCCGCCCGACCCGGAGGGTCGTGCCGCCCGGGCGCGGAGCCAGGTGGAGCAGGGGGCCGCCGGCCCGGGGCGCGACCCGCGCGGCCGGGGCGGCGTCGGGCCGGCCGACCTCCGCCCGCTCCAGCCGGGCCAGGCCGGCCCGGGGCGCGGCCGGGATGCGCGGCTCGACCCGACGCAGGTCGTCGCGCGCCTCCTCGAGCAGGTCGGACAGGTGGATGCCGAGCGCCCGGCAGATCGCCGCGAGCACCTCCGAGGAGGCCTCCTTGCGACCGCGTTCGACCTCGGAGAGGTAGGGCACGGACACTCCGGCGGCCTCGGCCACCTCGCGCAGCGTGCGGCCCTGCCGCAGCCGGAGCCGGCGCAGCACCCCGCCGATCACTCGTCGCAGCAACGACATGCGGGCCTCACTCTCGGGCTCGTCGTCCGGGGGACACCCCTCATCATGCCCCCTGTCGGCCGCGCGGGTCGTCCCGTCGCGCCGCGCGTCGTGGGGTGAGCGTCGTGACCCGGGTCGACGGCCCCGCCGTGCGAGATCCGCCCAGGCCGCTATGTTGTGCTCGTGCAGGCGACGACAGGGCCGGGGAAGGCCCTCACGTGATCCACTTTCCCGCCCAGCGACGGGGCCCACTGAGCGCGCTGAGTCTCCGGCTGGCCGCCGCCATCGGCCTGGTCTTCGCCACCGTCGCCGTGGTCTACCTCGACCGGGACGGCTACCGCGACGTCAACGAGGACGCGCTGACCCTCCTCGACTGCTTCTACTACGCGGTGGTCACCCTCTCGACCACCGGCTACGGGGACATCACCCCGGTCAGCCAGACCGCCCGGCTGATCAACGTCGTCTACATCACGCCGGCCCGGGTGATCTTCCTGATCATCCTGGTCGGCACCACCCTGGAAGTGCTGACCGAGCAGTACCGCACCGGGCGCCGCCTGTCGCGGTGGAGGAGAGCCGTGAAGGACCACGTCATCATCTGCGGCTACGGCACGAAGGGCCGCAGCGCGGTCTCCGCCCTGCTGGAGAACGGTCTCGACAAGTCCCGGATCGTGGTGGTGGAGCGCAGCGGTCCGGCGCTGCGGCAGGCCACCTCGGCCGGCCTGGTGGCGATCGAGGGCTCGGCGACCCGCTCGTCGGTGCTCAACGAGGCGCACGTGCGCAACGCCAAGGCGGTGATCATCGCGACCGACAGCGACGACGCCTCGGTCCTGGTGGCGTTGACCGTACGGCAGCTCACCGCCGGGCAGGTGCGGATCATCGCCGCCGCCCGGGAGGCGGAGAACGCACCGCTGCTCAAGCAGAGCGGCGCCCACCACGTGATCGTCTCCTCGGCCACCGCCGGCCGGCTGCTGGGCCTGTCCACCTCGGCCCCGCCGCTGATCGACGTGGTGGAGGACCTGCTCACCCCCGGCCAGGGCATGGCGCTGGCGATGCGCTCCGCCGAGCGCTCCGAGGTGGGCCGCTCCCCCCGGGAGCTGGAATCGCTGGTCATCGCCCTGGTCCGGCGGGGCAAGGTGGTCACCCTGGCCGACAAGGCCGGCGCGGTCATCGAGACCGGCGACATGCTCGTGCACGTACGCGACGACCGCCCGCAGGCGACCACGGCCCCCTGACCGGCGGCCCGCCCTGACTCGGGCGGGGGGCCGGTGCCGGTGCCGTGCCGGTGTGCCGGTGCCGGTGCGATGCCTCGCCGGCGCAGGTGTCGGCTGCGGGTCTCCCGTGCGTCGGGCCCGGCGCACGCCTGGTGCGGCACACCGGGACGCCGAGCACCATGAGCAGCGCGCCCGCCGGGCTGCATGGTTACGCTCAGTGTTCGATCCGTAGGTCCCCGCCCCATGTCCTCCGGACGCTTTGCTCTGCATCCTCATGCGCACCAGTAACCGCGGGTGCCTGTTGCGTATAAGGATGCAGAGCAAAGGGCGCGCGGGACTCAGTCGCTCCCGAGGGTGCGTCACGCTGAAGACGCTGGTTCACGAGCTTTCGGCGTCAAGGGTGGCGAGCACCCCGCCCTTACGCGCCGACGAGACCGTCACTCATCGTAGTAGCTGGCGGAGGGGCGGGTTCTGTTACTTACGGTAGCCAATCCGGGGGTGTCGGCGGAGGCGGGTCAGGTGTCGGCGGTTTGCGCAGGTGGGTGCGCGTGTTCCATAGGGGGAGGGCCCGCAACCCGGGATCGGGTTGCGGGCCCTCCTGTCGTTCCGGCAACGCGGCGGTGCGCCTGCCCGGCTCCCGCTGAGGGGCGGCCGGCCGCGTCGGTCAGAGGATGGTCCAGGTGTCCCCGCTGGCGAGCAGGCCGGCGAGCTGCTGCTCCGGGGTCTCGGTGACCTTCGCCTTCGCCTCGGCGAGCTGCTCCTGCACCACGCTGTCGTACGACGGCCGGTCCACCGAGCGGAACACGCCGATCGGGGTGTTCCGCAGGTCCAGGCCGGGCAGCCGGGACAGCGCGAAGGCGTACGCCGGGTCGGTGACCGTCGCGTCGTGCACGACGATCTCGCCCGGGCTGACCGACGCGGTCTCCCGGACCTCCAGGCCGAACCCGCCGGGCGGGTGCACGACGCAGAACTGCCCGTCCTTGCCGAACGTGATCGGCTGCCCGTGCTCCAGCCGGATCAGGAAGTCGTCGCGGGTGGCCGGCTCCTTGAGCTGGTCGAACGCGCCGTCGTTGAAGATGTTGCAGTTCTGGTAGATCTCCACGAACGCCGAGCCCTGGTGCTCCGCCGCCGCCCGCAGCACCGACTGGAGGTGCTTGCGGTCCGAGTCGATGGTGCGGCCCACGAAGGTGGCCTCGGCCCCGAGGGCGAGCGACAGCGGGTTGAACGGCGCGTCGGCCGAGCCGGCCGGGGTCGACTTCGTGACCTTCCCGACCTCGGAGGTCGGCGAGTACTGCCCCTTCGTCAGGCCGTAGATCCGGTTGTTGAACAGCAGGATCTTGAGGTTGACGTTGCGGCGCAGCGCGTGGATCAGGTGGTTGCCGCCGATGGAGAGCGCGTCACCGTCACCGGTGACCACCCAGACCGACAGGTCGGGCCGGCTGGCCGACAGGCCGGTGGCGATCGCCGGGGCGCGGCCGTGGATCGAGTGCATCCCGTAGGTGTTCATGTAGTACGGGAAGCGGGACGAGCAGCCGATGCCCGAGACGAAGACGATCCGCTCGCGCGGGATGTTCAGCTCCGGCATGAACTGCTGGATCGCGGCGAGGATCGCGTAGTCGCCGCAGCCGGGGCACCAGCGCACCTCCTGGTCGGACTTGAAGTCCTTGGCGGTGAGCTTGAGGGCGACGGGCTCAGACATTCTTCAGGACCTCTTCCAGCATCGTCTCCAGCTCGGCGGCGGTGAACGGCAGGCCGCGGACCTGGTTGTAGCCGATCGCGTCGACCAGGTACTTCGCCCGGATCACGTGGGCGAGCTGGCCGAGGTTCATCTCGGGGACGACCACGCGGTCGTAGGAGCGCAGCACCGTGCCGAGGTTGGCCGGCATCGGGGCGAGGTGCCGCAGGTGCGCCTGCGCGATGGCGTGGCCCCGCTGGCGCAGGCCCCGGCACGCCGCGCCGATCGGCCCGTACGTGGAGCCCCAGCCGAGCACCAGCACCCGGGCGTCGCCGTCCGGGTCCTCGACCTCGACGTCCGGCACCGGGATGGTCTCGATCCGGGCCGCCCGGGTGCGCACCATGAAGTCGTGGTTCGCCGGGTCGTACGAGATGTCGCCGGTCTTGTCGGCCTTCTCCAGGCCGCCGATGCGGTGCTCCAGCCCGGCGGTGCCCGGGACGGCCCACGGCCGGGCCAGGGTCTGCGGGTCGCGCAGGTAGGGCAGGAACGTGGTGCCGTCGTCGCCGTTGGGCTTCGTCGCGAACTCGACCCGCAGGTCGGGCAGCGACTCGACGTCGGGCAGCAGCCACGGCTCGGAACCGTTGGCGACGTAGTTGTCGGACAGCAGGATGACCGGCGTGCGGTAGGTCAGCGCGATCCGGGCCGCCTCGATGGCCGCGTGGAAGCAGTCCGCCGGCGACTTCGGCGCGATCACCGCGACCGGGGCCTCGCCGTGGCGGCCGTAGAGCGCCATGTTGAGGTCGGCCTGCTCGGTCTTGGTGGGCATGCCCGTGGAGGGACCGGCCCGCTGCACGTCGACGATGACCAGCGGCAGCTCCAGCGCCACCGCGAGGGAGATCGTCTCGCTCTTGAGCGCCACGCCCGGGCCGCTGGTGGTGGTGACGCCGAGTGAGCCGCCGTACGACGCGCCCAACGCCGCGCCGACCGCGGCGATCTCGTCCTCGGCCTGCATGGTGAGCACGCCGAAGCGCTTGTGCTTGCTCAGCTCGTGCAGGATGTCCGACGCCGGGGTGATCGGGTAGGCGCCCAGGAAGACCGGCAGCCCGGAGCGGACGCCGGCGGCCACCAGGCCGAGCGACAGGGCCGCGTTGCCGGTGATGTTGCGGTAGGTGCCCGGCCGCATCTTCGCCGGCTTGACCTCGTAGCGGACCGCGAAGTCCTCGGTGGTCTCGCCGAAGTTCCAGCCGGCCCGGAACGCCGCGACGTTCGCCGCGACCAGCTCGGGGCGCGCGGCGAACTTGCGCTCCAGGAAGCGCAGGGTCGACTCATAGGGCCGGTTGTACATCCAGGAGAGCAGGCCGAGGGCGAACATGTTCTTGGCCCGCTCGGCATCCTTCTTGGACACCGCCTGCTCGGCGAGCGCGCCGACCGTCATCGAGGTCAGCGCCACCGGGTGCACCACGTAGCCGGCGAGGGAGTCGTCCTCCAGCGGGTTCGACTGGTAGCCGACCTTGGCCAGGTTGCGCTTGGTGAACTCGTCGGTGTTGACGATGATGTCCGCGCCCCGCGGCAGGTCGGCGAGGTTCGCCTTGAGCGCCGCCGGGTTCATCGCCACCAGCACGTTCGGCGAGTCGCCGGGGGTCAGGATGTCGTAGTCGGCGAAGTGCACCTGGAAGCTCGACACGCCCGGCAGGGTGCCGGCGGGAGCCCGGATCTCCGCCGGGAAGTTCGGCAACGTGGAGATGTCGTTGCCCAGCTGCGCCGTCTCCGAGGTGAACCGGTCGCCGGTGAGCTGCATGCCGTCGCCGGAGTCACCGGCGAACCGGATGACCACCCGGTCCAGTTGACGGATCTGCTTGGTCACGCCTGCACCTCGCTTCGCTGGGCGCGGTCGCGCGGGCGGCTGAACGTGATGGTGACCTCGCCTTGCCCGGCCACGTGACCTCCTTGACGCACCGCTGCACCAGACCCGCCGAGGCGGGCCCGGTCCGCTGTAGTTACCTCACCTGAGAGCCTACGTCGAATCGCCGCCCCAACATTCTCGGAGGCCGCCCTGTGGGATGGGATCCAGCGAGATTCCACCCCGGTTTGAGGTGTTTCCGTCCCGTCGCCGTAATCCAGATCACCGGTAGCGGGGGCGGGCGGGACGCCGGCCCGGTCGGGCCGGCGCCCCCGGGCGGGCCGGGTCACTCGGTCGGTGCCGTGGACGGTCCGGCCGCCGGGGCGGTCATCCGCCGCCGCAGGGAGGTGGTCGCCAGCGTGAGGGCGAACACCACCAGCAGCGTGGAGATCACGATCAGCAGGATCGCCGTCCGCCGGACCGAGCCGCCCCCGCCGTCGCCGCTGACGGCCGGGGCGTCGGCGGCGAGCACGCCCTGCGACCCGGTCGGCGCGGGCGGCGAGGCCACCGGGGTCGCCAGCGCGGCGGCGGCGGTGATCCGGAAGCTCATCTGCACCTGCCGGGCCCGGCCGCTGCGCGGGTCCAGCTGCCCGAGCACCGCGCCGGCCAGCGGGGCCTGCCGCTGGGCCTCGGGGGTCGCGGAGACCGGCAGCCGCAGCTGCGCGGTCCGGCCGGCGGCGAGGGTGCCCAGCTCGCAGCGCGTACGGGTGGGGTCGACCGTGGTGCAGCCGGCCGGGGGCGTCGGCACGATCACCCCGGCCGGCAGGACCACCTCGATCCGGCCCTCGGCGTCCACCCTCCCGGTGTTGCCCAGGCGCACGTCGAGCCCGCTCGACCCGCCACTGATGTCGAAGGAGACCGCGTCGGCGTCCAGCCTGATCCCCGGCACCGGCGGGCCGGGCGGGAAGAGCACCGCGAAGCCCTCGTCGTCGCCCACCGCACCGGGCACGCCGGGCGCGGTCGCGGTGACCCGGACGGAGCCGCTGAGCGGCATCCGCTTCCAGGCGTCGCCGTCGACGCGTACCCGGAGCAGGGTGCTGAACCGGGCGCCGGGCGCGCTCGCCCACTCGCCGCAACGGTGCGTCCCGCCGCCGACCGGGGCGCAGCCCCCGGTGCCGGCGTCGGTCAGCCCGGCCGGGAGCGTGTAGGCCAGCCCGATCCGGGCGGGCGTGGCGCCCGTGTTCGTGACGGTCACCCGCAGCGTGGTCACCGTGCTCGGCGCGTTCCAGTACGCGGCGGTCAGGGTGATGTCGTCGGTCGTGACGCTGACGCCGGCCAGGGGCGCCGGCGGGGTGGCGGCGGGCGCGGAGGGCCGGACCGGCGGCACCGACGGCGCCGGGGGCGGCGCGGCGGTGGTCGGCGCGGCGGTGGTCGGCGCCGGCTGCTCCGGGGCCGTGGTCGTCGGGGCCGGCTCGGTCGTCGCGGCCGGTGGCGTGGTCTCCGGCGGTGGCGCGGTGGTCGAGGGCGCCTCGGTGGGCACCGGAGCCGTGTCCGTCGGATCCGCCGTGGGCGGGTCCCCGCCCGGCTCGCCGGCCGGCTCGGTCGTGGGGGAGGCGGCCCGGGCGGCGGTCGGGGCGGCGGTCGCCCAGCCCGGCACCGCGGCGACGGTCAGTCCGACCGCGAGACCGATCGCCAGCAGGGGCACGGCGCGTCGGTCACGCGCCCGCCGGCCGGGCCGTACGTCCACGCGAGCCATCTGTCCTCCGGTGACGATGAGTGAGATCCCAATATTCGACAATTGTTGCCAGAGGGCACTAGTCCCGCGGGGAAACGAATCCGTAACGGGTTCGACCCGGGCGGCGACGAGGAGCGGTAGGCTCAGCGACCGTGACCGGTTACCTGGGCTCGTACGCGACGCTCGGGCTGCTGCTGCTCGCCAGCGTCCTCTTCTTCGTTACGGCGTTCTCGGCCAACCGGGTGTTACGTCCTGCCCGTCCGGCGGATCCCTTCGGCAAGCGCACCAGCTACGAGTGCGGCCTCGACCCGGTCGGCGCCGACTGGGCGCAGATGCAGATCCGTTACTACGTGTACGCGTACCTCTACGTGCTGTTCGCCGTGGAGTCGGTGTTCCTCTTCCCCTGGGCGGTCGTCTTCGACCGGCCGGGATTCGGCATGGTCACGGTCGTGGAGATGGCGGTCTTCGTCGCGGTGCTGGCGCTCGGCATCCTCTACGCCTGGCGGAAGAACATCCTGCGCTGGTCCTGACGGCCCCGGGCGGCCGACGGTCGCCCCGCCGTCCCGCCCGGCGACGGTCAGGCGAGGCCGCGCCGGGTCAGCGTCGGCGGGCGGTCGCCCCGGATCGAGGCGACCATGTCGAGCACCCGCCGGGTGGGGCGGACCTGGTGCGCGCGGAACACCCGGGCGCCCAGCCAGGCCGAGACCGCGGTGGCCGCGAGCGTCCCCTCCAGCCGCTCGGCCACCGGCAGGTCCAGCGTCTCGCCGATGAAATCCTTGTTCGACAGGGCCACCAGCAGCGGCCAGCCGGTGCCGGAGAGCTCGCCGAGCCGGCGGGTGATCTCCAACGAGTGGCGGGTGTTCTTGCCGAAGTCGTGCGCGGGGTCGATCAGGATCCCGTCGGCGCGTACGCCCAGCGCGACCGCGCGTTCGGCGAGCCCGGTCACCGTCGTGAGCACGTCGGCGACCACGTCGGCGAAGGCCGCGCGGTGCGGGCGGGTCCGGGGCGCCAGGCCGCCGGCGTGCGAGCAGACCAGGCCGGCACCCGTTCGCGCCGCCACCTGGGCCAGTGCCGGGTCGGCGCCGGACCAGGTGTCGTTGAGCAGGTCGGCCCCCGCCGCGACCGCCTCCACCGCCACCTCGGCCCGCCAGGTGTCGATCGAGATCACCACGTCGGGGAAGGCGGCCCGGACGGCGGCGATGGTCTCGACCGTGCGACGGATCTCCTCGGCCACGTCGACCTCGGCGCCCGGACCGGCCTTGACCCCGCCGATGTCGATGATCTCGGCGCCCTCCTCGACCGCCCGCTCCACGGCGCGCAACGCGCTGTCCTGGGCGAAGGTCGCGCCCCGGTCGAAGAACGAGTCCGGCGTGCGGTTGACGATCGCCATCACCACCAGCTCGTCCGGGCCGAACGTGCGCCCACCGAGCCGAAGCGCCCCCGCCATGCCGCCTCCTGAAGGTCCGCCGCCGACCCGTCCCCGCCGGCGGCCGATGACGACGCTAGCCGGTCCGCCCGGGTGGGGCCCCGCCGGTCCGCCGTCGCCGCCTCCCGGACCGGTGCGTCGGGCGGAGTCCTTCGGTACGGATCCGGGACGCGGCGGGTGGCGGGGTCGCTCCCGGCGGTTCGACATGCCACGATCTGTGCATGGGTCAGGTTCTGCTCCTGCTGGTCGTGGCGTTGACCGTCGCGGCGGTCGTGTTCGGGGTGACGGTGCTGGTCTCCGGCCGGGATCCCGGCCTGGTGCCGGCCGAGCCGGACGGACGGGCCGTGCCGTTGCCGGCGGCCCGCCCGCTCGCCGAGTCCGACGTGGGCGAGGTCCGGTTCGACACCGCGCTGCGGGGCTACCGCATGGCCCAGGTCGACCACGCGATGCGCCGGGCGGCCTACGACATCGGCTACAAGTCCGAGCTGATCGGCGTGCTGGAGGCGGAGGTCGCCGCGCTGCGCGAGGGGCGGACGGCGGATGCCGACGCCCTGCGCCGGGCGCGGGAGCAGGCGGCCGCCGCCGCCGAGCCGTCGCCGCAGGCCCGGGGGACGGTGCCGGTCGGGGCCGACCGGGCGGACGCACCGGGGGACACCGACGTGGTCGTCGAGCCGATCCCCGCGTTCGCGGGCCCGACCGTCGCCTCGGCGGCCAAGGACGCGCCGCCGGCCGGCTCCGCAGCCGCCACGCACCCCGGCGCCGACCGGGCCACCGACTGGACCGGCGCCGACCGTGCTGCCGACCGCGCCGCGGACCGGACCGGCGAGGACGACGCCGCCGTCGACCGGGCCGGCGAGCAGGACGCCACCGTGGACGCCGCCACCGTGGACCGGACCGGCGAGGACGCCGCCGCCGTCGACCGGACCGACGGGGGCGACGCCGCCGTGGACCGGGCCGGGGCGGGCGACGGCACGACGCGGCCGGCGGGCGACGCGACCAGCCCCGACCCGGTGGTCGGGTCGGAGTCGAAGTGACCGGACCGGAATCCGGCGACGACCTGCGCGACGTGGCGCAGCCCGGCGCGGGCGAGGTCACCGCCACGGTGATCGTCGACGCGCCGGCGGAGCGGGTCTTCGCGGCGCTGACCGCCTGGGAGCGGCAGTCGGACTGGATCCCCTTCACCACCGTCCGGGTGGTCGAGGGCGACGGCGGCGAGGGCAGCCTGATCGAGGCGGTCACGGCGTTCGGCCCCGCCGTGCTGCGCGACGAGATGCGGGTGGTCCGGGTGGACGCGCCCTACGAGGTGGGCGTCGTGCACTGCGGAAAGCTGCTGCGGGGCCCCGGCGTGCTCCGCTGCACGCCGTTGGAGCGGGACCGCACCCAGGTGGTCTGGCACGAGTGGTTCCACCTGCCCGGCGGGCCGGCGGGCCGGGTGGCCTGGCCGGTGCTCTGGCCCGGGTCCAAGTTCAGCCTGAGCCAGGCGTTGAGGAAGTTCGGTCGGCTGGTGGAACAGGGCCGGCTCCCCTGACCGGGCGGCCGGGGATCGTGCGCCTGCCCCGTGGGGCGACCTGGCCTGATCGACTCGACGTCGCTGACATCGGGGTGACGGCGTGACCGGGACGCCCCGATGTCGTCGACCCCGGTCGGACCGGGCCCGGCCGTGCGGGCGCGGCGCGGGACCGCGGGCCACGGGCCCGTCGGGGCGGTGCCCTAGCGTGGACGCGTGACTGACCTGGTGATCGGCGCCGACGGGCTGCCGCGATGCGGCTGGGGGCACAGCACCCCCGACTACGCCGCCTACCACGACACCGAGTGGGGCCGGCCCCTGCGCGGCGACGACGCGCTCTACGAGCGGCTCACGCTGGAGGCGTTCCAGTCGGGGCTGTCCTGGCTGACCATCCTCCGCAAACGTCCCGCGTTCCGGCTGGCCTTCGACGGGTTCCGGATCGAGACCGTGGCCGGCTACGGCGACAACGACATCGCCCGCCTGCTCGGCGATGCCGGCATCGTCCGCAACCGGGCCAAGATCGAGGCGGCGGTCGCCAACGCCCGGGCGGCGCTGGAGCTTCCGGAGGGGCTCTCCGCGCTGCTCTGGTCCTTCGCCCCGCCGCCCCGGCCGGCCCGACCCACGTCGTTCGCGGAGGTGCCGGCGCTGACCGCCGAGTCCACCGCGATGGCCAAGGCGCTCAAGAAGCGGGGCTTCCGCTTCGTCGGCCCGACCACGGCCTACGCGCTGATGCAGGCCACGGGGATGGTCGACGACCACCTTGCGGGCTGCCACGTCGTGGCGGCGCGGTCGGCGTGATGGGATGGGAGCCATGACGACCGACACCGCCCACCGGGTGGACGGGGTGCGCCCCGCCGACGGCACGGGCGCCTGGGCGGTGCTGCTGCCCACCGGGCGCTACGAAGCCGAGCGGCTCGTCCACCACGACACGCTCGAGTTGACCGGCCTGGCCGACGCCACCCGACCCCGCCCCGGCGACCGGGTGGCCGTGCTGGTCGACGCGCCGCCCCGGCTGGTGGCGCTGGGCCGGGTCACCGGGGCCGGCGGCCAGGAGCCGGAGGACCCGGACGACCCGCAGTCCGAGCGGGTCGAGGCGCCGCTGGTGGTGGCGTACACCCGGCGGGCCTTCGACGAGCCGGTGCCGGCCGACGCGCTGGCGCTCGACGGGCCGGTGACCGCGCTGGACCCGTCGGCCTTCCGGGAGCTGGCCGACCGGCTCGGCCCGCCGCCGCAGCGGCGCTCCTGGCTGGTCAGCCTCGACCTGCCGATCGAGGCCGCGTCGCCCGCCGAGGCGGTCCGCCTGTTCTGGGCCTACGTGCAGGAGCTGGGCCCCCGCGAGCTGCCCGCCTTCGTCTCGCCCTCCGGCGACGAGCTGGCCATGCAGGCGTTCGTGCTCGGCGCGGAGGCCAACCAGGATCCGGAGGAGGACGACTGACCCCGCCCCCGGCGGGCGTCAGCGGCCCTCGTAGACCGGCTTCTGCTTGTTGACGAAGGCCAGGGTGGCGGCGCGGTGGTCGGCGGTGCCCCCGCAGATCGTCTGCGCCTGCGCCTCGGCGGCCAGGGCGTCGGCCAGCGTGCCGGCATCGGCGATGGAGAGCTGCCGCTTGATCGCCCCGTACGCGACGGTCGGGCCGGCGGCCAGCCGGGCGGCCAGCTCCTGCGCCGTCGGCAGCACCTGCTCGTCGTCCTCCAAGAGGCGGTTGAGCAGCCCGAGCTGGCAGGCGTCCGCCGCGCGCACCGGCTCGGCCAGCATCAGCAGCTCGATGGCCTTGGCGTGCCCGACGAGCCGGGGCAGCGTCCAGGAGGCGCCGGTGTCGGCGGCGAGCCCGACGTTGGCGAACGCCATCAGGAAGCTGGTCGACGGCCCGCCGATGCGGATGTCGGCCAGGAAGGCCAGCGAGGCGCCCGCCCCGGCGGCCATCCCCCGCACGGCGGCTACCACCGGCTTGGGCAGGTTGGCCAGCCGGGCGGCGATCGGGTTGTAGTGCGCGCGGACGGTGTCCAGCGGGTTGCCGTCGGTGGACTCCAGGGTCTGCACGTGCTCACGCAGGTCCTGGCCGGCGCTGAACGACCGGCCCGCGCCCGCGAGCACCACCGCGCGGCAGGACCGGTCGGTCTCCAGCTCGGCCAGCGTGTCCCGCAGCGCCTCCTTGAGTGCGACGTCGAGCGCGTTCATCGCCGTGGGGCGGTTCAGCGTCAGGGTGACGACGGCGTCGGTGCGGTCGACGAGCAGCGGCTCGGTCACTTCTAACGACCCTTCTGTCGGGCGATGCGGTTGCCGGAGTCGAGGCACTGCTCGACGTACCGGTCTGCGGCCGGCCGCAGTCGCGCCGCGTGCCGGTCGAAGAAACTGGCCGCGGCGGTGCCGGGCCAGCGCTCGGGGAGCAGCGCCGGGGGCAACTGCGGGTCCCGGAACAGGAAGGTACGCCACGCGTGCACGAGCCGGAACCGGGCCGCGTACGCCTCCTCGTCGAGGCTGCGCACGGTGACCCCGGCCAGCAGCGGTCGCTGCTCGGCGACGAACTGCTCGTACGCCTGGCCGATCTCCGCCAGGTCCCAGGCCCGGCGCACCACGCCCATGGCGCCGGGGGTGCCGGCGGTGTGCGCGGCGGTGAACCGCTCGTAGCGCACGCCCGCCTCGTCGAGCAGCACGTCCACGTCCTCACCGGGCCGGGTCGCCACCCAGGTGCACTCGTCCAGGGCGCCGTAGCCGAGGAAGGTCAGGTTGGCCGCGAGCCGCTGCCGGTCCCGCCGCGACAGGGGGGCCTCCAGCACCAGGAGGTCGAACCGCCCGTCCCAGGTGATCCGGCCGGTCCGGTAGATCCGCGCCGCCGCCTCGTCCAGCCGGCGGGCGGCTTTCGGGGTGATCGAATATCCCGGCCCGGAGGTCAGCCGGCACGGGTCGAGCCACCCCTGGCGGACCATCCGGGAGACCGCCGTACGCACGGCGGGCGGGGCGATCCCGAGCGGCGCCAGCAGCCTGACCAGGGCGGCAACGGGTGCCCGGCCGCCCCTCGCCCGGAGGTGGTCGCCGTACAGGTCGAAGAGTGCCGACCGTGCCTGCATGACCGCACATTGTGACAGGCCTTCTCAGGATAAGCTAGATGCTGTTACATCAATGCTGCTTCGGTTTGGGTCCGGCGGTGTTCATCAGGGAAAATCGTTGGTCGACACCCCCGCGTAGGTTGCGGGTGGTCAAGACGAAGTGGCTGTGGGGCAACCCACCGACCCTGGTGTAGGTCTGAGGGGAGACAACATGGCGGCGATGAAGCCGCGGACGGGCGACGGTCCGCTGGAAGTCACCAAGGAGGGCCGGGGCATCGTCATGCGCGTCCCGCTGGAGGGCGGTGGCCGGCTCGTCGTCGAGATGACTCCCGACGAGGCCAACGCGCTCGGTGACGCACTGAAGGCAGCCGCCGGCTGACCGAGGAACGGCCCGCGCGCCCGCGTGGGCCTTTCGTCAACCCCTGAGCCACCGGCCCCGCCGGTGGCTCAGGGTCTTCATTCCCCGCGGAGCCACGCTCCGCGAGCTTCCTGGAGGTACGGCTCCGCGTGCTCGCCATCCGTCTGCTCGCCGAGCCGGACCGGCTCGACACCCTCGTTCTGCCCGTCCGGCCCGGTCCGGCCGACGACGACCAGGCCCGACCGGCCCCGACCGGGGCGAGGCTGCCCGACGGCGTGGCCGAGGAGGCCGCCGCCCTGGTGCCGGCGGCACGACTGACCGGGCGTCTCGGCGAGGTCCAGGCGCAGTTGCGGCCCGGGCGCGACCCCGGCCGGCTGCTGCTGCTCGGCGTCGGCGAGGGCGACGAGGCGGCCTGGCGGGCGGCCGGCGCGGCCCTGGCCCGGGCCGCGAAGGATGAGACACGCGTCACGTTGGCGATGCCGACCGGTGCCACACCGGCGGCCGTACGCGGACTGGCCGAGGGGCTGCTGCTGGCCTCGTACCGGTTCCGGCTGACCGACGCCGGCGCCGCTCCCGCCCTGGCGGAGGTCGACGTCGTGGTGGCCGACCCGGAAGCGCACACCGCGGCCCTGGAGGTGGCCCGGACGACGGCCCGGATGACCCGGTTCGCCCGCGACCTCACCAACACCCCCTCGTCGGTGAAGAACCCCGAGTGGTTCGCCGACCAGGTCGCCGCCCTCGCCGCCGACGTGCCGGACCTGCACCTGCGGGTACGCGGCCCGGAGGAGCTGGCGGCCGAGGGCTTCGGCGGGATCCTCGCCGTCGGGGGCGGCTCGGCCAGCGGCCCGCGCCTGGTCGAGCTGGACTGGCGGCCGGCCGACGCGCGTACCCACGTGGTGCTGGTCGGCAAGGGGATCACGTTCGACACCGGCGGCATCTCGATCAAGCCGGTGGCGTCGATGAAGCTGATGCGCAAGGACATGGCCGGGGCGGCGGCGGTGGTCGCGACGACCCTCGGCGCGGCGGCCCTGCGCCTGCCGGTCCGGATCACCACGCTCGCGCCGCTGGCGGAGAACATGCTCAGCGGCTCGGCGTTCCGCCCCGGCGACATCATCCGCCACTACGGCGGCACGACCAGCGAGACCACCAACTCCGACGCCGAGGGGCGCCTCGTCCTGGCCGACGCGCTCGCGTACGCCGTCGCCGAGCTGCGGCCCGACCTGCTGGTCGACCTCGCCACGCTGACCGGGGCGAACGCGGTCGCGCTGGGCAAGCGCCACGGCGCCCTCTACAGCGACAACGACGGGCTCGCCGCGGACGTGCTGGCCGCGGTCGCCGCCGCCGGCGAGGCCGCCTGGCGGATGCCGCTGCCCGACGACTACGCCGAGCACCTCGGCAGCGAGCTGGCCGACCTGCACAGTTCGCCGGACCGGGGCGCCGGGTCGGTGATGGCCGCGCTCTACCTGCGGGAGTTCACCGGTGGGCTGCGCGACCGCTGGCTGCACGTGGACATGTCCGCGCCGGCGTGGGCCGACGGCGACGACGCCGAGCTGACCCGGGGCGCGACCGGCTGGGGCGTACGCTCGCTGCTGCGCTGGCTGGGCTCGCTGGGTTGACCGGCCGGCGGCGCCCGCCCCCGGCGGGCCCCCGGTCAGCGGCGGGTCAGCACTTGACGGCGGCGAGCAGCCCGTGGCCGACCGGCAGCAGCGCCGGGATCCAGTGCTCCGACTCCCGGATCGCCTTGATCGCCTCGCGGACCGTCACCGTCTCGACGTCGCGGGCGGCGGGGTCGCCGATCCGGCCGCCGGCCAGCGTGCCGTTGAGCGCGACCACGCCGCCCGGCCGCAGCAGCCGCAGCGCGGCGTCCACGCAGGCGGCGAACCCGGTCGCCTCCGCGTCCACGAAGACCAGGTCGTACGCGCCGTCGGCGAGCCGGGGGAGCACGTCCAGCGCCCGGCCGGTGATGATCCGGGTGCGGCCGGCGGCGAAGCCCGCCTCGGTGAAGATGCGTCGGGCGATCCGCTGGTGCTCGACCTCGACGTCGATGGTGGTGAGCACGCCGTCGGCGCGCATCCCGCGCAGCAGCCAGACCCCGCTGACTCCTGTGCCGGTGCCGATCTCCACCACCGCCCGGGCGCTGCCGGCGGCGGCGAGCAGCCGCAGCGCCGCGCCGGCGCCGGGGGTGACCGCCTCGAGGCCGACCTCGTGGGCCAGGCTGCGGGCGGTGCGCAGGACGAGATCCTCGGTCACGTACGACTCGGCGAAGTGCAGGGTCTGGGCCGTCGAATTGCCGGAACCGGCGACCGTGGCGATGGGACACCTCCGGGCGGCATGCGTGGTGCGGGGGCGGGTGGGCACTGTGAGCCTAGAGGCGACGCCGAACGGGCGCAGCCGCGCGTCCGCCACCCGACGATCACGGTCGGCAACCGGTGACTCCATCCGCGGCATCCGTGTAATCCTGGAAGCGGTGTTCCGGCGAGCGCGACCGGGCGACGCTGTCGCCGGGTCCGTGGAGCGCGGGATCCGGGGATGGACTGGGAGGGCACCGACGTGACCGACGGCTGGGACTGGCGCCAGCCCGGGGGAACTCCGGCGCCGGCGCGATCGCCGGTGCCCGGACATCCGCCGGTGGGGTCGCCGCCGACGCCTCAGGGCGCCGGGGGCGGCACGACTTCGCCCTGGTGGTCCGACGCGCTGGCCGACCCGTGGCGCGACCCGACCGCGCCGGCCGCCGTGGTGCTGCCGGCCGCGCCGAGCCCCGGCACCGAGCCGGAGCCGGTCAGCGACCCGGACGCCCCGGGCCGGCCGACGCTGCGGCAGTTGCTGCTCATCCCGTTGATCACCGCGCTGCTCGCGGGCAGCCTGGGCGGCGCGCTCGGGTACGCCTTCGCGGTGCGCGGGGGCGGCGTGGCCGGCACGGTGCTCGGCGCGGACCCGCAGGCGCCCGGCCTGGCCCAGCGCAGGCCCGAGTCGCTGGCCGGGGTCGCCGAGCGGGTGCTGCCCAGCGTGGTGACCGTACGGGTGGCGGGCCTCGGCGGCACGAGCGAGGGCTCCGGCTTCATCGCCAGCGCCGACGGACACGTGATCACCAACGACCACGTGGTGGCGGGGGCGACCGGCAAGGCGTCCGTGGTCTTCAACGACGGCAGTTCGGCCCCGGCGACCGTCGTCGGGCAGGACCCGGAGTCCGACATCGCGGTGATCAAGGTCTCCCGGACGGGCCTGCGGCCGGTCGAGTTCGGCGACTCCGACGCGCTGGCCGTGGGCGACCCGGTGCTGGCCATGGGTTCGCCGCTCTCGCTGGCCAACACGGTCACGGCCGGCATCGTCAGCGCCCTGGACCGGACGATGCGGGCCGGCGAGCCCGGCGGCCCGACGCGCTACTACGCGGCGATCCAGACCGACGCGGCGGTCAACCACGGCAACTCGGGCGGCCCACTGGTCGACGGCGCGGGCCGGGTCATCGGGGTCAACTCGACAATCAAGTCGCTGGTCTCCGAAGGGCAGGAGGCGGGCAACATCGGCCTCGCCTTCGCCATCCCGATCAACCAGGCCAAGCGGATCACCCAGGACATCATCGGCACCGGCAAGGCCCGGCGCACGGTGATCGGCGCCCAGGTCGGCGGGTCCGGCGCGGGCACCGGGGGAGCCGGCGTACGCCTGGCGGCCGTGGAGCCGTCGGGCCCGGCGGCCGGCGCGGGGCTGCGGGCCGGTGACGTGATCCTGAAGCTCGACGGGCGGCCGATGACCGAACCGACCGACCTGATCGCCCTGGTCCGCAAGTTCGCACCCGGCGCGGTGGTGACCGTGGAGTACCGCCGGGGCGCCAACCGGCAGAACGCCTCCGTGACCCTGGCCGCGGACGCCAAGTAGGGACCGGTCACCCCCTCCCCGGGTGGTGCCCCACGTGCGTAGTCTTGCTGCTGACGCCGAAGGAGGCCCGCGCAGTGTTCGAGAACCTTAACTGGTGGGAGATCGGTGCGCTGCTGCTCCTGGCGCTGCTGATCTTCGGTGACCGGCTGCCCGCGGTGATCAGCGACGGCCTGCGCATGGTGCGCAACCTGCGCACGATGGCCAGCAACGCCACCACCGACCTCAGTCGCGAGCTGGGCACCGACATCCAGTTGGAGGATCTGCACCCGAAGGCGTTCATCCGCAAGCACCTGCTCAGCGAGGAGGACGAGCAGGCGATCCGGAAGCCCCTCCAGGGCGTCTACGACAACCTGCGGGCGGACGTCACCGGCGTGCACAACGAGCTGAAGGACGTGGCCTCCGCCGCCGACGTGCGCGCGAACGGCAGCCGTACGGCCGCCGCCACCGGCAGCGCCCCGGCCCCCGCTCCCCGGGCCAGCTACGACGACGCGACCTGACCCCGCCCGCCGCGCCGGGCCGGAGACGGCGACGGGGGCGGCGCTCCCGGGGGAACGCCGCCCCCGTGCGGGTGGCGACAGCGCCGGCCGTGGCCGGCGTACGGTCAGCGGCCGGCGGGCTTGAGGCCCAGCGGCTTGCCCAGCAGCGACTCCCGGCGCACGGCGAGCCGGTCGGCGACCTGGCCCAGCGCCTTCGCGGCCGGCGACTCCGGCTCGGCCAGCACGATCGGGGTGCCCACGTCGCCTGCCTCGCGCACGCGGGTGTCGAGCGGGACCTGCCCGAGCAACGGCACCTGCGCGCCGATGGTCTTCGTCAGCGACTCGGCCACCGCCTGGCCGCCACCCGCGCCGAAGACCTCCATCCGGGAGCCGTCCGGCAGCTCCAGCCAGGACATGTTCTCGATGACGCCGACCACGCGCTGGTGGGTCTGCAACGCGATCGCGCCGGCCCGCTCCGCCACCTCGGCGGCGGCGGTCTGCGGGGTCGTGACGATCAGGATCTCGGAGTTGGGCAGCAGCTGGGCCAGGGAGATGGCCACGTCGCCGGTGCCCGGCGGCAGGTCGAGCAGGAGCACGTCCAGCTCGCCCCAGTAGACGTCGGCGAGGAACTGCTGCAACGCCCGGTGCAGCATCGGGCCGCGCCACACCACGGCGGCGTTGCCGGCGGTGAACATGCCGATCGAGATGACCTTCACGCCGTGCGACTGCGGCGGCATGATCATGTCTTCGACGCGGGTCGGGCGCCCGTCCGCGCCGAGCATCCGGGGCACCGAGTGCCCGTAGATGTCGGCGTCGACCACGCCGACGGAGAGCCCGCGGGCGGCCAGCGCGGCGGCCAGGTTGACCGTCACGCTGGACTTGCCGACGCCGCCCTTGCCGCTGGCGACCGCGTACACGCGGGTGCGGGAGCCCGGCTGGGCGAACGGGATGACCGGCTCCTGGGAGGCGCCGCCGCCGCGCAGCTTCGCCTGGAGTTCCTGGCGCTGCTCGGGGCTCATCACGCCGAACTCGATCGTCACGCCGGTCACCCCGGGCACCGCGCCGACGGCGGCCGTGATGTCCGAGCGCAGCTTGTCCTTCAGCGGGCAGCCGGCGACGGTGAGCAGCAGCTCGACCCGTACGACGCCGTCGTCGCCGACCTCGGCGGAGCGGACCATGCCCAGTTCGGTGATGGGCCGGCGGATCTCCGGGTCGTTGACGGTGGCCAGCGCGGCCTGGATCGCGTCGGAGACGGTGCTGACGGGTGCTGACATGCCCGCAATGCTACGTCGGCGGCCGTGCCCCACCGCCGTCAGCGGGGGGCGGTGTGAGCGAATCGATGGCGACGGCTGGGCCGGACGGCATACCGGACGAAGCGGGACGATCGCGCCGGCCTCACTCGGCCGGTGCCCCGGAAGCGGGCGGCGTTCAGGCCGCTCAGGCCCCGGCCTCCCGGCCCTCTGGGCGGCCGCCGTGGGCCTGGTCGCCGTCCAGGTCGTCGCGGGGCTCCTCCAGCCCGTCGCCGTGCTGCGGGATCCTGTCCTGCTGCCGGCGCTCCAGCCGCTGCCGGCGCCGGCCCGCCTCGTCCAGCTCCTCGGCCAGCCTGGCCAGCTCCGAGCGGAGGAAGTCCCGGGTCGCGACCTCGCCCATCGCGTTGCGCAGCGCGGCGATCTCCCGGGCCAGGTACTCCGTGTCAGCCTTCTGCATGGTCGCCCGGCGGCGGTCCTCCTCCAGGGAGACCCGGTCCCGGTCGGCCTGCCGGTTCTGCGCCAACAGGATCAGCGGGGCCGCGTAGCTGGCCTGGAGGGACAGCACCAGGGTCAGGAACGTGAAGGTGTACGGGTCGAAGCGCAGGTGCGCCGGGGCGAGGGTGTTCCAGCCGAACCACAGCGCGATCACGATCGTCATGTAGACGATGAAGTTCGCGGTGCCCATCCCCCGGGCGATCCCCTCGGACCACCGGCCGAAGGCCTCCGGGTCGAACCGGGGCAGCTTGACGCCCCGGGGCTCGCGCGGCTGGTCGAGCCGCTGCGCCCGTCGCTGCTCAGCCATCCGCGCCGTCCAGCGTCGGTCCGGCGGTGGGCGGGCGCTCGGCGGCGTCCCGGTCCCGCCAGTCCCGGGGCAGGAGGTGGTCCAGCACGTCGTCGACCGTGACCGCGCCGACCAGCCGGTTGTTGCGGTCAATGACGGGCATGGCGACCAGGTCGTACGTGGCCATCCGGCGGGTGATCTCCGGCAGCGGGGTGGTCGGCCGCAGCGGGTCGATGTCGTTGACCACGATGCCGCCGAGCAGGTCGGCCGGCGGCTCGCGGAGCAGCCGCTGGAAGTGCACCATGCCGAGGTAACGGCCGGTCGGCGTGGTCATCGGCGCCCGGGACACGAAGACCTGCGCGGCGATCGCGGGGGAGAGCTGCGGTTCCCGGATCCGGGCCAGGGCCTCGGCGACGGTGGCGTCCGGCGGGAGGATGACCGGCTCGGAGGTCATCACGCTGCCCGCCGTTCCCGGCGTGTACTTGAGCAGCTGACGCACCGGATCGGCCTCGCCCGGCTGCATCAGGTCGAGCAGCACGTCCTGCTCGGGCGGCGGCAGCTCGCTGAGCAGGTCGGCGGCGTCGTCCGGGTCCATCTCCTCCAGCACGTCGGCGGCCCGCTCGCGGTCCAGGGCGGCCAGGATCTCCACCTGGTCGCGCTCCGGCAGCTCGCTCAGCACGTCCGCCAGGCGCTCGTCGTCCAGCGCGGCGGCGACCTCGTTGCGCCGGGTGTCGGGGAGATCCTGGAGGGCGTTGGCGAGGTCGGCGGGGCGCATGTCCTCCAGCACCGAGAGCAGGTTGGCCGTGCCCCGGCTGTCGGCGATGCCGCTGAGCCCGCGTACCCGTTCCCACTCGACCTGGTGCAGGTGGCCCCGGCGGGTCAACCGGCCGGTCTGCTCGCGTACGGCGACCCGGGCCAGCGACCACTCGCCGCCCCGGCTGCACTCCATCGCCACGTCGACCACGGAGCCCGACTGCCCGCCGGGGTCGACCTGCACCCGGCGGTCCAGCAGCTCCTGGAGCACGAGCAGCTCGTTCGGGCGCTTCTCGAAGCGCCGCAGGTTGAGCGTGCCGCTGCCGAGCACGACCGCGTCGGCGTCGATGGAGGTGATCCGGTTCAGCGAGAGGAAGATGCGCCGCCGCATCGGCATCTCGGCGACCAGACCGACCACCTCGGGCGGGCGTTGCGTCGGCCGCAGCCTGCCCACCGCGTCGCGGACCCGGCCCACCTGGTCGCCGTTGGGATCGAAGACGGCGACTCCGGCGAGCCGGGCGAGGTAGACCCGGGTCGGCGTGCTCACGGGCACCAGCCTAAGCGCCTAGTGTTTATCAACATGTCGACCTTGGCCTACGAGATCGTGGACGTCTTCACCGACCGCCCGTTCGCCGGCAACCCGCTGGCGGTGGTGTTCGGCGCCGAAGGGCTGGCCACCGAGCAGATGCAGGCGCTCGCGCTGGAGTTCAACCTCTCCGAGACGGTGTTCGTGCTCCCGCCCACACAGGTCGGCGCCACCTATCGGGCCCGCATCTTCACCCCGGCCGAGGAACTGCCCTTCGCCGGTCACCCCAGCGTCGGCGCGGCGGTGACCGCCCGCCGCCGCGGCATGTTCGGTGAGGGGCAGGTCACTCAGGAATGCGGGGCGGGCGTGCTGCCCGTCGAGGTGACCGCCACCGGGGCGACGCTGACCGGCGGCGTACCCACTCTCGGCCCCGAGCTGGACCCGGAGCCGCTGCTGGAGATGGCCGGGCTCACCGCGGGCGACCACGTCGGCCCCGCTCCCCGGGTGGCCGGCTGCGGGCTGGAGTTCCCGTACCTCCCGGTCCGCCCGGACGCGGTGGCCCGCGCCCGGGTCAACGCGGCGGCGGCACAGCGGTACGGAGTGGAGCACGTCAGCGTCTTCTCCTGGGACGCCGCCGCCCAAACCGCGCACGCCCGGGTCTTCGTTCCCGGGCTCGGCGTGCCGGAGGACCCGGCCACCGGTTCGGCCGCCCTGGGCCTGGGGGTGTGGCTGGTCGCCAGCGGCCTGCTGCCCGCCGACGGGCGCGCGGAGTACACCGTCCACCAGGGCATCGAGATCAACCGCCCGTCCGTGCTGGCCTGCACGGTGACCGCCGCGGACGGTCAGGCGGTGGGCGCCACCGTGGCCGGCCACGTCGTGCCGGTGGCCCGGGGCGAGATCACCGTTCCCCCGTTCGTCGGCTGACCTCGGCGATCCGCGCCGCCCGCCCGGGCGGGCGGCGCTGACGGGACGGGGGTGGATGCGGGAGGATGCGAGGGTGACCGACGCGGAGCGGACCAGCACGCCGCTGGTCGACGAGGCGATGAAGAAGGCGGCCGTGGCCTGGGTGAGCGTGCCCGGCGGGCCGGCGCTCGCGCTGTGGTGCCTGCCCCTGGAGGGGGCGCTCTTCGTGGTCAGCGGCCCCGGGGAGCAGTCCGCCCCGGGCCTGGCCGACGCGACCGAGGCGCAGGTCACCCTGCGCGGTGACCACGGCGGGCGGATCGTCACCTGGCCGGCCCGGGTGAGCCGCCTGGCGCCCGGCACCGAGCACTGGGAGACCACCGCGCCGCTGGTGGCCGCGAAGCGGCTCAACGCGCCCGGGCCCACGGCCGAGCTGGTGGAGCGCTGGGCGGCCGACGGCTGCGCGGTGAACCGGCTGGAGCCGGCCGGCGAGCCGGTCGCCGGCGCCGGGCTGCCCGCGGACTCGCTGGCCGAGGTGCCCCGCGAGACGCCGGCGGTCCGGGCGACCCGCAAGCCGTTCCGCCTGCACCGGGTCCGCCGCCGCTGAGGCACCCGGCCCCGGGCCCGGGCTCACGCGGAGAGGCAACCGGCCGGCACGGGTGCGACCGCCGGCACGGGCGCCCGGTCGACGAGGCCGACCACCTCGTCGAGCGAGCGCAGCACCGGCCCGTTCCAGGCGGCGTCGGCGTTGAACACCATGTGACCGGCCAGGTCCGGTGCGGCCAGCCGCACGGCGGTCATCCCGGCCCGCTCCGCCCCGGTCAGCTCCTGGCTGCCGCCGTCGCCGACGTAGAGGCAGTCCGCCGGCGCCAGGTCGAGCCGCCGGCACGCCGCCTGGTAGAGCGCCGGGTCCGGCTTGCAGCGCCCCACCAGCACGGAGAAGACCCGCACGTCGAGCAGCGGGGCGATCGGCAGTTGCGGCAGGAACGCCGGCAGCTCGTGCGTGCAGTCGCTGATCACCCCGGTGCGCAGGCCGAGCCGGCGCAGCGCGGCCAGCGTCGGCACCGCCTCGTCCCGCAACCGGGTGTCGGCGCGTACGGCCCGGTGGCGGGAGGCGACCGCCGAGCGGACCGCGTCGTCGGACGGGTGCACGCCGGCCTGCTCGCAGACCCAGCGCAGGGTCGCCTCGGCGTTGCCGTGTCGCCCGCAGGCCCGCTCGTAGTAGGTGCGGTCGAGCACGTCGACGAGCGTGTGCGGCGGGCAGCCGAGCAGCTCGGCGGTCGACCGGTGGGCCGCGCCCCGCTGGACGGAACGGGTCAGCGTGCCGAAGAAGTCGAACAGGACCGCCTGGTACGTGGGCATGGGGGAGCGCCTCCGGGCGGTAGGGGAATCGCCGGCGCGGACAGGCATGATCGTAACGGAGTGCTGACGTTACGTGGCGACTCCTGACGTGTGAGGATTGCTCCTCGTGTCCCCCGCAGCGCACCGCCCGCCGTTCGACCCGGTGACCACCGGGGCGGTCGTCCTGGCCGTGGTCGCCGTCTCGTCGTCCGCGCCGCTGGTGGCCTTCGCGGCGGCGCCGGCGCTGGCCGTCGCGTTCTGGCGCAACCTGCTCTCGGTCGCGGTGCTCGGCCCCTTCTCGGTGGCCCGGCGACGCGCCGAGTTCCGGTCGCTGACGGTCGGCGCCGGGCGGCGCGAGGGCCTCTACTGCGTGCTGTCGGGGGTCGCGCTCGCCGCGCACTTCGCCACCTGGATGCCCAGCACCAAGCTCACCTCGGTCGCCGCGGCGACCGCGCTGTGCGCCACCCAGCCGGTCTGGCAGGGGCTGATCGCCCGCGCCCAGGGCCGCCGGCTGCCGGGCGTCGTCTGGGTCGGCATCGGGGTGGCGGTCGCGGGGGCGGGCGTGGCGACCGGGGCGGACTTCGCCGTCTCCGGCCGGGCCGTCGCCGGCGACCTGCTCGCGGTGGCCGGCGGCCTGTTCGCGGCGGTCTACACCGCACTCGGCGAGCGGGCCCGTACGACGATCAGCACGACCACCTACACCACCATCTGCTACGGGGTCTGCGCCCTGGTCCTGCTCGTGGTCTGCCTGGTCGGCCGGGTGCCGCTGACCGGCCTCGACGCCGACACCTGGCTCGTCGTGCTGGCCCTGGTGGCCGGCGCCCAGCTGCTCGGGCACTCGATGTTCAACTTCGCGCTGAAGAAGGTCTCGGCGACCACGGTCAGCGTGCTGGCCCTGCTGGAAGCCCCGGGCGCGGCCCTGATCGGCTGGGCCTGGCTCGGGCAGTTGCCCGGGGTGACCGCCCTGGTCGGGCTGGCGCTGCTGTTGTCCGGCGTCGCGGTGGTGGTGCTCGGCGGCGCCCGCGCGGCCCGCCGCGTCCGAGGGCTCGCCACCACCGTCCCCGCCGACGCCGGCCCGCCGCCCGGCTGACCCGCGCGGTCGCGGGTGGTGGCGTCGCGTGCACACCGGCGTCCCCGACCGGGCCACCCACACGCGGGGCCGGCCGCCCCGGCCCCTCGCGGTCGGGCGCGCCGGCGGCGGGCCGGGTGGCGGCCGTCAGGGGCGTCGGGCGACCACGGCGACCCGGGGCAGCGCCTCCGGGTCCGGTACCGGGGTGAGCAGGTCGTCGATTGCGGCGACGTGGCTCGTCACCCAGCCGGCGTCCGCCAGGGCGGCGAGCACGTCGGCCACGGGATGGGCGGTGTTGGTGATCGTCGTGGCGAAGGGGGTCGCGCGGCCGTCGTCGGTGCGTAGCTCACCGGTGACGTGCAGCGGGCGGCGATCGCCGTCGAGCGGACCCCGGGCCACCACGACCGAGACGGCCTCGTCCTGCCGGCTGACCGGTGGGACGTCGGCGGAAAGTCCTTTGACCGTGGACATGTCGAAGCCGAACCATCCGCCCGGGGCGACCGCCCGGTGGACGCGGCGCAGGTAGGCGCGGACCCGGTCGATCCCGCCGACGTGGTTGACGATGTCGTAGGTGGAGACCGCGAACGCGCAGGGCCGCGGCACCTCGAAGTCCACGGCGTCCGCGGCCATCAGCACCGCGTCGGTGCCGGCCAGCCGCTCGCGCGCGCGGGCGATCATCGCCTCGGAGACGTCGACGCCGACGATCCGGTAGCCGGCGGAGGCGAACCGGGCGGCCACGATGCCGGTGCCGCAGCCGACGTCGAGCAGGCTCCGCTCGGCTCCGGGTGCCACGTGCGCGTGCAGCCGCAGCCACGCGTCGCCCATCCGCTCGGGGTACGGCGCCCAGAAGCGGTCATACGCCGTGACGAAGGCGTCAACGTACTCGGCCATCGAGTTGCCTTTCGTAGTGCCGGACGGGGGAACTGGCCAATGGGACGAGCGCGGCGACGAAGATCACCGCGGCCAGACCGAGCAGGGTCGTCCGCACGCCGATCCCGGGTACGACGAAACCGGCGGCGATCATGACCGGCGGTCCCAGTCCCACCGCCCCCAGCCACTCGTACGCGCTCACGCGGGACATCGCCTCCGTCGGCACCTCGGACTGGACGGTCGTCTCCCACAGCACGCCGAAGACGTCGAAGGCGACCCCGGCCAGCACGGCGGCGAGGATCACGAACGGCAGCGCGGCACCGGCTCCGAGCAGCAACGCCGGCAGTCCCAGCATCGACACGGCGAGTACGGCCGTACGCAGGGGACGGGTCGTCCTGATCCGCATCGCCACCAGCACGCCGGCGAACATCCCCACCGCGTACCCGGCGAGGACGCCGGACCACGCGCCCGCGCCGCCCAGGTGCGCTCTGGCGAGCAGCGGCCCCGCGAGCCCGAAGGTGACCCCGACGGCGGCGTTGATCACGGCCGCGCAGAGCACGATCTGCCACAGCCACCGCCGTCGGACGAACTCGCGCCAACCGTCGCGGAGTTCGGCGGGCAGGTTCCGCCTGGCCGTCCGGGTGGTCGCGGCGAGGCGCAGCCGCGCGAGAAGTCCGGCGGCGACGGCGAACGTCGCGGCGTCGAGGGCCAGCGCCCAACCCGGTCCCAGCCAGGTGATCAGCGCCCCGCCCGCGGTGAAGCCCGCCACCGTGGCGGTGTTCGTACCCAGCCGCAGCACGGCGTTGCCGCGCTGCCGCGCCCCGGGCGCGACGAGTTCGGCGGTCAGCCCGTTGAGCGAGGGCAGCAGCAGGGCGGAGGCGGTGCCGGCGACGGCCGCACAGACGGCGAGGGCGGCGACGCTCGCCCGTCCGGTCAGCACGAGGACGGTCATCGCGCCGTACGCCGTGCCGCACATCAGCTCCGCCGCCACGAGTACGCGGTGACGCGGCAGCCGGTCGCCGATGACGCCGCCGAGCAGCATCAGCGCGATCCTGGGCACCGAGATCGCGGCGAGCACCAGCGACAGCGCCGGAGGCGATCCACCGGGCAGGTCGAGGACGGCGAAGGTCAGCGCGAGTGGCCCCATCGCGTTGCCGAAGACGGAGATCGTCCTGGCCGTGGCGAACAGGACGAACCGGCGCTCGCGCAGTGGGTCCGCCGGGCGGTCCACGGACGCGACGGTGTCGGTCATGCCCGGTCCGGGCGGACCAGTGCCTGCCACCGCGCCACCGGCTCGCCGTTGTCGAGCACGTGCAGCAGCGGCCGGCGGGCCACCACCGGGCACACGTGCCCGGGCAGCACCCGCAACTCGTCGCCCACCGACACCGAGTCCGCGTCGACCGGCGCGCCGTCCGGCCCGGTCATCACGACACCGCTCATCCAGGTCTGGTCGGCGCCCGCGAGCAGCGCGTCGGCGTCGGTGCGCAGTGCCTTTCCGTCGTTTCCGGTGACGGTCGTGGCGACGGCGATCGCGACCGCCTCGGGACCGCACTCGCCCAGCCGGACCAGCCCGCCGTCGAGCAGCGCGTACGCCCCGGCACACACCTCGGTCACGCCGGCGACGTCCAGCGCGCCGGCGAGGGTGGGGGTGCCCCCGACGCTCACCTCCGGGCAGGGCGACCCGGCCGCGCGGATCCGCTGGGCCACCGACACCAGCAGCCGCGCCTGGCGGCGGCCGAGATCCTCCCGGTCGTGCGCGGCGGCGGGATCGACGATCCCCACGTACCCGGTCACGCCCGCCAGGCGCAGCCCGCCGGTCTTCGCGACCGTGGCGGCCAGTTCCCCGGCCGCGTCCGGGTCGACGCCGACCCGGTGCAGCCCGGTGTCGACCTCGATCCGCACGCCGAGTTCGACGCCGTGGGCCTCGGCCGCCGCGCCGAGCCCGGCCACCGCGTCCGGGTGGTCCACGTGCACCGTGACCGCGCAGTGCCGGGCGAGCCGGGCGAACCGGGTCCACCGCCACGGATCGCGCCACGGCCACGCCACCGCCACGTCCGTCACGCCCACCGCGACGTAGGCCTCGGCCTCTGCCGCCGAGTGGACCGCGACGCCCACCGCGCCCGCGGCCACCTGCCGGGCGGCGATCTCGGGACTGCGGTGCCCCTTGACGTGCGCGCGTACGGCGACGCCGGCTTCGGCCGCGCGCCTGCCGTACCGCGCGATGTTCGCGTCCAGTCGGGCCAGGTCGACGGTCACCCTGGGCGTCATTCGCCCCGTCCGTGCCAGGCGTCCGGGGGGAAGGAGAACGCCGCGTCGCCGCCAGCGAGCATCGCCGCCTGGCGGTCCCGCTCGGCGGGGTGCGGCACGCCGACGCCGGACACGCCGAGGAAGATCTCGTCCGGCCAGGACAGGCCGAGGGCGTCCTCGACGGGCGCGTCGCGGGTGGCGGCGGTGAAGAACGTCCCGAGACCGAGCGCGGTCGCGGTGAGGTACACGGTCTGGCTCAGGTGACCGACGTCGAGCAGGAGCGCACGGTACGCGCGCGCGGCCGGGTACTTCCACACGGTCCGGTCGAGCACCGCCGCGTACATCAGCAGGAAGCCGGCCTGGGCGGCGTGCGGCTGACCGCCGCACCACTCGCGCAGCTGGTCCTCGCCAGGAGCGGGCGCGAGCCGCACCAGCTCGTGGCGGCGCACCGCGTAGTGGTAGACGCCGGGCTCCAGCCCTTCGACGTCGCGGACCACCGGATAGACCTCGACCGGGTGGCGGGCCCCGCCGGAGGGAACGGTCTTGAGCAGCGCCGTACCGACTCCGGCGACGTCCACTTCGCGGCGGATCCCGGCCGTCCAGCGCAGCAGGGCGGCGAACGCCGGCAGCGGCACCGGGCGGTCCGGGTCGAACCATCGCGTCGACCGCCGGGCGTCGAGGACCGCGGTGAAGTCGACGGCGGGCGGGTCGGCGGGGGGCAGGGCGATCCGTGGACCGTCGTACTCCTTGACCGGCTCCGGCTGGCCGGTCTTGGCGCGGAGCACCGCGGCGTCCTCGGCGGCCGAGCGGAAGACGTCGCTGCCGAGCGTGCGGCTGGCCAGGTGGTAGTAGGTGGCCGCCAGGCCCAGGTCGCGCCAGGCGCCGAGGCGTTCCTCCCGGGCGTGTTCCGGCGAGCCCTCGGCGACGAGGACGTGGGCGTCGAGGAGCTGCTGCGCGAGCCGGCCGTCGAGCTCGGCCCAGTCGGCGTAGTCGCGCAGCAGCCTCTCCGCCTCAACAGTCAACGCGAACTGCCGGTGCCTCAGCGGGTCGTCGCAGACCAGTTGGCCGTCACGCCACAGGAAGACGACCAGCCGCGACACACGGACACGCATGACTACTCAGGCTTCGACCGGTCAGGCCTCGACCGGAGGCTCCAGGCAGGTCAGTTCCTGGTCGTAGTCGTCGGACGCCACCGGCTCGAAGGCCTCGATCTGCTCGGTCATGCGGGAGCTCCCCTCACTAATCGGCGTTGATCACTGCGATGCACCGTATCAGACCGTCCACTGTGAACACAGCTCCCGGAGCGGAGCGCTCCTGTCCGCTCCCGCGCCGGTTCAGACCTCGTGGACCTCCAGCACCCGGGTGGTCGGGGCGGCGTCGCCCAGTTCCTCCCGCAGCGCCACCCGCTCCGGGTCGGCCAGGAAACCGTCGTAGCCGTCGCGGGTGTCGAACCGGATCAGGTGCACCTCCGTACGCCCGTCGCCGGTGCGCTGCCGACGCTCCAGCCGCCCGCCGTGCCGCCCGAGCAGGCCGAGCACCGCGTCCTCGTACCGCTGGCCGGCCTCGACCGCGTCGGGGGCCAGCTCCACCAGCGCCACCAGGCGCACGGCGGCGGCCGGGTCGGTGACCAGCGACTTGAAGAAGTGGTGGTCGACGTGGCCGCCGGGGATGCCCTCCCGGCGGCCCGTGTCGAGGTAGCCGTGCCGGCGGTAGAACTCCGGCGCCTGGAACGAGAACGAGGAGACCGACATCTCCGTGCAGCCGCGCCGGCGGGCCTCGTCCTCGGCGGCGCGCAGCAGCCGGCCGCCCCAGCCCTCGCCGCGGCGGTCATCCCGCACCCACACCATGTTGATCCCGGCGCAGCCGCCCCAGGACCAGCCGGTGAGGCCGGCCACCAGCTCACCGTCGGCGTCGTCGACCCGGACGTTGAGGGTGGCCTCGTCGTCCGCGCCGGTGGCCCGGTTGTTGAAGATGGTCAACTCGGCGTCGAGTCGGCCCGGAAGCTCCTTGTCCTCGCCGAGCACGCGCAGGATGTCGCCGGCGTCGTTCCCCGTGGTCGTCATGCGGCGGAGTATCGCAGCGCCCCGGCCCCCGGTGACACCGCAAATCCGACGCCGCCACCTGCCGGGCGGTCCCGCTATCCGGGGATGCCGACGGCGTCGGCGCTGGCCGTCCAGAGCCGGGCGGCGAGCTGCGGGTCGGCCGCCTTGGGCAGCGGCCGGCGCAGCCGCCGGTCGACGTGGTAGCCGCCCGTCACCAGCCGCTCCGGGTCCTGGTTGGCCAGCCAGACCAGCGTCTCCGCGCCCTTCTCCGGGCTGCGCAGCGGCAGGATCCGCATGCCCAGGGCGACCAGTCGGTTGTCGTTGCCGAACCGGCTGCGCACCACCCCGGGGTGGAAGGAGTACGCCGGGATCTCCGGCCAGCGCCGGGCCGCCTCGGCCGCGAAGAGGATGTTCGCCTGCTTGCTGGTGCCGTACGCCCGCATCGGCCGGTAGCGGCGCAGCGGGGCGTTCAGGTCGGCCGGATCGAGCACGCCACTGCGGTGCGCGCCGGAGGCCGTCACCACCATCCGGCCGATCCGGTCGCGCAGCAGGTTGCTGAGCAGGAACGGGGCCAGGTGGTTGGCCTGGATCGACAGCTCGAAGCCGTCGACCGTGGTGAGCGGCTGGAGCGCGATCGCACCGGCGTTGTTGGCGAGCACGTCGATCCGGTCGTACGCCTCGCGCAGCTTCCCGGCCAGCCGGCGGACGTCGTCCAACACCGCGAAGTCGGCTCGGAACAGCTCCGGCCGTTCGCCGGACGCCTCCCGCACCTGTTCCGCCGCGGCCTGGAGCCGGGCCGGGTCCCGGCCGACCAGTACCACCTGGTCACCCCGGCGCGCCAGGTCGACGGCGGTCGCCAGCCCGATGCCCGAACTGGCCCCGGTCACCACCACGAGCCGACGCCCAGTGAGATCTTCCACAGGTTCATTCACCCCGGTCACGGCACGAGGTTACCGTGGCGTCACAAAGACCTTTGGGATCGTTAAGTCCTCGTCAGGTGACGTCGGCGTGCCCGCCGCACGCTGGAAGGAGCACATCCATGGCCGCAGTCGGTCGCCCCCGCCGGTCCTGCCTCGCGGTACCCGGCTCCAGCGTCAAGATGCTCGGCAAGGCCCAGGGCCTCCCGGCCGACCAGGTCTTCCTGGACCTGGAGGACGCGGTCGCCCCGCTGGCCAAGCCCGACGCCCGGAAGAACATCGTCGCGGCGCTCAACGAGGGCGACTGGTCGGGCAAGACCCGCGTCGTCCGGGTCAACGACCTGACCACGCCGTGGACCTACCGCGACGTCATCGACGTGGTGGAGGGGGCGGGCGCCAACCTCGACTGCGTCATGCTGCCGAAGGTGCAGAACGCGGCCCAGGTGCAGTGGCTCGACCTGACGCTGACCCAGCTGGAGAAGACGCTCGGCCTGGAGGTCGGGCGGATCGGCATCGAGGCCCAGATCGAGAACGCCGCCGGCCTGGTCAACGTGGACGCCATCGCCGCCGCCTCGCCCCGGGTCGAGACCATCATCTTCGGTCCGGCCGACTTCATGGCCTCGATCAACATGAAGTCCCTGGTGGTCGGCGCGCTCATCCCGGACTACCCGGGCGACCCCTACCACTACATCCTCATGCGCATCCTGATGGCGGCCCGGATGCACGACAAGCAGGCCATCGACGGCCCCTTCCTGCAGATCCGCGACGTGGACGCGTTCCGCGAGGTGGCCAAGCGCTCGGCGGCGCTCGGCTTCGACGGCAAGTGGGTGCTGCACCCGGGCCAGATCGACGCCGCGAACGAGGTCTACTCGCCGGCCCAGGCCGACTACGACCACGCCGAGCTGATCCTCGACGCGTACGAGCACTACACGTCGGAGGCGGGCGGCAGGCTCGGCGCGGTGATGCTCGGCGACGAGATGATCGACGAGGCGTCCCGCAAGATGGCCCTCGTGGTGGCGGCGAAGGGCCGGGCCGCGGGCATGACCCGCACCTCCTCCTTCACCCCGCCGGCGGAGTAGCTCCGCCCTTCCGACCATCCGTGCCGCCCCGGTCCACGCCGGGGCGGCACCGTCGCGTCAGTAGCTGCTGCTGCTGTTGCCGGACTGGGAGATCGCGAAGACGATGATCGCCACGTAGAAGAGGACCACCAGCAGGTACAGGCCGGTGACGATCCAGCCGACGATGATGCCGGCCTTCGCCATGCCCTCGCCGCCCTCGCCGGACTGCCGGATCTGGTTCAGCGCGACGTGGCCGAGGATCGCGCCGATCGGCGCGGTGATGCAGGAGCCGATGCCGACCAGCGCGAGCACCAGGGCGGCGATGGCGAGGCCGTTGGTCTTCATCGCGGGGGCGTAGCCGTAGTGCGGGTAGGCCGGCGGGTAGGCGGCGGGCGCGGGGTGCCCGGAGGCCTGCTTCATCCCGGCGTACGGGTCGCCGGCCGCGTACGGGTCCGGGGCGTACGGGTCCGCCGGGGCGTACGGGTCGGCGCCGGTGGGCTGGGCGGGGACGGGTTGACCGCTCACCGGGAGGGCAGGGTCGGCGGGCGGGCTCGACTGCTGGCCCGACCACGCCGGGTCGTTCCAGCCGCCGGAGGGCGGGGGATATGTCATTCGTCTGCTCCGTAGGGTCGGGGTGCGCCCGTCAGGGTAGTCAGTCCTGCCCAAACCCCGAGGTGTCGCCACCGGGTGTGCCGCGTTGCCCGCGCCCCGGGAAGCGGGCAGGATCCTGGCATGGTGATTGACGCGCGAGCCGCGGACCGCTCCGGCAGCCGACCGAGACGGGACGCGAGCCGCCCCGGCGTGGCCCGGCGCACCCGCGCCGCCGCCCAACCGGGCGCCGCCGGCACCGACGAGCCCGCGCCGCTGCCGGACCCGGTGACCATGCGGCTCGACGGGAAGGTCGCCCTGGTCACCGGGGCGGGCAGCCCCGACGGCATCGGGTACGCGACGGCCCGCCGGCTGGCCGACCTCGGCGCCCGGGTGGCCATCGTCTCCACCACCCGACGCATCCACGAACGGGCCGGCGAGCTGGGCGTGACCGGCTTCGTCGCCGACCTCACCGACGAGTCGGAGGTGGGCGCGCTCGCCGACGCGGTCGCCGAGCAGCTCGGGGACGTCGAGGTGCTGGTCAACAACGCCGGGCTGGCCAGCCGGGCCAGCCCCGAGGTGCTGCGCCCGGTCGCCCAGCTCAGCTACGACGAGTGGCGCGGCGAGATCGACCGCAACCTCACCACCGTGTTCCTGTGCAGCCGGGCCTTCATCGGCGGCATGGCCGAGCGGGGCTGGGGCCGGATCGTCAACCTGTCGGCCACCGCCGGGCCGGTCAACGCCCTGCCGACCGAGGCGGCCTACGCGGCGGCCAAGGCGGGTGTGGTCGGACTGACCCGGGCGCTGGCGATGGAGATGATCGCCGACGGAGTGACCGTCAACGCGGTCGCGCCGGGCACCATCCACACCGCGGCCTCCACGGTGGCGGAGATCAGGCAGGGCCTCGGTACCCCGGTCGGCCGCCCCGGCACACCGGACGAGGTGGCCGCGGCGATCGCCTTCCTCTGCTCGCCGGCCGCCTCGTACATCACGGGGCAGATGCTGGTGGTGGACGGCGGCAACAGCGTCCGCGAGGCCGAGTTCCGCTGATCCTCAAGGGCTCAGTAGTTGGGGCCGCTGTTGCCGGCGACGGCGAACAGCGCGATCCAGCCGCAGCAGGCCAGCAGGCCGAGGCCGGTGATGACGTAGCTGAGGATCAGGCCCCACGTGGCGAGCTGGTCGCCCTCCTCGCCCGTGGTGCGGATCTGCCGCTTGGCCAGGTGCCCGAGGACGATGCCGGCCGGGGAGAAGACGAACGCGAAGACCAGCGAGAGGATGGCCAGCACGTTCGTCCCGCCGGGCCGGTGACCGGACGGCGGGCCGTACTGCCCGTAGGGCACCTGCGGGGTGTACGGGGGCTGGTGCCCCCACTGCTGCCCGTGCGGCGGCTCCCCGGGCTGCTCGTAGCTCGGCTGCCCGTAGGAGGGCTGCTCGTACGACGGCTGTCCGTAGCCGGGCTGCTCGTACGACGACTGCTCGTAGGACGGCGGTTCGGGGGCGGGCGGCGGCTCGTACCGTGACGGGTCGTGCCCCGGCGGGGGCTCCCAGGGCGAGGGCGACCGGTCCGGATCGGGCGGCCCCGACGACGGTGGCTGGCTCACGGTCTCCTCCTGCCGGTGGCGGATCGCGTCCCCTCTTGCCGGACGCTACCCGCAGCGGTGAACCTTTTCACAGCGGTTGTGTGGACTGGTCACCTTGGCCTCGACCGCCCTGCGGCCAATACTGACCAAGCGTTCAGTTACCCATGAGTAAGGCGCCGACCCCCGGAGGCTGAGATGGCCCGACTCGCCCAGACGCCCGGCCTGACCGATGTGCAGCGGTCGATCCTGGAGACCGTCCGGGAGTTCGCCGACAAGGAGATCATCCCGCACGCGCAGCGGCTGGAGCACGCCGACGAGTACCCGAGCGACATCCTCGACGGGATGCGCGAGATGGGGCTCTTCGGCCTCACCATCGACGAGGAGTACGGCGGGCTCGGCGAGTCCCTGCTCACCTACGCGCTGGTGGTCGAGGAGCTGTCGCGGGGCTGGATGTCGATCTCTGGCATCGTCAACACCCACTTCATCGTCGCGTACCTGATCTCCCAGCACGGCTCCGCCGAGCAGAAGGCCCGGCTTCTGCCAAAGATGGCGACCGGCGAGGTGCGCGGCGCGTTCTCGATGTCCGAGCCCGAGTGCGGCTCCGACGTCTCCGCCATCAAGTCGAAGGCCGTGCGCGACGGCGACCGGTACGTCATCAACGGCCAGAAGATGTGGCTGACCAACGGGGCGTACTCCTCGGTGGTGGCGACCCTGGTCAAGACCGACACCGGCGCCGACTCCGTCTACGGCAACATGAGCACCTTCCTGCTGGAGAAGGAGCCCGGCTTCGGCGAGACCGCGCCCGGCCTGACCATCCCCGGCAAGATCGACAAGATGGGCTACAAGGGCGTCGAGACCACCGAGATGGTGCTCGACGGAGTGACCGTCGGAGAGTCCGCCGTCCTCGGCGGCGCGGAGAAGGTCGGCCGCGGCTTCTACCAGATGATGGACGGCATCGAGGTCGGCCGCGTCAACGTGGCCGCCCGCGCCTGCGGCATCTCGATCCGCGCCTTCGAACTCGCCGTCGCGTATGCCCAGCAGCGCCGCACCTTCGGCCAGCCGCTCGCGAAGCACCAGGCCATCGCGTTCAAGCTCGCCGAGATGGGCACCAAGATCGAGGCCGCCCACGCGCTCATGGTCAACGCCGCCCGGCTCAAGGACGCCGGCCAGCGCAACGACGTCGAGGCCGGCATGGCCAAGCTGCTCGCCTCGGAGTACTGCGCCGAGGTCGTCCAGGAGGCGTTCCGCATCCACGGCGGCTACGGCTACTCCAAGGAGTACGAGATCGAGCGGCTCATGCGGGAGGCACCGTTCCTGCTCATCGGCGAGGGCACCTCAGAGATCCAGAAGACCATCATCTCCCGGGGCCTGCTCAAGGAGTACAAGCTCTGACGCCTGCGCCGCGCCGGCGGCACCGGCCCACGAGCGGTGCCGCCAACCGGCCCCTGTCGAGCTGAGTCGTCTACGACATCGCCCGGGACGTGCGGGCGTGAGTCGACTGCGACATCACCGGGGGACGCGGGCGTGAGTCGCCTGCGGAATCGCCCGGGGCTGTGCGGCGTGAGTCGTTCACGACATCAGCTCAACAGGGCCGAGCCGACGGCACCGACGCCGCCCGCCGTACGGCCGATCAACCCAGTCGGGTCAGGCCGGCGGCGGCGCGCTCGACGATCAGGCAGCGGTCCTCGACGTAGTCGACGCCCGCCTCCGTGGCGATCCGCCGGGCCTCGGCCGAGACGATGCCGAGCTGCAACCAGACCGCCGGAGCGCCGATCGCCACCGCCTCGCGCACCACGTCCACCGCGTCCTGCGCCGGCCGGAACACGTCGACCAGGTCCACCGGGTGCGGGATGTCGGCCAGGGACCGGTAGACCCGCTCACCGAAGAGTTCGTCGGCCGTCGGGTTGACCGGGATGATGCGCCAGCCGTACCGCTGCATCTGCAACGGCACGCTGTGCGCGGCCTTGCGCGGGTCGCGGGACGCGCCCACGACGGCGATCACGGCGGAGTCGGCGAGGATCTGCTGAGCGGAGCGCACCTGCCGACTCTAACCCCGCCGCTCAGCCCGCGCCCGCGACCGCGTGGCCGGGCTCCTCGTGCTCGTCTCCCTTACGCCGGCAGCATCGTCTACAGGAGAGTGAGCTGCTCGGCGGCCGGCGGCGCGGGAACCGGGTCGGTCGGGCGGCGGTCGTCGCCGCGCTCGCCCCGGTGCAGCCCGTGCCGGCGGGCCGCGATGCGCACCCGGGCCGTCAGCTCCCGCTGGTAGGACTGCGGGGCGTACGCGCCGGAGCGGTAGAGCTCGCGGTAGCGGGGAACCAGGTGCGGGAATTCGCGGCCGAGCCAGCGCGCGTACCACTCCCGGGCCCCCGGCCGCAGGTGCAGCGCCAACGGCGTCGCGCTGCTCGCCCCGGCGGCGGCGATGGCCGCCACTGTCGCGTCGATCGACTCGTCGTCGTCGCTGAGCCCGGGCAGGATCGGCGCCATCAGCACGCCGACGTCGAAGCCGGCGTCGGCCAGCGCCCGTACGGCGTCGAGCCGCCTCCTCGGGCTGGGGGTGCCCGGCTCGACCGCGCGCCAGAGCCGCTCGTCGACGAAGCCCACCGAGTACGACACGCCGACCCTGGTGACCTCGGCGGCCTGGCGCAGCAGCGGCAGGTCACGCAGGATCAGCGTGCCCTTGGTGAGGATCGAGAACGGGTTGGCGAAGTCGCGCAACGCCGCGATGATCTGCGGCATGAGCTGGTAGCGCCCCTCGGCCCGCTGGTAGCAGTCGACGTTGGTGCCCATCGCGACGTGCGCGCCCCGCCAGCGCGGCGCGGCCAGCTCCCGCCGGACCAGCTCACCGGCGTTGACCTTGACGATGACCTTCCGGTCGAAGTCCGCGCCGGTGTCGAGGTCGAGGTAGGTGTGAGTATTCCTCGCGAAGCAGTAGACGCAGGCATGCGAGCAGCCCCGGTACGGGTTGATCGTCCACTCGAACGGGACCCGGGACGTGCCGGGCACCTTGTTGATGATCGACTTGGCCTGCACCTCGTAGAACGTCATGCCGGCGAAGCCCGGGGTGTCGAAGGTGCGGGCGACCGCGCCGGGCAGCGCCAGCGGCAGGGGTGGTGTCGCCGGCGCTGCCCGGTCGGGGACCCCCTCGTCCGGGGGAGCGGCGAGGTTGTCCCAGCGCATGGCCTTCATTCGAACACACGTACGACCGGAGCGCAAGCGACCCGCCGTGTTCCCGCCCACCTCGCCGCCGGACGCGCGGTCGGCGGGTGGAGGATGGAGGGCATGGAGAGGTCGACGTTCGTCTACGACGGGGACTGCGCGTTCTGCACCCGGTGCGCCGAGTTCATCGACCGGCGCATCCTGACCGGCGTGCGGGTGGTGCCGTGGCAGTTCGCCGACCTCGACGCACTGGGCCTGAGCGAGGCCGAGTGCGAGGAGGCGGTGCAGTGGGTGGGCGCCGACGGTTCCCGCGCGGCCGGCCCGGACGCGATCGCGCGCCTTCTCGGCGACAGCGGTCCGTTCTGGCGGGTGGCGGGCGCCGGCCTGCGGTTTTCCCCGGTACGCGCCGCCGCGTGGCCCGCGTACCGCTGGGTGGCTCGCAACCGGCACCGGCTGCCCGGTGGCACGGCCGCCTGCGCGCTGCCGCAGGAGGCGCGCGAGCGCCTCTACGGACCGTCCGGTCGCCCGGCCGCCGACGCCTGACCCGCGAGTGCCGGCGCGGTGCCGGCGGGCCCTCCGGTGTCCCGCCCCCGGCGGGTGAGCAGCCGGCGCGCCCAGACCACCGGTCGGACCCGCTCCAGCGGCAGGAAGGCGGTCATCGCCGCGAGGTGCGGGGCGAACGAGATCGTGATGGTCGCGACGGTGACCAGGTGGAACGAGTAGAAGAAGCCCACGGTGGCCAGTCGCCAGCGTTCCCTGAGCAGGAAGACCACCGGGCTGAGCAGCTCGAACGCGACGATGCCGAACTGGGCGACGATCAGCAGATACGGCACCGAGGCGAGCAGGTCGGCCAGTTCGGTGCCGCGCCGGAGGATGGCCCGGGCCAGTACCGAGCCGGTGAGCCAGTCCAGCCCGCCGAAGCGCAGCTTGGCCCAGGCGGCCAGGAAGTACGTGCAGATGACGGCGATCTGGGTGACCCGCAGGGCCCAGCCCCCCGCCTCGGTGCGGGTGGCGTCGCCGTGCCGGGCCCGGCCCGCGGTGGGCAGCACGGCCAGGGCGACGAGCAGGCCGAACCGGTCGTGGTCGACCTTGCCGTAGCTCATTGCGACGATCATCCACTCGAAGTAGAGCGCGAAGACCGTCCAGCCGAGCAGCCGGGGCGCCCGGCCGGTCGCGGCGAGCAGGGCGAGCAGCAGCAGGGCCCAGAAGAGCACGGCGACCAGCGCCGGGTTCGGCGTGGGCAGCGGCAGCAGGCGGCCGACCAGCAGCGGCTGGTAGAGCTCGCCGGGCACGGCCACCCGGGTGCGCACCCAGGGAGTGAAGACGACCAGGTCGGCGGCGACGAAGAGGTAGATCAGCGTGCGGAAGGCGGCCACCCGGCCGCGGGGCACCGCCTCGGTCAACCAGCGGCTCATCGGTCCGCCCGCCAGGCGACCACGGTCTCGTCGGTCCAGCGGCCGGTGGGTCGCCCCTGGCGGATGCCGTGCCAGCGAACGACGATGCGGACCTCGACCAGCTCCGCCGCGCCCGGGTGGCGCTCGACGTACGCGTCGGCGACCTCGGCGAGCAGCGCGGGGTCGGCAGCGTAGCGGCTCTGCTGGCCCTCGATCTCGGCCCGGCGGATGCCGGTGGCCCGCTCGCCCAGGTCGACGACCGCTCCGCTGCTGTCCACGCCCTCGACGCGGGTGTCCGGGGCGGGGGAGTTCGGCGGGTTGGACGTGGAGTACATCCGGAACGGGCCGAACGGGAAGTGGTCGTCGGTGCCCCAGACGGTGCCGGCCAGCAGGACGGCCAGGCCGAGGGCGGTGGCGGCGAGCCGGGCGGCGCGACCGCGGGTGGTCAAGGTTTCCATCAGGTCGTGACGATACGGGATGTACCGCCCGCCCCGGTTCCCTCCGACGGCCACTTCCCGCTGGCCGGCGGGCCAGGGGGCCGCGTCCACGGCCGCAGTGCGGCGCGCGGGTGCCGGTCCTCCCCCCGGTCACCCGGCGGGCGTACGACGACGGCCGGGCCCGTCGGGGCCCGGCCGTCGTGGAGCGCTGCGGCTCAGTGGCTGTGCCCGGCCAGCTTGTTGCGGACGTCGTCCATGTCGAGGGCCTGGACCTGCTCGATCAGGTTCTCCAGGGCGGACTCGGGGAGGGCGCCGGGCTGGGCGAAGACGATGACGCCGTCGCGGATCGCCATGATGGTCGGGATCGAGCGGATGTCGAACTTGGCGGCCAGCTCCTGCTGCGCCTCGGTGTCGACCTTGCCGAACACGATCTCGGAGTGCTTGTCGGAGGAGCGCTCGTAGACCGGGGCGAACCGCTTGCACGGGCCGCACCATTCGGCCCAGAAGTCGACCAGCACGATGCCGTCGCTGCCGGTCACCTCGTCGAAGTTTGCCGTGGTCAGCTCTACGGTTGCCATGAAAGTCTCCGATCGGCGCGGAATAGCTACGTCTGGTGGAACCAGGGCGTACCGCGTGGAATTCCCGGCCCGTCCCCGCCGAAACGTGCTCGTCACGGCGTTGCGCAGGTCACGCTTACATCGATGACGATGGTTGCTGCTCGTCGTTGCGGTACGCAAGTGCACGACGCATTTGCGTGACCGGTCGTGATGGGAGCGTTTCCAGGGAGATCGACACGATTGACCGGAACGAATGAGCAATCAGGCGGTTGACAAGCGGCTATCCGGTGTGTGGAGATCGCCGGGAGCCAGTCGGTCGAGCACGCACAGTAGTGTTACGAAAAGGTAAATGTGACCTCCGTCTCTGTTCGGGTCGCCTTGTCGTGCGGCAGAATCTTCCGCATCAGAGCGTGGGCGGCGGGTGCCGGGGAGGGCCCCGCCGCTCATTGCGTCTCCCCCCGGTTGTGGCGGTGTGACATTTCCGCACGCCCCGCGCCCCGCGCCTCGCCTTAACACTCCATAAGGCATGCTGTGCCGAACTCCATCGCCGCCCGTCGAAGGGGACAAGGATGCAGTTCGGCCGCTACTACGAGGAGTTCGAGGTCGGCGCGGTCTACCGGCACTGGCCCGGCAAGACGGTCACCGAGTACGACGACCACCTCTTCTGCCTGCTCACCATGAACCACCACCCGCTGCACATGGACGCGCACTACGCCCAGACGGCGAGCCAGTTCAAGCGCAACGTGGTGGTCGGCAACTACATCTACTCCCTGCTGCTGGGCATGTCGGTGCCCGACGTCAGCGGCAAGGCCATCGCGAACCTCGAGGTGGAGTCCCTGCGGCACGTGGCGCCCACCTTCCACGGCGACACGATCTACGGCGAGACCACCGTGCTGGACAAGCGCGAGTCGTCCTCCAAGCCAGATCGGGGCGTGGTCTCCGTGGAGACCCGGGGCTACAACCAGGACGGCACGATGGTGTGCGTCTTCCGCCGCCGGGTGATGGTCCCCAAGAAGGAGTACGCGGCGACGACGGTGCCCGAGGGCGTCGACCCGGAACGGCCCAGCTTCCCCGCGCCGCGCTGACCGACGGGCCCCTTCTCATCCGGGTTCCGGGTGGTAGGGGCCCTTTTTCCGATCCGGGGCATATGCTGGCGCCGGAGGTCCCCATGAGCCACTCCGTCGCCGGAGAGCCGTCCTCTGCCGGCCGCCGTGCCGCACCGCTGACCACCGCCGTCTACTCCGCCGCCGAGTGGGACCTGCTGACCAGCCTGCCCGGCCGCGTGATCGTGGCCGCCGCCGCGCCCGGCCCCGGGCGGCCCCACCCGGGAGTCGCCGCCGGGCTCGCGGGCCTGGACGCGGTCGCGGCCGGCCGGGCCTTCGACAGCGATCTCGTACGCGCGGTGGTCGCCGCCATCTACGCCCGGCACGACGGGGCGACCGACCCCGTCGAGCGCCTCACCGACGTGGTGGACCTGCTCGCCGCCTGCCGGGCCGCGACCCGGGTGCTGCGGCGGCGGGCCGATCCCGCCGACTCGGCCGCGTACCGGCAGTGGGTGCAGTCGGTGGCGGCCCGCGTGTGCAGGGCGGCGACGGCCGGGGCCCCGGGGCTGCCGCCGGCCCCCGCCGACCGCCGCTTCCTCGACCGGCTCGGCGGGGCGCTGGGGCTGCGCTGAGCCGCGCCGGTCGACCCGGTCGACCCCGTGTCCGCGCCGGTCGCTCCGGTGCCCGCGGCGGTCGGCCCGGTCCGGTGTCCGCGCCGGGTGGTCCGTCCGCGCCGCCCCGGCGCGGTGGCGCGCCGGGTGGTCCGTCCGCGCCGGCCCGGCGCGGTGGCGCGCCGGGGTGGCGACCCGGGGCGGGGCCCGCAGGCCGTACCCTGCGTGACCGTGACCGGAGACCAGCTCGACGTCGGCGTGGGACCGTGGCCCGGGGACCCGCCGGACGACCCGCGGTACGACCCCGAGCTGCTCGCCGAGGGCGACCGGCGCAACGTCGTCGACCGTTACCGCTACTGGCGGCGCGAGGCCGTGGTGGCCGACCTCGACCGGCGGCGGCACGACTTCCACGTGGCGATCGAGAACTGGCAGCACGACTTCAACATCGGCACGGTCGTCCGCAACGCCAACGCCTTCCTCGCCGCCGAGGTGCACGTCGTCGGCCGCCGGCGGTGGAACCGGCGCGGTGCCATGGTGACCGACCGCTACCAGCACGTCCGGCACCACGAGACCATCGAGGAGTTCGTCGCCTGGGCGGCCGGGCGGGAGCTGCCGGTCGTCGGCATCGACAACCTGCCCGGCTCCCGCCCGCTGGAGAGCACCACCCTGCCCCGGCGCTGCGTCCTGCTGTTCGGGCAGGAGGGTCCGGGCCTCTCGGACCCGGCGCGTGCCGCCTGCGACCAGCTCTTCTCGATCGCCCAGTACGGCTCCACCCGGTCGATCAACGCCGGCGTGGCCAGCGGCATCGCCATGCATGCCTGGATCCGTACGCACGCCGGTCCGCCGCCGGACTGAGTGGGCCCGTTTCGGTGCCGCCCGACGCCGTCCTGCGGCACCGAAACGGGCGCTCCGCTTGACGGGGCGGCGTGTGGGGGTGACGGTGGGATGGTGAGTGTCGCGGTGAGTTGCCCGAAATGCGGTGGACCGGTGCGGGCGCCGGACCTGATGCACACCGAGTCGCGCTGCCTGGACTGCGGGCCGGTTTCCCCGCTGCACGTGCCCGAGCACATCGGGACCGACATCGTGGCCAGCGTGGTGGACCGGATCGTCGCCGCCGCCGACCCGCCGACCCGGCCGAGGACGCCGCTGTGGTGCCCGTGGCCGCTGCCGACCGGCTGGACCATGACCGGCGTGGCGTACGCCGGCGACGACCGCACCGGGGTGCGCGCCACTGCGGTCGCCTGCGCCGGGCCCGAGCCGCTCGGCGGGGGCCCCGCGGACCTGGTCTTCGTGGCCGAGGAGCCGGGCGTCGGTCTGGGCACCCGGTTCGCGGGGCTGGCCGGCCCGGATCCGGGCCCGGAACTCGCGCAGGCGTTGACCGATCCCGGGCCGGGGCATCCGGAGCACGTCGGGCAGGCCAGGATCAAGGTGGCCGGTCATCCCACTCCACTGTGGCTCGTGAACTCGCCGACGGATCGAAGCGCGTACGCCGGCGAGGCTCGGGGATTGTGGCTCCATGCGATAGCCTGGCCGGCGAGTGCGGGTCACCTGCTCGCGGAAGACGTCGTGCTGCACGACCTGACCGAGTGGACACCGCCCGAGCTCGTGTACGGCGCACCGTCTCCGTATCTGCACGGGAAGGCTTGACGGGCCTCAGGGCTTGACAGGCATCCCGGAATGTCGGAGAACGGACGCAGATATTCACTGTACGACACCACACTGATACTCTGGGTGCCGCTGCGGTAATGGGACCCGGCGCCGCGCGAGAGGATGGCCCGCCATGGTCAAGAAGGTCCTCACCTGGGCCGGAATCGCATTCTTGATCTTCTTCGTCGCATATCGGCCAAATTCTGCGGCGGACGTGTTCAAGTCACTGGGCGGCGGAATCATGGACATCGCCCAGGGGTTCGGCGACTTCTTCACCAGCCTCGTCGCCTAGCCGCCGATGGGAAACCCCTCCGGTCCACCCTTCGATCCCGACGATCCCGATCGGGAGCGCCGGGATCGAGACACGGAGCCGATCCCTCGGATCGGTCCCGACGACGGGCCGGGCTACGGCACCGGTCCGGGCCTCTCCGACGGCCCCTCCCTCTCGGATGACGCCGGCTTCGGTGACGGCCCGGCGTACGCCGGGGAGGGACGGGCCGGTCGGGCCTGGGTCCGTGACCCGGAGGCCGGCTACCAGCCACCCCAGATCTCCGAGGACGAGCTGGCCGGTCTGCGGGCCGACGCCGCCGGCATGGCGCCGCGCCGGGTGCTGCCGTTGGAGGACGAGCCCAGCTCGCTGGTGGCCCGCTACCTCTTCCCCACCGAGCGCTACCGGGGCGAGTGGAAGCGGCACTGGATCCACCTCTCCACCCCGCTGCTGGTCGGCATCGCCGCCACCTTCGTGCTGGGCTACCTCTCCGGCTTCCTCGCCGGGCAGGACGTGGGCGCGCTCACCACGATCGCGGTGCTGCTCTGGTTCGCCGTGATGGGGTGGGTGGCCTGGAAGGTCGCCGACTGGTGGTACGACCGCTTCATCCTGACCAACAAGCGGGTGATGGTGGTCAACGGCATCATCACCCGGCGGGTCGCGATGATGCCGCTGGTCCGGGTCACCGACATGAAGTACGAGCAGACCCCGACCGGCCGGGCGCTCAACTACGGCACGTTCGTGCTGGAGTCCGCCGGTCAGGAGCAGGCGCTGCGTGAGATCAAGAACCTGCCCAACCCCAACGAGCTCTACCTGCGCGTCGTCGAGGAGATGTACGAGCCGCAGGCGGTCGAGGCGCGGCTGGGCAAGGAGGCCGACGAGGCCAAGGCCGACGACGGGGCGTGAAACTTTTCGTCCGAACATCGGAGGAACTGCGCACCGTTCGCCGTCGACCCGGGCACCCCGGGCATGGCAACCTGCCAGGGAAACGGGGCGCGGAGGTGGCCGGTGGTGAGCAGGGATCCCCTGGAGGAGGAGTTCCGCGACTTCGTCGCGGCCCGCTCCGGTGCCCTGCTGCGCACCGCCTACCTGCTCAGCGGGGACTGGGCCACCGCCGAGGACCTGTTGCAGACCGCGTTGACCAAGACGTACCTGGCCTGGAAGCGGCTCGGCGGGATCGAGGCGATCGAGCCGTACGCCCGCCGGGTCATGATCAACACTTCGACCAGCTGGTGGCGGCGGCGCTGGCACGGTGAACGCCCCACAGAGGTGCTGCCGGAGCGGGCCGGAACCGACGAGATCGAGCAGCAGCTCGACCGGGACCTGCTCTGGCGTCACCTGAGCGCGCTGCCCAGCCGGCAGCGGGCGGTGCTCGTGCTGCGCTTCTACGAGGACATGTCCGAGGCACAGACCGCCGCGCTGCTCGGCATCTCGCCGGGCACGGTCAAGAGCCAGACGTCGCGCGCCCTGGGCACCCTGCGCCGCCGGATGGGCGCCGAGGCCGCCCTCGACCTGCCGACCGGGGCCGACCCGACCCCGGCCCTGCTTCGGGACGACGGCACCGACCGGTCCACCCCCGCGCGCGGCGGCGCCGACCGTTCCGCTCCCGCGCAGGGCGGCGCCGACCGTCCCGCGCCGGCCCGCCGGTCGACGGCCTACGGGGCGCCGACGATGGTGGTGGGCGAGGACGCGGCGGCCGTGGTCGCGGCGACGAACGCCAGGCCGCCGCTCGTCGCACCGGCCGTGGCGGGCAGTGCCGCCGTCCCGGGCGGGCCGGAAGGCGCCACAGCCGCCGTCCCGGGCGGTGCCGCGACCGAGCCTCCGGCGCAGGCGACCACCGTGCCTCCGGCGTCGGACGCCGGGCGTCGCACGCCGGACGTCGAGCCGACCGACGAGTCGGCGGGCGATCCGGTGCCCGTCGCATCGGGGGCGCGCGCCGGGGCCGGGGCGCGTACCGCCCGTGACGAGCAGCGTGGCCGGCAGGCCGCCTTCCCGGTCGCACCGGCAGGCACCGGGGAACACCGGTGAGCCGTCCGGTCGGCCGTGGTGACAACCGGACCGAAGGCCCGACGCGTCCATTCGCCGTGACCGAGGACGAGCTGGAGCAGGCGGTACGGGAGGCGTTCGCCCGCCGGGTGTCCGTCGCGCGCCCGCTCGTCGCCGACCCGGCGGGACTGGCGATCCGGCGGGCCGACCGGTCCCGGCGCCGGCGGGCGCTGACCGGGATCGCCCTCGCCGCGGTGGCCACCGTGACGGTCGGCGCCGGGATGGCGCAGCTGGGGCAGCAGCCCGGCCGACCCACCCATCCCACGGTGGTGCTCGGCGACCCGTACGCTTCGCCGCTGCCGGACCCGACCCCGCAGCTGTCGGCCGTCCCGAAGGCCGACCTGGGCCGGGGCGAGGTGGACCTCATCCTCCACGACGTGCTGGTCACCGCCGACGGGCAGCGGCTCCCCCTCCCCGAGGTGGGCACGGCCGCCGAGCGTGCCCAGCGGCTCCCCGACGGGGCCGGTTGGGCGGTGGTGGGCGCGCCGACGGCGGCCGGCCGGTCGCTGTGGGTCGTGCTGCCGAACGGCACGGCGCATCTGCTGCTGGCCGGGGCGCGGGACATCGTCCTCAGCCCGGACGGGCGGCAGGTCGCCTGGCGGGAGGGGGCGGATCTGGTCGTCGCGGGCATCGTCGGCACCCAGGTCGTCGCCGCCGCCCGCACCCCGGCACCCTCCGACGCGGCGCCGGTCGCCTTCGCCGGCGACACGGTCCTGGTCCGCCTCGACCCGGACCGGCCCGGTCACGCCCTGTGGCGCCCGGCGGCGGGTCCGCCGCGCGGCGCCGGCGACGCGGCCCTGCACGTCTACGGCACCCGCCCCGACGGGCTGGCGGTCGCGCTGGTCTCCGCCGGCACCCCCCGCCGACCCTGTGTCGCCCTGCTCGACCCGGCCCGGGACCTCGCGCCGGTGCGGACCGGGTGCGGGCCGACGCTGACCGGCGACGGAGCCGGCGGGGTGTCCGCCGACGGGCGGTGGCTCCTGGCCAACGGGAAGGCGGGCCGGCAGGACCGTGCGTTGCTGGTCGACCTGGATCGGCTCGCCACCACACCGGCGACCCGCCCGGCCGGTCCGCCCGTGGCCGGGCCGGTGGCGTGGACGCCGCAGGGGACGGCCCACTACCCGGACGCGGACGGCGCCCTGGTGCGGGTCGAGGTGAGCCGGGCACTCGACGGCGAGGTGTCCGTGTCCGTGTCCGTGACCGGCCTGCCCGACGGGGAACGCGCGGTGCCGGTGAGCGGCGACCGCCGTCCCTGACCGCGCCCGCGCGCCCGGGGCGGGCCGCCGGCCGGTAGCGTCGGGCCGATGAGCGCGGCACCGCGGATCGACCTGCACACCCACTCCACCGCCAGCGACGGCACCCTCAGCCCGGCCGAGCTGATGCGGGCGGCGGCGGAGTCGGGGCTGGACGTCGTGGCGATCACCGACCACGACACCACGGCCGGCTGGGCGCCGGCCCTGGCGGCGCTGCCGGCCGGGCTCAGCCTGGTCCGGGGCGCGGAGCTCTCCTGCCGGTGGTACGGCGAGGAGCCGGCGCTGCCGCTGCACCTGCTGGCGTACCTGTTCGACCCGGACGCCCCGGAACTCGTCGCGGAACTGGCCCGGGTGCGGGCCGCCCGCGAGGAGCGGGGCGAGCGCATCGTGGCGCTGCTGCGGGCCGACGGGATCGACGTGAGCTGGCCGGAGATCCTGACCGGCGCGGGCGGCGGGACCGTGGGCCGGCCGCACATCGCGCAGGCGCTGATCCGGGCCGGCCTGGTGGCCACCACCACGGAGGCGTTCGGGCCGGACTGGCTGGGCGAGCGCTACCGGCTGCCCAAGGAGGACATCGACGTCTTCCGCGCGGTCCGGCTCGTCCGCGCGGCGGGCGGCGTGCCGGTCTTCGCACACCCCCGGGCCACCCGGCGGGGGCGGATCGCGCCCGACGAGCTGATCGCCGACCTGGCCGCGATCGGGCTGGCGGGACTGGAGGTCGACCACGAGGACCACTCCCCGGCCGAGCGGGCGCACGTGCGGGCCCTGGCCGACGAGCTGGGCCTGCTGGTGACTGGCTCGTCGGACTTCCACGGCACCCACAAGAGCGTCCGGCTCGGGGCGTTCACCACCGACCCCGGGGCGTACGATCGGATCGTCGCCGAGGCGGGCGGAGTGACCGAGGTCGCTTCCGGCTGATCCGCGTTTCCGCCCCCGGCGGCGCGGCTACGTTGATCACGTGGATGCCAAGCTGTTCGGCGAGGTCTTCGTGACCCTGCTGGTGATCGTCGACCCGCCGGGCATGATGCCCATCTTCCTGGCGTTGACCGGCCCGCTGACGGCGCGGGACCGCAACCGCGCCGCCTGGCAGGCCGTCGCCCTGGCGCTGGGCGTGATCGTGATCTTCGCGGTGGCGGGGCAGACGCTGCTCGACTACCTGCACGTGGACCTGCCGGCCCTCCAGGCCGCCGGCGGGTTGCTGCTCATCCTGGTGGCGCTGGAGCTGCTGACCGGCAAGGCCGACGACCCGAGCCAGCAGGTCACCTCGAACATCGCCCTGGTGCCGCTGGGTACGCCGCTGCTGGCCGGTCCCGGCGCCATCGTGGCCACCATGCTCTTCGTCCAGCAGGCCGACGGCGGGGCGGACGTCACGGCCATCGCCGCCGCGATCGTGGCCGTGATGGTCACCGTGTGGGTCGTGCTGCGGTTCTCCGGCGGGATCGTCAAGATCCTGCGTCCCGGCGGGATCGAGGTGCTGACCCGGATCGCCGGCCTGCTGCTGGCCGCGATCGCGGTGCAGCTCATCGCGGACGCGGTGGCCGCATTCGTGACCCAGTACGCCGACATGACCTGACCGGCGGCCGGTTCCGTCGGGGGTGGATGGCAGGATCGCGGTGTGCGACGAGCCTCTTCAGCGGGACGGTCCTCCACCGGCGGCGGCCGGGCGCCGCGGCAGCGCGGCGAGCAGCCCGAGCAGCTCGGCTTCGAGGGCATGCCGGAGCGGCTCTTCGTCTGCACCCCCAGCAAGCTGGGCGCCTACGCCGACTGCCCCCGGCGCTACCGCTACTCCTACGTCGACCGTCCGGCCCCGCAGAAGGGTCCGCCGTGGGCGCACAACTCCCTCGGCGCGAGCGTGCACACCGCCCTGAAGAACTGGTACGCGCTGAGCCCCGAGCGGCGTCGGCCGGAGGCGCTCGCCGCGTTGCTCAAGGGCACCTGGGTGCGCGAGGGCTACCGCGACGACGAGCAGGAGCGGGCGGCCTACCGGCGGGCCCTGGGCTGGCTGGAGTCCTACGTCGAGACCCTGGAGCCCGGGGCCGACCCGCTCGGCGTGGAGCGGGTGGTGGCGGTCAAGACCGCCGTGCTGGCCTTCAACGGCCGGGCCGACCGGATCGACTCCCGTCCCGGGCCCGACGGCCCGGAGCTGGTGATCGTCGACTACAAGACGGGCCGCACGGGGCTGGACGCCGACGACGCGCGCGGCTCGCAGGCGCTGGCGCTCTACGCGTACGCCGCCGAGCGGGTGTTCCGCCGGCCGTGCCGCCGGGTGGAGCTGCACCACCTGCCGACCGGCACGGTGGCCGCGCACGAGCACACCGTGGAGTCGCTGGCCCGGCAGCTCACCCGCGCGGAGGAGACCGCCCGCGACATCATGGCCGCCGAGCGGGCGGTCGCCGACGGAGAGGACCCCGACGAGGCGTTCCCGACCACGCCGGGCCCGCGCTGCGGCTGGTGCGACTACCGGCGCACCTGCCCCGTGGGGGCGCAGGCGCCGGGCAAGGAGCCGTGGGCGGCCGTCGAGCGCGCCGCCGACCCGGTGCCCGGCCAGGACTGAGCGGCAGGGCACGGCCCAGCCGGCAGCCGCCCAGCCGTCGCCCTCAGGCCGGCGTGCCGGCGAGCCGGGCGGCGCGTTCCTTGGCGGCCTGCTGCAACGGCCCCTCCCGCCACCGGCGGGGCAACGCGGCGAGGGTCAGCCGCAGCGCCCGGACGCTCAGGTCGGCCGAGAGCGCGGTCGTGGGCAGGCCCAGCCCGCCGTACATCCGCCGGGCCCAGGCCGGCAGCAGCGCGAGCGCCGTGCCGGCGATGCCGAAGTACGCCCAGCGGGGCGGCCCGAGGTTGAGCCCGATCCGGGCGGGCAGACTGAGCTTCCACGGGATCGGCGGCGCGGTGAGGAAGAGCGCGGTCTCGGCCGCCTCGCGGGTCATCCGCAGCTCCGGACGGATACGCCGGTAGAAGTCGGCCACCTCGGCGGCGGTGCCCGGCACCGTCGCCGGGTCGAGGCCGACCAGGGCGGCGGAGCGCCGCTGCTCGGTGTAGTAGCCGTCGATCTCGTCGGCGGTCAGCGGCAGCCCGGCCCGGCGGGCCGTGTCGAGGAACGACTCGACCTCGGTGACGTGCACCCAGCGCAGCAGCTCGGGGTCGTCGACCCGGAACTCCTCCCCGGTGAAGAGGTCGGTGGCCCGCAGGCGGGCGTGCCGGCGGCGGACCCGGAGCCCGGCGGCCTCCGCCTCGGCGGTGGTGCCGTAGATGGTGGTGCCCACGTAGGTGGCGGTGCGCACCAGGCGGCCCCAGGCGTCGGAGCGGTAGTTGCTGTTCTGGGCGACCCCGGCCATGGCCCGGGGATGCAACGACTGGAGGTAGAGCGAACGCAGGCCGGCGACGATCAGGATCGGCTCCTCGTGCACCTTCCACGTGACCGAACCCGGACCGAAGAGGCCGAGGTCATCGGAGTCCACCGCCCAAGCGTGCCACGCCCCGCCACCGGGCGCCGCGCGGAGAGCCGGCGGCCGTCAGTCGTCGGCGGAGCGGCGGGCCTGGCAGGTGGGGCAGAGGCCCCAGAACGTCACTTCTGCCTCGTCGACCTCGAACCCGTGGGCGATGTCCGGGTCCAGGCAGGGCGCGCTGCCGACCGCGCAGTCGATGTCGGCGATCTCGCCGCAGCCCCGGCAGACGACGTGGTGGTGGTTGTCCCCGGCGCGGGCCTCGTAGCGGGCGGGGCTGCCGGCCGGCTCGATGCGGCGGGACAGCCCGGCCCGCGACAGCGCGCCCAGCACGTCGTAGACGGCCTGGGTGGAGACCGAGTCGAGGCGCTGGCGCACCCGGCGGGTGATCTCGTCGACCTCGAGGTGGCCGCCGGCGGCCAGGACGTCGAGCACGGCGAGACGCGGCCGGGTGACCCGCAGGCCCCTCGACCGGAGCAGTTCCTCGCCACCGGGCACGTGCCAATGACAGCACGCGGGCCGGGGAGCGACAACCGGCCTCCGGGAGAGGGTGGCGCCGGCCACAACCCCGGGTCGCAGTGCGGGCCGCCGCGGGCGGCGGGCCTGCTCGCGGAGGAACGGTGAACCGGACCGGTCCCGGGCGCGTGTTGTCGATCGAGACGAACTGGGCGGGTCGACCGACGCACCGTACGCTGGCACCCCGCGACCCGTACCGCCGGAGGTGTGGATGTTCAAGGAGATCCTGGGTCTGCCGGCCCACGTGCTGGTGGTGCACGCGGTCGTCGTGCTCGTGCCGCTGCTGGCGCTGCTCTCCGCCGCGTACGTGGCGTTGCCCCGGTTCCGGTCGCGGCTGGACTGGGCGGTGGCGATCCTCGCCGTGGTGGCGCCCGTGTCGGCCTTCGTCGCGGTCGAGTCGGGGGAGGAGCTGACGGACGCGTTCGTCGCCCGGGGCATGCAGGGCCCGATCGTGGAGCAGATCTTCGCGCACTCGCGCTACGGCGACATCCTGTTCCGCTGGGTGCTGCCGCTGGCCGTGGCGTCGCTGCTGCTGCTCGTGGTGACGAGCGGGCACCGGCGGGTGCCGAAGCTGCCGTCCTGGGTGACCCCGGTGCTGTCGGTCGCGGTGGTGGCGCTCGGCGTCGTCAGCCTCGTCTACGTCTACCTGACCGGGCACTCCGGAGCCGAGACCGTCTGGGGCAACACCCTCTGACGTCCCCCCGGTCGCGGCGGGCCGACGGGCGGCGGGAGGCCGGCGACCGGGCCCCGGTCAGAACACGAGCCGGGAGCAGAGCACGCAGACGAGGACCACCAGCACCACGCCGGCCACCGTGCCCACGCCGTACGTGAGCCGCTGCGCCCGCTGCTCCGCCGCGTCGAGCTCCGCCATGTCCTGCGGCGGCAGCCGCCGGGGCGGTGGCGGTCGCAGGTGCACCGGTGGGCGCCACCCGGCCGGGGGCGGGGTGGTCGCGGGCGGGCCCGGGTAGCCGCTGCCACGCGCCGGAGGCGACGCGGCCGGCCCCGGCGGCGCGCCCGTGGGCCGCTCGGGCGGGGCGTCGGGCCGCCGCCAGTAGTCGTCCGGGGAGCCGCCGGAGGTGGGGGTCGTCACGCCGTCCGACGCTACCAACGCCCCGGCCCGGCGGCCGGCCGGACGCGGCGGCCCGGCGGTTCGTTCGCCGCCCCCCGCCCGTGGTGGCTGCGCTAGTCTTGCCGCTCGTGAGCATCACCGAGGATCCGGGCACGCCGACGGTACGCGGCGACGACGACCGCGCCGTCGACCTCAGCGACGACTTCGTGGTGCTGCCCGAGCAGACCGCCGACGACACCGACCGGGGCTGGGGCGAGCGCTCGGGCGGCAACGACGACTGGCTGCTCGCGGAGCGCCCCCCGCACTGGGACTGAACGGGTCACCGCCGCCCGGTGGACGACCGGCGGCACCCTGGCGTCGCGGTGCTCCATGCGCAGCGACGGCCGTACCGCGGCGGCCCGGGTCCGGCCGCCCCGGCGCCGGCCGCCGCTGTGGACAACCCGCCGTCGCCCTGTGGACAGCGTCGCCGCCCTGTGGACACGCGGCCGGCCCGGGAACCGGCCCCGGTAGTGGAGCCGGCCCCCGGGCCGGTGCGGCGTGGGTCAGGAGGCGCTGGCGGTGCTGGCGGCCGGGGCCTTGCCCCCACCCCCGGTGGAGCCGCCCGAGCCCGACGACGAGGACGAGCCCGACGACGGGGAGGCGGCGGACGAGCCGCCGGACGAGCCGGAGTCACCGCCGGAGGACGAGTCGGACTTCGCCGGCTTGGCGGCGGCGCCGGTCTTCGCGCTCTCCGAGCCGGACGAGCGCGAGTCCGTGCGGTAGAAGCCCGATCCCTTGAACACGATGCCGACGGAGTTGAAGACCTTCCGCAGCCGTCCCTCACACGCCGGGCACTCGGTCAGCGGCGCGTCGGAGAAGGACTGCACCGCCTCGAGCTGGTGGCCGCACGCGGTGCAGGCGTACTGGTACGTGGGCACGTTCTCCTCCGGATCTGGCCACGGCCGGTTGGCACTCGACGTATTCGAGTGCCAATGGTGCGTCATCGCCCCCGGATTCGTCCAGCGGAAGTGTGGGGCGCGACACCCGCCACGCCCCCCGGGGCGGCGTCCAGCGTACGCAGGCCGTCGGCGGGCGTGACGACCGCGCGTACCGGTCGGTCGTGCGGCTCGGCGGGAAGGGCCTCCACCAGCTCGCCGTCGTGCAGCGGGACCACGGTCAGGGCCGTCGCCGGCACCCGGGCCAGCGCCCGGTCGTACGAGCCGCCGCCCCGGCCCAGCCGCAGCCCCCGGCGATCCACCGCCAGCCCGGGCAGCACCACGAGCTGCGCCCCGGCGACCGCCGCCCGGCCCCGCCGCGGCCCGTCCGGCTCGCGCATCCCCCGCCCGGCGGCCACCAGGGCGTCCGGCCCGCTCCAGGCCGCCCAGTCCAGGTCGAGGTCGTCGCGGAGCACCGGCAGCAGCAGTTCCCCGCCCGGCGGCAGCGCCGCGTGCAGCACCGCCGGCAGGTCGGGCCCGCCCGGCTCGGAGCCGACCGGCACGTACGCCGTCATCCGCAGCGGGCGCAGGCGGCGTACGAGAGCCACCAGCTCGGCCTGGACGCGCCCGGCGGCCTCGGCCCGCCGCGGCGCGCTCAGCTCCCGGCGGCGGGCGAGCACGGCGGCGCGCACATCCCGCTTCGCCTCTTCCGCTCCATCAGAAAAATCGGGCACGCAACACTCCTGACGCAACTTTGTCGCCTGGTGGCTCTGTGTCAGCATCGCAAGCAACGGCGGCGGAACTTCCGGGGGGACCGAGTGACGCTACGCGGGCGGTTGACCACAGCCTTCCTGGCGGTGGCGCTCGGCCCGGTGGTGCTCGGGGTGTTGTTCGTCGGGGCGACCGTGGCGGCGGTCGACTCGAGCCGCTCCACCGAGCGGCTCGCCGTGGCCGCCTCGACCGTGCGCACCTCCGTCGACGCCCTCTGCCAGCAGCTGCGGGCCGCCGCCGACGCGGTCGCCCTGGCCGGCGACCGGCCCGCCGCCGCGAGCCAGGTGATCCGTCGTGGCCTGGCCGCCGCCGTGCGGGTCGCCGACGTCACCGGCCGGGTCACCTATGCCAGCCCCGGCGGCCCTGCGGCGCCCTGGCGGGACTGCGCCGACCCGCCGGCCGCCGGGCCGGTGCGGGCGCTCGCGGCCCGGGCCGACCTGCGCGACCGGGCCGGCGGGCCGCTCGGCACGGTCACCGCCGCGCAGCCGGTCGACCCGGCCTTCGTGGCGCGCCTCGCGGCCGTGACGGGGGTGGCGGTCACCCTGATCGACGACGCCGCGGCACCCGTCCGGCTCGCCCACAGCACCGAGTCGACCGGCGTACGCGACGCCGTGCTCGCCGCCGCCGACACGCTGCACGGCGAGCGGGTCACCGAGACCCCCGACGGCCGGTACGTCCGCCTGGTCGGCCCGTCCTCCGGGCAGCCGCTGCCGCTGGTGCTCTCCGTCCCCAGCGAACGACCACGCGGCCTGTACGTCGCACTGGGCTCGGCGGTGCTGGTGGCGACCCTGCTGGCCGTGGTGGCCGCCTGGCGGCTGGCCCGGGTGACCACCCGCCCGCTGGTCGAGCTGGCGGGCGCGGTGGACCGGGTGGCGCGCGGCGACCTGACCGCCCGGGTGCCGGTGCGCAGCCGGGACGAGATCGGCCGGCTGGCCGGCGCGTTCAACCGGATGACCCGCGAGACGGGCACCTACGTGGCGGCGCTGACCAGCAGCCGCGACCAGCTGCGCGGGCACCTCGCGGTGCTGGGGGACACGCTGGCCAGCACGCACGACCTGCAACGCATCCTGCGGGTGATCCTGCACAGCGCGATCGCGGCGACCGGCGCCCGGGCCGGGGCGGTGCTGCTGGTCGACGACGGCGGGGTGCTCGTCGCGCAGTGCACCGAAGGGCTGGATGCGCCCGACCCGGAGGACGAACGCTCGGGGCCGTTGCGGGTGCCGCTGGGCAGCGGCGTGGTGGGCGCCGTCGCGGCGACCGGGGAGCCGCGCCGGGGCCGGGTGGAGCCCTCCGCCGCGCCGCCGGGGGAGCCGCACTGCCGGACGTACATCGCGGTGCCGTTCGCCGCCCCCGGCACGACGGGCCCGCCCGACGCCATCGCTCGCGACGGGCCGGCCCCGCGCCCGGGGGCGGAGCCGGCCGCCCCGGCGGGGGCGCTCGGCGTGCTGGCCCTCTACGACCGGCTCGGCGCGGACGAGTTCGACGACGACGACCTCGTCACCCTGCGCACCTTCGCCGGCCACGCCGCGGTGGCGGTGGACAACGTCCGGGTGCACGAGGAGGCGCAACGGCTCTCGCTGACCGACCCGCTCACCGGGCTGTGGAACTACCGCTACCTGCGGGAGTCGATCCGCCGGGAGGTCGAGCGGGCGAGCCGGTTCGGCCGGATGCTCAGCGTCCTCGCCCTCGACCTGGACCGGTTCAAGGACGTCAACGACACGTACGGGCACGCGGCCGGGGACGCCGTGCTGGCCGAGTTCGCCCGCCGGGTGCGCGGCGAGATCCGCGAGGTCGACCTCGCCTTCCGGCAGGGCGGCGAGGAGTTCGTGCTGCTGCTGCCGGAGACCGACGCCCGGGGCGCGGCCATCGTCGCGGAGCGGCTCGGCGCGGCGATCCGGGACACCCCGATCGCCGCCGACGGGCACGGCGGGGCGGCCGTGGCCATCGGAGTCACCGTCTCCATCGGCATCGCGGTGCACCCCGACCACGGCAGCACCGGCCAGCAGGTCCTGGACGCCGCCGACGACGCCCTCTACGCCGCCAAGGCGGCCGGCCGGGACACCTGGCGGATCGCCGAGGAGCGGGCCGGACCGCCGACGCGGGAGATCCCCGTCCCGGCCACGGCGGCCACCCCCGAGGACGGTCTGCCCCGCGCCGGCGCTCCCCGCCAGCCGGGTCGGGCCCGCCCCGAACCGGCCGATCCGGGCGACGCCGCCCCGGGGAGCGCGCCGGCCGCGCCCGACCCGGTGCGGCCGGGTCCCTGCGGCGGCGCGTCTTCCGGTCCTCACCCTCCACGACAGAGCCGTGGCCGATAGTCTCGCGACATGTCGGAGCACTCAGCGAACCCCTCATCGGCGACCGCCGCAACCGGTCGCTCCCGTGCGGTCAAGGCCGTCATCCCGGCCGCCGGTCTGGCCACCCGGTTCCTGCCGGCCACGAAGGCGGTGCCCAAGGAGCTGCTCCCGGTGGTCGACCGGCCGGTACTGCAGTACATCGTCGAGGAGGCCACCCAGGCCGGCATCGGCGACGTCCTGCTGATCACCGGGCGGGGCAAGACATCGATGGTGGACCACTTCGACCGACGCCCTGACCTGGAGGCACGGCTGGAGGCGAAGGGCGACACCGAGCGGCTGGCCGCCGTGCGCGGCCCCAGCGAGCTGGCCGAGATCTACACCTGCCGGCAGCCCGAGCAGCTCGGCCTGGGCCACGCCGTCGGCTACGCCGAGTCGCACGTCGGCGACCAGCCCTTCGCGGTGCTGCTGGGCGACGAGTTCGTCAAGCCGTCCGAGCCGCTGCTGCCGGCCATGCTGGAGCTCCAGGCGCGCACCGGCGGCGTGGTGCTGGCCTTCTTCGAGGTCGACCCGGCCGAGACGAAGCGCTACGGCATCGCCTCGGTGGAGCCGGCGGAGGCGGAGCTGTCCGACATCGGCGAGGTCGTCCGGGTCACCGGCATGGTGGAGAAGCCCAAGCCGGAGGACGCCCCGAGCAACCTCGCCGTGCTGGGCCGCTACGTGCTGCCGAGCACCATCTTCGACGCGATCCGGCGGACGAAGCCGGGCAGCGGCGGGGAGATCCAGCTGACCGACGCGATGGAGCTGCTGCGCAGCGAGGGCACCCCGGTGCACGCGATCGTCTACCGGGGCACCCGCTACGACACCGGCATGCCGCTGGGCTACCTCCAGACCGTGGTGCAGATCGCCGCCGAGCGCGACGACCTCGGCGCCGAGTTCCGCAAGTGGCTGGCCGAGTTCGTCAACTCCGACGCGTCGGGCGTGACTGGTACATGACAGCGTCGGCCGACGCCGAGGCGGCCGCGAACGAGTTGACGCCGCTCGCCGACTACCTGGGCAGCGTGCTGCGCAGGTTACGCGCGCTGCCTCCGCTCGACCTCGACCTCACCCAGGCGCACGGCAACGTCCTCGCCGAGGACGTCGTCGCGCCGCACTCCTTCCCGGCCTTCGACCAGTCGGCCGTGGACGGGTACGCGGCCCGCTGGGAGGACATCTCCGGAGGTGGTCGGGGCGTGGGCTACGTCCCGACCCAGTCCGGCGGGCCGGGCGGGCGCAACGTCCGGCTCAACGTCGTCGGCGACCTCGGCGCGGCGAGCTGGCGGCCGGTCCGGCTCACCCCGGGCGCCTGCTTCTCCGTGGCCGCCGGGGCGCCGCTGCCGCTCGCCGCGGACGTGGTCGTGCCGGTGGAGTGGACCGACCAGGGCATGGCCGCCGTGGAGATCTTCCGCGTGCCCAAACGGGGGTACGGGGTGCGCCGGGCCGGCGAGGAGCTGCCCGCCGGCACCCTGCTGGCCCGGGCCGGCACCTACGTCTCGCCGGCGCTGGTGGCGGTCTTCGCCGCCACCGGCATCGGGCACGTCGTGGTGCGGCCCAGCCCCCGAGTGGTCATCGTGGCCACCGGCGACGAGCTGGTCGACGTGGGCCGGGGCAGCCAGCCCGGCCAGACGGTCGACGCCAACTCGCACGCGCTGACCGCCGCCGCGGCCGAGGTGGGTGCCCTGGCGTACCGGGTGGGCATCTGCGACGACGATCCGGAGGGGCTGCGCGGGCTGCTGGAGGACCAGACGTTGCGCGCCGACCTGATCATCACCACCGGAGGCACCGGCACCGGGCCTGGCGACATGGTGCGGCGGATCCTCTCCCGGCGGGAGGGCAGCCGGGCCGGCCCGGTCACCTTCACCGAGGTCGCGCTCTATCCCGGCACCTCGCTCGGTTTCGGCACGGTCGGCGCCGAGGAGGTGCCGGTGGTCTGCCTGCCCGGCGACACGGGCTCGGCCCTGATCGGCTTCGAGGTGCTGGCCCGCCCGGCGATCAACCTGCTGGCCGGGGCGGAGCCGGTGTTCCGGCCCAGCGTCCGCGCACACCTGCTGGAGACGATCTCGTCCCCGGTGGGGCTGCGCGAGTTCCGTCCCGCGCACGTCGCCGAGCGGCGCGGCGGCGGCTACACGGTGCAGCCGCTCAACGGTGGCCCGTACACCCTCTCGGGGCTGGCCGAGGCGAACGGGCTGATGGTGCTCGGCGAGCGGGTGACCACCGCGGCGGCCGGGTCCACGGTGGACGTCCTCCTGCTGGACCGGCGCCGGTGAGCGCGAGGAGTGAGCTTGCGAGCCCCGCAGTCGCGAACGGAAGGTCAGCTCGGTGAGCGCCGCCCGGGCATCGGTTTCGTCGGTCGTGAGCGGAAGGTCTGGTTCGTGAGTCTGTTCGGGGTCGGGCGGGCGCCGGGGTGGCCGGCGGTGCTGGCCGACGGGCCGGTGCTGCTGCGGCCCTACCGACGGTCGGACGCCGCCGCCTGGTCGGAGGTGCGCCGCGCCAACCGGGAGTGGCTCGCGCCGTGGGAGTCGTCCCTGCCGGGGAGCTGGTACGAGCTGAACTCGCCGGCCGCGTTCCGCTGGGTGTACCGCGATCAGCGCCGTTCGGCGCGCACCGGCGAGGGGATGCCCTTCGCCGTCTGCCTGCGCGAGGACGGCCGGGAGCGGCTGGTCGGCCACCTCAACGTGGGCAGCATCGTGCGACGGGCGTTCTGCTCGGCGTACGTGGGCTACTGGGTGGACTCCCGGGTGGCCGGTCGCGGCGTCATCCCCACCGCGCTGGCACTCGCGGTCGACCACGCGTTCGGCGTGGGTGGGCTGCACCGGGTCGAGGTGAACATCCGCCCCGAGAACCAGCCGTCGCGGCGGGTGGTGGAGAAGCTGGGCTTCCGCGAGGAGTCGTACCACGTGCGCTACATGCACATCGACGGTGCGTGGCGGGATCACATCGGATACGCGATGACCAGCGAGGAGGTCGCCGCCGAGGGTGGGCTGCTGGCCCGCTGGCACCGGGTCCGCGCCACCGCGGGGTGAGCCGTCCCACGCACGGGATCGGCGCGGCGTGTCAGCATCCGCGTCCACGGCCCGTAACCTCAAGTAACTGCAAGCTGTGGCAAGCGCTGCTCCACCCGTACGATCCGCGCACCCGACCACCATCGGTGGAAGATCCTGCGGCCGGGCGGCGGTTGCTCCGAATTCGGTGACGGGAGGGGTGAGGGTGCCGACCTCGGTGCTCCTCGCCGTCCTCGCCGCCGCCGGCCTGCTCGCCCTCGCCCCGGCGCTGGTTCGCCGGTACGACGCCACCGAGCGGCTGGTGGCGGAGCGGGCGCAGTCGACGGCGCGGGTGCTCCAGCGCCGCCGGCGGCGCCGCACTGTGCCGGGGCGCCGCCCGGTGCACCCGCCCCGCAGCCTCGTCATCACCCTCAGTGAAGACGCGAACACGGGCGGACTCTCCGTGCCGGTCTCCGCGCCCCCCGCCGCCCGTCGGTCGAAGCGGCTGCGCGCCGTGCCGCCGGCTCCCCGCAAGGGCCGCCGTCGGCCGCCGCCCCGCCGACAGCACGCCCCCGCCGTCTACCGGCGCCGCCGGGTGCTCGCCGCGCTGCTGCTGCTGAACTTCGTCGAGCTCATCGGCGTGATCGTGGTCAGCCCCGGCTTCTGGGTCAGCTTCGGGGTCACCGCCGCGCTGCTGGTCACGTACGTCGTACACCTGCGGCGGCTGGCGGTGGCGGATCGCCGGCGGCGGCGGGCGCAGGCCCGCGAGGCGGCGTGGCTGGCCGCCCGGCAGGCCGAGGTGCGGCGGGAGCAGGCCCGCCGGGCGGCGGCCCGCCGCGAGGCGCAGCGCCGCCTGGCGGCCCAGCGCGAGGTGGTACGCCGCGCCGCGATGGGCCTCGACCGCCCGGCGGACCTGCCGGCGGCGGCCAACGGCGGCTCGGTCTCCTACCGCCGCTCGGGCGGCCTGCGCGGCCGGCCCTACCAGTCCGGCCGCGGCTCCCACTCGGCCTGACGCGGGGGCCTGCCGCGCGTCGGTTCGTGGCCGGCGGTCGGTCTCGCCCGGCCGGGCGCCCGGGGTGCGTCAGTTCGGGGTTGGCAGGCGGTAGACGGACACGTGGGACCGCGAGTCGGCGGTGAACTCGGCGCCGGACCAGTCCGCGTGCCGGCTCTCCAGCTCGAACCCGGCCAGCTGGCCCATCAGGTCCAACTCCGTCGGCCAGATGTAGCGGTGCGGCGACCGGAACAGTCGGGCGTTCGTGCTCTCGTCGAACTGGAAGTGGTGCGACACGACCTGCTGGTGCAGCACGTCGTAGGTGTCCAGGCCGATGTACCCCGGCTGGGACGACCAGACCGTCGCCTCCTGGCCCGGTGGGAGCTTGCGCAGCTCCGGCACCCACAACTCGATCACGAACCGGCCGCCCGGGGCGAGGTGGCGGGCGGCGTTGCGGAAGCAGGCCACCTGCCCGGCCTGGGTCAGCAGGTTCGAGATCGTGTTGTAGACGAGGTAGACCAGCGAGAACTCGCCCGGGACGGTGGCGGTCGCCATGTCCCCGACCATCACCGGAATGGCTGCCTCGTCCGCCTTCGTCCGGAGCTGCTCCACCATCGGGCGGGACAGCTCGATGCCGCTGACCGGCACCCCGCGCGCGGCGAGCGGAACGGCCACCCGACCGGTGCCGACGGCGAATTCGAGTGCCGCGCCGCCGCCGGCCAGCTCGGCGAGGCGGTCCACGGTCGGCCCCAGCACCTCGGGGGCGAACATGCCGGTGCCGGGGGTGTCGTAGCGGCGGGCGGTGTCGTCGTTCCAGACGTCTTCCTGTCGCATGCGCCCCACGCTTCTCACCGACGCCCGCGAAGTCCACCGATTTTCGCGCCCACCGGCCGGCTCGGCGCCTTCGTTGAGATCTTGGTGGCTGGCGGCCCCCTGGAGGGGCCGTTCCGTGCCAAGATCTCGGCGCGCGGGGGGTGGATTCGCGGCGGGGGCGGTGAACCTGTTAACCTTGGCGCCGGCCCGCCCGGTGAAAGCCGGGTGGGACCGATGCCGGTCCGCCGGCGGAGGGGTTGTGGCGCAGTCCGGTAGCGCACCTCGTTCGCATCGAGGGGGTCAGGGGTTCGAATCCCCTCAACTCCACCCAGTTCAGGCCGTTTCCGCCAGTCGGAGACGGCCTTTTTCGATCTTGTGCAGTAGCGGAGTACAGCAACCGAGGCGACACGGGACCAGGACGAGCCTCGGCAGGCCGGATGACCTCGCACGGCAGTCGATCCGACCGGCTCGCCGCCAGTTCGCGTCGAGGGGTTCGAGGCAGGCCGAAGGCGGGTTCCCGGTCGACCGGGAACCCGCCTTCGATCATTGGACCACCCGCTTCGGATCAGCAGCCGGCGGTACGCGTGTAGTTCCGCGTCCCGTAGTAGAGGGCCAGGTTGCCGCTGAACCGCACCTTGATGTCGCTGCCGTTCAGCCGCTGCTCGTAGTGCAGGTGCGAGCCGGAGGAGCCGCCGCTGTTGCCCACGTACCCGATGGTGGTGCTGTAGCCGACGGACTGGCCGACCGAGACGTTGAACCCGCTCAGGTGGGCGTAGTAGGTGGTGTACCCGTTGCCGTGGTTGATCCGCACGTATCGGCCGTAGCTGGTGTCGCCGAGGTTGGCGACCACGTCCACGGTGCCCGGTGCGCTGGCCTTGACCGGCATGCCGTGGTCGCCGGCCCGGTTGAAGTCGATCGCGTACTGCGGGCTGTGCGTCGTGCGGGTCTGACCGGACCACGTCTGGTTGCACGGGAACGGCGTCCGGAACGACGGGGCGGCAGCGGCGGGCGACGCCGGAACCAGGAACGCGGCGGTCGCCAGCAGGGCGACGCTGAGGAGACTCGTCAGGCGGGAACGCATCCAGTCCTCCACGGTCGTAATCTTCAACGATGTCGCTGGATGATGTCAGAAGGTTCCGACAACCGAAAGGCCGTCATCGATCTGTTCCAGCAGGGCTCAGGCCGTCTCCCAGTTGGCTGTCCCGGGTGGGTCTGCCGGTCACTCGCCGGACGGCGCGGTCAGGGTCGCGCCGAGCCGTACGGGTGTGCCGAAGTTGGGGGTGCCGTCGGCGTTCCAGGTGAACTTCTGGGCGCGGGTGGAGCGGTTCATGTCGCAGCCGCCGCCGGCCGAGTCGTTGGCGTGGTAGACGATCCAGTCCTCGGTGCCGTCGGGCGACTTGAAGAAGCCGTTGTGGCCGGGGGCGAAGACGCCGTTGGCGTCGCTGCGCTGGAACACCGGCGTCGACTTCTTCGTCCAGTGCGTCGGGTTCATCGGATCGCTGCCGGTCAGCGTGAGCAGACCGAGCTTGTAGTCGGGACCCCAGCAGGCCGAGGCCGAGTACACGACCATGACCCTGCCGTTGTGGTACAGCGGTTCGGGGCCCTCGTTCACCGCGCCGGTCTGCCGCTCCCAGGACAGGGTGGGTGAGCTGAGCCGGGCCCGCGACCCGCTGAGCGTCCAGGGGTTGGTCAGCCGCTGGATGAAGTTGCTCTGCCCGGCGCCGTCGCCACCGTAGGTGCCCATCAGGTAGAGGCTGCCGTTGACCTGGAGGACGCTGGCGTCGAGTTGCCAGTCGTTGCCCAGGTCGGCCTTGAACGTGTACGGGCCCATTGGGTCCGTGCCGGCGGACTCCAGGACGTGCAGCCGCTGGGTCGGGTTGTAGTCCGGGACGTTCTGTCCGGCGGTGTAGTAGAAGTACCAACGCGGACCGTTGGGGCCGTTGAGCAGGTGGAACTCCGGCGCCCACATGTTGCAGCAGCCGTTGGGCCGGCCGGACAGGTTGAAGATCACCTGGTCGGCGGCCGTGGCGAGCCCGGCCAGCGTCGAGGAGCGCCGCATGGTGATGGTGGAGTTCCACGTCGTGGTGGCCAGGTAGTAGGAGCCGTTGTGGTACTGGAGCCACGGGTCCGGGCCGTTGCGTTTGATCGGGTTGGCGAAGGTGCGTGCCGCGCCGCCCAGGGGGACCAACTGCCACTGCTGGTTGGCGCCGTCGAGATCCTGGTACTGCGAGACCTTGGCACCGTCGGCGGTCGACCACTCCCACACGTCCAGCGCCTTGCCGCTGTTGCGGTTGATCAGTCGGACCTGCCCGCCGGCCGAATCGGCCAGCCGGAACTGCTGCCGGGCGTCGTTACGGTCGGCGTTCTGCACGAGCTGGATGCCGTCGTCGGCGGTGGGCAGGTCGAGCACCTTGCCGCTGTGCGCGGACTGGAGGCGGTACCAGCCGCCGCCGGAGTCGAGGAACCGCCACTGCTGCCAGGCGCCGTCGTTACGCGTGTACTGGTTGATCGGGGCGCCGTCGTTCGTGGCCAGGTCGTACACGTCCAGGGCCTTGCCGCTGTGCCGGTTGACCAGGACGTACGGGACGTTGGGCTGGACCGTGGCGGCCGACGCCTCGGGTGTCACGACGGCGGTGCCCACGGCCGTGAGCACGGTGACCACCCCGGCGGCCAGAACGCCGCGAAGCTGTTGCTTGCGCATGAGGGAACTCCTTCCGGCTCAGTACACGAACGGCCAGCCGGCCGCGTCGTAGCCGATGAGGTTGATGCCGAGCAGGGAGGCGCCGTTGTCGGCGTAGTAGTGGTAGACGAGCACGTCCCCGTCGGCGTCGGCCAGGACCGCCTGGTGACCGGGGCCGTGGATGCCGCCGTGTCCCGCCAGCACCTGGGTGCCGCCGCCCGAGTTCATCGGCGTGAGGTTGCGGTCCAGGTACGGGCCGGTGATGCTGCTGGAACGGCCCACCATGACCCGGTACGTGCTCGACGCTCCCTGGCAGCAGCGGTCGAAGGACACCCACAGGTAGTAGTAGGAGCCCCGCCGGGTGATGACCGGCGCCTCGATGGCTCCACCGCCGCGCCCGGCGATGCTGTGCAGGGTGCTGTCGGCCCGCATCCCGGTGCTCGGGTTCAGCGCGACCATCTTGATTCCGGACCAGAACGAGCCGAAGCTCAGCCACCACCGTCCGGCCGAGTCCACGACCAGGTTCGGGTCGATCGCGTTGAAATTGTCCGAGGTCCGTGACTCGATCACCAGGCCCTGGTGGGTCCAGGAGCCGGACGCGCCCGTCGGGCTGGTCGCCAGGAAGATCGCGGACCGGTTCGAGCCGAACGTCGAGGCCGAGTAGTACAGCCAGTACCTACCGTCGTGGTACGACAGGTCCGGTGCCCACAGATTGCGGCTGCCGCCGGTGTACGTGGTGGTCCACGGCGCGCCCCCGGGGAACGCGGCACCGGCGTTACGGAACGCGGTCCGGTCGGGGGAGGTCTTCAGCGCGATGTTGTCCCCGGTGTGCGCCAACAGGTAACTGCCGTCGTCGCGGCGCACGATCGTGGGATCGTGCACCCCGACGTCGCCGGTCACCCGGCCCGGCATCGGGTACGCCGCCGGCGGTGTGGTCGGGGTTGCGGTGGGGGCCGGAGTGCCGGCCGGTGGAGTCGTGGGCGTGGGGCCCGCCACGCGGATGAGCTGCCACTGCTGGTTGGCGCCGTCGAGGTCGGTGAACTGGCTGACCCGTGCGCCGTCCGCGGTGGAGTGCTCCCAGACGTCGAGCGCCTTGCCGCTGTTGCGGTTGATCAGTCGGACGTGTCCGCCCGCCGAGTCGGCGAGCCGGAACTGTTGGTTGGCGGCGTTCCGCTCGGCCCACTGGATGACCTCGGCGCCGTCGGCGGTGGCGGAGTCACGGATGTCGAGGACCTTGCCGCTGTGCCGGGCGCGCAGGCGGTACCACCCGCCGCCGGCGTCGACGAACTGCCACTGCTGCCAGGCCCCGTCGTTGCGGGGCCACTGGACGATTCGCGCGCCGTCCGTGGTGGCACGGTCATACACCTCAAGGGCCTTGCCGCTGTGGCGCGCGGTCAGTACGTACCAGGCCGAGGTGTCCACCACGGCCGCCGATGCGGAGCGGACGGTGACGGCCACGCCGGCGGCCGCGACGGTCGTGACCAGGGCGAGGAGCGCGGCCCGGCGTCGCAGGGAGGGGCTTCGTGGCGAAGGGTTTCGTGACGAGGGAGCGGACGACATCATGGCGGTCCTTCTCGGGGGCGGGTTCGGCGGCCGGGACGGGCCCGTCGCGACCACGGACGACCGGCAGCCGGGAGGCGTGAATGCTCCACTGCGTCCACCCTCCGGCGGCAGCCAAAGGCAGCGATTTGCATCAATGTTTACGTTAACAACAGAGCCACGTCAAGACGTGCAGGAGGCATGCCCGGGCTGGAGATCAGCCCACCGGCCTCGATGAGTGGAGGCGGTCGATGTCGGGCCCAGGATGTTAGCGGCAACATAACCGGATCGGTTCGTCGCCGGACGGCGGCAGGGCGAAGTCGCCGTGGCGCGCCGGACCGGTCGGCCGGACCGTCGGTCAGTTGACGCTGACCGTCACCGTGCCGATCACCACGCGGTGATCCGAGCAGGCGCCGATCGTGCAGGTGGTCGGGATGGCCAGCGAGTCGGCGGTGTAGCTGCCCGCGAGCCGGTTCTCCCGTACGAAGATCAAGTCGATCTTGTTGCCGAGGCCGCACGGCCCGCCGGTGCTGCCGTCCGCGACGGTGGCCTCGCCGTAGCCGAGGCAGCGGGAGTCCAGGTCGTCCAGCTCCCGGTAGAAGCCGGTGTTGCCGGCGTTGTTGGCCACGTTGAGACTCGGCGCGTACCAGTTGTCCAGTCGGCCGTAGTGGGGCTGGGCGTTGAAGTCCCCGGCGATGAGGACCGTGTCACCGTTCGCCGCGAAGGTCTCCAGCCGGCTGCGTACCGAGTTCAGTTGCTGCACGTTGATCGCCGTGCCGTTGATGACCGTGTTCGACGGCGTGATGTGCGTGGCGCAGAACCGCAGGTGCGGCCGGGCGGAGACCGGCGCGCAGAGCAGGGTCCGCCGCTCGGCGCTGCCGTCCGAGGGCAGCGTGTAGCGGTTCGCCGTGCCGAGCGGCGCCTTGCTGAAGATGGCGTTGCCGAACGCCTGCCCGTTGCAGACCGTGTCGCGGGACGGCTCGAAGCGGGCGAAGTTGGTGGAGTCCTGCGGCCATCCGGCGGCCCTCAGGTCGGCGACGATCGCCTGGTACTGCTGGAAGCAGAGCTCGTTGAGGCCGACGAAGTCGGCGCCCCGGCTGCGGATCGAACCGGTGAGGGCTGGAATGAGGCCGTCGGTGGTCGAGGCCCGGTGCATGGCCCAGCCCGCGACGTTCCAGACCCAGAGGTCGTACGTCGCCGTGGTGGCCGCCGAGGCCGGGGCCGCCGAGGTGAGGGCGAGGACGAACGCGCCGAGCATGGCGACACAGAGCCTGACCAACCGCATGGTGTCTCCCTGATCGGACCGACCCGCACCGATTGACCGGAGATCATGGCACAGGCAGGTCGATCAGGCGACCCGTACACAGAGGACGGCTCGGGCCGTACGGCCGGCTCAGCTCTCCGCCGCCGCCAGGAGCCGGTACGTGGCGTCGTCGAACGCGACCAGGCGGACGTGCTCGACGGCGGTGGGTGTCGCCCTGATCGTCGCGACCGCGATCGTCGCCGCCTGGTCGGACGGGTACCCGTAGACGCCGGTGCCGATGGCGGGGAAGGCGACGCGGCGGGCGCCGATCTCGTCGGCGACCTGGAGGCTGCGCCGGTAGCACGAGGCAAGGATCTCCGGCTCGCCGTGGCCGCCGCCCTCCCACACCGGACCGACCGTGTGGATGACGTGGCGTACGGGTGGATCAAGGTCGAATGCGGGGGTGGCGACGGCCTCGCCCGGGCGGCACGGCGCGAGGGCGGCGCCCGCCTGCGCCAGGCGCGGTCCCGCCGCCCGGTGGATCGCCCCGTCGACGCCACCGCCGCCCAGCAGCGACTCGTTCGCCGCGTTGACGATGGCGTCGACATCCTCGCGGGTGATGTCACCGCGTACCACTTCGATCACGGGCATGGACCGATGATGTCATCGGGGCCGCGGAGGACTGCCGCAGGTCGAGCGAGACGTGCGCGGACAGGGCCCGGAGGAAGTCGGGCGCGTCGAAGACGGCGCCGGCGGAAGCGACACCGACCGTCCTGGTCCGTCCCGTGAGGATGCGGTGCACCGCTTCCACCGCGAGCGGCGCACTGACGGCGTAGATGTCCCGGCCGCCCGCCACCGCGCGCCGTTCCGCGCCGCCGGAGCGCACGACGACGTCGACGAGGAAGGTCTGCGCGGACCGCCCGCGATCGTCGACGGCGGCCGGCGCCGGTGTCTCCGGAGCCGCCAGCTCGCCGGCCGCCTCGACCGTCATGTAGGTGCACACCTCGGGGATGGCCAGGTGGCTGGGGACGGTGACGACGTCGGCCATGGTGAACTCGCCGATCACGGCCCGGGTCCCCATCGGCTCGGGGAAGGGCCACGTCAGGGCCGGCGGGGCGTCGTCGCGGTACTCCAGCCGCCCGTCGCGGTAGCGGACGCGCCGGCCGTCCCTGCGCCGCCGGGAGACCGTGCCCGCCGCGCGGGTCCCGGCCGTGGGGTGCCAACCGCTCAAGCCGTACGCGACGTGCGCCTCGTCGGCCGCCGTCCAGTCGCCCATCGCCGCGGTGACCAGCAGGTCGCCGAGGCCGCCGAAGAAGGCCATCGCGGGGACCACCACCGTCCCCGCGGCGCGGGCGCGATCCGCGAAGTGCGTGAAGGTGTCGAGGTTGGCCTCGACCTCCGCCGCCACGTCCACGTACGCAATCCCGGCGCGCAGCGCCGCCTCGATCACGGGCGCGGCGGTCACGGCGAAGGGCCCGGCACAGTTGACCACCGCAGCCGCGCCCGCCAGCGCGCGGTCGAGTGCGGCCGGATCGTCGACCGAGGCCGGCCGGGTGCCGAGCCCCGGAAAGGACGCCGCGAGCGTCCGCAGTTTGTCCGCGTCGCGTCCGCAGAGCAACGGGACGAAACCGCGAGCGCACAACTCCGCCACCACGAAGCGCCCGGTGTGCCCGTAGGCGCCGAAGACCGCCACCGTCCGACCCGATCCCATCAGTTCTCCCCGCTCCATGCCCGAATGATCAACCGGGTACATCCTGGCGGCGGCGGTTCACCGGGGCGAGTGTCTGGAACGCCATGTCCCGTACAGTTTCGGACATGAACACCGTCGCCCTGGCCGTCACGGACGGGATGTTGCACTTCGAGCTGTCCCTGGCGTACGAGGTCTTCGGTGCCGACCTGACCGGCGTGGCCGACCCCTGGTACGGCGTCACCGTCTGCGGAACGGGCGCGGTGCGGGTCGGCCGGTTCCGGTTGGAGCCCGACTGCGGCCTCGACCAGCTCGCGCACGCCGACACGGTGATCGTCCCCGGGTGGGTCGACGTCGACGCAGAACCGCCCGCCGATCTGGTCGACGCGGTACGCGCGGCCCACGAGGCGGGCGCGCGGGTGGCCTCCCTGTGCACGGGCGCGTTCGTGCTCGCCGCCGCCGGCCTGCTGGACGGCCGACGGGCGACCACGCACTGGGCGCACACCGAGGCCCTGGCGGCCCGCTACCCCCGGGTGCAGGTCGATGCGGACGTGCTCTACGTGGACAACGGCAGCGTGCTCACCTCCGCCGGCAAGGCGGCCGCGATGGATCTGTGCCTGCACCTGGTCCGCCTCGATTACGGCTCGGCGGTCGCCAACACGCTCGCCCGTCGCCTGGTCGTGCCCCCGCACCGGGCCGGCGGCCAGGCCCAGTACGTCACCGCCCCGGTGCCCGCCCAGGACGACCATCCGCTCGCCGAACTGTTCTCCTGGGCGATCGAGCGGCTCGACCACGCGTTGACGGTGGAGGACCTGGCCCGTCAGGCGAACATGAGCTCGCGCAACCTGGGCCGCCACTTCAGGTCGGTGGCCGGCACCACCCCGTTGCGATGGCTGCTGACCCAGCGGATCCGGCACGCCCAGGAACTGCTGGAGACCACCGGCGACAGCATCGACGCTATCGCGGCGGCTACCGGCATGGGCACCGCCACGACGCTGCGCCGGCACTTCAACCGCACGATCGGCGTACCCCCGGACACCTATCGCCGCACCTTCCGCTCCGGCGCTCGATGACGAGCCACCACCGGGGCAGCGCGGCCCTGCTCCGGCCGCCCGCCTGATCCGCGTACCGGCCGCCGGGCAACGTCACACGCGCGCCGGGCCCTTCCGCGCCGCCGGCGTCAGGGACCGCAGGGTCAGCACCTCACCGAGCCCGTCGACGTGGGTCAACCTGGTGGCGAACGCGGCGCTCAGGGTGCGGCGCAGGTAGTCCAGCACCGCCGGCCCGGGGGTGAGCGGCGCCGATCCGGCGTCGCCCGTGCCGACGAGGTGCACCTCGCGGGCGAGCCGCCCGGAGGTGTTGACGAACCGGCAGAGGTCATCCCACCGCAGGTACCGCCAGAAGTCGACGCTGACCACCGCGTCGAGGCTGCCCGGCGCGATGGGCGGGTCCATGCCGACCAGGTGGTAGTTCGTCGGTCCCGGCGGGGCGGCGTAGTCGAAGGTCAGCGCCCCGGCCGGCAGGTCGGCCTGGTCGCTGCCGGTGCCCACCCACAGCACGCGGGGGCCGGGCAGGCGGTCGGCGAGCCGGTCGAACGCCGGCCCGATCCGGCACGTCGCGCGCCGCGCGCAGTCGGTGGCCGCGGAGCGGTAGTACACGATGCGCTCCAGCGAGTCGTACACGTCCAGCAGGCCGTAGAACTCCCACTCGATCACGTGGTACTGCCCCGTCAGCAGGCTCCGGTTGGCCGCGAAGTCGGCGAAGTTGCGGTCGGTGTTGCGGTGGTGCGGGAGGTGGAAGGCGCGGGCCTCGTCGTCGAAGGCGAAGTTCAACCCGGTCACGCCGAGATGCCGGTGCACCCGGTAGAACAGCTCGATGTCCTCCAGGCCCCAGCGCAGCCCGGAGCGTTCGTCGAACCCGCCGGTCCGGTCGAACAGGTCGCGGGCGAGCGAGATGTTGTGGGTGTAGGCGAGCGCCCAGCCCGCCCGGAGCCAGTCCGGCCCCGGCGGCTGGCCGTGCGGGAAGCGCAGGTCGCCGGCGCGGTCCGCGCGGCGGCGGGGGACGTCGGTCATCTCCCGGTCGTCGAGGGCGGCCTCGACGTGTTCCAGGCTCAGTTCGTCGCGCCGGCCCATCAGCACGGCGGGCCGGCCGGCGACCGCGTGGTGGGCCAGGTGGCGCTCCAGCAACTGCGGGGAGGCGTACGAGTCGGCGTCGAGGAACAACAGCAGCGGGGCCCGGGTGTGCCGTACCGCCTCGTTGCGGGCCGCGGAGCGCCCCCGCCGCCTGGGAAACTCCAGCAGGCGGAGGTCGAGGCCGGCGGCCGCCTCGACGGCGTCGGCGTATCCGGCGGGGGAGCCGCCGTCGCGGATGACGACCACCTCGAAGCGCTCGGGGCTCACCGTCTGCCGGGTCAGCGACCGCAGCGTCAGCGCCAGGCACTGCGCGTCCTGGTAGGTGGGTATGACCACGCTCAGCTCGACCGCGTCGTCCGTCCGTGCCGCCATCCGACTTTCCTCCGTCATAGGTGATCCACTGTGGGCCGGGGTGTCGGCACGTGCCGACACCCCGACCGCGACGCCTTCGGCCCTGGACCGGCCGTCGCCGTCGCTCGCTGGAAGCGCTTCCAGCGGCGAATGGGATTATCGATCACGGATAGTGGCGATGCACGATTCCCATTGACGCACCTCGCGCGTGAGCGCGGCCGGGCGGAGGTTACGCGTAGTAGTTCACGCTCACCGGCCAGGAGCCGGTGTACGGCGTCCAGCCCTGGAGGGTGGCGGGGATGCCCACCCGGGTGTTGCAGTTGATGACCTGGAAGTGCAGGTGCGGGCCGGTGGACGCGCCGGTGTTGCCCGACCAGCCGATGACCCGGCCCTGCGGCACCCAGGTGCCGGCGTTGTAGATCGCCCGGTTCAGGTGCGCGTAGTGGGTGCACTGGCCGTTCGAGTGCCGGATGATCACCTCGATGCCGTTCTGCCAGTACGGCGACCAGTTCGACATGATGATGGTGCCGGCCTGCGAGGCGGAGACCTCGTAGTTCGCCGGCAGCCCGAAGTCCCAGGCGTACTCGTTGTACGGACCGACGTGCGAGTAGGTGCCCTCCGGCCCCTGGGTCACCAGGTAGGACTCGTTCGCCGGGTACGGCATCTCGTAGTAGTAGTTCGCGGCGGAGGCCGGGGTGGCCCCGACGACCGTGGCCCCGGCGACCATCAGCAGGGCGCTCGCGGTCGCGCCGATCCGGCGCAGGACCGTCCTCACTCTGTTCACTGTGGCTCTCTTCCTGATAGGCGGCAGAAGGTCAGCCTCGTCATCGACGGTGCCGGTGGGAGCTAAACAGCGCGCCAGATGAGGATCAATCAATTCGTCGATGTCTGGGGTGGGGCCAGTGGGTCGACAGGGGTCCCGACGACACCGGGTGACGAACGCGAGGCGCGGCGTCGAGCGAACCCCGCAACGCGGCCGGCAGCCGGATCCGCGACCGCGACCGTCCGTGAACCGGGGCGCGTGCGACCGGTCACTACGCTGCCGCCCGTGGAGCGGATGGCGAGTGTGTTCTGGATGGTTGGCTGCGCGGCCGCCGCCGTCCTTCTCGTGGCGGGCATAGTCGCGCTGGTGGTGACGGCCCACCGGCGCGAGCGGGAGCGGCGGGAGCACTGGCGACAGTGGGCCGCCCGGTACGGCTGGACCTTCACCGAGCGGCCCGAGATCACCTGGACCGACCGGGTGCCGGGCCGCAGCCGGCGGGGCGTGCGGTTCGCGTTGACCGGGACGCTGCACGGCCGGCCCGTCTGCGTGGCCGAGTACGCGTACACCGAGACGCACAGCTCGACCGGTGCCGACGGCAACCAGACGACAACCTCGCAGACCCACACGTACGTCGTCAGCTCGGTGTGGTTGCGGCGGGCGTTCCCGGCGCTCGCGGTCGGACCGCGCCACGCGTTCTCGAAGCTGGGCCGCGCGCTGTTCGGCAGCGACACCTACGCCACCGGGCACGAGGAGTTCGACCGGCAGTGGCGGGTGGCCGCGGCGGCTCCGGGGCAGCAGGCGCTGGTCGGGCCGACCCTGATCGCCGCGCACCTGGCGGGGGCGGTGCCGAGTTGGAGCGTGCGGGGGGCGGAGCTGATCACCTACCGGCGCGGCCGGCTGGAGGACGCGGCCCTGCTGCCGTCGCTGGTGACCCCGCTGATCACTGTCGCCGACCTGCTGGAGCAGGGCCGCTGACGGGAGCCGGCCGCGATGCGAGGGCTGGCGGAGCGGCGGCTGGCGGGCGGTCGGGAAGAGCGCGGGAGGCCGGCCCCCTCCGAAGGGGACCGGCCTCCCGTCACGAGCTGTGGATCACGGCTTCCAGGAGCCGCTGGTCTGGAACTTGTGCTGATACTCCAGCGCGCCGTTCTTGTCGGCCACGTTGAACACCACCGTGCCCGCACGCTTGCTGCCCTCGCGCAGGTTGTTGCCGGAGCCCAACGTGTCGCCGCAGCCGGAAAGCGCGCTCGCCAGGCCGTTGGCCGTGGTGCCGTTGGCGGCCACCCAGTTGAAGTAGAACGGGTTGATGGAGCTCTTGCCCTTGGTCACGGTCGCGGTGACGTGGGCGATCAGGTACATGCCCTTGTCGGGGGCCGGGGCGTACGACCGGCAGCCCTTGGTCTCCGTGGTGAACCGGGTGACCGTGATCTCGATGGTCCCCTCGTCGTCGGAGACCACCAGGGTCGCGCCGGGCTTCATGTTGAAGGTCTCGCCGTCCTTCGCCGACGGGGACGGACCGTCCGGCTGCAGCGTGATGCGCGGGGCGGCGGCCTTCTCCAGGTCGTTCGCCGCCTTGTTGGCGCCGGCGACGAGCGCGACGACACCGCCGACGCAGCAGAGCAGGGCCAGCACGGCCACCACGGCCACGACGATCAGGACGGTCTTGTTCTTCTTCGGCGGCGTGACCGGATGCGGCGCGCCGAGCGGGTAACCGGGCGCGCCGCCCGGGTAGCCGGGCCCACCGGGCGGCGGGTAGCCGGGCCCACCGGCCGGATAGCCGGGCGGCGGGTACGGCGTGCCCGAGGTCGGCTGGTGCGGGGCGGCCCACGGCTCGCCCGGCACCCCGGAGACCGGCGGCTGCGGCATCCCGGACACCGGGGGCTGCGGTACGCCGGAGACCGGCGGCTGCGGCGCGGCCCACGGGTCGCCGGCCGGCTGCTGCGGCGGCACGGGCGGCAGGGGGGCCCACGGGTCGCCCGTGGTCTGCGGGGCGCCGGAGGTCGGTGGCTGCGGCGGGTAGCCGCCCTGGTCGGCGGGGAACTGCGGCATCGGTGCCGGCGGCTGCGGCTGCTGCGGCTGCTGCTGCTCCGGGTTCGGTTGGTTCGGATCCTGAGGCCCGTATGGGGGCGGGGGGTGACTCACCGTACTCCTAGGCACCTGACGACGACGGCAAACGCGGCTGACGCTACCGTGCGCGGACAACGGACCATCTTCGCGTCTCCGGCAGCGCAGCGCCGTCCCCTGTTCGGATTCCGTGCCCGGGTCAACCGGGCAGCAGCACGGCGGCGGTGCGGACCAGGGACTCGTCGACGCTGAACCGGCCGGTGACCAGCGCGGGTGGATCGGGCACCGGGGCGGCGTCGCGCGGCGCCGACGCGATGCGGGCGGTGAACGTGCCGGCGTCCGGATCGAGCTCCACCAGGGCGTCGTGGAAGCCCAGCCACGTGCCGACGACCGGGTGCCACACCTTGTAGACCGTCTCCTTGACGCTGAATACCACCGCCGGCCAGGAGGTCCCCGCCGGCAGGCGGGCGCACCGCTCGTCCTCCTCGGGCAGGCAGATCAGCCGGCGTACGCCCGCGTTGAGCTCCCGGTGTCCTTCGGCGTCGATGCCGACCGACCGGATCTCGTCGGCGCGGGCCGCGACCGCCGCGCAGTAGCCGTGGGTGTGGGTGATGGCGCCGACCACGCCGGCCGGCCAGACCGGCGACCGGTCCGCGGCCGACGGCACCGCGACCGGCGGCACGCCGAGGGCGGCCATCGCCCGGCGGGCGCAGACCCGCCCGGCGGTGAAGTCGCGGCGACGGCTCTCCACCGCGCGTTCGCCCAGGCAGGCCAGCTCAGCCGGCAGCAGTTCGCCGACCCAGTCCGACGCCCCGGCCACGGCCACCGCCACGGCCGGCGGCAGCAGGTCACGCATCGCCGCCTCCCGACAGGTACGACCGCCCGCGCGCCCGCCCGGCGTCGAGCCCGGCGGCCGGCGGCCGGTGCGGCGGTCGGCGACCGGACCGCCGGGCCGGCACCCGCTCCACGGTCGGCGTCGCGAGGGCCATGGTTGGGAACGTACCGCAAGGCGTAACGCCGCAGCGTCCCGCGGCGCTGACAGGGCGTCGCCGGTGGGCGAGGCCGGTCCACTGTCGACCGGCGTGACGGGGGCGGGGCGCCACGTGAACCGGAGAGGGAGAGCGATGACCGATGGTGCGGAGTCCTCGGCGTCCGGGGCGGACGAGCACGCTCCACTGGCTCCCGGCTGGACGTGCGGCACATGCGGCGCCGACTGGCCGTGCGCGGACAAGCGGTCCCGTCTGCTGGAGGAGTACCGGCTCGACCGGGCCATGCTCAGCGTGTACCTGGGGTCCTGCCTCGCGGCCGCCGCACAGGACCTGCCGCCGTCGTCCGGCACGTCCCTCCAGGACCGGTTCTTCGGCTGGCTGCCCCGCAACCCCCGGGCGTTCTGACCGCACCCCCGGGGGCGACCGGTCGGCCGCCCCCGGGATGCCCGGCGGTCAGTACGCGTGCGTCACGGTGATCGTGATGTTCGTGCAGGAACTCGCCCGGCTGGTCAGCGCGCTCTTCTCGGCGCTGTCGACGCTCAGCCGCCAGCGGGTCTTGACCGCCACCCACTCGCCGACGTATCGGCACTTCTCGTTGGTCGGCATCCAGGTCGCCGGGTCCTGGTCGCCCTTGGCCTGGTTGACGTTGTCGGTCACCGCGACCAGCGACCTGACGTCGCCGAGGTCGTTGGCGAACGCCTGCCGCCGCGTCGTGGTCCAGTTGCGGGCGCCCGAGTCCCACGCCTCGGCCAGCGGGACCAGGTGGTCGATGTCCAGGTCGGACGGGTTGGTCCAGTAGGCCGCGTCGTAGTAGGAGCGCCAGCGCCCGCCGGTCAGTTGGCAGCCGGAGCCCACCGTGGGGCGGGTGGTGGCCTCGGCGATCAGCACCTCGTAGCGGGTGTTGCAGCCGTCGGAGTCCGCGTCGGTCCAGTGCGGGAACAGGTCCCGCGAGTAGCCGGTGCGGCTCTCGGCGGCCATTGGGAGGTCGGCGACGAGGGTGCGCAACGGTACCGAGACGGTGGCCGCGTGGGCGGGGGCGGACAGGCCGAGGGTGGCGGCGGTGACGGTGGCCAGCAGGCCGCCGGTCCAGCGGAGGGTACGGGTCATCGCGAACTCCGTCCGATCGATCGGGGGGTTGGCTGACAGTGCAACCGGCCCGGGTGCCGACGGACCGGACCCAGGGTGACTGGAGAACCAAATCGATCGATACGTTACGGGAACACTCCCGTTGGTGGGAATCCCGAAGGCCGCAAAATGTGGCAGATGCCGGCCCCGCAGGCGTTGCCGATCCGTACCGTTTGCGTAAGATGACGGACCGTAAGATGTCGGATGTAAACCATCCGTGCCGTGTCGCGTAGGTCGGAAATCTGACCGAAGTCGACCCGTTGTGCCAGTGGTACGTCGTGGTTAAGCTCTTGATGCGCGCCCCAATCGCCCGCTTCCCCCGTGGCAGGCGATCGGGGCGCGCTTCTACGTCGAACGGGCCCGCACGCCACCGCGTGCGGGCCCGTTCTCCGTGCACCCGCCGCGCCGCCCGGGGCGCGCGGCGGGTGCCGTGCCGTCCGTCAGATCCAGCGGCCGTCCAGCCACATCCGCGCCGACCACTCGGCGTACGGCAGCAGCTTCCCGACGAAGATCGGATAGAAGTACGCGAAGCAGAGGGCGACCAGCATGACGTACGCCCCGGCGATCACCCCGCCCACCAGCCTGCGGTCCCGTGCCTCGTCCGACTCCCGGCCCTCGGCAACAGTCCCGGCGCCGCCCGGCTGCGCGGCGACGGTGCCCGGTGGACCGGCCGGCGTGATGATCGCGCCGAGCACGTAGACCACCGCCAGCACCAGGAACGGCAGGACCGGCGCGGTGTAGAAGGAGAACATCGTCCGGCCGTCGAGCGCGAACCAGAACCAGGGCAGCAGGCCGGCCGCCACGACGAGCAGGATCGCCCCCGCCCGCCAGTCCCGCCGGGCCAGGCCCAGCCAGGCCAGCGCCGCCAGGGCGGGCAGGAACGACCACCAGAGCAGGGGGGTGCCGAGCAGCAGGATCTCCGAGGCGCAGCTCGGCGCCCCGCAGGACCCGTTGCCGGACCAGTAGAAGGCGACCGGCCGGCCCAGCAGCAGCCACTGCCACGGCCACGACTGGTACTTGTGCGGATCGTCGAGTCCGGTGTGGAAGCCGTACGCGGCCTTGTGGTACTCGATCAGGTTGTTCAACGCGCCGAACACCGGGGTGTCGCTCAGCGGGGCGTTCGGGTAGCGCTCGGCGAGCCGGTAGTAGCCCTCGTCGCCGAGCAGCCAACCGGACCAGGTGCCGACGTAGGTGACCACGATCAGCACCCCGGCCAGCACCAGCCACGGCACCTCGTCGAGGAGGGTGTCCCGCCACGGCCGGCGTACGCCGGCGGAGCGGCGGACCCCGACCTCCCACAGGACCACCAGCAGCGCGAAGACGGGCAGAAAGTAGAGCGCGCTCCACTTGACCGCGCACGCGCACCCGAACAGGACCCCGGCGGCGAGCCGCCACCACGGCCAGTTCCGCCAGCCGCCCGCCGGCCGCCCGGCCCGCCCGGGCCGGCCCGGGTCCAGGCCCGACTCCAGCGCCCGGGCCCACCGGCGGCGCCGGGCGTCCCGGTCGAGCACCAGGGCGCCGAAGGTGGCCAGCACGAAGAACAGCAGGAAGATGTCGAGCAGCGCGGTGCGGGACAGCACCAGGTGGAAGCCGTCCAGCGCGAGCAGCAGGCCGGCGGCGCAGCCCAGCGCGGTCGAGTGGAACATCCGCCGGCCGATGCGGACCAGCAGCAGCACCGACAGGGTGCCGACGACCGCCGCCGCGAACCGCCAGCCGAACTCCGGCGCGGTCGTCGTCAGGTGCCCCGGCACGGAGATGCCGTGCTCGGTGTCGGAGTAGCCGAAGGCCCACTCGCCGAGCCCGATCAGCCACTTGCCCAGCGGCGGGTGGACCACGTACGAGGGGCCGCCGTCCTTGTAGTTCCACTCGACGCCCTTGTCGACCAGCCCCCAGGCGTCCCGGGCGTAGTAGGTCTCGTCGAAGATCTTGCCCGGCGGGTGGCTCAGGCCGACGAAGCGCAGGATCGCCGCGATGGCGACGATCACGCCCGTGGCGAGCCAGGAGCGCCCGTCCAGCCGGGCCTCGACGGTGGCCAGCCGCCGCCGGACCACGCCGGGGATCCCGCCGGCAGCCGGGGACGCACCCTCCGGCGGGCTCCCGTCCGTGAGGTCCTGCCCCGCCTGGTCCGCGCTCTGTGCTGTCGACGCACTCGTCACCCGGCGATCGTAGGCTGCGAAGGTGCCCGGTGGCGCCCGTCGTCTCCGATACCGGGCAAGCCGTCGACGAAGGAGTTGCATCCCGTGGGTGAAAAGTCCGAAACCGGGCGCCTGGTCCTGCTCGGCGCGCCGCTCGGCAACCCCGCCGACGCCTCCGCCCGGTTCCGCGAGGTGCTCGCCGCCGCGGACGTGGTGGCCGCCGAGGACACCCGCCGGCTCACCCGGCTGGCCCGGGACCTCGACGTCACCGTCGGCGGCCGGATCGTCTCCTACTTCGAGGGCAACGAGGAGCGGCGCACCCCCGAGCTGGTCGACGTGCTGACCGCCGGCTACCTGGTCGCCCTGGTCACCGACGGCGGCATGCCGAGCGTCTCCGACCCGGGCTACCGGCTGGTCACCGCCGCCCTGGACGCCGGCGTGCCGGTCACCGCCGCGCCCGGCCCGAGCGCGGTCACCACCGCCCTGGCCCTGTCCGGCCTGCCCTGCGACCGGTTCTGCTTCGAGGGCTTCCTGCCGCGCACCGGCGGCGCCCGCCGCTCCCGCCTGCGGGCCCTCGCCGCCGAGGAGCGGACGCTGGTCTTCTTCGAGGCGCCGCACCGGATCGCCGCCGCGCTCGCCGACCTGGCCGCCGCGTTCGGCGCCGACCGGCCCGCCGCGCTCTGCCGCGAGCTGACCAAGACGTACGAGGAGATCGTCCGCCGCCCGCTCGGCGAACTGGCCGACTGGGCGGCCGAGGGGGAGCCGCGCGGCGAGATCACCCTCGTCGTGGCCGGCGCGCCCGAGTCGACCCCCGAGCGGCCCGACGACGACACGCTGCGGGCCGCCGTCGCCGCCCGCGAGGCCGCCGGGCTGTCCCGCCGGGACGCGATCACCGAGGTCGCCACGGAGTACGCCCTGCGCCGCCGCGACGTCTACGCCGTCGTGCACGCCTGACCCCCGAGCGGGAATCGACGCGGCCTGGCCGGGCACCCCCAGCGGCCAGGCCGGGCACCCGACGGCCTGGCCGGGCACGCCCCGAGGCCTGGGGCACCCCCAGCGGCGTGGCCAGGCGCCCGACGGCGGCCCGGCCGGGCGCCCGACAGCGCCCGTGGGTCTCACCAGGCGGCGACGAGGAAGCCGGCGGTGATCACCAGCGGGCCGGCCAGCGCGCCGGCGACCGCCCAGCGGCGGGCGCGGGGGTCGGCCAGCCGGGTCGAGCCCGTCCACCGGGCGATCCCGGCGGCGCAGCCCAGCACCACCAGCAGGCCGAGCAGCCAGCGCAGGTGCGCGGCCGGGCCGGTGTCCGCGTACGCGGTGCCGCCGTCCGGGCCGGTCATCCGGGCCGACAGCGTCGTGCCGGTCGCGGTGCGCTCGGCGGCCACCCCGCTCACCCGAACGCCGTACGCGGTCCACGTCTCGTCGGCGGGGGCGAAGTTGCCCCGGCAGCGCTGCGTGAGGCCGCCTCCGGTGCAGTCGGCGATCACCACCGTGCCCCGGGTGGCGTGCCCCACCGCCAGCCAGAACGGGCCCGCGCTGACCCAGGCGAAGAACGCCGCCACCAGGCTCAGCGCCAGCAGCGCGGCCAGCCCCGGCAGCGGATCGGGCGGGCGCGGGGTGCGTTGGGCCCGCCGCCGCGCCGCGTCGTCCCGGGCCGACCGCTGCCGCTCGTGCGGCGGCTCCTCCCGGATCGGCGTGCCGTCCCAGTGCACCAGCTCGATCGGCGGCCAGTACGCGCCGTCGCCACCGTCGGGCGCACCCCCGCCGCCCTCGCCGTCGGGCGTGACCCGGCCGTCCGGCGTACCGCCGCCGTCCCGCGTACGCCCGGCGTCGTCTGGGTCGGGCGTGCCGGCGGGGGAGCGGCCCCGACGGGGCCAGCGGTTCGGCTGCCGGACGGGGACCCGGCGCGGCAGGGCGTCGACCGGCGCCCCGGTAGTGGGCTCCACCTCGACGGCGGGCGCGGGGGACGGCGGGGCCGCCACCGGCCCGGCGGCCTCGGCGGGCGGTTCCGGCGGCGACTCCGGCGGCGCGGCGGCCGGCACCACCCGGGGGTGCGGCGCGCGGGTGCCGCGCGGCGCCCTCCCCGCGCCGCCGTCCGTCGGGCCGGAGGGACGGTCGTCATGATCCCGGGCCGCTCGTCTGCCAGTCACGGCGTTCATTGCACCCCGCGACCGGGACCTCGGCCGGCAGCTCAGGCCGCGTGTCGGCGACAAATCGGGCAAACGGCGGACCCGGTCCGGCCGGGCCGCCGACCCGGGGGCCCTATTGGTTCGCGGTCACCGCGAGCGGGTCACTAGGCTTGCTGGTCATGAGTCACGTTCTCGCGGCGGTCGCCTGGCCGTACGCCAACGGCCCGCGCCACATCGGCCACGTCTCCGGTTTCGGCGTTCCCTCCGACGTCTTCAGCCGGTACATGCGGATGGCCGGGCACGACGTGCTCATGGTGTCGGGCACCGACGAGCACGGCACCCCCATCCAGGTGCAGGCGGACGCCGACGGGGTCACCCCGCGCGAGCTGGCCGACCGCTACAACCGGGTGATCGTGGAGGACCTGCACGGCCTCGGGCTCTCCTACGACCTGTTCACCCGCACCACCACCCGCAACCACTACGCGGTGGTGCAGGAGCTGTTCGAGGGGATGCACCGCAACGGCTACATCGTCCCGAAGACCACGATGGGGGCGATCTCCCCGTCCACCGGCCGGACGCTGCCGGACCGCTACATCGAGGGCACCTGCCCGATCTGCGGCTACGACAGCGCGCGCGGCGACCAGTGCGACAACTGCGGCAACCAGCTCGACCCGATCGACCTGATCGACCCGAAGTCGCGGATCAACGGGGAGACCCCGAAGTTCGTCGAGACCGAGCACTTCTTCCTCGACCTGCCCGCCCTCGCCGACGTGCTGCGGCAGTGGCTCGACACCCGCGAGGGCTGGCGGCCCAACGTGCTGCGCTTCTCGAAGAACCTGCTCGACGACCTCCAGCCCCGGGCCATCACCCGCGACCTGGAGTGGGGCGTGCCGATCCCGCTCGACGGCTGGCGGGACCGCCCCGACAAGCGCATCTACGTCTGGTTCGACGCGGTGATCGGCTACCTCTCCGCCTCGATCGAGTGGGCCCGCCGCTCCGGCGACCCCGAGGCGTGGCGCAGGTGGTGGTCCGCCGACGCCGAGGGCAAGGACGCCCGCGGTTACTACTTCATGGGCAAGGACAACATCGTCTTCCACTCGGTGATCTGGCCGGCGCTGCTCTCCGGCTACTCCGGCGAGGGGAGCCGGGACGGCGAGCCGGGCAGCCTGGGCCGGCTCAACCTGCCCACCGAGGTGGTCTCCAGCGAATACCTGACCATGGAGGGGAAGAAGTTCTCCTCCTCCCGCCGGGTCGTCATCTACGTCCGGGACTTCCTGGAGCGCTACGACGCCGACGCGCTGCGCTACTTCATCGCCGCCGCCGGCCCGGAGAGCAACGACACCGACTTCACCTGGGCCGAGTTCCTCCGCCGCAACAACGACGAGCTGGTCGCCGGCTGGGGCAACCTGGTCAACCGGTCCGTCTCCATGGCGGCCAAGAACTTCGGCGCGATCCCGCCCGTCGACCCGGCCGGCCTCACCGAGGCCGACGAGGCGCTGCTCGCGGTCGCCCGGGCCGGCTTCGGCACCGTCGGCGACCTGATCGCCCGGCACCGCCAGAAGCAGGCCATCGGCGAGGCGATGAGGGTGGTCGCCGAGGCCAACCGGTACCTCTCCGAGCAGGCGCCGTGGAAGCTCAAGGGCGAGGACGACAAGCCGCGGATGGGCACTGTCCTGCACGTCGCACTCCAGGTGGTCAGCGACGCCAACACGCTGCTCACCCCGTTCCTGCCGCACTCCGCGCAGAAGGTGCACGAGCTGCTCGGCGGCACCGGCGTACACGCCCCGATGCCGGTCATCGAGGAGGTCGAGGACCTCGACGGCGGGCCCGCGTACCCGGTGCTGACCGGCGACTACACCGTCGGGGCGCGCTGGGAGTCCGTGCCGCTGGAGGCCGGTCGGCCGCTGGCCGCGCCGAAGCCGGTCTTCCGAAAGCTCGACCCGTCGATCGTCGACGAGGAACTCGCCCGCCTGGCCGACTGACGGCCGCCCACGTGCCGACGGGCGCGACCCCCGGAGGGGCCGCGCCCGTCGCCGTCGCGGTGCCGGCTGTCCCGACCGGTCTGGTGCCGGAGGCGCGTCAGGCCCGGGCCATCGCCGGTGCCCCGATGAAGTCCATGATGCTGCGGTTCACCTCGGCCGCGTTCGTCCACGGGGTGCCGTGCGGCGCGCCCTTCAGGGTGACCAGCTGGCTGCCGGGCAGCATCGGGTGCAGTCGCTGACCGGTTGCCGGGTACGGCAGCACCGCGTCGGCGTCGCCCTGCACGATCAGCACCGGCACGTCGATGCGGGACACGTCGCCCCGGAAGTCGGTCTGCCAGGCGTCCACGCTGTCGTGGGTGCCCTTCGCCGAGGCCCGGGCGCCGATCTCCCAGTGCGCCCGGAACGCCTCCTCGCTGACCAGCTTGCCCTTGTTCTCCTGGTAGTTGAAGAACGCCTCGCAGAAGGTGGTCAGGTAGGCGAACCGGTCGTCGATGATGGCCTGCTGGAAGCCCTGGAAGAGGCTCTTGTCGACGCCCTCCGGGTTGTCCGAGGTCTTCAGCAGGAACGGCGCGAGCGGGGCCAGCAGCACCGCCCGGTCGACCCGCTGCGAGCCGTACACGCCCAGGTAGCGGGTCACCTCGCCGGTGCCCATCGAGTGGCCGACCAGGATCGCGTTCCGCAGGTCCAGCTCGGTCATCAGCACGTCGAGGTCGGCGGCGAACGTGTCGTAGTCGTACCCGGTCGCCGGCTGGGCGGAGTTGCCGAACCCCCGGCGGTCGTACGTGATCGTCCGGTAACCGGCGGCCAGCAGCGGTCCGACCTGCTTCTCCCAGGTCGCCCCGTTGAACGGGAAGCCGTGGATCAGCACGATCGGCTGACCGGAGCCGTGGTCCTCGTAGTACAGGTCGACGGGGGCGGAGTTCTCCGTCCCCACGGTGATGAAAGGCATGCGCGTCTCCTGGTCACGTGACGGTCGGACGCCGCGCTTTCCCACCCCGCCCCCGGTTATGCCGCCGGAGGCGGGCGCCGGCCCTGCTCAGAGCGCGTACGGCAGGTCCACCACCCGGTCGTCGGTGACCTCGGCCGCGGGCGCCCACGTCTCGTAGACGCCCCGCTCCTGGCACTGCGCCCCGGTCTCCGCCACCGCGTCCGGACCGGGCCGACGCAGGCGCAGGCGCAGCCACCCGGACTCCTCCCGCAGCACCAGGCAGGGCACGTCCCGCCAGTCGGCCAGCCGCAGCCGGCGGGCCGCCGACTCCACCGGGTACCGGGCGGCCCGGGTCATAGCCAGCACCCGGAACCCGCCCGGCAGGTCGGCCACCGCCTCGTACTCGCCGCCGGCGTAGCCGCCGACCAGTCGGGTGGAGCGGGGCGCCTCGCCGGTCGGCACGTACTCCTGGTCGGGGGAGAGCCCCGGTACCGCCGCCAGCAGGTGCCGCCACTGCGGGCCGACCATCCGCAGCCAGCCGCGCTGCTCGGCCTGGTAGCCGTAGAGCACCACCTCCGTGCCGTCGGACGGGTAGGCGAGCAGGGTGGCGTTCGCCGGCATCGGCAGGTCCGCGAAGTCCCGGGTGACGAACTCCGGGACGAGTTGGGCGCTGCTGGGCACGAAACCCGTGCCGAGCACCGCCCCGCCCAGCCGGTCCCGGGGCGCCAGCCCCGTCAGCCCCCGGTGCGCCCCGCCGACCGGCACGTCGTAGTCGGCCGGGTCGGCGGCCCGCCAGCGCAGCGCGTACGTCACGTCCGCCCCGTCGTGACCGTCCGTGCCGTCGGTGCGCAGCACGGCCGTCGCCGCCGGCGTACGCAGGTGCGCCACGTCGTGCTCCCGGTAGCAGAAGCCGTGCGGGAACCACCCGCGCACATACCCGGCGAGCTGCCGCGCGGAGAGCACCTTCACCATCCGGGTGCCCCGCCGCAGCACCGCCGAGGCGCGCACCGCCGCCAGCGTCGGGTCACCGGCCGCCGCCGGCTGCTGGCTGAGCTGCTGCACGTACGCCCAGCCCCGCTCCCGGTGCAGCGGCACCAGCAGCGGGGACTCCGCCTCGTCGCCCGGCTCGGCGGCGGGATGCACGACGGTGACCTCGGTGGCGTGCACGAATCTGCGCCACGGCAGCGGGGCGCCGGGCCGGGGCGCCCAGTCGAAGCCGGGCGCCTCCTCGGCACTGAACAGTTCGTACGCCGCGCCCCGGGCGATCTCCTCCGCCGGATACACCACGCCCCCGTACATCACGCGCGGGCCGTTCCCGCCGGCCTGAGGGGTGCTGGTCACGCCGACGACGCTAGGCGCGCGATGTGCCGCCCCGGTGAACAGGCGGTGGCGTCCCCACGACGCGGGCCACCGGCGGTGTGTGATGCTGGCCGCGATGAGCGAGCCCACCGAAACCCGCAAGCAGCGCGCCGTCCGCCGGGCCGGGGAGTTCCCGCCCGTGCCCGAGCCGCTGCCCCGCCCCGTGCTGGACAGCCACACCCACCTCGACATCACCGTCAGCGAGGCCGGCGCGCCCCCGCAGCCGCGGGCGGACGGGGACCCGGGCGTCGTGCCCGTCGGGGACCCGGTCGCCGTGGCCGTCGCCGTCGCCGCCTCGGTGGGCGTCGACCGGCTGGTGCAGGTCGGGGTGGACGTCGCCTCCTCCCGCTGGGGGGCGGACGTCGCCGACAGCCACCCGGCCGTGCTGGCCACGGTGGCGCTGCACCCGAACGAGGCCCCCCGCCTGCCCGACCTGGACGAGGCGCTGCGCGAGATCGAGGCGCTCGCCGCCCGGGACCGGGTGCGTGGGATCGGCGAGACCGGGATGGACTTCTTCCGCACCGGCGAGGAGGGACGTGCCGTCCAGGAGGAGAGCTTCCGGGCGCACATCGCCATCGCCAAGCGGTACGGCAAGGCCCTGGTCGTCCACGACCGGGACGCGCACGCCGACGTGCTGCGGATCCTCGACGACGAGGGCGCGCCGGACACCGTGGTGCTGCACTGCTTCTCCGGCGACGCCGACTTCGCCCGCGAGTGCGTCCGCCGGGGCTACCTGCTCAGCTTCGCCGGCACAATCACCTTCGGCAGCGCCGCCGCGCTGCGGGAGGCCGCCGCGCTCACCCCGGTCGAGCAGATCCTGGTAGAGACCGACGCGCCCTACCTGACCCCCATGCCGCACCGGGGCCGGCCGAACGCCTCGTACCTGATCCCGCTGACCGTACGGTCGCTGGCCGGGACGACCGGCACGGACCTGGACGAGCTCTGCGCCGCGATCTCCGCCACCGGCGACCGCGTCTTCGGCCCGTGGTGACCGGGAGGGGCCCTGGCACGCGCGCCCCGGGAGCGGCCCGCATAGGCTACGGGGCGTGACCGGTCTCCTCGGCCCGGCGGAGATCCGGGAACTGGCCGCCCGGCTGGGCGTCACCCCCACCAAGAGGCTCGGCCAGAACTTCGTGCACGACCCGAACACCGTCCGGCGCATCGTCACCGCCGCCGGGCTGGCCCCGGACGACGTGGCGCTGGAGGTCGGCCCCGGCCTCGGCTCCCTCACCCTCGCCCTGCTCCCGGCCGCCGCGCACGTGCACGCCGTGGAACTCGACCCGACACTGGCCGGCGCGCTGCCCGACACCGCCGCCCGGCACGCCGGGCCCGACGCCGCGCGGCTGAGCGTGCACCACGCCGACGCGCTGCGCGTGCGCGCCGCCGAGCTGGCCGACCCGCCGCCGACCGCGCTGGTGGCGAACCTGCCCTACAACGTGGCCGTGCCGGTGGTGCTGCACCTGCTCGCCGAGCTGCCCAGCCTGCGCCACGGGCTGGTGATGGTGCAGAAGGAGGTCGCCGACCGGCTCGTCGCCGGCCCCGGCTCCAAGGTGTACGGGGTGCCGTCGGTCAAACTCGCCTGGTACGCCTCGGCCCGCGCCGCCGGGAAGGTCCCGCCGAACGTCTTCTGGCCCGTGCCGAACGTCGACTCCGGGCTGGTCGCCTTCGCCCGCCGCGAGCCGCCCCGCGCCGACGTACCCCGAGAGCGGGTCTTCGCCGTGGTGGACGCGGCCTTCGCGCAGCGCCGCAAGACCCTGCGCGCCGCGCTGGCCGGCTGGGCCGGCGGCGCGGACCGGGCGGCCGAGGCACTCACCGCCGCCGGCGTCGACCCCGGGGCGCGCGGGGAGTCGCTCACCGTCGTGCAGTTCGCCGCCATCGCCGCGTCGGCCCCGGCCGTCCCACCCGCCGCCCAGTAGGCTGACGCCCGTGACCGAGGCCTGGGGACCGGACGACGAGGACGAGCAGCGGCGGCGCGGCGCCAGCGGACCGGTGCGGGTCCGGGTGCCCGCCAAGGTCAACCTGCATCTCGGGGTGGGACCGCTGCGCCGCGACGGCTACCACGAGCTCAACACCGTCTACCACGCGATCTCCATCCACGACGAGCTGACCGCCCGCCGGGGCGACACGCTCACCCTCACCATGGAGGGCGAGGGCACCGGCGAGCTGGCCCTGGACGACACCAACCTGGCCATCCGGGCGGCCCACGCCCTCGCCGGCTACGCCGGGGTGCCGCCGCACGCCCGGCTGCACCTGCGCAAGCAGATCCCGCTGGCCGGTGGGCTGGCCGGGGGCAGCGCCGACGCGGCCGCGGCGCTGGTCGCCTGCGACACGCTCTGGGGGACCGGGCTGTCCCGCGACGAGCTGGCCCGGATCGCCGCCGACCTCGGCTCCGACGTGCCGTTCCTGATCCAGGGCGGCACCGCGCTCGGCACCGGCCGGGGCGAGTCCGTCAGCCCCGTGCTGGCCCGCCCCATCACCTGGCACTGGGTCGTGGCCGTCGCCGACGGCGGCATCTCCACCCCGGCCGCCTACCGGGAACTGGACCGGCTGCGCGAGGCCGGCACCGCAGGTGAGCCGCTGGGCAGCACCGACGCGCTCTTCGCCGCGCTGCGCCAGCGGGACCCGCGGGTGCTCGCCGCGGCCCTCGGCAACGACCTCCAGGACGCCGCCCTGGCCATGCGCCCGTCGCTGGCGGAGACGCTGAAGGCCGGCGAGGCGGCCGGCGCGCTGGCCGGCATCGTCTCCGGTTCGGGGCCGACCTGCGTCTTCCTCGCCGCGGACGCCGCCGACGCCGAGCGCATCGCCGCGGAGCTGACGTCCGCCGACGTGTGCCGCGAGGCGCGTACCGCCCACGGGCCGGTGCCCGGCGCGCGGATCGTCTGACCAGCCCACCCTTCCCCGACCCCGCGCCCCCGGCCCCGGGCACCGCCTCTCCCGGGGGCGCCGGGTGCGGGATCGCGGGAGCCCGCGCCCGGCGGCCGGCGCGGCGGTCCGCGTACGCTGGGAGGCTCAGGCGTCCCAGGTGCCGGCCGGCACCGGGACGCCTTGATCATGGGAGGTGAGGTCGTGGCCAACATCGTCAACCTGGACCGGGTGTCCAAGGGCTACGGCGCCGCCGGGCCGCTGCTCACCGACGTCTCGCTCGGCCTGGACGACGCCGACCGGGTCGGCGTGGTCGGCCTCAACGGCGCCGGCAAGTCCACCCTGCTGCGGCTGCTCACCCGGATCGAGGAACCGGACGACGGGCGGGTCACCCACCGCCGCGACCTGCGGGTCGCCTGGCTGCCGCAGAGCCTCCAGCTCGCCCCCGACGCCACCGTCCGGGACGTGGTGCTCGGCACCGCCTGGCTCGGCGAGAGCATGGGCGCCGAGCACGAGTGGGCCGGCGACGCCGGGGTCCGGGCCATCCTCGACGGCCTCGGCATGCCCCACCTCGGCCTCGACCAGCCCGTCGGCCCGATGTCCGGCGGCGAGCGGCGGCGGGTCGCGCTGGCCGCGCTGCTGGTCCGCGAGTCCGACCTGCTCATCCTCGACGAGCCCACCAACCACCTCGACGTCGGCGGCGTCGACTGGCTGGCGAAGTACCTCGTCGGCCGCAAGGGCGCCCTGGTCGTGGTCACCCACGACCGGTGGTTCCTCGACGCCGTCTGCACCACCACGTGGGAGGTCGCCGACCAGACCGTCCGGGCGTACGAGGGCGGCTTCGCCGCCTGGACCCTCGCCCGGGTCGAGCGGGAGCGGGTCGCCGCGGCCACCGAGGCCCGCCGGCAGAACCTGCTCCGCAAGGAGATCGCCTGGCTGCGGCGCGGGCCGCCCGCCCGCACCTCCAAGCCGCGCTTCCGCATCGACGCCGCCAACGCGCTCATCGCCGACGTCCCGCCGGCGCGCGACACCATGTCGCTGCAACGGCTCGCCACCGCCCGGCTCGGCAAGCAGGTGTACGACCTCGAGCAGGTCACCCTGCACGCCGGCCCGAAGGAGATCCTGCGCGACGTCACCTGGCAGGTCGGTCCCGGCGACCGGATCGCCGTCCTCGGCCGCAACGGGGCGGGCAAGACCACCCTGCTGCGGATGCTGGCCGGCATCACCCGCCCCGACGGCGGGCGCTTCGCCACCGGCTCGACGGTCCGGCCGGCCTTCCTCTCCCAGGAGCTGGCCGAACTGCCCGGTCACCTGCGCGTGCTCGAAGCGGTGGAGGAGGTCGCCCGGCGGGTGCAGCTCGGCGACCGGGAGGTCTCCGCCGCCCAGCTCGCCGAGGTCTTCGGCTTCGACGACCGGCGGCTCTGGACGCCGGTCAGCGACCTCTCCGGCGGCGAGCGTCGCCGGTTGCAGATGCTCCGGCTGCTCGCCGGGGAGCCGAACGTGCTGCTGTTCGACGAGCCCACCAACGACCTGGACACCGACACCCTCGCCGCGCTGGAGGACCTGCTCGACTCCTGGCCCGGCACCGTCATCGTGGCCAGTCACGACCGGTACCTCATCGAGCGGGTCACCGACGTCGCGTACGGCATGTTCGGCGACGGCCGGCTGGTGCACCTGCCCGGCGGTGTCGACGAGTACCTCGCCCGGGCCGCCGGCCAGCCCGGCCCCGCGATGCCGGAGACGGCCCCCGGGGCCGGCGCCGACACCCCCGCCGCGACCGGCATGTCCGCCTCCGAGGCGCGGCAGGCCCGCAAGGAACTGGCCCGGCTGGAACGGCAGGTCGCCAAGCTGGAGCAGAAGGAGGCGACGCTGCTCGACCAGCTCGCCACGCACGCCACCGACTACGCCAAGGTCGCCGAACTCGACGCCCAGCTCAAGGAGCTGCGGGCCGAGCGGGAGCGGACCGAGGAGTCCTGGCTGGCCCTGGCCGACGAGATCCCGGCGATCTGAGCCGCTCCCTGGTCGCGGCGCCGCACGGGGAGGCCCCCGTGTGCGGCGTCACACCTCGGGGTGCGGGACAATCGTCGGCGACCCCTCACCCGAACGGCGTTGGAGACTCAGACATGGCCCACACCCCCGTCAACCACCCCGCGCGGCCGGTCTACCGGGCGATCGGCGGGCTGACCGGTCTGTACCTGGTGGCCTTCGGCGTGCTCGGCATCATCGCGAGCGCCGGCAACGAGGCCCTCGCCCAGGATGACACCCAGGTCCTCGGCCAGGGCACGAACCTCGGTTTCTCGCTGCTCAGCGCCCTGCTGGGGGCCGCGGTGCTGGCCGGCACCGCGATCGGCCGCAACATCGACGTCATGATCAACCAGTGGCTGGCGTACGCCCTCATGGTGATCAGCCTCGCCGGCCTCGCCTTCATCCAGACCGAGGCCAACATCTTCAACTTCAGCATCTTCACCGTCATCGCGCTGATGGTGGTCAGCCTGGTCCTGCTGATGGTCGGCATGTACGGCAAGGTCGGCTCGGAGGAGGAGCAGGAGGCCTGGCAGAAGGCCCGCCTCGTGCTCTGAGTGGTTTGGTGGGTTTTCGCCGGAGCCCGACCCGCTCCGGGCGGTCAGGCCTGATCCCTGCGCGGGTCGGGCTCCGGCGAGAACCGACGTGGTCCCGCTCCGTCCCGGCCGTCGCGGCCCGGTGGGGTGGGATCTTTTCATTCCGCCCGTTGTCGGGTGCGCCTTGGGCGGTTCGGCGGACGGATGACCTCCTCCGGGGGACAATCGGGGTTAATGTCCTGATTGGTGGAGGGGTCATGCCGCACTTTCCCGTGAACCATCCGGCACGGCCGGTCTACCGGGTCCTCGCCGGCCTGGTGGGGCTCTACATCCTGGTCTTCGGGGTCTGGGGCGTCGCCCTGACGGCGGGCGACCCGCTCTTCGACCGGGGCGACAACTGGGCCCTCGGGCTCCGCACCAACCTGGCCTTCTCGTTGGCCTCCGTCGCCTTCGGGATCGTGCTCATCGTCGGGGCGTCACGGCGCGGCAACCTCGGCCACTACATGAACCTGACCGCCGGGGTCGTCTTCCTGGTCACCAGCATCCTCATGATGGCCGTGCTCCAGACCGAGGCCAACTTCCTCAACTTCTCGATGTCCACGGTCATCGTGTCGATGCTCTTCGGCCTGCTCCTGCTCGGCACCGGCCTGTACGACAAGGTCGGCACCGACGAGCACGCCGAGGAGGAACGGCGGCTCCGGCACCACCCGGTCTCCGAGGCCCACGGCCGCTGACCGACGTCAGGTCAGCGGCCCCGCACCGTGATCAGGCTCGGCTTCGCCTCCAGGTGCGACAGCCCGCTCCAGGCCAGGTTGACCAGGTGCGCCGCCACCGTCTCCTTGCGCGGCTTGCGCACCTCCAGCCACCAGCGGCCGGTCAGCGCCACCATCCCCACCAGCGCCTGCGAGTAGAGCTCGGCCAGCTTCGGGTCGTAGCCCCGGCTGGAGAACTCGGCGCCCAGGATGTGCTCCACCTGGTGCGCCACGTCGTTCATCACGCTGCTGAAGTTGCCCGCCGCCGACAGCACCGGCGACTCCCGCACCAGCACCCGGAAGCCGCTGGTCTCCTCCTCGATGTACGTCAGCAGGGCCAGCGCCGCCTGCTCCAGCAACTCGCGCGGGTGCCCGGCGGTCAGGGCCGTGGTGATCCGGTCCAGCAGGGCGCGGACCTCCCGGTCCACCACCACCGCGTAGAGCCCCTCCTTGCCGCCGAAGTGCTCGTAGACCACCGGCTTGGAGACCTTCGCGCGGGCCGCCACCTCCTCGATGGAGGTGGCGTCGAAGCCGCGCTCGGCGAAGATCTGCCGGGCGGTCGAGATCAGCTGCTCCCGGCGCTGGGCCGCCGACATGCGTACGCGTGAGGAGGGTTTGGGGGCCGCGGCGGGAACCGCCCGCCGCCGGCCGGTCGTGCCGTCGCTGCCAGGGACATCCGCCATGTTCTCGTCACTCCGCCGGCGCTCGGTGACGCCCTGTCGTCCGATGGTGCCGCCGCCGTGCTGGGTCACGTCGTCCCCTCGCCGGTCGTCGGTCGGGTGGCGCCGCCGCCCCCTGCGACCGTATCCGCGTCGGGCCCCGCCCCCGTGCCGCCGGGCCACCCGGCGCCGCACCCGCTTCGCTCGGTCACCCGGCCATCCTGCCAGGCGACCTCCGCGCCCATCGCCCGCTCTACCGCCCGGCGGCCGGTTCCACGAGCTTCGCCGTGATGCGCTCGGGCTTCGGCCAGCGCACGTCCCACGCCGCGCCGAGCTTCTCGAACAGCCAGATCACCCGGGCCGAGATGTCCACCTGGCCGCGCAGTACGCCGTGCCGGGCGCTGGTCGGGTCGGAGTGGTGCAGGTTGTGCCAGCTCTCGCCGAACGACACGATCGCCAGCGGCCAGAAGTTCGACGCGCGGTCGCCCTGGCGCATCGCGAACGGCCGCTCCCCGTAGACGTGGCAGACGGAGTTGATGGACCAGGTCACGTGGTGCAGGAGCGCGATGCGCACCAGGCCGGCCCAGAAGAGCGCGGACAGCGCTCCCCGCCACGACCAGGTGAGCAGGCCGCCCATCAGCGCGGGGCCGAGCACCGAGACCACCACCAGCAGCGGAAACAGCCGGTCCACCCGGGTGATGTCCCGGTCGGCGAGCAGGTCCGGGGCGAACCGCTTCCGGTTGGACAGCTCGCGGCCGAAGAGCCAGCCGACGTGCGCGTGGAACAGGCCCTTCGTCAGGCCGCGGACGCTCTCCCCGAACCGCCAGGGCGAGTGCGGGTCGCCCTCCAGGTCGGAGAAGGCGTGGTGGCGCCGGTGGTCGGCCACCCACTGGATGATCTCGCCCTGCACCGCGAGTGAGCCGGACACCGCCAGCGCGATCCGCAGCCAGCGCTTCGCCTTGAACGACCCGTGCGTGAAGTACCGGTGGTAGCCGACCGTGATGCCCAGCCCGGATACCACGTACCAGAACCCGGTGACGGCCACGTCGGTCCAGCTCAGCCAGCCACCCCAGGCGACCGGTACGGCGGCGAGGAGGGCCAGGAAGGGGATCACCACGAACGCCCAGAGGGCGATGAGGATGCCCCGCGACTGGGTGCCCTGGGTGAGGGGCTTCGGGCCGGCGGTCGGGTCGAGGGACGTGGCGGACATGGCACCTCGCAGAGGGACGCGATGATCACGAAGCTACGCCTACGTCACCGTAACTTAGGTTCCCCGCGTGCGCACGGGACAGCGTCGGGAATGAATGTCTGGAGTGTCGTACGCCTGTTCTAAGCTGCTGCTCATGACCGATCCGATCGCCGACGAGGTGCGGCGGCTGCGCACCGCCGAGCAGCTTTCCGTCCGGGAGATCCGGGCGCGCACGGGGCTCGGCCGCAACCGCGTCCACGAGTTGCTCCGGGGCGTTCCGGCGCCCGAGCGGTCCCGCCGACCCAACGCCAAGGACGATCTCAGAGCGGCGGCGGTCGAGCTGCGCGCCGAGGGGCACTCCGTCAACGACATCGCCCGTCAGCTCGGCGTGGCGAAGTCGACCGCCTACCAGTGGGTCCGGCACCTGCCGTTGGCCGAGGAAGGGCCGGGCGCCGAGCGCCGCCGGGCCCATGCGGCGCTGATGACCGAGGCGCGGTGGGCGGCGCACCGCGCGGCCCGCGACGCGGCCCGGGCTGCGGAGCGCGAGCGGGCGGCCGGCCTGGTCGGGTCGCTCGCCGACCGGGATCTCCTGCTCCTCGGTGCGGCGGTCTACTGGTGTGAGGGGACGAAGTCGAAGCCGTGGCGGCGCGACGACCGCCTCCAGTTCGTCAACAGCGATCCGGGGCTGCTCGCGCTCTTCCTGCGTTTCCTTGAGGTGTGCGGGATCGATCGGGCCGTCCCCGGCTATCGCGTCAGCATCCACGAGACGGCCGACCTCGACGCGGCGGTGAAATGGTGGGTGCGGAAACTCGACCTGCCGGTCGAGCGTTTCCAGCGCGCCAATCTCAAAAAACACCGTGCGGCCACGGTGCGGCGCAACGTCGGGGACGACTATCGTGGCTGCCTGGTGATCACCGTGCCCCGCAGCCGCGAGCTCTACTGGCGGATCGAAGGTATGATCGCCGAGCTGTTCCAGACCGTCGGGCGGCGCGAACCGGAATTGACGGCAAGCGACGCTTGACATTTTATGGGGTGTGGGGTAACGGCAACCCGCAGGCCTTTGGAGCCTTGAGCTCCTGGTTCGAATCCAGGCACCCCAGCTCACACCGCATCTCCCGGCATTCGTGTGGCCGTGCCGAACGGCGGCTCGCCGTCTGGTTAGCATGGCCGCGAGACTGTTCGCCGTCCCGACGGGAGCCCGTGTCGTGTCCCAGCCCCACCTCCGCACCGTTGTCGTGCTCGCCGCCGGTGAGGGCAAGCGGATGAAGTCGGCGCTGCCCAAGGTGCTGCACCCGCTGCTCGGCCGTACCCTCGTCGGCCACGTGCTCGCCGCCGCCGCGCCGCTGGCCGCGGACCGCACCGTGGTCGTGGTGGGCCACGGCGCCGACCAGGTCCGCGCGCACCTCGCCGAGATCGCCCCCGACGCCACCCCGGTGCTCCAGGCCGAGCAGCTCGGCACCGGGCACGCCGTCCGGATCGCGCTGGACGCCGCGCCGGAGGCCACCGGCACCGTGGTCGTCATCAATGGCGACGTGCCGCTGCTGCGCCCGGAGACGGTGGCCGCGCTCGTGGAGGCGCACGAGGGCGCGGGCGCGGCGGCGACCGTCCTCGCCGCCGAGGTGCCCGACCCGACCGGCCTGGGCCGGATCGTGCGCGACGCCGACGGGCGGCTCGAGCAGATCGTCGAGGAGCGCGACGCGACCGGGGCGCAGCGGGCGATCCGGGAGATCAACGCCGGCATCTACGCGTTCGACGCCGCCCGGCTGCGCGACGCGCTGGGCAAGCTGTCGACCGACAACGACCAGGGTGAGGAGTACCTGACCGACGTCTTCGCCCTGCTGGGTTCGGCCGGCGAGCCGGTGGCGGTGCACGTGGCGGCGGACCACGTGGAGACGCTGGGCTGCAACGACCGGGTTGAGCTGGCCGCCCTGCGCCGGCTGCTGCGCGACCGGGTCAACGAGGCGTGGATGCGTACCGGGGTCAGCCTGCTCGACCCGGACACCACCTGGATCGACGTGACGGTGGCCCTTGACCGGGACGCCGTGGTCGACCAGAACACCCAGCTGCGCGGCGGCACGGTGGTCGGCACGGGCGCCGTGGTCGGGCCGGACGTGACGCTGATCGACACCGTCGTCGGCCCGGGCGCCACGGTGCTGCGCAGCCACGCGGTGGGCGCGGAGGTCGGTCCGGGCGCCAGCGTCGGGCCGTACGCGTACCTGCGGCCGGACGCCCGGCTGGCCGAGAAGGCCAAGGTCGGCACGTTCGTCGAGGTGAAGAACTCGGAGGTGGGCGCGGGCGCGAAGGTGCCGCACCTGTCGTACGTGGGGGACGCGACGATCGGCGCGAAGGCGAACATCGGCGCGGCGACGATCTTCGTGAACTACGACGGGGTGAACAAGCACCGCACCACGGTCGGCGAGGCCGCGTTCATCGGCTGCGACACCAGCCTCATCGCGCCCGTCGAGGTGGGCGCCGGGGCGTACGTGGCGGCGGGCAGCGCGATCACGCAGGACGTGCCGCCGGGTGCGCTCGGGGTGACCCGTGCGCCGCAGCGCAGCATCGACGGTTGGGTGGCCCGCAAGCGGGCCGGTACGGCCTCGGCGGAGGCGGCGGCGCGGGCCCGGGCGGCCGATGAGGATGCGTCGGCGCCGGGATCCCGGGCAAGTGAAGGTGAGGCAATCCACGGGGATGCCGAGCCGGTCGGGTCGGCCTCGGGCGCGGGGGATACTGCAACCGAATAGTCCCCGGCCCACCACCACCGCCGGGTACCACCGACCAACGGGAGCAGACGGGCCCATGGGCAGCATCGTCGCCGAAAACCGCAAGAGCCTGATGCTTTTTTCCGGACGTGGCTTTCCGGAGTTGGCCAAGGAGATCGGTGAGGTGCTCGGCGTCGCGCCGACGCCGGCCGACGCGTACGAGTTCGCCAACGGTGAGATCTTCGTACGGTTCAAGGACTCGGTGCGCGGTTCGGACGCCTTCGTGGTGCAGTCCGTCACGCACGGGGTCAACACGTGGGTCATGGAGACCCTCATCATGATCGACGCGCTGAAGCGCGGTTCGGCCAAGCGGATCACCGTGGTGCTGCCGTTCTACCCGTACGCCCGGCAGGACAAGAAGCACCGCGGCCGGGAGCCGATCTCGGCCCGGCTGGTGGCGGACCTGCTGAAGACGGCCGGGGCGAACCGGATCCTCACCGTCGACCTGCACACCGCGCAGATCCAGGGGTTCTTCGACGGCCCCGTCGACCACCTCTTCGCGATGGACATCCTCGCCGAGTACGTCGAGCACAAGTACGCCGGCCGCCCGATGACGGTGGTCGCGCCGGACTCGGGCCGGGTGCGGGTGGCGGAGCGGTGGACGGACCGGTTGGGTGGCTGCCCGCTGGCGTTCATCCACAAGACCCGGGATCCGCTCAAGCCGAACCAGGTCGTGGCGAACCGGGTGGTCGGTGAGGTCGAGGGGCGGGTCTGCCTGATCGTCGACGACATGATCGACACGGGCGGCACGATCTGCAAGGCGGCGGACATCCTCCGGGAGTCCGGCGCGGCGGACGTCATCGTCGCCTCGACCCACGCGCTGCTCTCCGACCCGGCGACCGAGCGGCTGAAGAACAGCCCGATCAGCGAGGTCGTGGTGACCAACACGCTGCCGCTGCCGCCGGAGAAGCAGCTCGACAAGATCACCGTGCTGTCGATCGCGCCGCTGCTGGCGCGGGCGATCCGTGAGGTCTTCGACGACGGCTCGGTGACCACCCTCTTCGGTGGACTGAGCTGACCGTCTGACGCCCGGGCCGGGCGGGCACGCCCTCCGGTCCGGCGTCGGCGGCGTCTCCGCGCCGACCGGCCGTGGGCGTGGAGGCCGCACCGGCGACCCCTGCGGCGGCGGCGCGCGGCGGCCGGCGGCGGGTGTCGCCGGGGCGGGCCCGGATCGCCCTGCGGGCCTGCGGGAACGGTGATAAGGGGACTGCCGGAGCGCGCGGAATCAGCTCGGGTAGACTGGTGCGGTTGCCACGGCGAGGGTGCCCGGCGGGCCGCTGAAAAGCGCCGCACGGAGGCACCGTCATCGACGCGGTGCTCCGGGCAGTCGTTCTCGACGCATGAGCCCCAGCGAGCCCCTCGCCCCAGCACCGCCAGACGACAAGCCGCCGCAGCGAAAGCATCAGGAGTTTTCCCGTGTCCGAGGTAAAGATCAGCGCCGAGCCCCGTACCGAGTTCGGCAAGGGTGGTGCCCGTCGTACCCGCCGGGCCGGCAAGGTGCCCGCCGTGCTTTACGGCCACGGCGAGAAGCCCAAGCACATCGCGCTGCCGTCCCGTGAGTTCGCCGCCGCGATCCGCAAGGGCGGCGCCAACCAGCTCTTCGCGATCGAGGTCAGCGACGGCACCCAGGTGCTGGCGCTGCCGAAGGCGATCCAGCGTGACCCGATCAAGGACACCTTCGAGCACGTGGACCTGCTGCTGGTCCGCCGGGGCGAGAAGGTCACCGTCGAGGTCCCGGTCCAGCTGACCGGCGAGGCCGCGAAGGACACCCTGATCGTGCACGACCACGACACCCTGTCGGTCACCGCCGACGCCACCAAGGTGCCGGACCACCTGGAGGCCTCGATCGAGGGCATGGAGGCCGGCACCCAGGTCACCGCCGGCGACGTGGAGCTGCCGGCCGGCGTCGAGCTGGCCGCCGACTCGGAGCAGACCGTCGCCTCGGTGACGGCCGCGCCGACCGCCGAGCAGCTCGAGGCCACCCTCCCCGAGGTCGAGGAGGCCGCCGAGGAGGCCGAGGCCGGTGTCGGCGAGGAGACCGCCGAGGCCGCCGAGGCGCCGGCCGCGGAGGGCGAGGAGAACGCCGAGGCGAAGACCGAGGCCTGACCGGTCCGCATCGTTGCGACAGGCGTCCCCGCGCGGTCGGGGGCGCCTGTCGGCGTATCGGTGGCCGGGCGGGCGGGTGACGGCGAGCAGCGGGAGGGGCGGGGCGTGACGGACGAGACGGGGCCGTGGCTGGTGGTCGGCCTGGGCAACCCGGGTCGGGAGTACGCCGGCAACCGGCACAACGTCGGCTTCATGGTGGCCGACCTGCTGGCGGGCCGGCTCGGCGCGAAGTTCGGCCGGCACAAGCGGGCGGTGGCGGAGGTCGCCGAGGGGCGGCTCGGGCTCGGCGGGCCGAAGCTGGTGCTGGTCAAGCCGCTGACGTACATGAACCTCTCCGGCGGACCGGTGACCGGCCTGGCCCAGTTCCACAAGGTGCCGCCGGGCCGGGTGGTCGCGGTGCACGACGAGCTGGACATCGGCTACGGCCAGCTGCGGGTGAAGTGCGGCGGTGGCGAGGGCGGGCACAACGGCCTGCGGTCGATGTCGAAGTCGCTGGGCACGAAGGAGTACGTCCGGGTGCGGTTCGGCATCGGCCGGCCGCCGGGGCGGCAGGACCCGGCGGACTACGTACTGTCGGATTTCGGCGCGGCCGAGCGCAAGGAGCTGGAGTTCCTGGTGGACCGGGCCGCGGATGTGGTGGAGTCGGTGATCACCAGGGGCGTGGAGCCGACGCAGAACCTCTACCACGGGGTGTGAGCGCCGGGTCGGGCGACGGGGGCCGGTAGTCTTCGCCTTTCGGCGCGACGCGACCGTCGGGCGGGTCGTCGGCGGCGGCGTGCCGGGCGTGGAGCACGGCGAGGCGACGGGAGCAGGAGTCATGGGCAGTCCTCCGATGATCGACGGCGCTTTCGCCCGGTGGCTGGCGGCGCGGGCCGGTCAGGCGCTGCTGGCCCTGCGGTCCGAGATGGGCTTCGCCGACGCGGGGGCGTTGAAGTCGGCGGGCGACAAGGTCTCGCACGACCTGATCCGCACCGAGCTGGCGAAGTGGCGGCCGGGTGACGCGGTCCTCTCCGAGGAGGACGAGGGTTCGCGGCTGGCGTGGGCGGCGGAGGTGAACGCCGAGGCGGTGTCCCGGCTGACCGCCGACCGGGTGTGGATCATCGACCCGCTGGACGGCACCCGGGAGTTCTCCGAGGAGGGCCGTTCGGACTGGGCGGTGCACGTGGCGCTCTGGGCGCGCAACGCGCCGACGCCGCATGGGCTGGTGGCGGGCGCGGTGGGGCTGCCGGCGCAGCAACGGGTGCTGGGCACCGACTATCCGCCGGCGTACCCGCCGCTGACCCTGGAGGCGGCGGCGGCCCCCGGCGGGCGGACGATCCGCCTGGCGGCGAGCCGGAGCCGGCCGCCGGTGTTCCTGACCGACCTGGCGGAGGACGTCGGGGCGCACCTGGTGCCGATGGGCTCGGCCGGGGCGAAGATCGCCGCGGTGGTCACCGGCGAGGTGGACGCCTACATCCACGCGGGCGGCCAGTACGAGTGGGACTCGGCCGCGCCGGTCGCTGTGGCGACGGCCACCGGGCTGCACGCTTCCCGGATCGACGGTTCTGCGCTGAGATACAACGAGGCGGATCCGCGCCTGCCGGACCTGCTGGTCTGCCGCAAGGATCTCGCCAGTCGGTTGCTTGCAGCGTTGCAGCGTCATTCCGGGTAGCCTGATCGGCACTTCTTGGCATGCCCGACCGGAAAGGTCTGGAATACGATGAGCGGATTCGAGCGAAGCGAGCCCGTGTCATGACCGCCCCCGCCGCCTACCAGGTGTCGCACCTCGACGCGCTGGAGGCCGAGAGCATCTTCGTGATGCGCGAGGTGGTCGCCGAGATGGAGCGGCCGGTGCTGCTCTTCTCGGGCGGCAAGGACTCGATCGTGATGCTCCGGCTGGCCCAGAAGGCGTTCGCCCCGGCCAACATCCCGTTCCCGGTCATGCACGTGGACACCGGGCACAACTTCCCCGAGGTCCTGGAGTACCGGGACCAGCGGGTCGCCGAGCTGGGGCTGCAACTGGTGGTGGCGAGCGTGCCGGAGGCGCTGGCCAGCGGGCTGGTGCGGGAGTCGGCCGACGGGATGCGCAACCGGATCCAGACGCCGGTGCTGCTGGAGGCGGTGGAGAAGCACCGGTTCGACGCGCTCTTCGGCGGCGCCCGCCGCGACGAGGAGAAGGCCCGCGCCAAGGAGCGGGTGTTCAGCTTCCGCGACGAGTTCGGCCAGTGGGACCCGAAGAACCAGCGCCCGGAGCTGTGGTCGCTCTACAACGGCCGCCACCACCCGGGCGAGTCGATCCGGGTGTTCCCGCTGTCCAACTGGACCGAGCTGGACGTCTGGCACTACATCGCCCGCGAGCGCATCGCCCTGCCGTCGATCTACTACGCCCACGAGCGCGAGGTCGTCGAGCGCGACGGGATGCTCTACGCGGTCAACGAGTTCTTCCGTCCCCGGGCGGGCGAGGACCGGTTCAAGGCGCGGGTGCGCTACCGGACGGTGGGCGACGCGTCCTGCACGGCGGCGGTCCGTTCCGACGCCGACACGGTCGAGAAGGTCATCGAGGAGGTCGCCGCCACCCGGATCACCGAGCGCGGCGCGACCCGGGGCGACGACCGGGTCAGCGAGGCCGCCATGGAGGACCGCAAGCGGGAGGGCTACTTCTGATGACCACCGAGACCGTGGCGCCCGCGGCCACCGAGACGCCCGGCAGGCCGATGGACCTGCTGCGCTTCGCCACCGCCGGCAGCGTCGACGACGGCAAGTCGACCCTGATCGGCCGGCTGCTCTACGACACGAAGTCGCTCTTCACCGACCAGCTCGCCGCCGTCGAGGCGGTCAGCGCCGCCCGGGGCGACGAGTACACCAACCTGGCGCTGCTCACCGACGGCCTGCGGGCCGAGCGCGAGCAGGGCATCACCATCGACGTGGCGTACCGCTACTTCGCCACCCCCCGGCGGAAGTTCATCATCGCGGACACCCCGGGGCACATCCAGTACACCCGGAACATGGTCACCGGGGCGTCGACGGCCGACCTGGCGCTGATCCTGGTGGACGCCCGCAAGGGCCTGGTCGAGCAGTCCCGCCGGCACGCGTTCCTCTGCTCGCTGTTGCGGGTGCCGCACCTGGTCCTCTGCGTCAACAAGATGGACCTGGTCGACTGGTCGCAGGAGGTCTTCGAGCGGATCGCGGACGAGTTCACCGCGTTCGCCGCGAAGCTCGACGTGCCCGACCTGACGGTGGTGCCGATCTCGGCGCTGCGCGGCGACAACATCGTCTCCCGGTCGGAGAACATGCCCTGGTACGAGGGCCCGTCGCTGCTGCACCACCTGGAGCGGGTGCACATCGCGAGCGACCGCAACCTGGTCGACGTCCGGTTCCCGGTGCAGTACGTGATCCGCCCGCAGTCGACCACCGTCACCGACTACCGGGGCTACGCCGGCCAGGTCGCCTCCGGCGTGCTCAAGCCGGGCGACGAGGTGATGGTGCTGCCGTCCGGGTTCACCAGCCGGATCGCCGCCGTGGAGACCGCCGACGGGCCGGTCGCGGAGGCGTTCCCGCCGATGTCGGTGACCGTACGGCTGGAAGACGAGATCGACATCTCCCGGGGCGACATGATCTGCCGTCCGAACAACGCCCCGGCGGTGTCCCAGGACATCGAGGCGATGGTGTGCTGGATGGACGAGACCCGTCCGCTCCAGGTCGGCGGCAGGTACGCCGTCAAGCACACCACCCGCTCCGCGCGGGCGATCGTGCGCGGGTTGCACTACCGGCTGGACGTCAACTCGCTGCACCGCGACGAGTCCGCCGACGGGCTCGGGCTCAACGAGATCGGCCGGGTGCGGTTGCGGACCACCGTTCCGCTGCTCGCGGACGAGTATCGCCGCAACCGCACCACCGGCGGTTTCGTGATCATCGACGAGGCCACCAACCGTACGGTCGGCGCGGGGATGATCGTCGAGGCGCAGTGACCCCCACGGTGGGCGGGTGACCGCCCACCGTGGTCAGTCCAGCCGGGCCGCGCCCGGGCCGGGCAGGACGGTGACGTGGCCGGGCGCGGCGAAGCCCCGCTCGGCGTACGCGGCCGTGACGGCGGCGGCGACCGCGTCGGCCCGCTCCGCGTCGACGAGGGCGAGGACGCAGCCGCCGAAGCCGCCGCCGGTCATCCGCGCACCGAGCGCCCCGGCGGCCAGGGCCGCCTCGACGGCCGTGTCGATCTCCGGGACGGTGATCTCGAAGTCGTCCCGCATCGAGGCGTGCGAGGCGGTCAGCAGCGGGCCGATCTCGCGTACCCGCCCGGCGCGCAGCAGCGCGACGGTGTCGAGCACCCGCTGGTTCTCGGTGACGACGTGCCGTACCCGGCGGCGGGTCTCGTCCTCGTCGAGTCGGGCGAGGGCGTCGGCCAGCCCGTCGGCCGGGACGTCCCGCAGCGCCGCGACGCCGAGCAGCCCGGCCGCCCGCTCGCAGGAGGCGCGGCGGGCGGCGTACTCGCCGTCGGCGTGCCGGTGCGGGGCCCGGCTGTCGACGACCAGCACGGCGAGGCCGGCGGCGTCCAGGTCGAAGGGGACCTGCTCGACGGACTCGTCGCGGCAGTCCAGGAAGAGCGCGTGCCCGGCGCGGCACCGGATCACCGCCGACTGGTCCATGATCCCGGTCGGCGCGCCCACGTAGTCGTTCTCCGCGCGCTGGGCCAGCCGGGGCCGCCGCTCGGCGGGCAGGTCCAGCCCGCCCAGGTCGACAAGGGCGGCCAGCACGGCGGCCTCCAGCGCCGCCGAGGAGGACAGCCCGGCGCCCAGCGGCACGTCGGAGGCGATCGCCAGGCGCGCGCCGGGCACCGCGTGCCCCGCCTCCCGCAGCGCCCAGACGACCCCCGCCACGTAGGCCCCCCAGCCGTCGACGCGGCCGGGCCCGGCGAGCTCGTCGGCGCCGAAGGTGACCGTCTCGCCGGTGAGCTCCGAGCAGACCGTCCAGGTGTCGCCGGGCTGCGGGGCGGCTGCCACCACCGTGCGCAGCGGCAGGGCGAAGGGGAGCACGAAGCCGTCGTTGTAGTCGGTGTGCTCGCCGATGAGGTTCGCCCGCCCGGGAGCCGCCCAGCGGCCGGTGGGCGGCTCGCCGTACGCCGAACGGAAGCCGGCGGTGGCGCGGGTCGCGACGTCGTCGGTCATCGCGGCCCCACGATGTGGGTGCGGTAGAAGGCCCAGGCGTCGGCGACGATGTCGGGCAGGGTCGGCTTCTGCGGCACCCAGCCCAACTCCTCGCGGGCGAGTGCGGACGACGCGACCAGCTCGGCGGGATCGCCCTCGCGGCGCGGTGCCACCTCGACCGGCACGGGGTGCCCGGTGACCTCGCGGACCACGTCGACCACCTGCCGGTTGGTGAAGCCGTTGCCGTTGCCCAGGTTGTAGATCCTGTGCTGGCCGGCGGTCGCGGCGTCGAGCGCCAGCAGGTGGGCGCGGGCCAGGTCGGCGACGTGGATGTAGTCGCGCACGCAGGTGCCGTCGACGGTCGGGTAGTCGTCGCCGAAGAGCTGGAGCTTCTCCCGCCGGCCGGCGGCCACCTCCAGCGCGATCGGGATCAGGTGGGTCTCGGGGTCGTGCCGCTCGCCGAGCGCGACGTCGCCGTCGAGGTACGCGCCGGCGACGTTGAAGTAGCGCAGCGAGACGGCGGCCAGGCCGTGCCCGATCGCCTCGGAGGTGAGGGCCATGTCGACGGCGAGCTTGGTGGCGCCGTAGGTGTTGGTGGGGGCCTTGACCGCGGTCTCCGGGATCGGCAGCTCGGTGGGGTTGCCGTAGACGGCGGCGGTGGAGGAGAAGACCAGGCGGGGCACGCCGGCGGCCCGGACGGCGTCGATCAGGGCGATCGAGCCGACCGTGTTGGCGTGCCAGTAGAGCTCGGGCCTGGTCATCGACTCGCCGGCGGCGATCAGCGCGGCGAAGTGCAGCACCCCGTCGAAGCCCGCGCCGGGGGTGAGCACCCGCGCGGCGTCGTGGACGGACGCGTCGACGTACGTGGCGTCGGGGGCGAGCGCCTCCCGGTGGCCGGTGCGCAGGTCGTCGAGCACCACCACCTCGTGGCCCGCGTCGAGCAGCATCCGGGTCACCACGCTGCCGATGAAGCCGGCGCCGCCGGTGACGAGCAGTTTCACGTCGGTCTCCTCCTGCCTGGCCGCCCGGTCGCGGCCCGTGTCGTGATCACCCTACGGCCGGTCGTGCGGGGACCGCCCTCCGTCGGCGACCTTGCCATTCCATCATGATTCCCCAACTTCGAACAGACCCGAACATGGACAGCCTGCCGGCCCGGTGCTGTCTACCATCACTGTCATGCGGGAAGCGGGTGCTCCCGGGCTGCGGCGACGCGCCCGGAGCCGGTCACGCCGCGAGCCGGGGCCGCTGCCCCGGGCCGTCGCCCGGATGGTGGTGCGCGCCGCGGACGCCGCCACCCGGGCGGTGACGGCCCTGCTCGGCGCCAGCCCGGCGGCCGGCCGGGAGCGGATCAGCGAGGCGGAGCTGCGCGACCTGGTCGCCGCCAACACCCTGCTCGACCCGGTCGAGCGCCGCATCATCGACGAGGTGCTGGTCGCGGGCGCGAGCCTCGTCCGCGAGGTGATGATGCCGCGCACCGAGGTCGTCTTCCTCTCCGCCCGGCTCACCATCGCCGAGGCGGAGCGGCTGGTCCGGGCCGAGACGCACACCCGCTACCCGGTCATCGACGGCACCCACGACGACGTGGTCGGCTTCGTGCACCTGCGCGACGTGCTGCTCCACCCCGACCTCGACCCCCGCACCACCGTCGGCGAGCTGGCCCGGGAGGTGAAGCGGCTGCCCGGCAGCAAACGGGTGCTCGCCGCGCTCAGCGAGATGCGCCGGGAACGCCACCACCTCGCCGTGGTGGTCGACGAGTACGGCGGCACCGCCGGCATCGTCACCCTGGAGGACCTGATCGAGGAGCTGATCGGGGAGATCCACGACGAGTACGACACCGCCCCCGACCCGGTGCACGCGGGCCTGCCCGCCGTGGTGGACGGCCGGCTCAACCTCGCCGACTTCGCCGAGCACACCGGCGTGAGCCTGCCGCCCGGCCCGTACGAGACCGTCGGCGGCTTCGTGATGGCCGCGCTGGGCCGGCTCCCGGTCGCCGGCGACGAGGTGCCGGTGACCGCCGGCCCGGCCGGCGACGGCCGCGCGGAACCCGACGACCCGTCCGGCGGGTGGCTGCTGCGGGTGCTCACGCTGGAGGGGCGACGGGTGGCCCGGCTCACGGTCACCGCCGGGCGCCTGCCGGAGCCACGGCGCGAGGTCGCCGCCCCGGCACCGACGGGGCGGAGCCGACCCGCCGGCCCGTCATGACGCGCACCGGGTCTTGCTGACAGAATTGCCGCCATGCCCGACGTACCCGCCCGCCCCCGCGTCTTCTCCGGCATCCAGCCGACGGCCGACTCGTTCCACCTCGGCAACTACCTGGGCGCCGTGCGGCACTGGGTGGCGTTGCAGGACACCCACGACGCCTACTACTGCGTGGTCGACCTGCACGCGATCACCGCGGGGCACGACCCGAAGACGCTCGTGCAGCGCTCCCGGATGGCGGCCGCCCAGCTCTTCGCCGTCGGCCTCGACGCCGAGCGCAGCACGGTCTTCGTGCAGTCGCAGGTGCCCGAGCACTCGCAGCTCGCCTGGGTGCTGGGCTGCATCACCGGGTTCGGCGAGGCGAGCCGGATGACGCAGTTCAAGGACAAGTCGCAGAAGCAGGGCGGCGAGCGGGCGAGCGTCGGCCTGTTCACCTACCCGATCCTGCAGGCCGCCGACATCCTGCTCTACCAGGCCAACGCCGTGCCGGTGGGCGAGGACCAGCGTCAGCACCTGGAGCTCTCCCGCGACCTGGCCCAGCGGTTCAACTCGCTGTTCGGGCCGACCCTCACGGTGCCCGCGCCGCACATCGTGAAGGACACCGCGAAGATCACCGACCTCCAGGACCCGACGGCGAAGATGTCGAAGTCGTCCTCGTCGCCGGCCGGCATCGTCAACCTGCTGGATGATCCGGCCCGTTCGGCCAAGAAGATCCGTTCCGCGGTCACGGACACGGGTCGGGAGATCGTCTTCGACACCGAGACCAAGCCCGGCATCTCCAACCTGCTGACCATCTACTCGGCCCTGAGCGGGCGCAGCGTCGACGACCTGGTCGCCGCGTACGCCGGCAAGGGCTACGGCGACCTGAAGAAGGACCTCGGCGAGGTGGTGCGGGAGTTCGTCGGCCCGGTCCAGGAGCGCACCCGGACCTACCTCGACGACCCGGCGCAGCTGGACAAGCTGCTCGTCGCCGGCGCGGAGAAGGCCCGCGCGACCGCCGACGCGACGCTGCGCACCGTGTACGAGCGGGTGGGCTTCTTCCCGCCGGTGCGCGGCGAGTAGCGCCCCGGCGCGACGGGTGAGGGCGGACGGGCCGGTGGCCGGAGGGATGACGGACAGCGTGGATCGCAGGGACGGGGCGCCGGACGCCGGCGACACCATCGAGATCGGCATCGCGGTCGACATCCCGGAGCCGTGGGGCGGCATGCTCACCCGGCGGCGCGTCGAGGCCGGCGACCCGCGGGTCGTGCCCGCCCACGTGACCCTGCTCGGGCCGACCGAGATCCCGGTGGCGACGCTGCCGGCGGTGGAACGGCACCTCGGCGCGGTCGCCGCCGCCCACCTGCCGTTCACCCTGCACCTGCGGGGCACCGGCACGTTCCGGCCGGTGACCCAGGTCGTCTTCGTGGCCGTGGCCGCCGGGATCAGCGAGTGCGAGCTGCTCGCCGCCGCGATCAGGGCCGCCCCCGAGCTGCACCGCGAGACACGCTTCCCGTACCACCCGCACGTCACGGTCGCGCAGGACGTCGCGCCGGAGGCGCTGGACCGGGCGTACGAGGACCTGGCCGACTTCTCGGCCATGTTCGAGGTCGAGGCGTTCACCCTCTTCTCGCACAGCGGGCAGACCCGGTGGCAGCCGCGCCGGGACTTCCGGCTGGGCGGCTGAGCGGTCGCCCGGGTGCGCCACGAGCGCCACGGCGTCCACCGTGCCGACGCCGACCCACGCCGTACGATCGACGCCGCCTCGTGCCGCGTGGCCGCCGCCCGGTGCGGGCCGGCGGCCGGTTGCCGGCGCGGGGGCGGGAGATCGGCGAGGATGACGGCGTGAACGTGCTGGGCCGCATCGAGGCGGGCATCGACCGTCGGATCAGCGCCATGCGCCGTCGGTGGGGCGCCGCCGACCACCTGTGGCGGGCCGGCGTGCTCTACAACGACGTGCTGGGCGGGCGGCTGGCCGCCGCCATCGCCTACTACGGCTTCTTCGCGGTCTTCGCGCTGGCGCTGGTCGGGTACTCGATCTTCGGGGCCATCCTGGAGGACAACGACGAGGTCAGCGCGGCCGCCGCGGACTTCCTCCGGGAGAACCTGCCGTTCCTCGACCCCGTGCAGATCGCCGACAGCAGCGGCACGGTCGGGGTGGTCGGCCTGATCATCCTGGCGTTCACGGGGATCGGCTGGGTGGAGGCGATCCGCTCCTCCCAGCGGCTCATGTACGGGCTCAACCAGCAACCGGGCAACCTGGTGGTCCGCCGCCTGGTCGACCTGGGCGTGCTGGTGGTCATCTTCGTGCTGCTCGGCGTCTCGGTGGCGGCGGTGGACGCCCTGGAGTCGCTGCTGCGCTTCCTGCTGCGCAGCACCGGCTCGGTCGGCCTGACCACGGTCAGCGCGGTGCTCAGCGTGCTGGTCAACGCGGTGCTGGCCACCCTGCTGCTGGTGGCGGTGCCGAGGCTGCGGATGAGCCGGGCCCGACTGCGCCCGGTGGTGCTGCTGGTCGCGGTCGGCATCACGCTGCTGAACACCGTCGGGCGCTTCTACGTGGTGCGCACCGAGCGGAACCCGGCGTACACGGTGGTGGCGGGCGCCGTGGGGCTGCTGCTCTACCTCTACCTGCTCAACCAGTTGGTGCTCTTCGGCGCGGCGCTGGCCGCGACCAGCCCGCGCGGGCGGGTGGTGGACCTGGCGGAGGGCCCGGCGCCGGTGGACCTGGACGCGGACACGGATCCCGGCGCCCCGGGCGGGGCCGGATGAGTGGGGGAGCGGGCGTGCGGATCTCGGTCGACCAGGGCTCGGCGGTGCCGCCGTACGAGCAGGTGCGCGGGCAGCTCGCGGAGCTGATCGGGACGGGCCGGTTGGCGGTGGGCACGCGGCTGCCCACCGTCCGACGCTTCGCGGCCGACCTGGGGCTGGCGGCCAACACGGTGGCCCGGGCCTACCGGGAACTGGAGACGGCCGGTCTGCTGGAGACCCGCGGCCGGCACGGCACCTTCGTCGCACCCGGGCGCGATGATGCGACGGACCGGTTGCAGCGGGTGGCGGCCGACTACGCCGCCGAGGCCGCCCGGTTGGGCGTGCCGCCCGCGGCGGCGCTGGCCCTGGTCCGCGCGGCGTTGGACGCGACGCGACCGGGCTGACGCCGCGCGGCGGAATCCCGACAGCCACGGCGGCGGTGAATAGGGGCGAATGCCTCCCTGTGCCGTGGCGCGACGGACCATGATGGGCGCGTGGGCGCACTCGTGACACTGGACCTGCCGGACGACTCGCCGATGCTCGGCCTGCCGTGGATCATCACCTTCGGCCCGCTCGGCGACGCCGACGAGTGGGAGCCGGTGGTCTGCGGCCCCTACGAGCGGCCGCACGCCCTCGCGCTGGCCGAGGCGATCGTCGCCGAGGAGCAGCTGATGGCGGTGGTCGAGCCGCTGCTGCCCGCGGTCTCGGCCGAGGAGATCCGGGGCGAGATCGCCGCGGCACAGGTCGCCGCCGAGGACGAGGCGGCGCAGTTCGACCAGGCCGACCTCTACGGCGACTTCGAGGACACCATCGACGAGGAACTGGAGGCGGCGGCCGAGGAGGCCGACCGGGCGGAGCCCCTCGCCCCGCCCACCGAGGCCGAGCTGCGGGCGGGCTTCGGGCGCATCGCCGCCAAGCTCACCGGCGGCGCCTGAGCCGGTCCGGGCGGAGCCGGGGCCGCCCGGCTGCGCGGGTCAGCGGCGGTGGGGCGAGCTGTGCAGCACGCAGAACTCGTTGCCCTCGGGGTCGGCCAGCACCGTGAACCCCTCGTCGCCGCGCTGCCCCACGTCCGTGGGCCGGGCGCCGAGCCCGATCAACCGGCTCACCTCGTCCGCCGGATCGCCGTCGGCGACCACGTCCAGGTGCAGCCGGTTCTTTCCGTGCTTGGGCGTGCCGGAGCCCTGCAACCAGACGGTGGGAGCCCCGACCCGGTCGTCCGGGGGATGGAGCTTCGCGCTGCCGTCGCCGCCGGCGTCGACGGCGTAGCCGAGCGCCGCCGCCCAGAAGCCGGCCATCAGGTCGAGATCGACGACGTCGAGGGTGTACTGCGCGACGCGAACCACCATGGGCCTGCCGTACCCGCAGGGGCCGGGGGCGACACGTGCCCCGATGGACGCCGGCGCCGCCGGAGCGGACTCCGGTGGCGCCGGCGCCACCTCACCCCCCACCACAAGGGGTCGGTAGCCCAGTCGCCCGTCGGCGCGGGGCACAACGGACGACCAGGTCGATGACGGGTTACCCGCTCAGCGCCGTTCGAACCAGGCCGCCGCGTCGACTCCGAGCAGATGGCCGGAGCCCTGCCCGGTGAGCGGCTCGCTGGCGGCGATCGGCGCGCCGTACCCGTCGATCAGGGCCGGCGCACCGCTGATGTTGACCACGCAGGTCAGCACGGTGTCGCCGGCGGTGCGGCTGAAGGCGAGCATTCCCGGCCCGGCCTCCAACCAGGTGACCCCGCCCGCGTCGGCGGCCAGCGCCGGGTGTTCCCGGCGGATCCGCAGCGCGGTGCGGTAGAGCTCCAGCGTCGAGCCGGGCACGCCGGCCTGGGCGGCGACCGAGAGGCCACGCCAGGTCGCGGGGGCCGGCAGCCAGCTCAGCTCGCTGCCCTGCGGCCCGAAGCCGTACGGGGCCAGCTCGCCGCTCCACGGGATCGGTACGCGGCAACCGTCCCGGCTCTGCCCGGTGCGCAGGAACGCGGGGTCCTGGCGCAGCTCGTCCGGCAGGTCGAGCACCTCCGGCAGGCCCAGTTCCTCGCCCTGGTAGATGTAGGCGCAGCCGGGCAGGGCGAGCATCAGCAGGGTGGCGGCCCGCGCCCGGCGCAGCCCTTCGGCGCCGTCGCCGTAGCGGGTGACGTGCCGCTGCTTGTCGTGGTTGGACAGCACCCAGGTGGTGGGCGCGCCGACGATGGTCGACTCGGCGAGCGCGGTGTCGATGACCTTGCGGAACGAGTCGGCCGACCAGGTCGCGTCGAGGAAGTCGAAGCTGAACGCCTGGTGCAGCTCGTCCGGGCCGATGTAGCGGGCGAGGCGCTGCGGGGTCTCGGCCCACGCCTCGGCGACCGCCATCCGGCCGCCCGGGTAGCTGTCCAGGATCGGCCGCCAGGCGCGGTAGATGTCGTGCACCTCGTCCTGGTCGAAGTAGGGGAGCCGGCCCTTGCCGAGCAGCTCCGCCTGGCGCTGACCGGTGGTCATCGAGCTGAACCCGACGTTCGGCAGCCCCTCGGCCTTGATCATGCCGTGCGCCACGTCGATCCGGAAGCCGTCCACGCCCCGGTCGAGCCAGAAGCGCAGGACGCCCTCGAACTCGGTCCGGACCTCCGGGTGGCGCCAGTTCAGGTCCGGCTGGGCCGGGTCGAACAGGTGCAGGTACCACTGGCCGTCGTCGATCCGCGTCCAGGCGGGGCCGCCGAAGATGCTCTCCCAGTCGTTCGGGGGCAGTTCGCCGTGCTCGCCGGTGCCCTCGGCGAAGAGGTAGCGCGCGCGCTCGGGGGAGCCGGGGCCGGCGGCCAGCGCCGCCTGGAACCACGGGTGCGCGCTGGAGGTGTGGTTGGGCACCAGGTCGACGATGATCCGCAGGCCGAGGGCGTGCGCGTCGGTGATCATGGCGTCGAAGTCGGTGAGGGTGCCGAACATCGGGTCGACGTCGCGGTAGTCGGCGACGTCGTACCCTCCGTCGATCATCGGCGAGGTGTAGAACGGGGTCAGCCAGAGCGCGTCCACCCCGAGGTCGCGCAGGTACGGCAGGCGCTCACGGATGCCCTGGAGGTCGCCGACGCCGTCGCCGTTGGAGTCGGCGAAGCTGCGTACGTAGACCTGGTAGACGACCGCGGAACGCCACCAGTCGTCGTCGGAGGTCAGCGGCGTGGGGTTGCTGACGGTCATCGGTGGCGTTCCCCGTTCTGTGGCGCGGGACGGCGGCACCCGGCGCGTGCGGGTGCGGGGGCGGTGTCTGAGCAGAATGCCGCCCGCGACTGCAAGAGTCAAGCATTCCTTGCGCAAGAAATGGCAATGATCACGCCACGACTCCGCCGGCTCACGATCGGTGAGCCCTTCCGGGGCCCGCGGCCAGGTCGGCGAGGGCGGTCGGGCGGGCAGACGGGGCGGTCAGGCCGGTACGGCGAGGGCGGGCGGGGCCGGGCGCTGCCGGGTCGCGCCGCCCGGAGCCCACCGGGCGGCGTCGGTGGGGGCGACCGCGGTGGAGCCGCGCACCACCAGTTCCGGGCGGAACACGTACTCCGAGTGCGGGGCGGCGTGCCCGTTGATCTCGTCGACCAGGGCCCGGACGGCGGCGACGGCCATCGCGGCCACCGGCTGCCGCATGGTGGTCAGCGGCGGGTCGGTGAAGGCCATCAGCGGGGAGTCGTCGTAGCCGACCACCGACAGCTCGCCGGGGACCGACATGCCGCGCTGCCGGGCGGCCCGGATCGCGCCGAGCGCCATCAGGTCGGAGCCGCAGACGATGCCGGTGACACCGCGGTCCAGCAGCCGGGCGGCGGCGGCCTCGCCACCCTCCACACCGAACAGGGAGAGCTCGGCCAGTTCGTCGAGGCCGGCCTCGTCGACGCCGACCAGCCGGCCCATCGCGGCCCGGAAGCCGGCCACCCGGCGCTGCACCGGCACGAACCGGTCCGGGCCGGTGATCAGCCCGATGCGGCGGTGTCCGAGCGCCACCAGGTGGGCCACGGCCAGCTCGGTGGCCTCGCCGTCGTCGCAGGAGACGAAGGGCGCGGGGATGCCGGGCGCGTACCCGTTGATCATCACGACGGGCAGCGGGCGGGCGATCAGGGCCCGGTAGCGGTCGTGGTTGGCGGCGGTGTCGGCGTGCAGGCCGGAGACGAAGACTATTCCGGAGACCTGCCGGTCCAGCAGCATCTCGACGTACTCGTCCTCGGTGACGCCGCCGGCGGTCTGGGTGCACAGCACGGGGGTGAAGCCGCTCTGCGCCAGGGTCGACTCGATCACCTGGGCGAAGGCGGGGAAGATCGGGTTGTCGAGCTCGGGGACCACCAGACCCACGAGGCCGGCGCTGCGCTTGCGCAGCCGGGCCGGGCGTTCGTAACCGAGCACATCGAGGGCGGTCAGTACGGCTTGCCGGGTTTCGGGGGCCACTCCCGGGCGGTCGTTGAGCACCCGCGACACCGTGGCCTCGCTGACTTCGGCCTGTTGGGCGATGTCGGACAGTCGAGCGCGCATGGGCGCACTTTAGCTCACTGGCAAGTTCTTGCGTACACTTCTGCAAGCCCTTCCATTCTCTGCAACCTCTTGCTAACGTCCCCGCAACACGCGAGAGCAGCGGCGCAGCACGCCGAGCGCCGGTTGGCAAGAAACTTACAGAGCTTCCACTGGCGGGTCGCCCTTCCCCCGGCGTGCCGCCATGACGACAGGAGTACCGATGCGCATCCGTACCGCGGGTGTGGTCGCCGTCCTCGGCCTGGCGCTCGCCGCGTCGGGCTGCGGCAGCGACAGCAGCGACGAGCCGGCCGCGAAGGAATCCACCAAGGCCGCCGCCGGCGGCAAGCTGGTGATCTGGGCCGACGACAAGCGCACCGCCGCCCTCAAGCCGTTCGCCGAGAAGTTCGGTCAGGAGAACGGCGTCACGGTCGAGGTCCAGGCCGTCTCCAAGGACCTCCAGACCAACTTCGTCACCGCCTCGCAGCAGGGCAGCGGCCCGGACGTCGTGGTCGGCGCGCACGACTGGATCGGCAACCTCGTCCAGAACGGCGCCATCGACCCGGTGCAGCTCGCCGCCGAGCAGAAGAGCGGCTTCAACGAGACCGCCGTCAAGGCCGTCACGTTCAACGGCCAGCTCTACGGCGTGCCCTACGCCATGGAGAACCTGGCGCTGATCCGCAACACCGAGCTGGCCCCCGAGGCGCCGAAGACCATCGAGGACCTCGTCGCCGCCGGCAAGAAGCTCAAGGCCGAGAAGAAGGCCAGCGAGATCCTCTGCCTCCAGTCCGGCCAGAACGGCGACGCCTACCACATCTACCCGCTCTACACCTCCGGTGGCGGGTACCTCTTCGGCACGGGCGCCAACGGCGACTACGACCCGAAGGACCTGGGCGTGGGCAAGCCGGAGTCGATCGAGGCGTTCAAGAAAATCGCCAAGCTCGGTGAGAAGGGCGACGGCGCGCTCAAGCGCTCGATCACCGGCGAGAACTCGATCGCCACGTTCACCGGCAAGAAGTGCGCCTACCTGGTCTCCGGCCCGTGGGCCATCGCGGACGCCAAGAAGGCCAACATCAAGTACGACATCTCCCCGGTCCCCGGCTTCGCCGGTGGCAAGGAGGCCCAGCCGTTCGTGGGTGTCCAGGCGTTCTACGTCGCCGCGAAGGGCAAGAACAAGGCCCTGGCCCAGGAGTTCGTCGCCAACCACGTCACCACCCCCGAGCTGGCCGTGGCGCTCTACAACGCCGAGCCCCGCCCGCCGGCGCTGACCGCCGCCCTCGACCAGGTCAAGGGCACCGACCCGGACCTGGCCAAGTTCCAGGAGGCCGGCAAGAACGGCCAGGTGCTCCCGGCGATCCCGGCCATGGCGACCATCTGGGACCCGTTCGGCAAGGCCGAGGCCGCCATCATCGGCGGCGCCGACCCGGCCAAGACGATCACCGCAGCCGGCAAGACCATCTCCGGCCAGATCAAGTAATGAGCACGTCGCTGTCCGGCCCGGGGGCTGCCACGCAGCCCCCGGGCCGGGAGCCCGTCGGCCCCGGGCTCCCGGGCAAGTCCCGCACCGCGCGGCACCACGCGCCGATCACCGCGACCGGTCTGCTCGTCAAGGTGGTCCTGCTCGGCCTGACCGCCGGGATCGCGGTCTGGGCGGCCTTCCCGCTCGTCGAGGCGGAGAAGTGGATCGGGCTGGCCGTGCTGGCCGCCACCACCGTCGGACTCTTCTACCTCTACCTGACCCGCCGGCACATCCCGGCGAAGTACCTGGTCCCCGGCACGCTCTTCCTGATCGCGTTCCAGATCGTCCCGGTGCTGTACACGGCGAGCACCGCCTTCACGAACTTCGGCGACGGCCACCGCGGCACCAAGGAAGACGCCGTCGTCGCCATCCAGACCGCGTCGGTCAAGCAGGTGCCCGGCTCCACCGAGTACGCCCTCTCCGTCGCCACCGAGGGCGATCCCGCGACCGGCCCGCTCGTCTTCCTGGTCAGCGACCCGGGCACCGGCACCGTCTCGGCCGGCGACGCCGGCGGGCTGCGCCAGCTCGACCCGGCCGACGTCACCGTGGCCCCGGGCGGCAAGGTCACCGCCGCCGACGGCTACACGGTGCTCAACTTCGGCCAGGCCAGCGCCCGCAGCCAGGAGATCACCGACCTGGTCGTGCCGACGTCCGGGGGCGCGCTGCGCTCCGCCGGCCTGTCCCGCGCCTACGAGGGCAAGGCCATCCGGGCGTACGACGCCGGCTGTGACTGCATCAAGGACATCGAGAGCGGCAGGACCTGGACGGCGGACGAGGAGAGCGGCGCCTTCGTGGCCGCCGACGGCGAGCGGCTGGCCCAGGGCTGGAAGGTCACCGTCGGGCTGGAGAACTTCTCCCGGGTGCTCACCGACCCGGCCATCTCCGGGCCGTTCTTCGGCACGCTGCTGTGGAACTTCGCCTTCGCCATCGGCTCCACCGGCGGCACGTTCATCCTGGGCATGTTCATCGCCCTGGCCCTGCACTCGCCCCGGATGCGGGGCACCAACTTCTACCGGATCCTGCTGATCCTGCCGTACGCCATGCCGTCCTTCGCGATGCTGTTGGTCTGGCGGGACATGTTCAACACCGACTTCGGCCTGATCAACAACCTGTTCGGGATCGGGGTGGACTGGTTCGGCCAGGAGTGGTCGGCCCGGATCGCGGTGATCCTGGTGCAGCTCTGGCTCGGCTACCCGTACATGTTCCTGGTCGCCACGGGCGCGCTCCAGGCCATCCCGAAGGAGCTGACCGAGGCGTCGTCTGTCGACGGCGCGTCGCCGTGGCAGTCGTTCCGGTCGGTCACCCTGCCGCTGCTGCTGGTCGCGCTCTCCCCGCTGCTGATCGCGTCGTTCGCGTACAACTTCAACAACTTCAACGCGATCTACCTGACCACCGAGGGCGGTCCCTTCCCGGCGGACAACCCGACCGCGGGGGCGACGGACCTGCTGATCACGTACACGTACCGGCTGGCCTTCGGCGCGCAGGGCGCCCAGTTCGGCCTGGCGGCCGCGGTGTCGATCTTCATCTTCACCATCGTCGCGGTGGTGTCGGCGGTGAGCTTCCGGCGCACCCGTAAGCAGGAGGAGGTGTACTCGTGACCTCGCTCAGCGGTACCCCGGCGGCGGGCGGCGCGACCGGCGCCCCGGCCGTCAACCGCAACGCGGGCCGGCGGCGCAACCGGTGGTTCGCCCAGGTCGGCTGGCGCCACCTGGTGGGCGTGCTGGCCGTCGCGTTCAGCCTCTTCCCGATCCTGTTCGTGCTCTCGGCCGCGCTCAACCCGCTCGGCACGCTCTCCTCGACGGAGCTGCTGCCGACCGGGGCGTCCGTGGAGAACTTCACGAACCTGTTCGACCGTACGGCGTTCGGGTGGTGGTTCCTCAACTCGCTGCTCATCGCCGGGGTGGCCTCGTTCGCGTCGGTCTTCCTGTCGGCGCTGGCGGCGTACGCCTTCTCCCGGATGCGCTTCGCCGGCCGGCGGGTCGGGCTGCTCTCGCTCCTGCTGATCCAGATGTTCCCGCAGTTCCTGGCGATCGTGGCGATCTTCCTGATCTTCACGACGATCACCGACCTGTGGCCGGCGATCGGCTTCAACACGCCGTGGGGCCTGCTGCTGCTCTACCTGGGCGGCGCGCTGGGCGTGAACACCTGGCTGATGAAGGGCTTCTTCGACACGCTCCCCCGGGAGCTGGACGAGTCGGCCACGATGGACGGCGCCACGCACGCCCAGGTCTTCTTCCGGATCATGCTGCCGCTGGTGGCGCCGATTTTGGCGGTGACCGGCCTGCTCGCCTTCATCGGCACCATCAACGAGTTCCTGATGGCGAACGTCTTCCTGACCAACAGCGAGTCGAAGACCCTCGCGGTCGGGATGTTCGGCCTGGTGGCCGGCGAACGCAACAACAACTTCGGGATCTTCGCGGCGGGCACCCTGCTCACCGCGATCCCCACGGTGCTGGTCTTCCAGATGGTCCAGCGCTACATCGTCTCCGGCCTCACCGCCGGGGCCGTCAAAGGATAAATCGGATAGGTGGCCGCTCCTCGCCGAGGTCGAGGCGAGGGGTGCCGCTCCGTCGCGACCAGCCGGGCCCACCGGCTGTTCCGCGACACCGCAAAGCTGCGGCAAGGGCGTCGGCGTCCGACGTACACCGGAGCAGTCACGGATCGACCGCCGCGGTCGGGGAACCGGCCGCGGCGGGAGACCCCTTTCTCTCCCGTCCGACCGACGCGAAAGGCGCCATCATGTCCCTGTTGCCGCACCACGACGGCTCCGCCCTGTACGTCCCCGAGCAGGAGCCCGCCCTCGGCGACGTCGTCGACGTCTTCGTCCGGGTGCCGGCCGGCGCCGACGTCCGGCAGGTGCACGTGCGCACCACCGGCGACGGCGAGCCCCGGTTCACCGAGGCGGTCGTCGACCGCACCGACGGCGCCGACGTCTGGTGGCGGGTCCCCGTCGAGGCCCGCAACCCGGTCAGCAACTACCGGTTCATGCTCACCGGCAGCCGGGGCTACCGCTGGCTGAACGCCGCCGGCGTGGTGGCCCACGACGTGCCCGACAACGGCGACTTCAAGCTGGTCACCCACGCCCCGCCGCCCGCCTGGGCCCGCGACGCGGTGATCTACCAGATCTTCCCGGACCGGTTCGCCCGCTCCGCCGCCGCCGAGGGCCGCGAGCTGCCGGACTGGGCTATCCCGTGCGACTGGGACACCCCGGTGATCGGGCGCGGCCCCGAGACCCCCCGGCAGTTCTACGGCGGCGACCTGGACGGCGTCACCGGGCGGCTGGACCACCTGGACCGCCTCGGCGTCAACACCGTCTACCTGACCCCGATCTTCCCGGCCCGCTCCAACCACCGCTACGACGCCGCCAGCTTCGACACCGTCGACCCGCTGCTCGGCGGGGACGCCGCCCTGGCCCGCCTCGCCGACGCCGTACGCGCCCGGGGCTGGCGGCTGCTCGGCGACATCACCAGCAACCACACCGGCGACGCGCACGAGTGGTTCACCAGGGCCGCCTCCGATTCCTCCGCGCCCGAGCGGGAGCTGTACTACTTCGACGAGGTGACCGGGGACTACGAGTCCTGGAACGGGGTGAAGTCGCTGCCCAAGTTGAACTGGGGCAGCGCCGAGCTGCGCCGGCGCTTCGCCACCGCCGGGGACTCGCTGCTGCGCCGCTGGCTGCGATCGCCGTACGGGCTGGACGGCTGGCGGGTGGACGTGGCGAACATGACCGGGCGGCGGGGCGCCGACGCGTACACGCACGAGGTGGCGGCGCTGCTGCGCGAGGTGGTCGCCCGGACCCGGGCCGACGCCCTGCTGATGGCCGAGCACGGCCACGACCACACCGGCGACCTCGACCGGAACGGCTGGCACGGCACGATGAACTACGTCGGCTTCACCGATCCGGTCTGGTCCTGGCTGCGGCACGGCGACCAGCCCGTGCCGAACTTCCTCGGCACCCCCGGCGGGGTGCGCCGGCGGGACGCGGACGCGGTGCTGGCGACGATGGACACCTACCGGTCGCTGGTCTCCTGGCGGTCGTACACCCACTCGTGGCAGCTGCTCGGCTCGCACGACTCGGCGCGGATCAGGACGGTGGTCGGCGACGCCGCCCGGCAGGAGGTCGCCGCCGGCCTGCTCGCCACCATGCCCGGCACCCCGATGATCTACGCGGGCGACGAGCTGGGCCTGACCGGCACCAACGGCGAGGGCTCGCGTACGCCGATGCCGTGGCACCGGCCGGAGAGCTGGGACGACTCGACGTTCGCCGCGTACCGCGCCCTGATCGCGCTGCGCCGGGCCGAGCCCGCGCTGCGCCACGGCGGCCTGCGCTGGCTGCGCGCCGACGCGGACACGCTGGTCTTCCTGCGCGAGGCCCCGACCGGCACGGTGCTGGTGCTGGCCCGCCGCGCCGCCGGCCAGCCGCTGCGCCTGGCGGGGCTGGGGCCGGCCGAGAACCTGTACGGCGGCGCCCCCGCCCTGCGCCCCGACGCCGACGGCGCGGTCACCCTCCCGGCGGACGGCCCCACCTTCCAGGCCTGGCGGCTCGCCTGACCCCTACGCCCCACTACTACGATCCGTCGTTGATGGGGGAGGATGGTGCCCGTGGAAGCTCTGAGACTGATACTTCGCTACGTCCATCTGATCGGTTTCGCCCTGCTGCTCGGCGGCGCGATCGTCCAGTACATCAGCGGGAAGCTGCGGATCAACCCGGCCATGCTCTGGGGGTCCGTGATCATGCTGGCGACCGGGATCGGCCTCTCCGCGCCCCTGCGTGACGGCGACGAGCCCGATCCCGCGAAACTTGTTACCAAGTTGGTGCTCGCCATCCTGATCTTTGTCATGGTGTTCTTCTCCCGGAAGCGCGACGTGGTCAACCGTGGGCACTTCCTGGCAACCGTGGGGTTGACCCTGGTCAACGCGGCGGTAGCCGTCTTCTGGCGGTAACGTCGTCGGCGGGGGACGACGCGCAGAACCGGACGTTCCGCGACGCCTCGCCGCGCACCTACCAGCACTGAGCGTGATCTGCCCCACCTAAGGGTTACGTAGGGGTAACAGGCGCTCAACAGTCGTGCACGATTGTCGGCCGGTGGGTGGGCGCGGGCGTACGCTCCCGTCCGTAACGTGGGACGCCGGCGGCGCAGCGCAGGCCGGCTCAAAGGGCTGCCACCGTGCAGGACGCGGTGTGCAATGGGAAGGAGACGTCTTGCGCTCTGTGCGTGGGATGCGGATTGCCTCCGTCTTCGCGATGGGTGGGCTCGTGCTGAGTGCCGCCGCGTGTGGCGAGGCTCCCGAGGAGAACAACAACGCCGGCAGTGGCGACAAGAAGTACAGCGCCTGCATGGTGACCGACGTCGGCGGCATCGACGACAAGTCGTTCAACACCTCCGCCTGGAAGGGTCTGGAGGAGGCCAAGAAGGCCAACGACAACATCGACATCAAGTACGTCGCGTCGAAGGCCGAGGCGGACTACGAGGTCAACCTGACCCAGTACGTCAACCAGAAGTGCGACTTCATCCTGGCCGTCGGCGGCCTGATGGGTGACGCGACCTCCAAGATCGCCAAGGCGAACCCGAACCAGCAGTTCGGCATCGTCGACGCGAAGGTCCCGGAGACCAACGTCTACCCGATGCAGTTCGACACCGCCCAGGCCGGCTTCCTCGCCGGTTACCTGGCCGCCGGCATGTCCAAGAGCGGCACGGTGGGCACCTACGGCGGCCTGCCGATCCCGCCGGTCACCATCTTCATGGACGGCTACGCCGACGGCGTCGCGCACTACAACAAGACCAAGAGCAAGTCGGTCAAGGTCGTCGGCTGGGACAAGGCCACCCAGAAGGGCTCCTTCACCAACGACTTCGTCAAGCAGGACGAGGGCAAGAAGGTCAGCGACGCGCTGGTCGCCCAGGGCGCCGACATCGTCATGCCGGTCGCCGGCGGCGCCGGCCTCGGCACCACCGGTGCGGCGAAGGCGTCGGGCGGCAAGTACAACACCATCTGGGTGGACGTCGACGGCTGCGAGAGCACCCAGGACTGCGCGGCGATCATCACCACCGTCGAGAAGAACATCCCGGACGCCGTCAAGGAGGCCGTCGTCAAGGCCGCCGGCGGCGAGAAGCTGTCGGCCACCCCGGGCTACCTCGGCAACCTGTCCAACAACGGTGTCGGGCTCGCCCCGTACCACGAGTTCGACAGCAAGGTCCCGGCCGAGCTGAAGGCCGAGATCGACAAGCTGAAGGCGGACATCGCCGCCGGCACCGTCACCGTCACCTCCGCGGCCCAGCCGAAGTGAGGCTCCGCCGGCCGCCCGCGGTGAGACGATCACCAGGGTAGGCCGGCGGGCGGTACAGCACGACGATCCGGCCGCCCCGGCGTCGCGGGGAAACCCCCACGGCGCCGGGGCGGCCGATCCACACCCACCCGACGACGGCCCCGCGCCGCGAGCGGTACACCGGCAGCTACGCTGCACCATCGCTTCGCACTCCAGGAGGTTGCGCTGAGACTCGAACTGCGCGGCATCACCAAACGGTTCGGTGACCTGGTCGCCAACGACCACATCGATCTGACGGTGGAGCCTGGAGAGATCCACGCCCTGCTCGGCGAGAACGGCGCGGGCAAGTCGACCCTGATGAACGTGCTCTACGGGCTCTACCAGCCCGACGAGGGCGAGATCCTGGTCGACGGCGCGCCGCTGAAGCTGCGGGGGCCGTCCGACGCGATCGCGGCCGGGATCGGCATGGTGCACCAGCACTTCATGCTGGTGCCCGTCTTCACCGTGACCGAGAACATCATGCTCGGCGCCGAGCAGGTCCGGGGCGGCATCGCCGGCTTCCTGGACCGGCGGCGGGCCCGGCGCGAGGTCGCCGAGGTCTCCGAGCGGTACAACCTGCGGGTCGACCCGGATGCGGTGATCGAGGACCTGCCGGTCGGCATCCAGCAGCGGGTGGAGATCGTCAAGGCGCTCACCCGCGACGTCGACCTGCTCATCCTCGACGAGCCGACGGCCGTGCTCACCCCGCAGGAGACGGACGAACTGCTCACCGTGATGCGGTCGCTCAAGGCCGCCGGCAAGTCGATCGTCTTCATCACCCACAAGCTGGGCGAGGTCAAGGCCATCGCCGACCGGATCACCGTGATCCGGCGCGGAAAGACCGTCGGCACCGCCTCGCCCGAGGCGAGCCGCGACGAGCTGGCCGCGCTGATGGTCGGCCGCAGCGTGCGGCTCACCGTGGAGAAGGAGCCGGCCGCCCCCGGCAAGCCGGTCCTGGAGGTCTCCGGCCTGGTCGTCGACGACGACCGGCAGATCCGCGCGGTCGACGGGGTCGACCTGACCGTGCACGCGGGCGAGGTGCTCGGCGTCGCGGGCGTGCAGGGCAACGGCCAGACCGAGCTGATCGAGGCGATCATGGGGCTGCGGCCGACGCTCGCCGGCACGGTCACCCTCGACGGGCAACAGGTCAGCGGCTGGTCGACCAAGAAGGTGCTCCGCGCCGGCGTCGGCTACGTGCCCGAGGACCGCAGCGTCGACGGCCTGGTCAAGGAGTTCTCCGTCGCGGAGAACCTGGTGCTCGACATCTACGACCGGCCGCCCTTCGGCAAGGGCCTGGCGCTGAAGCCGGACGCCATCGCGAAGTCGGCGAAGGAGCGGATCGCGCAGTTCGACGTCCGCACCTCCTCGGCCGACGCGGCCGTCGGCACCCTCTCCGGCGGCAACCAGCAGAAGGTCATCGTGGCCCGGGAGCTGTCCCGGCCGCTGAAGCTCTTCATCGCCGCCCAGCCGACCCGCGGCGTCGACGTCGGGTCGATCGAGTTCATCCACAGCCAGGTCATCCGGGAGCGGGACGTCGGCACCGCCGTCATGGTGGTCTCCAGCGAGCTCGACGAGGTGATCGGCCTGGCCGACCGGATCGCGGTCATGTACCGCGGCCGGATCATCGGCATCGTCGGCCCGGACACCCCCCCGCGAGGAGATCGGCCTGCTGATGGCCGGCATCACCCCCGACGCGGCACCCGCCGCCACGACCGGCACGACCCCGGCCGACGGCGTCGCGGCGGCCCCCGCCGCCGAGAGCCCTGGCAACGAGGACGAGGCATGACCAACCCGAAGCCCCCGTCGGGCTCCCCGGACAAGGAGCCGGCGACCGAGGCGCAGGCCGCGCGGACCGCGCTCGGCAACACCGAGCGCGCCGGGACGGCCACCGCCCCGAAGGGCCCCGCCCCGGAGGCGAAGCCCTCGCTGGGCCGGCTGTTCCTGGACAACCTCTGGGCGGCCAACACCTTCACGGTGACCCTGCTGTCGCTGGTGCTGGCGATGATCGTCGGCGCGATCCTGATGATCGTGTCCGACCCCGACGTGCTCGCCACCTACAGCTACATCACGGCCCGGCCGGCCGACGCGCTCAACGCGAGCTGGACGCTGGTCAGCGAGGCGTACGGCAACCTGTTCAAGGGCGCGATCTTCGACCCGGACGCCGTGGGCTTCCAGGCGGTGATGAGCCCGATCTCGGAGACGCTCACCTACACCGCGCCGCTGGTCTTCACCGGCCTGTCGGTGGCACTGGCCTTCCGGGGCGGCCTGTTCAACATCGGCGCCCAGGGCCAGGCGACCATGGGCGTGATCCTGGCCGCGCTGGCCGGCTTCCTGCTGCCGCTGCCGCCCGGCCTGCACCTGCTCGTCGCGGTGCTCGCCGGCGCGCTCGGCGGGGCGATCTGGGGCTTCATTCCGGGCATCCTCAAGGCGCGCACCGGCGCCCACGAGGTGATCAACACGATCATGCTCAACTACGTCGCCACGTACTTCCTGACCTGGATCATCGTGCAGAACGGCGTCCAGGACCCGAACCGCACGGACGCGATCAGCCGCCCGGTGGACGGGTCGGCCCAGCTGCCCCGCCTCCTCGGCGACGGGCTGCGGGTGCACGCCGGCATCATCCTGGCGGTGCTGGCCACCTGGGCGGTCTGGTGGCTGCTGAACCGGTCCACGCTCGGCTTCGAGCTGCGCGCCGTCGGCGCCAACCCCGACGCCGCCCGGACCGCCGGCATCAGCGTCACCCGGACGTACGTCCTGATCATGGTCTTCGCCGGGATCCTGGCCGGCCTCGGCGGCTCCAACATGGTGCTCGGCTCCACCGCGAGCGCGCTGACCCCGCTGGTGGTCGCGCAGATCGGCTTCGACGGCATCCTCGTGGCGCTGCTCGGCCGCGTGAAGCCGTGGGGCGTCGCGCTGGCCGCGCTGCTCTTCGGCGCGCTCCAGGCCGGCGGCAACCGGATGCAGTCGTACTCGGGGATCTCGTTGGAGCTGGTCACCGTGCTCCAGGCGCTGATCGTCATCTTCATCGCCGCGCCGGCCCTGGTGAAGGCGATCTTCCAGCTCCGGGCCGCCCGCGCCGCCCGGTTGCAGACGAGCCTGGCGAAGGGCTGGTAACTCATGTCCACCATGGCTGTCGAAGACGTCGCGGTCGCCCCCGTCGACCAGGGCTTCTGGACCCGTACCCGCAAGGTCGGCGCCGTGCTGCTCGCCCTCGGCCTGCTGGCGACGGTGGTGTTCGGGGCGCTCGCCACCGGCGAGCAGGCCCGCTTCACCCTGAGCGAGGACGCCGCCGGCGCCGCGCTCGAGATCCACGGCACCCTCGGCGCGATCCTCTTCGGCCTCGTCGCTGTCGCCGCCGGCGTCGCGATGCTCGCCGGGCTGCCGAAGCGCTGGTTCACCCTCGTGCTCGGCGTCGGGCTGGTCGGCTTCGTGCTGTCGTTCCTCTGCTGGCAGGTCTCCGACGCGCCGGCCGGGCAGAACTTCATGCCGCTGGTCAACATCCTCCGGGGCACGTTCATCCTGGCCCTGCCGCTGGTCTTCGGCGCGCTGGCCGGCGTGCTCTGCGAGCGCTCCGGCGTGGTCAACGTGGCCATCGAGGGGCAGCTGCTGATGGGCGCCTTCAGCGGCGCGCTCTTCGGCAGCCTCTCCGGCAGCGTCTGGGTGGGCCTGGTCGCGGCGGCGATCGGCGGCGCGTTCATCTCGCTGCTGCTGGCCGTCTTCTCGATCCGCTACCTGGTCGACCAGGTCGTCATGGGCATCGTGCTCAACCTGCTGGCTGTCGGCGTCACCGGCTTCCTCTACGAGCGGCTGATGCAGACCAACGCGCAGAAGTACAACAGCGCCCCCCGGTTCGGCAACTGGGAGATCCCGCTGCTGTCGGACATCCCGCTGCTCGGCCCGGCGCTGTTCCGGGGCAACATCTTCCTCTACCTCGGCCTGCTGCTGGTGCTGGTCATCCACATCGCGCTGTTCCGCACCCGGTGGGGCCTGCGCACCCGCTCGGTCGGCGAGCACCCCACCGCCGCCGACACCCTGGGCGTCAGGGTGCTCGGGCTGCGCTACCGCAACGTGCTGCTCGCCGGGGTGGTCGCCGGCATCGGCGGCGCCTCCTACACGCTGGCGCTCTACTCGTTCACCAAGAACATGATCGGCGGCAAGGGCTTCATCGCCCTGGCCGCGCTGATCTTCGGCCGGTGGAGCCCGACGGGGGCGCTGCTCGCGGCGCTCTTCTTCGGCTTCGCCGACCAGCTCGCCACGTACCTGGGCGCCATCAACAGCGTGATCCCGAACCAGTTCCTGGCCATGCTGCCCTACCTGGCGACGATCCTGGCGGTGGCCGGGCTGGTCGGCCGGGTCCGGGCGCCGGCCGCCGACGGCAAGCCGTACATCAAGGGCTGACGGGGGAGTACCGCATGGAGATCGACTGGGAGCGGCTGCGGGCCGCCGCCACCGAGGTGATGCGGCACGCGTACGTGCCGTACTCGAAGTTCCCGGTCGGGGCGGCCGCGCTGGTCGACGACGGCCGGGTGGTGGTCGGCTGCAACGTGGAGAACGCCGCGTACGGCGTGGTGCTCTGCGCCGAGTGCGGGGTGGTCTCCTCGCTGCACGCCACCGGCGGCGGCCGGATCGTGGCCCTCTCCTGTGTCGACGCCACCGGCGAGCCGCTGATGCCGTGCGGCCGGTGCCGCCAGCTGCTCTGGGAGCAGGGCGGGCCGGAGTGCCTCATCGAGGCGAGGGGCGGGCCGCTGCGGATGGCCGAGCTGCTGCCGCACGCCTTCGACGTGACCGACCTGGAGGCCGTGACGGGGGAGGCCCCGGTGCCCGTGGTGCCGGAGCGGCTGGCCGCCTGGCGCGGGCGCGGCACGGTCTTCGTGCACCCCGACCTCTCCGCCGGCCAGCAGGTCTGGACGGCCTACTGGGAGCGGTCCGCGGGCGACAACGAGGGCGCCGAGACCGGCGTGCTGGAGGAGGGCCCGAGCTGGGACGAGCCGGCGGAGGCGATCGCCTGGGGCCACGCCCGTACGCCCCGGGTGGTGGTCGTGGACGCGTCCGGGGCGATCTTCTGGGCCGGCGAGGGTGAGCCGCCGATGGAGATCCCTGCCCGCTGGGTTGGTTGAGCTTTGGGGCTCGGGCCGACCGTGCCCGGCTCCGGGCGGTCAGGCTTGATCCCTCCGCCGGGCACGGTCGGCCCGAGCCCTCGGTGGTCGCGGCCCGTCGGCCCGTTCCACAACGACTGATAGGAACTCAAAGGTGAGTGCTTTCACGGCGGTTGACGTCATCCGGGTCAAGCGGGACGGGGGTGTGCTCTCCGACGCGCAGATCGACTGGGTGGTGGACGCGTACACCCGGGGGGTGGTCGCCGACGAGCAGATGTCGGCGCTGGCCATGGCGATCCTGCTGCGCGGCATGACCGGTCCGGAGATCGCCCGGTGGACCGCCGCGATGATCGCCAGCGGGGAGCGGCTCGACCTCTCCGCCGTGGACCGGCCGACCGTCGACAAGCACTCCACGGGCGGCGTCGGTGACAAGATCACCCTGCCGCTCACCCCGCTGGTGGCGGCGTGCGGCGCCGCCGTGCCGCAGCTCAGCGGCCGGGGCCTCGGGCACACCGGCGGCACCCTCGACAAGCTGGAGTCGATCCCGGGTTGGCGGGCGGCGCTGAGCAACGACGAGTTCACCGCCCAGCTCCGCGACGTCGGCGCGGCGATCTGCGCGGCCGGCGCGGGGCTCGCCCCCGCCGACCGCAAGCTGTACGCGCTGCGCGACGTGACCGGAACCGTCGAGGCCATCCCGCTGATCGCCAGCTCGATCATGAGCAAGAAGATCGCGGAGGGCACCGGCGCGCTGGTGCTCGACGTCAAGGTCGGCTCGGGCGCGTTCATGAAGTCCGTCGAGCAGGCCCGCGAGCTGGCCCGGACGATGGTCGAGCTGGGCGGCGCGCACGGCGTACGGACGGTCGCCCTGCTCACCGACATGTCCACCCCGCTGGGCCTGGCCATCGGCAACGCCGTCGAGGTGACCGAGTCCGTCGAGGTGCTCGCCGGGGGCGGCCCCGCCGACGTGGTCGAGCTGACCCTGGCACTGGCCCGCGAGATGCTCGACGCGGCCGGGCTGCCGGACGCCGACCCGGAGGCCGCCCTGCGCGACGGCCGGGCGATGGACTCCTGGCGGGCGATGATCCGCGCCCAGGGCGGGGATCCGGACGCCCCGATGCCCACCGCGAACGAGGTCGAGGTGGTCCGCGCCGACGCCGACGGCCACGTCGCGGCGATCGACGCGTACGCCATGGGGGTGGCCGCCTGGCGGCTCGGCGCCGGGCGGGCCCGCAAGGAGGACCCGGTCAGCGTGCCCTCGGGGATAGTGCTGCACCGGCGCCCGGGTGACCCGGTGCGGGCGGGCGACCCGCTCTACGAGCTGCGCGCCCAGGACGCCGCCCGGATCCCGGCGGCGCGGGACGACGCCGCGCGGGCGGTACGGATCTCGCCGGTCGCGCCCGCCGCGACGCCGCTGGTCATCGAGCGGATCGGCTGAGCGCGGCGGTCCCCGGGGCGGGCATGGTGCCCGCCAGCTCGGACCGCTATCCTCCCTGGCCAAGGGGGGACAACCGGCGCCGAGTCGTCGCGAGCAGACAGGATCTTTCGCCGTGACCGTACCTGCCCCCGACCCACGGGAGGTGCGTGAGGCGAGCCTGGACGAGTTGTCCCGGCTGCGTCTCCCGTTGCCGCCCGCCCAGTTCCCGCTCGTGTGGGAGCCGGGCGACCAGATCGAGCTGCGACCCACGGTGGAGATCGAGGCCCGCATAGCGGTGCTGCACCTGATCCTGGCCCGCTGCTTCGGGATGCCGCCGCAGGCGGCGATGAGCTGGCTGCTCGCCTCGCACCTGGTCGACATGGTCACGCCGCCGGAGTTCCAGTTCGTGACCGGCGGCAAGGGCGACCACCGGTCGTTCGTGCTGCACCACGACGCGCTCTTCGCGCTGGCCTGGGTGCTCGGCCTGACCAAGCAGCTCGACCCGACGCTGCCGGTCGACGAGCGGCTGGTGGAGCGGATGCCGCACATCCACGGCGGGGAGACCTTCGGCCAGTGGCGGGCCCGGATCCTCACCGCCCCACAGCACCCCGCCGACGCGGCCGCCCTGCTGGACCTGCACTACTGCCTGGACTGGGCGTACCTGGAGACCGAGCGGGCCGGTCGTACGCCCCCGGGGCTGGTGGACGCCAACGCCATCGGCCAGCGCCGGTGGGCCCTGGAGTGGGCGGTGATGCTGCGCGGGCCGTACCACGACGAGCCCCCCGGCTGGGAAGAGGTCGACCTCTCCACCTGATCCGAGGCGGCGCGTAGCGCCGGGTCAGCGCGGTGCCGGGCGCCAGACGGTCAGCCGCACCGCGAGGGTCACCCGGACCGGCTCGGCGAGGGCGGCCACCCGGGCGGCGAGCCCGGCCGGGTCGGTGTGCCAGGCGCTGGGACCCATCCCGACCAGCGTCGCGACCTCCGGGCCGGTCAGCGCCAGCTCCCGCCGGTGCACCGTGGACGCCGCCGGGGTGAAGTGCCCGCCCAGACTCTCGGCGACCCGGTCCGCCTTGGCCGGGTCCACCCGCAGCAGGCCGAGGGCGCCGACCAGTTCGGTGAGGTGGTCCTCGGCCGGCGTGACCACCAGCAGGGAGCCGGCCGGGTCGAGGACCCGGTGGAACTCCGCGCCGTTGCGCGGCGCGAAGACGTTCAGCAGCACGGCCGTGCCGGCGTCGGCCAGGGGCAGCCGCTGCCAGGTGTCGGCGAGCGCCGCCGCCGCGCGCGGGTGCGCCCGGGCGGCCCGGCGCAGCGCCGGCTTCGACACGTCCAGGGCGAGACCCGCCGCGTCCGGCAGCGCCGCCAGCACCGCCGCGAGGTGCCGGCCCGTCCCCGCCCCGGCATCCACCACCAGGGGGTACGCCCCGTCGGTGCGCGCCCCGGCCGGCTCCCCGGTCGGAAGGCGCCGGGGAACCGCCACGTGGCCCACGGCCTCGGTCGCGGCGGCGGTGAGGGCGGTCGAGATCAGGTCGTAGTGGCCGGCGGCCAGGAAGTCGGCGCGGGCGGCCACCATCTCGGCGGTGTCCCCGGTGTGCGGGGCGCGGCCGGCGAGCAGGTTCACGTAGCCCTGGCGGGCCACGTCGAAGCTGTGCCGACGCGGGCAGCGCAGCGCGCGGGCGCCGCCGGTGGCGACCTCGGCCAGCGGCTCGGCGCAGACCGGGCAGCGGAGCCGGTCGACGATGCGGGGGTCCACGTCAGGCGTCCAGACGGTTCGGCACCGCGCGTACCCGGCGGTGGTCGTCGTCGCACTCGCGCTCGGGGTCCACCGGCTCATTCTCCGGGGCGGGTGAGGTGGTCGACCACCCGGTGCGTGAGCGCGTCCAGCGCGGCGACCTCGTCGGGGGTCAGCAGGTCGATGAGGTGCCGGCGGACGGCCGCCACGTGGCCGGGGGCGGCGGCCTCGATCGCGCGCCGGCCCTCGGCGGTGAGTACGACGACCGCGCCCCGGCCGTCGGTGGCGCACTCCTCGCGGGTGACCAGGCCGCGCTGCTGCATCCGGGTCAGGTGGTGGGAGAGCCGGCTGCGGGACCAGAGCATCCGGTCGGCCAGCTCGCTGAGCCGCAGCCGCTGGTCGGGTGTCTCCGAGAGGTCGGAGAGGACGTCGTAGTCGGGCTCGGAGAGCCCGGCGTCACGCATCAGCTCCCGGGCCAGCTCCAGGTCGAGCAGGCGGCGCATCCGTCGGTAGCCCCGCCAGGCGCGCTGCTCCCGCTCGTCCAGCCAGCGTGGTTGCTCCATGCCGGCCATCCTAACCATCTTGTTGACATGTCATCAACCTGCTCCCTAAGGTGAGTGACATGTCAACCAAACTGCCGGGCCGGCTGGCCCGCCTGCTGGGCGGCCTCGTGCTGTTCGGCGTCAGCGTGGCCCTGATGGTCCGCGCCGACCTGGGCCTCGCGTCCTGGGACGTGCTGCACCAGGGGCTCGCCGAGCGGACCGGGCTGCCCCTCGGTCAGGTGGTGAACCTGGTCGCCGTGGTCGTGCTGGTGCTCTGGATCCCGCTGCGGCAGCGCCCCGGGCTCGGCACCCTCGCGAACGCGGTCGTGGTCGGGTTCGCCGCCGACGCCGCGCTCGCCGTCCTGCCGCCGGTGGTCCCGCTCGCCGGCCGGATCGGCCTGCTGGTCGCCGGCATCCTGCTCAACGGGCTCGCCACGGCCCTCTACCTCGGGGCACGCCTCGGGCCCGGGCCGCGCGACGGCCTGATGACCGGACTGGCCGCGCGCGGCCTGCCGATCGGGCGGGTACGCACGGCCATCGAGCTCGGCGTACTGGCCGTGGGCTGGGCACTCGGCGGCACCGTCGGCCCCGGCACCCTCCTCTTCGCCGTCAGCATCGGGCCGCTGGCGCAGCACCTCATCCCCAAGTTCACCGTCCCGGTCCCGAGCCGGCCCGCCACCACAGGAGCGACCTCGCCATGCCCTGCCTGACCGTCATCGTCGCCAGCACCCGGCCCGGCCGGGTGGGCCGCCGGATCGGCGACTGGTTCACCGCCGTCGCCACCGCGTACGACGCCTTCGACGACGTACGCCTCGTCGACCTCGCCGAGGTGGGCCTGCCCTTCCACGACGAGCCGCACCACCCCTCCGAGGGGCGGTACCTGCACCCGCACACCCGCAGGTGGAGCGCCACCGTCGCCGCCGGGGACGCCTTCGTCTTCGTCATGCCGGAGTACAACTACGGCTTCAGCGCGCCGCTGAAGAACGCGATCGACCATCTCTACACGGAGTGGCAGTACAAGCCGGTCGGCTTCGTCAGCTACGGGATGACCTCGGGCGGCCTGCGCGCCGTCCAGATGATCAAGCAGGTGGTGACCACCCTCAAGATGATGCCGGCCAACGAGGCGGTGACCGTGTTCCTGCGGCAGGCGCTCGACGACACGGGGGAACTCGTCCCGGACCCGGGGCGCGACGCCGCCGCCACGGTGATGCTCGACGAACTGGCCCGGCTGACCGCCGCCCTCGCCCCGCTGCGGGTGACGGCGTGAACGCCCGGCTGTGGGAGCTGTTCGGCGAGCGCGGCCGGGGCGTGCTGGTGACCCTGCGCCGCGACGGGCGGCCCCAGCTGTCCAACCTCGACTTCCTCGCCGAGCCCGGCCTGATCCGCTGCTCCACCACCGGCAACCGGGCCAAGGTGCGCAACCTGCGCCGCGATCCCCGGGCCAGCCTGCACGTCACCACCGCCGACGGCGGGGCGTACGCGGTCGCGGAGGGGACGGTCACGCTCACCCCGCCGGCGGCGGCGCCCGACGACGCATGCGTCGAGGAGCTGGTCGAGGTCTACCGGCGGATCCGCGGCGAGCACCCCGACTGGGCCGACTACCGGGCGGCGATGGTCGCCGACGGCCGCCTGGTGCTCCGGCTCGCCGTCGACCGGGTGTACGGCTGGCGTCCCTGACCCCCGCCCGCGGTTCCGGCCGGGCGACGCGGGGCGTCCGGCCGGAACGGGCCGCCGGTGGCGCGGGGCGGCGCGCCGAGCGCCGATCCGTGCCGGTCCCGTCGGTCGGCCCGGCGGCGCCGACTAGGGTCTGTGCATGGTCGCGACAATCCGTTACGAGGACATCGTCAAGGTCCCGAAGGCGCTGCTGCACGATCACCTCGACGGCGGCCTGCGGCCGGCGACGATCGTCGAGCTGGCCGCCGAGGTGGGGCACGAGCTGCCCACCACCGACCCCGAGGCGCTCGGCCGGTGGTTCGTCGAGGCGGCCGACTCCGGTTCCCTGGAGCGCTACCTGGAGACGTTCGCGCACACCGTCGCCGTCATGCAGACCGCGTCGTCGCTGCGGCGGGTGGCCCGGGAGTGCGCCCAGGACCTGGCCGCCGACGGGGTGGTCTACGCCGAGGTGCGGTTCGCCCCCGAGCAGCACCTGGAGAAGGACCTCACCCTGGACGAGGTGGTCGAGGCGGTGCTGGCCGGCTTCGTCGAGGGCAGCGCGCTGGCCGCCGAGGAGGGCCGGCAGATCCGGGTCGGCACCCTGCTCACCGCGATGCGGCACGCCGCCCGGTCGCAGGAGATCGCCGAGTTGGCCGTCCGGCACCGCGACGCCGGGGTGGTCGGCTTCGACATCGCCGGCGCCGAGGCGGGCTTCCCGCCGACCCGGCACCTGGACGCCTTCGAGTACCTCCAGCGGGAGAACTTCCACTTCACCATCCACGCCGGCGAGGCGTTCGGCCTGCCGTCGATCTGGCAGGCGATCCAGTGGTGCGGGGCGGACCGGCTCGGCCACGGGGTGCGGATCGTGGACGACATCACGCCCGGCGCGGAGCCGGTGCTCGGCCGGCTGGCCGCGTACGTGCGGGACAAGCGGATCCCGCTGGAGCTGTGCCCGTCATCCAACGTGCAGACCGGCGCCGCCCCCTCGATCGCCGAGCACCCGATCGGGCTGCTGCGGGACCTGCGGTTCCGGGCGACGGTGAACACCGACAACCGGCTGATGAGCGGCACGTCGATGTCCCGGGAGATGGCCCTGCTGGTGGACGCCTTCGGCTACGGCTGGAAGGAGCTCCAGTGGTTCACCATCAACGCCATGAAGAGCGCCTTCATCCCGTTCGACGAGCGGCTGAAGATCATCGATGAGGTGATCAAGCCCGCGTACGGCAAGCTGCTGGGCTGACCACGGCGGGCCGCCGCGTTCCGGCGGCCGGAGTCAGGAGCGGTGCGGGTGGCCGGCGAGCATGCCGGCCACCGCGCGCAGCACCTCGCCCGCCCGGGCCGCCTCGGCGCCCAGGCCGGTCTGCCGCCGCAGGACCGCCGGCTCGCTGCGCAGCAGCGCCAGGCCGCGGCGCACCAGCACCCGGGGCGCCTTGCGCTGTTCGGCGAGGTCGCGGGCGAGCCGGCGGACGAAGGTCGCCCCCCGGGGCCGCCGCAGGGCGTACGCCCCGGCGAGGACCCCCCGTCGACGGCACTCCTCGACGATCTCGGCCGCGAAAATCCCTTCGGCCACGAAAAGTGGCGAACCGGCGACCTCGAATGGCCGGGTGGCCACCCGACGGTCCGCGCCGATCGCATAAACCGGCACATCGGCCTTGCCCTCCCTGGCCAGGCGGGCAATGGTCTCCACGGCTGCCGCAGCGTCCCAGGAGTGGGGTGACTCCCAGTCCACCAGGCCGTTTTGTCGCGGCAACGTGGGGTCGTCACCGTCCTTGTAGAAGTCGTCCAGGCAGAGCACCGGAAGGCCGGTTCGCTGCGCTATGTACGACTTTCCGGAACCGGAAGGGCCGGCGAGCAGGACAACGCGATGGGGGTGCTTCATTACCTTCAGTGACTCCGGCCAGACGGATTGCTATCAAATTGCACCAACATCTCATCACACCGCTGGCTGCGGCCAACCTGGGCTTTCTCTTTCGCAGGTGGCGTGATGGAATCTCGGATGGTCCGACCCACGGGGTCGGTCGCTGGGCGTTGTCCAGGGGCAACGCAGTCCCAGAATTTCGCGAGGGCGGTGACGTGAGCAAACGGCCAAAGGCGGGGGGCTCCTTCCTGTCGCGTCTGCGCCGGCCGACCGGTCGGCTCCGCGACATGCCGATCTGGTCCAAGCTCGGTCTCATCATGATCGTGCCGACCATCGCCACGGTGGTCGTCGGCACCAGCGGTCTGGTCGACCACCTGGAGACCCTCAACAACGCCAACCGGGCCGGCGACCTGGCCAACCTCGTCGGCCACTCGGGCGACCTGGTCGACACCCTCCAGAACGAGCGGACCAACGCGCTGCGCCTGCTGGGCGTGCCGCGCGGCCAGGACAACGTCCGCTACAAGCAGGCGTACGAGCAGGCCAACGCCAGCGTGGACGACGCCAAGGGGCGGTACTCGCAGCAGCGGGCCGAGGTCGAGGACCTCCCGGCCAACCTCGACAGCCTGCTGGGCGAGATCGACCAGACGCTGACCGACCTGCCCGGCACCCGCAGCCAGGTCTTCAACGGCAAGCTCGGGCTCGTCCCGGCCATGCAGGCCTACGACGGCCTGATCGACGACCTGATCAGCATCCGCGACTCGGCCACCCAGCTCGCCGGCGACAACGAGCTCAGCGACAAGATGCGCGCGTCGACCGCCACCGCCCGGAACAAGGAGTTCCTCTCCCGCCGCCGCGACGTGGTGCACCGGGCGTTCATCCAGCAGCGGCTCACCCCGAACCTGCGCAACGAGTACATCGCCACCAGCACCGGCTCCAGCCAGTGGCTGCAGAGCTTCCAGGTGGTGGCCAGCCAGCCGGAGCAGGAGTACTACGCCCAGGTGGTCGCCGGCCCCGACCTGCGCGAGGCGAACACCTACAACAGCTGGCTCAACGGCATCACGACCGCCGACAGCCTGACCGGCGCCCCGTTCGACGCGGACCAGTGGGACGCGGCGATGGTGGCCAACGCCAAGCTGATCCGCACGGTCGAGTCGAAGATCGACCGCGAGGTCGTCGCGGGCGCCGAGAAGCTGCGCTCGGACGTGCAGCGCCAGGTGTTCCTGGAGACCGGCCTGCTGCTCAGCATGCTGCTCCTGGCGATCCTCTTCGCCTACCTGGTCGCCCGCTCGATGGCCCGCTCCCTGCGCGACCTGCGTCAGGGCGCCCTCTCCATCGCCCAGTACGGCCTGCCCCAGGCCGTGGCCCGGCTGCGCGACCCCAAGGTGACCGGTCAGCTCTCCCCGGTACAGCTCGCCAACCAGATCGCCGAGCCGCTGCCGGTGCGCAGCAAGGACGAGTTCGGCCAGGTGACCGAGGCGTTCAACGCCGTCCACCTGGAGGCCGTCCGCACCGCCGCCGAGCAGGCCGCGCTGCGCGCGTCCGTCGCCACGATGTTCGTCAACCTGGCCCGCCGGTCGCAGATCCTGGTCGACCGCCTGATCGGTCACCTCGACCGGCTGGAGCGCGGCGAGGAGGACCCGGACCGGCTGGCCGAGCTGTTCCAGCTCGACCACCTGGCGACCCGGATGCGCCGTAACGACGAGAACCTCCTGGTGCTCGCCGGCGCCGACTCCACCCGCGTGCAGCGGGAGCCGGCCGCCCTGATCGACGTGCTCCGGGCTGCCCAGTCCGAGGTCGAGCACTACACCCGGATCGAGTTCGGGGTGATCGACCGGGACATCGAGGTCGCGGCGCACGCCGTCAACGACCTGGTCCACCTGGTCGCCGAGCTGTTCGACAACGCCACCGCCTTCTCGCCGCCGGACTCGCACGTCATGGTGGAGGCCCGGCGCGTCGGCGACCGCGCGTCGCTCTACGTGGAGGACCGGGGCATCGGGATCAGCCCCGACCAGCTCCACGACCTCAACGAGCGGCTCGCCACGCCGCCGCAGGTGGACGTGGCCGTCTCGCGGATGATGGGCCTGGTCGTGGTCGCCCGGCTGGCGTCCCGGCACGGCGTCAAGGTCGAGCTGCGTCCCGGCACCGACCGGGGGACCGTCGCCGAGGTGGTCATGCCGACCTCGGTGCTCGTGCCCCGGGCGCTCTCCGGCCGACCGCAGTCGTCGTCCGCGCTGCCGGGGCCCGGCCCGCAGTCGTACGCCCCGGCCCCGGCCCCGGCCTTCGGCGCGCCGCCGGCGCTCGGCAACGGCCCGGCCAACCCGATGCCCACGCAGCGCTCCGGCGAGTCCGGCAACCAGGTGACCCTGGGTGGCCGGCCGTTCGACCCGGCGCCGCGCAACGGGGCCGGCACGCCGGCCTCGGCCGGCTCGACGCGGTCCATGCCGGCCTGGTCGGACCTGACCGGCGCCAGCGGCTTCAACGGCGGCGAGGCCTTCCGGCCGCGCACGTCCAACGGCGAGCCGTTCGACCCGCTGCCGCAGCGGCGGTCGGCCGACGACCAGGACGCCACGGGCCAGCAGCAGGCCGTCCCGCGGCAGCTGCCCAGCAGCCCCGAGGCCCGGCCGTACTCCGTCCCGCCGGTCTCCGCGCCGCCCGTGCCCTACGCGGGCCCGCCCGTGTCCACCCCGCCGGTTCCCTACTCCGCGCCGCCGGTGTCCGGCCCGCCGGTCTCCGGCATGCCGGTCTCGGCGTCACCCGTCTCCGGCCACCCGTACTCCGGCCCGCCGGTCTCGGCCGCGCCGTACTCCGGCCCGCCGTACTCGCCGCCGTCGACCGACCCGCTGCCGCAGCGCCCGGGCCCCGGCACGCAGGGGCCGAGCACGCCGGCACCGCCGGCCTGGCCGCCGGTCGCCGGTGCCGACCGGGACGTGGCGACCCCGCCGGTGCCCGAGCGGCTGGCCGCCGCGCTGGACATGACCACCGAACTGCCGCGGGTGCCGCGCTCCGGCGCGCCGACCCCGGCGGCCCAGGCCCCCGCGCCGACGGAGCGGCCGGCGCAGGCCGCCCCGCAGGCGCGGCCGACCACGCCGCCGGCCCAGACCCGGCAGCGGTACGCGGACGAGACGATGGAGCTGCCGATCTTCCGGGAGCTCGAGTCGGCCTGGTTCCGTACCCGCCGCCCCGGGCCGGAGGAGGCGGCGCCGGCCGCCGAGAAGACGCCGACCAACGGTGCACCGACCCAGCAGTTCGCCCGGGTCGACGCCGGCGGTCGGGCCGTGCAGCCGACACCACCCGGGACGACAGGTAGCGCACCGATGGCAGACACCCCGGCGGCCGGAGGAGCGCCGCGCGAGAACGGACCGACGGTCAACGGGGGTGCCCGCCCCGGCCTCGCCGACAGCTTCGGTCACCGCCGGTCCGCGCAGCAGACCGGGGGTTGGCAGACCGCGGCCGACGACGGGTGGCGCGCCGCCTCGGCGGCGACCGAGGTGCCCGTCGCGGCGACCACCTCGACGGGCCTGCCCAAGCGCACCCCGATGGCGCAGTTGGTGCCCGGCGCGGTGGAGAAGCCCACCACCTCGGTGCAGCGACGTACGCCGGAGGGTGTCCGAGGCCTGCTTTCGGCCTACCATCGGGGCGTGCAGCGGGGGCGTACGAACCCGTCGGACAGCAACCCGACCAGCCCGGAGGCGACTCCGGGAGGGCAGCAATCCTCGCAGTCTGGCTCAGGCCCGGTGGCCGGGAGCGGGCAGAAGGAGCAAGAACGATGACAACTACGCAGGATCTCGGTTGGCTGCTGGCCAACTTCGCCGACCGGGTACCCGGTGTCGCGCACGCGGTCGCCGTCTCCGCGGACGGACTGCTCCTCGCGTCGTCACGGGACCTCCCGCGGGACCGGGCCGACCAGCTGGCCGCTATCGCGTCCGGCCTGGTCAGCCTCACCCAGGGTGCGGCCCGCTGCTTCGAGGGAGGCGCGGTGCTGCAGACAGTGGTGGAGATGGACAATGGCTTCCTGTTCCTGATGTCCATCTCGGACGGCTCGTCGTTCGCGGTGCTCGCCGCCCGTAGCTGCGACGTGGGACAGGTCGGCTACGAGATGGCCCTGCTGGTCGACCGGGTGGGCGACGCGTTGACCCCGCAGCCACGTGCGGCTGCGGGAATGCTGGGCTGACGACCCGTTGACCCGTGAGGTCGGCGGGGTGACAACGACAACGACGACGGGCTCCACCGGAGCCGGTGCAGGGTGCGAGGGAGGTGAGCGGCGAGATGGCCGATCGTGACGAACCGACCGGAGCGTTGGTCCGTCCATACGCCGTTACCCGTGGTCGTACCCGCCCGCGCCTCGACATCGCGCTGGAGGCGCTCGTCGAGACGACGGTGCGCGGCCGCGCCGCTGCCAATGGCAACGGCGGTCAGGGCCGCGAGCACCAGTACATCGCTGCGCTGTGTGACGGACGTGTGCAGTCGCTCGCCGAGATCGCGGCGCGGATGCAGCTTCCGCTCGGTGTGGCCCGGGTGCTCATCGCCGACATGGCGACGGACGGCCTGGTCGCGGTCCACGAGCCGACCATTCTGGACGACTCGGACGACGCGGTGGGCACTGAACTGCTGGAGAGGGTGCTGAGTGGACTTCGCAGGCTCTGACATGTCGCACCGCCCGCCGACCCCGAGTGGGCGCGTGACGTCGGCGAAGATCGTTATCGCCGGTGGATTCGGCGTCGGCAAGACGACGCTGGTCGGCTCGGTCTCGGAGATCACGCCGCTGACGACCGAGGCCATCATGACCTCCGCCGGCGTGGGCGTCGACGACACCCGGCAGGTGCCGGGCAAGACGACGACCACGGTGGCGATGGACTTCGGCCGCATCTCGATCGACCGTGACCTGATCCTGTACCTGTTCGGTACGCCGGGTCAGACCCGGTTCTGGTTCATGTGGGACGAGTTGGTCCGCGGCGCGATCGGCGCGGTCGTGCTGGTGGACACCCGCCGGCTGGCCGACTGCTTCGCGGCGATCGACTTCTTCGAGCACCGGCGGCTGCCGTACCTGGTGGCCATCAACTGCTTCGACGGGATGCAGTACCACGACCCGCAGGACGTCCGGGACGCGCTCGCGATCTCCGGCGACGTGCCGGTGGTGGCCTGCGACGCCCGTAACCGGGAGTCGACGAAGCACGTGCTGATCTCGCTGGTCGAGTACGTGCTGACCATGCGGCGCTCGCGCGCCGTGGCGCCGGCCTGATCGACGCGACCCCCGTCCGGTGACGGCCTCGGCCGCCACCGGGCGCTGGTCGCTGCCCGCGCCACGGCGGCGCGGGGTCAGGACACCCGCGTCCAGGCACCCGCGCTGACGGTGTAGACGCCCAACGAGCCCTGGTCCATGCCGCCGTGCCGGATGGGGGTGAAGGAGTACATCCCCGCCATCCCCTCGGTGACCTGGTTCTGCAGGAACGCCCGGATCCGTCCACGGTCGACGCTGGTGGACAGCCGCGCCGCGTCGGCGACCAGCTGCACCGCGTCGGACGCGTACGGGGCGAAGCCGCTGAACCCGCCGTGCAGCTGGACGTAGCGGTAGACGAACTCCTTGCGGTCCAGCGCCGACATGGTGGTGTTGGCGAGCATCGCCCCGCCCAGCGAGGTCGGGTGGACGGCGTACGCGCCCTCCATGAGGGCCGCGTTGCCGCCCTCCAGGGTCTGCTCGGCGACCGCGCCCGCGTCGAGGAACACCGGCCCGTCGTAGCCGGCCCGGCGCAGCGCGCCGACTGCGGCGGCCGAGTCCGGGGCGGTCGCCCACACCACCACCCCGTCGGGGCGGGAACCCGTCGCCGCGCGGGCCGCCCCGCGGAGGTCCGCGCCGGTGCGGGGCAGCCGGGTGGTGGTGCTCGTCGCCACCCCGGCCGTACGCAGGGCCCCTGTCATGGCCCGTACGCCGGAGTCGCCGTGCAGGCCGTCCGCGGCCAGCAGCGCCACCCGGGAGAGCCGCTGCGAGGCGATGAGCCGGGCGAGCCGCCGGGCCATGTCGCCGGCGTCCGGAGTCATCTTGAAGACGTACGTCCGCTGCGCCAGCGGCAGCACGATCCCGTCGCCGAAGGCGAGTGAGAGGAACGGCACCCGCTCCTTCTGCGCCACCCCGGCCAGGGCCATCGAGGTCTCGGACACGGTGCCGCCGACCAGGGCGTGCACGCCGCCCTCGCGGGCCAGTGCGGTGGCCTGCCGGGCCGCCAGCGCGGGGTCGCCGGCGTTGTCCCGCACCTCCAGCCGTACGGCCCGGCGGAGGTTGCCGATCGGCACGCCCTTGGCGTTGAGCGATTCGAGGGTGATCTCCAGCGCCCGCTGCTGGAGGACGCCGAGCGCGGCGCCGGGACCGGTCAGCTCCAGGCTGACCCCGACCAGCAGTTCCTGACCGCCCGGCGCGACCGTCGTGGCGCGATCGCCCCCGCCCGCCTCGTCGCGCCCGCAGGCGCTGAGCAGGAGCGTGCCGACCGTCGCGGCCAGCAGGCCCCGACGGGTGAACACGGAGGGGCCGTTCGCCGATGTCGCCATGAGTCGCCTTCCCAGCCGGCGACCCCTGCCGCCGGCTGTTCCGCCGGTATGCTCCCGGCCGCCGCGACGTGGCGTCAAATTATCCGGGTGTGGGCAGGAACACGCAGGTGGGAGGCGGTTTCCGGGCGGTCAGGAGCGGTAGCCGGCGGAGCGGTACTCGTATTCCCGGTCGTCGTCGCGGTCACCCGTGTCGCGGGTGAAGTCCCAGCCGCCGGCGGCCTCCCGACCGGGTCGGCCGCCGACCGCGAACCCGCCGATCTCCTGCCCCCGGCGCCAGCCGCGGAAGTAGCCGGTGGTGTTCTCGGCGAGGCTCGCCGCGTCGCGGACGATCCGCAGTGGCCGCTCGTCGCGCAGCGGTGAGCCGGGGACGAGGTTGGCCTGGGGGACCCGCTTCGGCAGCCCCGCCGGGGTCTCGGCGCCGACCGCCGGGCGGGCGGCCTGCTCGGCCGCCTGCCAGCCGGTGTCGGCCGTGGTGGACCACTCCAGGTCGGACTCGTCGTCGTGCCCCACGAACCAGGCGGACTTGGCCTGGGCGAAGATCAGCAGGTCGCCGTCGCCCTCGTCGGACACGGGTGGCGGGCGGCGCTCCATCGGGGGCGCCGGCCGGTACTCGGCTGCCGGCCGCTCGTCGCGCGGTGCCGGCCGGTACTCGGCCGCCGGTCGCTCCTCGCGGGGCGCGGGTCGCTCGTCGCGCGCTGCCGGTCGGTACTCGGCCGCGGGCCGCTCGTCGCGCGGTGCCGGTCGGTACTCGGTCGGCGGCCGCTCCTCACGAGGGGCGGACCGGCCACTGCGGGCGGCCTCCTCGCGGTCGACCAGCCGCAGCGGGGGCGTCTCGGGCTGGGCGTCGGCGGCCGGGCCCGTCCCGCCACGCAGCGCGCGGTCGGCCAGCGGCGGCGGCTCGACCAGCCGCAGCACCGGAGGCTCCTGGGGCAGGTCGTCGGCCAGCCACGGCGGGGTGACCCGGCGCTCCGCCCCCGGATCGGTCGGGGCGTCGACGCCGCGCCCGCCGCGGTCGCCGTAGGAGTTGGCGACCGGGTTCTTGGCGGAACTGTCGGCCGGGTCCTCCGGGTTGTTGACCAGCGGCCAGTTCGCCCGGGATCCGGGGGGAGCGGGCTCCGCCCGGGCGGCCGGGGAGGTGGTTTCCTGGCCGGGGCGTGGCGTGGGCACGGGAACGCTGAGGTCGGTGGCGCTGAAGCCGCCCGTGGGCGTGGCCGACTCGCCGTTGGTCTTCGGGCGGGGCGGGATCACGGTGCGCTGGCGCTCCGCGCGGGCGTTCTGGATCGCCGCGGTGGTCAGGGTGGGGCGGAACGGCTCTCCCGCCTCGGCCGGCGGCACCGTGCCCCGCTGCGCCGGAGCGATGGGGGTGATGCCGGGCGGCGGAGGCGGCGGCGCGGACACCGGGCGGTTGGTCGGGCCGTCGATGCGGCTCGGCAGCGATCCGGGTCGTGCCGGGGGCGCGGAGACCGGGGGACCGGCGACCGCGGCCGGCGTCACCGGCATCGGCGCGACCGGCGGCGGGGCGACGGGGGCGGGTGCGACCGGCGGCGGGCCGAGCGGCCGGGGGGCCGGGGGCGGCGTCGCGCCGGAGGCGGGCTCGGGCCGGCTGCGGCGGCCACCGCCCGGGGCGGGCTCGGGCTCGGCGGGCCGGAGGGCACGCAGGCCACCGCCGGTGGGGCTGAGGCCGGGCAGCGCACCGCCGGTGGGGGTGTGGCCGGGCGCGTCGCCGAGGGATTCGCCGTGTCGGATCGCGGCGCGGCGCCCGGGGGCCGGGGTGGCGGGCGCGCCGACCCGGTCGTTGAGCGCGCCGACCAGCGCCTGACAGCCTGCGTCGCAGGCCCGGACGGAGGCGACCGCCTGCCGCACGGTGTCCGCCACGGCGGACGTGAGGGCGCGGTTGACGGTGGCGCGCCGGGGTGTCTCGCTGATGGCCACCCGCAGGGCGGTCACCGCTGAGGTGAGTTCGTCGGCGTCGGCGACCCCGTCGGCGGCGAGACGCGCCGCGACCGCCTCGGCGGCGACCGGGGCGTCGTCGCCGCGTCCCACGGTGCCGCTGAGCATCCCGGGCTCGGGCAAGGCGTCCAGCACGGCCAGCGAGACCGGCTCGGCCGGGTCCGGGTACGCCCGCAACGCGGCCGGGTAGAGCTCGCGGAGCACCTCCCGCAGCGCGACGGCGGCGGAGTGCCGGCCGCTGGACAGGGCGGCGTGCGCGGCGAGGACCTGCTTGTAGCCGGCGAGGTCCCGGGGGGCCGGGAGGGTGACGGCGGAGAGGGCGCCGGCCTGCAGGGCGCGGGCCAGGCCGACGGCGCGCCGCTCGGCCGGGGGCGACTGCATCTCCTCCAGGGAGTCGTCGTCGGCGAAGCGCTCGGCGAAGTCGTCGACGGAGTCGTCGTCGGCGATCGCCAGTGGACGCCCGGCGGCGCTGAGCAGCGAGGTGACCGTGTGGTCGTCGCTGTCGGCGGCGATGGCCGCACCGCTCGGCCCGCCCGACCGCTCCACGAGCAGCGCGACCAGCTGGGCGTAGCCAGCGGGGTCGTCGCCGATCTCGCAGACATGCAGCAGACGGCCTGCGTCGTCGACCACAGCGGACGTCAGCGTCGAACCGGCCGAGACCGGTCGGTCGGCCGGATCCGCCGAGGCCAGACCGCAGTACACGCGCACGAGCGCCACGGCGTCGTCCTCCTCCCGGGACACAAGGCTTTCACTGCCAGAGACTGATGCTCCCCGTAAAGGGTCAGTCGCGCCAGTCCACCGTCGCAGAGATCTTCCCGACAATGGTGCGCCAACCCAGACTTGCGGTTTGTGCCCCGATTTTCTTCAGGCGGCGCCGACCGAAGAACCCGCCGACGCCGCCGTCGACCGTGGCGCGCAGCGCCTCGTCCAGGTCGTCGAGGCTGGAGCCGGCGGAGAGCATGTCCAGCACCGCGGGCAGCCGCAGCGCGTACGCCAGGTCGCGGGCCACCTCGCCGGCCTCGATGAGCAGCGTCGGGTCCCAGGTGTCGTGCCCGCCGCGGAGGTTCTCCACCACCAGGTCGAGCTCGTAGATGTCCTCGTCGAGCGGCGCGATGTCGGCCGGCTCCACCCGTTCGGACAGTTCATTCCAACTGTCCAGCTGAGACAGGTCGTTGGGTGCCCCGGAACGGATGAAACTGACAAGCGACTCGGGCGTCTTGAAGAGCAGCAGTCTTCCGCGGTGGCTGAGGAAGACCGGCACCTCCTCGTCGCCCGCCTCGTCCTCGTCTTCCTCGGCGGCGGTCTCGCCGTCCTCGTCGTCGGTCGCGTCGCGGCGGCGGCCCTTGGCCTCCTCCTCGTCGCTCTCGGCGAACTCCTGGGCGACCTCCTCGTCGAGGATGACGACGGCCTCGTCGTCGTCCTCCTCGTCGACCTCCGTCACCTGGCGACGGGCCAGGAACGGGTCGTCCTGGTCGCGCTCGGCGACGTCGGTGGGGGTCAGCTCCCGCGCCGGCCGGTAGGCCCGCAGGGTGTAGCCGGTGCCGGCGGGCAGCGCGATCTCCACCGGGTCGATCCGCAGCTCGTCCCAGAGGGCGCGGGCGGCCTCGGCCGAGACGGTTGCGGTGCCGGACTCGGCCGGGGCGTCGGCGTCGTCGAGCTCGGGCTCGTCGGCGTCGGGCCGTTGGGGCGACTGGCGGGCCACGCTGACCTCCGTGTGCTTCGGGTTGCCCACCCGCCGGCGTCCGCCGCCGGCGAGTGACTCTGGGCACATACCCTAGTGGGCGTCTCCGGGAGACCGTGCCCGCACCCCGGTGGCGGCGCGGGCCGCCGACAAGTAGCGTTGCTACACATGAAGGCCCAGGCGCTGCACGGACACCTCGACGCGCTGCTGCTCGCGGTGCTCGAGCAGGGTTCGCTGCACGGCTACGCGATCATCGAGGCGCTGCGCAACCGCAGCGACGGGCAGCTCGACCTGCCGACCGGCACCATCTATCCCGCGCTGCGCCGCCTGGAGCGGGCCGGCCACGTGGCCAGCACCTGGAGCACCGTCAACGGGCGGGAACGGCGGACGTACCAACTCACCGACGAGGGCCGGCGGGCGCTGGCCGGCGAGCGGTCCGGGTGGCACGAGTTCCGCTCCACCGTCGGCCGGTTCCTCGACACCGACTCCCCGCCGGCCGCGCCGGCCTGACCGGGACCGCCGGTGGTGCCGCCTGGCGGAGGGCGGCCACGGCGGTGGAGCCGACCCACGGCGGGGATCAGCGGGCGGCGAGCAGCCAGGTGCGGGCGGCCCGGCCGAGCCAGAGATAGCCGGCGGCGGCCACCGTCGCACCGATCATCATGGGGGGCCAGGTGAGCGCGGCCTCCCAGAGGCCGATCGACCACGCGAAGAGGGCCGAGCCGGTCAGTACGCCGAGGGCGAGGACCCCGGTGAGGGCCGCCCCCACCGCCCGGTCGGCGGCACCGCCGCGCAGCGCCGAGCGGCCGGCCAGCAGCAGCCCCGCCGCGGCCAGCACGAACGCCGCCGCCCAGACCCAGCCCACCGACGCCGACAGCACCTGGTAGCCGGCCGGCGGCGGGGATCCGCCCCAGCTCGACCCCTGCCAGGTGAGGTCGCCGGCGACGAACGCGACCGTGGCGAGCGCGATGACCCGTAGCGACAGCCCGCGCAGCGCGCCCGCCACCAGCTCCGCCTGGTAGGTCGGGGCGAGCTGTGCCGGGGAGCCGAACTCGGCCACCGCCCGGCGCTGCGCCTCCGTCGCCGGCAGCCCGTCCGCCCGGTACGCGTCGACGGCGTCCAGCAGCCCGTGCCGTGCCTCGGTTAGCAGGTCGGACTTCAGCCGGCGCGAGCCCCGCAGGTGCGCGCCCAGCTCCCGCAGCCGTTCCTCCACCATCGTCGCGTCGTCCTCGCCCCGCATGGCCCCACCCTGTCACGGGCCGCCGCCGGACATCCTCGGGGACAACCCTGGCCCGACCCGGAACCGGGCGGGCGCGACGGGCGGGCGGGGTCAGGGGCGCAGCGCCAGGTATCCGCGTTCGGCGGCCTCCTGGATCAGCCACTGGTCCCGGTACCAGCCGGGGGCGGCGACCAGCTCCGCGTGCCGGCCGCGCTGGGCCACCCGCCCGCCGTCCAGGACCACGATCTCGTCCAGCTCGGCGAGCCCGCTGAGCCGGTGGCTGATCAGCAGCACGGAGTGCCCGGTCGGGGTGGCCGCCAGCGCGGAGGCGAGCACCGCGTCGGCGGCGGCGGGATCGAGCCCCTCGGTCGGCTCGTCGAGCACCAGCACACCCGGCGCCGCGAGCAGCGCCCGGGCCAGCGCGAGCCGCTGCCGCTGACCGCCGGAGAGCTGGCCGCCCTCCTCGCCGACCACGGTGTCCCAGCCGTCGGGCTGCTCGCGTACCCAGTCCAGCAGCCCGGCCGCCGCGGTCGCCGCCGCCAGCTCCTCCTCGCCGGCGGCGGGCCGCCCGAGCAGCAGGTTCTCCCGCACCGAGGCGTGGAAGACGTACGCCTCGGCGAGCAGTCCCCCGACGGCGCGCGGCAGGTCGTCGGCCCGGTACGCCGACAGCTCCCGCCCGTCGAGGGCGACCCGTCCGTGCGCGGGGCGCACCGCGCCGGTGAGGACGGCGGCCAGGGTGCTCTTGCCGGCGCCGCTGGGCCCGACCACCGCGACCCGGCGGCCGGGCGGCAGGTCCAGGCTGAACCCGTCCAGGGCGGGCGGGGCGCCCTCCCGGTACCGGACGGTGACCGCCTCGAACCGGACGTCGTACGGCCCGGGGCCGACCTCCGCGCCGTCGGAGGTGGCCGGACCGGCCGGGGCGTCCAGCAGGGCGGCGACCCGGGTCAGGCCGGTGCGCAGCTGGGTCCACTGCCGGGCGGCCCCGACCAGCGCCAGCGCGATCTCGACGGCGGCGAGCGTGCCGACCGCCAGGACGCCGACCAGCACCCCGTCCACGTCGTCGGCGAGCGCGGCGAGCACCACCGCACCGGCGGTAAGCCCCGCCACCAGCACCCCGGCCGCGTCGACCGCGAAGCCCGTGGCGGCCAGCCGCCGCTCCAACCGGGCCAGCCGTCGGGCCCGTACCCCGGCCGCCTCGAGCGCGTGCCCGGTGGCGCCGAACGCGGCCAGGTCGGCGGCGCCGTGGGTGAGGTCGACCGCGTCGGTGGCGAGGGCGCCGCGCAGCGGCGCCAGTTCGGCGGCGGCGCGCCGGGTCAGCGCGGTGGCCAGCGCGGGCAGCGCCACCCCGGCGACCAGCAGCCCGACCGCGAGCACCCCGGCGGCGGCCGGCGACATCAGCGCCGCCCCGCCGACCGCGAGCACGCTGACCAGCGCCGCCGCCGAGGCCGGCACCAGCACCCGCAGCAGCAGGTCCTGGACGGCCTCCACGTCGGAGACGAGCCGGCTCAGCGCGTCGCCGGAGCGCTGCCGTGCCGTCGGGCGGGCGGCGAGGGTGCCGAAGACCCGGGCGCGGACGTCGGTGATCAGCCGCAGCACGGCGTCGTGCCCGGCGAGCCGTTCGGTGTAGCGCAGCACGCCCCGGCTGATCGCGAGCGCCCGGACCGCCACGATCGCCACGGTGAGGCGGTCCAACGGGGGTTGGCCGGCGGCGCTCATCAGCAGCCAGGTCGCGGTGGCCATCAGGGCGAGGCCGGCGAACTCGGTGGCGGCGGCGAGCAGCCCCGCGCCGAGCAGCCGGTTCAGGTACGGCCGGGCCAGCCGCAGCACGGCCCGCTCGGCGGTCATCGGGTCGCCTCCCCGGCCGCCGTGGGCGTCAGCTCGGTGACCCGGCCGTCCTCGATGCGCAGGATCCGGTCCGCGTCGGCGAGCAGCGCCGGCCGGTGCGCCACCAGCAGCGCCGTCCGCCCGGCCACCAGCCGGCGGGTGGCGTCGAGGACGACCGCCTCGGCGGCGGTGTCCAGCCGGGCGGTCGGCTCGTCGAGCAGCACCACGGGCGCGTCCCGCAGGAACGCGCGGGCCAGCGCGACCCGCTGCCGCTGCCCGCTGGAGAGGCCGTGCCCGCGTTCGCCGAGGACGGTGGCGAGCCCGTCGGGCAGCCCGGCGACCACGTCGTCCAGGGCGGCGTCGTGGACCGCCGTGGCGAGCGCGGCGTCCGGGGTGTCGGGGGCGCCGAGCCGGATGTTGTCGGCCAGCGAGGCGGCGAAGAGGTGGGCCCGCTGCGGCACCCAGGCCACCTGGTGGCGCCAGCCGTCGGCGTCGGCGTCGGCCAGGTCCACCCCGCCCACGGTGACCCGGCCGGCGGTCGGGGTGACGAAGCCGAGCAGCAGGCCGAGCAGGGTGCTCTTGCCGGCGCCGCTCGGCCCGATCACGGCGACGCGCTCGCCCGGCCGGATGGTCAGCGTGACGTCGCGCAGGGCGGTGGTCCGCTCGTACGCCACGGTCACCGCCTCGAACCGGAGCTCGCCGCGGCCGTCGGGGACGGCCGCGCCCGCGCCGGGCGTCGGCGCGGGGGCGGCGGCCGACAGGGTCAGCGCCTCGTCCAGCGCGGTGAGCCCCTCCATGCTGGCGTGGAACCGGGCGCCGGCCGCCCGCAGCGGCAGGTACGCCTCGGGGGTGAGCAGCAGCACCAGCAGCGCGGTCTGGAGGGTCAGCCCGCCGCCGAGCAGCCGCACGCCGACCGGCACGGCGACCAGCGCCACCGAGAGGGTGGCGACCAGCTCCAGCACCAGGGCGGACAGGAACGCGATCCGCAGCGTCTTCATGGTCGCGGCCCGGTGGCCGTCGGCCATCCGGCGGACCACTTCGGTCTGCGCCCGGGCCCGGCCGAAGGCGCGCAGTGTGGGCAGCCCGGCGACCATGTCGAGGAAGTGCCCGCCGAGCAGGGAGAGCCGCCGCCACTGTCGCTCGGTGGCGGCCTGCGCCTGCCAGCCGAGCAGCGCGCCGAAGATGGGGATCAGCGGCAGGGTGACCGCGATGATCAGCGCCGAGCTCCAGTCGGCGACGAAGATCCGGGCCAGTACGGCGAGCGGCACGGTGACGCTGAGCACCAGCTGCGGCAGGTAGCCGGTGAAGTAGGCGTCCAGCGCGTCCAGCCCGCGCCCGGTCAGCGTGGCGAGCTGCCCGGCGCGCTGACCCGCGACCCAGCCGGGGCCGTGCCGGCCGACCGCCCCGAGCAGGTCGGCCCGCAGCGCCGCCTTGACCGTCGCCGCGACCCGCGCCGACACCGTGCCCTGCGCCCAGACCAGCAGCGATCGGGCCGCCACCGCGGCGGCGAAGCCGGCCAGCGCGGGCCGGTCGAGCCGTCCTTCGAACGCGGTCGCCAGCAGCGCGGCCAGCGCCGTGGCCTGCGCGACGACCAGCCCCGCGGCCAGCACGCCGAGCAGCGTGAGCACGGCGAGGTCGCGTCGGGCCCCCGGGACCCGACGCAGCAGACGCGGGTCGAAGGGACGGCGGTTCACCAGTACACCGGTGCCCTGCCGTCGGTCCGTCCCCGGAACACCCACCAGCACATCGCCTGAAAGCCTAGTAGGGCCGGCAGGAGCGGCAGCGTCACCCAGCCGAGCAGCCGCAGCGTGGGTGTGCTCGCCGCCGCGTCGGCCACGGTCAGTGACGCGCCCGGGTCGACCGTGGAGACCAGCGCGTAGGGCCAGATGGTCGCGCCGGCCAGTGCCACCGGCAGCGCCAGGGACGCGCAGGTGGCGGCGAAGGCCAGCCCCGGCCGCCGCCGGGCGAGCGCCGCCCGGGCCGTCAGCAGCGCCGCGACCAGCAACGACAGCAGCAGTACGCCCACCACCGGCTGCCGTGCGGCGGCGCGTACGTCGGCGGAGAGCAGGCCCAGGACGGTGGCCGCGCCGACGGTGGCCAGCGCCACCGGGACGAGCCGGGCGGCCAGTCGCCCGACCGGCGCGGCGTCGGCGGCGGGCAGCCGGAGCGTGAGGAAGGTCGCACCGTGCAGCGCGACCAGCGCGACGACGGCGAGCCCGGCGGCGGCCACGAACGGGGTGAAGAGGTGGGTCACCCCGGCGACGTGGCCGTCGGCCCGCAGCGGTACGCCCTGGAGCAGCCCGGCCAGCACGGCGCCCCAGCCGAGCGCGGCGAGCACGCTGCCGACGACCACGACCCGGTCCCACCAGGCGCGGGCCCGCTGCCCGTCGGGGCGGCTGCGCAGCTGCACGCCGGCGGTCACCAGGACGACCCCGGTCAACGCGCCGAGCACCGCCGGGTAGAAGCCGGAGAGCAGTTCCCCCTCGAGCACCGGGAAGGCGCCGAACAGGATGCCGACGGCGGCCACCAGCCAGACCTCGTTGCCGAGGAAGAACGGGCCGACCGCGTTGAGTGCGGCGCGGCGGCGGGCGGGGTCGGCGCCCCGGGCGAGCAGCAGGCCGACGCCGTAGTCGTAGCCGCCGAGCACCAGGTAGACGGCGAAGAAGAGGCCGAGCAGGGCGTACCAGGCGAGTTCCACTGTCGTCTCCTCAGGCGAAGGCGGGCTCGGGGTGGGGGTCGGCCGGCGGCTGGTCAGGTTGCCGACCCAGGGCCGGGTCGTGCGCGCCCCGGGCGGCGTGCCGGGCCAGCAGCACCCAGTTGGTGACGGCGAGGGCGCCGAGCAGCAGGCTGAAGCCGATCAGCGAGGTGAGCATCAGCCAGGGGCTGACCGGCGACACCGCCTGGTCCACGGGCAGCAGCCCGTACGCGGCCCAGGGCTGGCGGCCGACCTCGCGGGCGATCCAGCCGAGGATCATCGCGACGAACGGCAGCGGCAGGGCGAACTGGAGGATCCACAGCGGGACGCGCAGCCGGATCACCCAGTCCCGCCAGAGCAGCGGGAGCATCAGCCAGAGCAGGCCGAGGGTGAAGCCGATGAGGATCATGAAACCGAGGCCGACGTCGGCGAGGGCCGGCGGGGTGTAGTCGCCGGGGCCGAACCGGGCGGTCCAGTCGGCGATCAGCGGAGCGGCGGCGGGGTCGTCGCCGAACTTGGTGGGCTGCACGTCGCTGATCGCGAAGAACTGGGCGAAGCCGAAGCCCTGCACGAAGAAGATCGCCACCGCCGAGGTGATCAGGCCGATGCGTAGCCCCTTGCGGTGCAGCGCGAAGTCGTCGGTGCGCCGGACCAGGTGCCACGCGCTGACCGCCGCCATCAGCATTCCGCCGACGAGCAGCGCCGCCGTGACGACGTGCCCGAAGGCCACGCGGAAGGTGGGATTGTCCAGCAGCGCGGAGAAGTCGGTGAGGTGCGCGACCCCGTCGCGTACCTCGTAGCCGACCGGGTTCTGCAACCAGGAGTTCGCCACCATGATCCAGAAGGCCGAGGCGTACGCGGTGATCGCGACGCCCCAGAGCAGGGCGAGGTGGACGCCCCGACGCAGCCGGTGCCAGCCGAAGATCCACATGCCGAGGAACGTCGACTCCAGGAAGAAGGCGACAAGCGTCTCGATGGCCAGCGGCGCACCGAAGACGTTGCCGACGTAGCGCGACAGCCCGCTCCAGTTCAGCCCGAACTGGAACTCCATCACGATGCCGGTGGCGATGCCGAGCACGTAGTTGATGACGTAGAGCTGGCCCCAGAAGCGGGTCAGCCGCTCGTAGACCGGTTTGTTCGTGATCACCCAGGCGGTCTGGAGACCGACCAGCAGGGTCACGAGGCCGAGGGTCACCGCCACGAAGAGGAAGTGGATCGAGGTGGTGGTGGCGAACTGCAGGCGGGCGAGGAGCAGGGTGTCCATGGCCGGCTCTCCGTACGGTTGGCTCACTTGTCGTAGCGAGCCTACACGTAGGTTCCCTACGCATATCTACTATGGCCCGTCGTAGACGATGCTACGACGAGTTGTAGTAGCTGTGGGGGAGGGTGGGGGCGCCGGGCGGGTCGCGTACGCGGGCGGTCCGGCCCCAGCATGTCCGGAGACGATCCACGCGGCGGTAACTCCACCGTGCGGGAGAGGGCGTTCCGGAAGGTCCTCGGGCGCCGCCGGTGGGCCTGCCCGGTCAGCTCAGGAAGAGGGAGACCGGCAGGGCGGCCACGTTGGTCGCCACGGCCAGCGCGGCGGCCCCGAGCAGCCGGGGCGGCCGGTCGGCGACCAGGAGCCGCTGCACCCGGACGTCGAGGTCCCGGTCGCCCAGCCCGAGCGTGCCGGCCGGAGTGACCCGGTTGCCGGCCGCGGCGAACCGGCGCAGCGCACCGGCCAGCGGGGCGTCGGCGTGCGCCTCCCGGGCCTTGTCGTCGGCCCGCATCTCGACCAGCAGGGCGACCCGGTCGTGCGCGTCGCGGACCCAGGCGAACCAGGGCAGCGCCCGGCTGAGCGCGGTGAACGGCAGCAGCACCAGGTCGTGCCGTTCCTGGGCGTGCGCCCGCTCGTGGGCGAGCACGGCCGCCAACTCGGCGCTGTCCAGCAGGTCGAGCGTGCCCGCGCTGACCACCACCCGGGGCTTCATCCCGGGCAGGCAGTACGCCGCCGCGCTCGGGTGGTCGAGCACCAGCGCCCCGGGCACCGTCGGGTCCCGGCGGGCGACCAGGGCGAGCAGGTCCCGGTGCCGGCGCTGGGCGCGTACGGTGCCGTGGATGCTGCGGACGGTCGTGGTCAGCAGGACCGCGCCGATGCCGAAGCCCACCCCGACGGCGGCCAGGTGCGGCGCGCCCAGCCCGACGGGCAGGGTGCCGTGGGCGAGGTCGGTGGCGAGGGCGACCAGCGCGCTGCCGGTCGGGCGGTCGTACGCGGACAGGCCCAGCGCCATCGGCACGCCCATGGCGGAGAGCCCGAGGGCCAGCCCGACCGCCTGCCAGCAGACGATCGCGACCCGGGGGCTGCGCCACGTCCAGGTGGAGCGGGCCAGCACCTGCGCGGTCAGCCAGCAGGCCAGCATCGACGCGGCGAAGTGCAGGGCGTACGCCACGACCGCCGCCCTACCGGTCCGTTGCCTTGTCGGCCCGGGGCGGTCGGCCGACCCCGTCGACCGACGGCGCCTCGACGCGACCGGTCAGCGCGTCCCCGTCGTGCCCGGCCCCTTCGGCCTCGGCCCCGAGGGCGGCGCGCAGCACCTCGGCCTCGGTGCCGGTCACCGAGCGGGCGAAGCGCACCAGCGCGGCGTCCCGGCTGCCGCCGAGGTCGAGGGCGTCGAGCATGAGCTGGGCGATGTACTGCTCGCGGCTGGCGGCGGCCCGGTAGCGCCAGGCCCGCCCCTCCCGCTCGCGCTGCACCATGTCCTTGCCGGCGAGCCGGTCGAGCACGGTCATCACCGTCGTGTACGCCAGCTCGCGGCCGTCCAACGCGTCGGCGACCTCGCGCACGGTGATCCCGTCCGACGTGCCCGGGACCGAGTCCCACAAGACGTCCATCACCGCACGTTCGAGATCACCAAGCCGAGTCACGCCGCAATCCTACCCCCGGTAGTAGACCCGCCCCGCCCCGCACCACAGCAGCCCACCCGAGGCAGCACCTGAGAGCTGAGCTTTCCCACGACGAACCTGTCCACGGACGGTTTTCGGGGAGCCCCGCCCGCGCAGGGATCAAGCCTGACCGCCCGGAGCGGGCGGGGCTCCCCGGAAAACCCCAGGACAGCGAACAGTTACACCCCCTTGGGGTGCCAGACCGTCTTCGTCTCCAGCAGGGTGGTCATCCGGGTGATGCCCGGGTCGGCGGACCAGTCGTGGTCGGCCGGGGCCGGCCGGAGCACCCGCTTGAGGTTCTGCGCCGCCTTGATCTCCAGCTCCGTCGCCAGCTCGGCGTCGGCCACCCCGGTCAGGTCGATGGCGTTGACGTCCATGTGGGCGGCCAGCGCCGGCACGGTCTCGGCGATCCGGCCGGTGAGCAGGTTGACCACGCCGCCGGGCAGGTCGGAGGTGGCCAGCACCTCCGCCAGGGTCACCGCCGCCAGGGGCTGCGTCGGCGAGGTCGCCACCACCACGGTGTTGCCGGTGACGATCGCCGGGGCGATCACGCTGACCAGGCCGAGCAGCGCCGGGGACTCGGGGGCGACCACGGCCACCACGCCGGTCGGCTCGGGCGCCGACAGGTTGAAGTACGGCCCGGCGACCGGGTTGGCGCCGCCGTACACCTGGGGGAGCTTGTCGGACCAGCCGGCGTACCAGACCCAGCGGTCCACGGCCGCGTCGACCTCGTCGCCGGGCACGCCGAGGGCGACGAACTGCTCGCGCCGGCCCTCCAGCATCTCGGCGACCCGGTAGAGGATCTGACCCCGGTTGTACGCGGTCGCCCCGGCCCAGCCCTTCACGGCGGCGCGGGCGGCGACGACGGCGTCCCGCGCGTCCTTGCGGGAGGCCAGCGACACGTTGGAGTCCTGCACGAGATACGACCGTCCCGACTCGCTGCGCGGGAACTTCCCGCCGATGAAGAGCTTGTACGTCTTGCGTACCGCGACCCGCTCAGACATTGAGGTAGCCCTCCAGCCCGTGCCGGCCGCCCTCGCGACCGTAGCCCGACTCCTTGTAGCCGCCGAACGGCGAGGTGGGGTCGAACTTGTTGAACGTGTTGGCCCAGACCACCCCGGCGCGCAGCCGGTCGGCCATCCACAGGATCCGGGAGCCCTTGTCGGTCCAGATCCCGGCCGACAGCCCGTACGGCGTGTTGTTGGCCTTCTCGACGGCCTCCGCCGGGGTGCGGAACGTCAGCACGGACAGCACCGGGCCGAAGATCTCCTCGCGGGCGATCCGGTGCGCCTGGGTGACCCCGGTGAAGATCGTCGGCGCGAACCAGAAGCCGCGCTCCGGCAGCTCGCACGGCGGCGACCAGCGCTCGGCGCCCTCGGCGGAGCCGGCGTCGGACAGCTCCCGGATCCGCGCCAGCTGCGCGGCCGAGTTGATCGCGCCGATGTCGGTGTTCTTGTCCAGCGGGTCGCCGACGCGCAGCTGGGCCATCCGCCGCTTCAGCGACTCCAGCACCCGGTCGGCGACGTTCTCCTGGATCAGCAGCCGGGAGCCGGCGCAGCAGACGTGCCCCTGGTTGAAGAAGATCCCGTTGACGATGCCCTCGACGGCCTGGTCGACGGGGGCGTCGTCGAAGACGATGTTGGCCGCCTTGCCGCCCAGCTCCAGGGTGAGCTTCTTGCGGGTGCCGGCCACGGCGCGGGCGATGGCCCGGCCCACCTCGGTCGAACCGGTGAAGGCGACCTTGTCCACGCCCGGGTGCTCGACCAGCGCGCGGCCGGTCTCGCCGGCGCCGGTGACGATGTTGACCACGCCGGCGGGCAGGTCTGCCTGCTGGCAGATCTCGGCGAAGAGCAGCGCGGTCAGCGGGGTCGTCTCGGCCGGCTTCAGCACCACCGTGTTGCCGGCGGCCAGCGCCGGGGCGATCTTCCACGCCAGCATCAGCAGCGGGAAGTTCCACGGGATGACCTGCGCGGCCACGCCCAGCGGCTTCGGATCGGGGCCGAAGCCGGCGTACGGGAGCTTGTCGGCCCAGCCCGCGTAGTAGAAGAAGTGCGCGGCGACCAGGGGCAGGTCGACGTCGCGCGACTCCTTGATCGGCTTGCCGTTGTCCAGGGACTCCAGCACGGCCAGCTCGCGGGAGCGCTCCTGGATGATCCGGGCGATCCGGAAGAGGTACTTCGCCCGGTCCCGGCCCGACATCGGGCCCCAGACCTTCTCGTACGCCTGGCGGGCGGCGCGGACGGCGCGCTCCACGTCCTGCGCGCCGGCCTCGGCGACCTCGGCCAGCACCTCCTCGGAGGCGGGGTTGACCGTCTTGAACGTGCCGCCGTCGGTGGGGTCGACGAACTCACCGTCGACGAAGAGCCCGTAGGAGGCCTTGAGATCCACCACCGAGCGAGACTCGGGGGCGGGTGCGTATTCGAACATCGGCTCTCAGTCCAGGGTGAAGTAGTCGGGACCGGAGTAGGTGCCGGTCGTCAGCTTGGTGCGCTGCATGAGCAGGTCGTTGAGCAGGCTGGACGCGCCGAACCGGAACCAGTCCGGGTCCAGCCAGTCCGGGCCGACGGTCTCGTTGACCATCACCAGGTACTTGATCGCGTCCTTGGTGGTCTTGATGCCGCCGGCCGGCTTCACGCCGACCTGCCGCCCGGTGGCGGCCCGGAAGTCGCGCACCGCCTCCAGCATCACCAGGGTCACCGGCGGAGTGGCCGCGACCGGAACCTTGCCGGTGGAGGTCTTGATGAAGTCGCCGCCGGCCAGCATCGCCAGCCAGGAGGCGCGCCGCACGTTGTCGTACGTGGCCAGCTCGCCGGTCTCCAGGATGACCTTTAGGTGGGCGTCGCCACAGGCCTCCTTAATGGCCACGATCTCGTCGTAGACCTCCTGGTAGCGGCCGGCGAGGAAGGCGCCCCGGTTGATCACCATGTCGATCTCGTCGGCGCCGGCCGCCACGGCGGCCCGGGTGTCGGCGAGCTTGACCTCCAGCGGGGCCTGGCCCGACGGGAAGGCGGTCGCCACGCTGGCCAGGTGCACGCCCGAGCCGCGCAGCACCTCGGCCACGTGGGGCACCATCGAGGGGTAGACGCAGACCGCACCCACGTGCGGGCAGGACGGGTCGGCCGGATCGGGGCGCAGCGCCTTGGCCGCGAGGGCCCGCACCTTGCCCGGGGTGTCCGCCCCTTCGAGGGTGGTCAGGTCGACCATCCGGATCGCCAGGTCGATGGCCTGGGCCTTGGCGGTGGTCTTGATGGAGCGGGTGCCGAGCTGTGCCGCCCGCTGCTCCGCGCCGACCTGATCCACGCCGGGCAGGCCGTGCAGGAAGGTCCGCAGAGCGGTCTCGGATCGTCCCAACTCGGAGAGCTCCGACCGGGCCGACGTCGCTGTCGCCGTCATGCCCCGAAGTCTACGCACCCGGCCGGACAGTGATCTTGGTCACCGCACCGTCGGCGGCTCGGTGGTGAGCGAGGTCGCCCGTCCGGCCGCACCCGCAGTGCCGCGACGGGTGGACCGGTAGGTTGAGCGATCGTGGACGTACACGTCATTGACCATCCGCTCGCCCAGTCGCGGCTGACCGCCATGCGGGACGCGCGCACCGACTCCTCCTCGTTCCGGGCGGCGCTGCACGAACTCACCACCATGCTGGTGTACGAGGCCGCGCGCTCGTTCCCCGTCGAGAAGTACCCGGTGCAGACCCCCGTCACCGGCACCGAGGGCACCCGGCTGGCCAACCCGCCGCTGCTCGTGCCGGTGCTGCGGGCCGGCCTGGGCATGGCCGACGCGGCGCTCGGCCTGCTGCCGGAGTCCTCGATGGGCTTCGTCGGCCTGGCCCGCGACGAGGAGACGTACGAACCGCGCGCCTACATGGAGTCGCTGCCGCGCGACCTCAGCGGCCTGCCGGTGCTGGTGCTCGACCCGATGCTCGCCACCGGCGGCTCGCTGGAGCACTGCTGCCGGCTGCTGGCCGACCGCGGCTGCACCGACATCACCGTGCTCTGCGTGCTCGCCGCGCCCGTCGGCATCGAGCGGCTGGAGCGCTCCGGCCTGCCGCTGCGCCTGGTCACCGCCTCGATCGACGAGGGGCTCAACGACCGCATGTTCATCGTGCCGGGGCTCGGCGACGCCGGCGACCGCCAGTTCGGTGGCATGCCCCGCTTCTGAGGTCCGTCGCGCGGCTGCGCGTGAATCCGTGCGCGAGTCCGTGCGCGGGATGCGCGCAGCCGCTACCGTCTCCGGCCATGACTGGTGTTGCGCTCGCCGAAGAGCTGCTTCTCCTCGCGTACGACGACGAGACCGGCAAGGCGACCATGCCGCGGATCAGCCTCGACCTGGGGATGGCCGCCGCGGTGCTGATCGAACTGGCCCTGGCCGGCCGGATCGTGTATTCCGAGGGGTCCCTGACGGTGGTCGACCCGACGCCCACCGGCGAGCCGATCGTCGACGGGGTCCTCGCCCGCATGGCCGCCGACACGCCGCACAGCCCCTCGTCCTGGGTGCAGCGGCTGCGGCACGGCCTGCGCGACAAGATCCTCGGTGACCTGTGCGCCCAGGGCGTCGTGCGTGACGTCGACGAGACCGAGCTGGGCTTCATCCACGTGCACCGCTACCCGACGGTGGACCCCGCCGTCGAGGCGGACACCCGACGCCGGCTCGCCGAGGCGCTGGCCAGCGGCGAACTGCCCGACGAGCGGACGGCGGCTTTGGCGACCCTGGTCGCGGTGCTGCGGATGGAGCCGGCGCTCGGCCTGAGCGGTGACGCGGCGCGGGAGGCCCGGCAGCGGCTGGAGGAGATCGCCGGCGGCGCCGGCTTCTCCGGCACCGTCAGCCTGGACGACTCCGTGGTCCGTCCCTCGGTCGGCCTCGTCGTGGCCGCCCTCGGCAGCGCCGTCGACGCCGCCCTGGGCCCCCGCCGCTGACCCACCCGGCTGGACCCACCCCCTCCGCCCACCGGCTGCTGGCGGCTGCCGCCCCGGCCCCCGGCCGCCGCAGGCGCTGACTCCGACCACGGCGGGTCGCTGACTCCTGTTGATCAAGAGGTTTGCGTCCTGGGAAGACGCATTCCCTAACGCAAACCTCTTGATCAACAGGGTGGGGAGGCGGGGTGGGGTGTGGGTGGGGATGGGGGTTAATGGTCAGAGGCCCAGGGCGTTGGCCATCTCGGTGCGGAGGGTGGCGATCGCGTCCCCTGCGCGGGTGCGGGCCGCGGCTACGTCGCCGTCCGTCACCGGCTCCACCACCTCCAGGTACGCCTTGAGCTTCGGTTCGGTGCCCGAGGGGCGGATCACCACCCGGGCGGCGCCGGTACGCAGGATCACCACGTCCGCCTCGGGGAGCAGGTCCTGCGCCTCGGTGACCGGCTGTCCGAGCAGCGTCGTCGGGGTGGCGGCCCGGATCCGGGCCATCGCGGCGGCGATCTCCCGCAGGTCGTCCACCCGCACCGAGAGCTGGTCGGTGTGGTGCACGCCGAACTCGGCGGCCAGCTCGTCCAGCCGGTCGGTCAGGGTGCGCCCCCGCGCCTTGAGCCCGGCGGCCAGCTCCGCCACGGTCAGCGCGGCGGTGATGCCGTCCTTGTCGCGTACGTGCTCGGGGGCGACGCAGTAGCCGAGCGCCTCCTCGTAGCCGAAGACCAGCGGCTCGGCCCCGCCGCCGGCCCGGACGATCCACTTGAACCCGGTCAGCGTCTCGTCGTACGGCAGGCCGCGGGCGGCACACATCGCCCGCAGCAGGGACGACGACACGATCGTGGTGGCGTACAGGCCGGTCACGCCGCGCCGCATGAGATGGTCGGCCAGCAGCACGCCCACCTCGTCGCCGCGCAGCATCCGCCAGCCGGGCGGGTTCCCGTCGGGCTGGGCCGGGCCGGCGACCTCCGCCCCCGTACCCGCCGCCGGACCGGTGTCCCGGACGGCCACCGCGCAGCGGTCCGCGTCCGGGTCGTTGGCGATGGCGATGTCCGCGCCCGTCGCCTCGGCCAGCGCGACCAGCCGGTCCACGGCCCCCGGTTCCTCCGGGTTGGGGAAGGAGACGGTCGGGAACGCCGGGTCCGGCTCGGCCTGCTCGGGCACCACACCGGGCACGGGGAAGCCCGCCCGGGCGAACGCCGCGGTGAGCACCGCCGCACCCACCCCGTGCAGCGGCGTGTACGCCACCGCCAGGTCACGCGACCCGTCCGGGTCGATCACGGCGGTGGCCCGCTCCACGTAGGAGGCCACCAGGTCGTCGCCGAGCACCTGCCCGGCCGGCCCGAGCGGCACCTCGGCCAGCGGCCCGACCGACCGGATCGCGGCCTCGATGCCGGCGTCCGCCGGCGGCACGATCTGGGCGCCCGCGCCGAGCGCCCCGCCCAGCTCGGCTCCGAGGTAGACCTTGTAGCCGTTGTCCTGCGGCGGGTTGTGGCTGGCCGTCACCATCACCCCGGCGACCGCCCCGAGGTGGCGCACCGCGTACGCGAGCACGGGGGTGGGCAGCGGGCGGGGCAGCAGCAGCGCCGGGCGTCCCGCGCCGGTGGCGACCTGGGCGGTGCGCTCGGCGAACTCCCGGGAGCCGTGCCGGGCGTCGTACCCGATCACCAGCGGGCCGGAGCCGCCCTGGGCGGCGAGCCAGCCGACCAGCCCGGCGGCGGCCTGGGTGACCACCGCGAGGTTCATCCCGTTGGGGCCGGCGCGCAGCGGGCCGCGCAGCCCGGCGGTGCCGAAGGTCAGCGGGCCGGCGAACCGGTCGGCCAGCTCCGGGGCGCTCGCCGGCAGGCGGTCGAGCACCGCCCGCAGCTCCTCCCGGCTGGCCGGGTCGGGATCGTCGTCGAGCCAGCGCCGCGCTTGCTCGCGAATGTCATCGATGTCAGTGGTTTCCGCCGGCATGTCTCTTGATAGCACGCCGGCGGATCACCACCGCGCTTCCCCCGGGGCTCAGCCGGCCTCGGTGAGCTGGAACGACTTCACCATCTCGTCGAAGATCGGCCTGCTGTCGGCGAACTTCGCGTCGGTCGAGGTGAGATAGAACGAGTAGACCTTGCCCTCGTGGACCACGCCGCGCCACACGCCGTGCCGCTTGGCCTCGCCCTCGCCGCAGGTGTACTCGAACTCGGCCGCCGACTTGCCGACCCACTGCACCTCGTTCATGGCGAGCTGGGCGTACGGCTTGGCGCAGGACTTGGAGCGGTTCTTCAGGCCGTCCTCGGCTACCTCGGCCCAGCGCATCGAGTTGGTGCGGAAGTCCTCCACCAGGATCCGGACCTTGCGGCCCTCGTCCTCCGGGTCGACGTAGTCCACCCAGTTGCCGGCGCTCTTGACCTCCCAGCCCTGCGGCACCATGACCCGCACGCCCTTGCCGGCGTGCTCCTTCATCTCGGGTACGCCGGCGGCCGGCGCCTGCGAGGTCGGGGCGGCCTGCGGGACGGTCGGCGCCGGGTCGTCGCCGCCGGTGAACAGGACGACCGCCCCGATCAGCAGCAGCACGGCCAGGCCGCCCGCGGCGGCGAGCTGCACCTTGCGCGGCCAGCCCTTCACCGTGCCGACGAGCTGGTTGCCGACGGCGCCGACCCGACCGCCGATGCCGCCGCCCGAGCCGCCCGTGGCGGGCGCGGTGGCGGGAGTCGCCCACGCCTGCCCGGTGCCCGGCACCGACCACTGGCCGCCGCCGTACGTCCCGCCGAGCTGCTGGGTCGCCTCCGGCGGCGGTGCGCCGAAGACGGGAGTTCCGGCGCTCACCCGCTGGGTGGCCTCCGGCGGGGTGCCGAAGGTGGGCGTGCCCGCCTTCACCCGCTGGGTCGCCTCGGTCGGGCCGCTGAAGCCGACCAGGCCGGCGGCGTTGGTCCGCAGCTGCTGGGTGGCGTCCGACCCGCCGGACGCCATCCGCTGGGTCGTCTCGGCGCCGCCGTAGGTGCGGCCGGCCGGTGTGGACCCGCTCGGCGCCGGCATCGCGCCGGTGGGGGTGTGCAGCGGCCCGGCCAGGGCGTCGGCGCTGGTGTCCTCCATCGCGGCGGGGCTGGCGGGGAGCGCGGCCTGCGCGGGGCGCTCGCCCCGGCGCAGCGCCGCCAGCCGGTCGGTGAGCGACTCGCCGGGATTGAGCATCGCCCGCCCGCCGATCTGCCCGCTCGGCTTCGGCTGCTCCGGCGCGGCGGCCGGCGGGGTCGGCACGGGCCGCTGCACCGGCACCACCGAGTAGGGGTCGGTCACCGAGTTCACCGCGGCGGCGTTGCTGGTCAGCGGGCCGGCGAGCAGCTCGCGCAGCATGGCCCGGGCGGTGTGCACGTCGAGGCGGCGGGCCGGGTCCTTCTCCAGCAGGCCCATCAGCACCCGGGCCAGCGGCCCGCTGCGCTGCGGCGGGGCGGGCGGGTCCTCGACCACTGCGTGCATGGTCTCGATCGGGTCGCCCTTGTCGAACGGGGGCCGCCCCTCCACCGCCGTGTAGAGCGTGACGCCCAGCGAGAAGAGGTCGCTCGGCGGGCCGAACTCCTGGCCCATCGCCCGCTCGGGGGAGATGAAGTGCGGCGAGCCGAGCACCATCCCGGGGGTGGTGAGCTGCACGTCGGTGGGCATCCGGGCCACGCCGAAGTCGGTGAGCACGCAGCGCCCGTCGGCGCAGATCAGCACGTTGGCCGGCTTGACGTCGCGGTGCAGCACGCCGATCGCGTGCGCCACCTCCAGCGCGCCGAGCAGCGCGATGCCGATCTTGGCGACCACCCGCTGCGCGACCGGACCGTCCTCGATCACCATGTCGGCGAGGCTGCGGGCGTCGAGCAGCTCCATCACGATCCACGGCCGGCCGCCCTCGGTGACCACGTCGTAGACCTGGACGACGGCCGGGTGCTGGATCGCGGCGGCGGCGCGGGCCTCGCGCAGGGTGCGCTCGTACATGGCGTCGCGGTCGCTCGGGGCCAGCCCCGGGGGCAGGACGACCTCCTTGACGGCCACGTCCCGCCGCAGGAGTGTGTCCGTGGCACGCCAGACCGTGCCCATGCCGCCGTTGCCCACCGCCGAACGCAGCGAGTAACGGCCACCGATCGTCGTGCCGGGCGTCGCGCGTCCGTTGGGGGGACTGACTGGTCCGCCGCTCCACGTCGGGATCTGAGTCACAGAAAAGCCACCGGGGGAATTCGAGGGGGGCTGGGACACAACCCCCCTATCTTGCTGGTTCCGACGCCCGATGCGAAACCCGACGCGGCGGACGTTTACCGAACTGGACAGTACGTACCCGAACGTTCACCTCTCGTCGATGTCCGTCGACCGGTGTGCGGTATCCCTCACCCGCCGACGCCGTCGCGCGTCCTACCATCCGCTAATGAGCGAACCGCGGTCAAGCGAGTCCGGTTTCCCGATCAAGGGCGTCTACACGGCGGCGGACCTTCCGGAGGACCTGGACTCCCGGCTCGGCGGCCCGGGCGAGTTCCCGTACGCGCGCGGGGTCTACCCCACCATGTACACCTCCCGCCCCTGGACCATGCGCCAGTACGCCGGTTTCGGCACCGCCACCGAGTCCAACGCGCGGTACCACCAGTTGTTGCGGGCCGGCACGATGGGTCTCTCCGTGGCCTTCGACCTGCCCACGCAGATGGGCTACGACTCCGACGACCCGATCGCGCACGGCGAGGTGGGCAAGGTCGGGGTGGCCATCGACTCGATCGACGACATGCGGCTGCTCTTCGACGGCATCCCGCTCGACAAGGTCTCGACGTCGATGACCATCAACGCGCCCGGCTCGGTGCTGCTCCTGCTCTACCAGCTCGTGGCCGAGGAGACCGGCGTTCCCGGCGCGGCCCTCAACGGCACGATCCAGAACGACATCCTGAAGGAGTACATCGCCCGCGGGACGTACATCTTCCCGCCGAAGCCCTCGCTGCGGCTGGTCGCCGACACCTTCGGCTACTGCCGCAAGGAGGTGCCGAAGTGGAACACCATCTCCATCTCCGGCTACCACATGGCCGAGGCCGGCGCGTCGCCCGCGCAGGAGATCGCGTTCACCCTGGCCAACGGCGTCGAGTACGTCCGGGCCGCGCTGGAGGCCGGGCTGGCCGTGGACGACTTCGCGCCCCGGCTGTCGTTCTTCTTCGTCGCCCGCACCACCCTGCTGGAGGAGGTGGCCAAGTTCCGGGCCGCCCGCCGGATCTGGGCCCGGGTGATGCGCGACGACTTCGGCGCCAAGAACCCGAAGTCGATGATGCTGCGCTTCCACACCCAGACGGCGGGCGTGCAGCTCACCGCCCAGCAGCCGGAGGTCAACCTGGTCCGGGTGGCGGTGCAGGGTCTCGGCGCGGTGCTCGGCGGCACCCAGTCGCTGCACACCAACAGCTTCGACGAGGCGATCGCGCTGCCCACCGAGAAGGCCGCCCGGCTGGCGCTGCGCACCCAGCAGGTGCTGGCGTACGAGACGGACCTGACCGCCACCGTGGACCCGTTCGCCGGCTCGTACGTGGTGGAGGCGATGACCGCCGAGATCGAGGCGGCGGCGACCGAGCTGATGGAGCGGGTGGCCGACCACGGCTCGGCGGTCGACGCCATCGAGGCGGGCTTCCAGAAGCGGGAGATCGAGCAGTCCGCCTACCGGATCGCGCAGGAGATCGACTCCGGCGAGCGGGTGGTGGTGGGCCTCAACCGGTTCACCGTCGACGAGGAGGAGCCGTACGAGCCGCTGCGGGTCGACCCGACGATCGAGGCGGCGCAGGCCGAGCGGCTGGCCCGGCTGCGTGCCGAGCGGGACGCCGGGGCGGTCGAGCGGGGGCTGGCCGAGCTGCGCGCCGCCGCGGAGGGCACCGAGAACGTGCTCTACCCGATGAAGGAGGCGCTGCGGGCCCGCGCCACCGTGGGCGAGGTCTGCGGCACCCTGCGCCAGGTGTGGGGGCTCTACCGCCCGACCGACCGGTTCTGATCGTCCCGTCCGACGGCCGCCCGATCTCCCGCCGCGCCGGGGGCGGGCGGCCGTCGGTGTCGGTCCGCCCTGTCGGCGGCGGTCTTCGCGGTCGGCGGCGGTCCCGGGACGACACTGCGGCGGTTCAGGACGACACGGCGGCGGTGCGACCGATCTTCGCCCCCCGCGTCGTAACCGGCCGGTCCACGTGCCGGTAACGACCGGCCCACGGGGCATTTTCGCTGGTCGCGGGCGTGCGGGCGGAGCGCTACAGTCGGAGGAGGAGCTGCCGCCGACCGGCGGCGGCAGACGCGCGGAGCGGGCCCCGGCGACGCCGCCGGAGGGCTCGGCGCGCGACGCGGAGCGCCGTGGCCCACCGGCCGAGGCGTGTGCCGGACGGGTTCGGGGGTAACCCGACCGGGTGGACGTGGACGCACACGGTGTGCGGTTGGTCGGGGACGGAGCGTGTGACCGTCTCGGGTGCCCGCGGTCGGGCTGTGGTCGGGTAATTGTCGGAGTGTCAGTTCACCTGACCGACTAATGCGACAATTCGGAACGACGGTCCTCGAGATCGACACCGATTTCGGGCCCGCCGGTCCGGTTACGCGTTGTAGGAGGTGTGGGGCAGATGACGGCGTTCGACCGCGATCTACCTGCTGTCCCGCAGATCTGCGAGCGCTCCGAGCAGGGCATACGTGACGCTGCGCGGTCCGACCACTACCGGAACGAGGTTGCCCAGCGTCACCGTCGGAGGTCTAGGCTGTCTGCTGTTCCTGATGATCCATCCATCTCTAGCGAACGAGAATTCGACGTGACGAGTGCGTTGACGCTGCCCACCGGCAACCAGCTGGCGTCGTCCTGGCCGGAGGCGCCGTCCGGGTCCCAGCCCCTGCCGTTCGAGCTGGACCACCTGCTCGCCCTCCGGGTGCCCGGGCTGATCGCCACCCGTCGCCACCTCCACTCGCACCCGGAGCTCTCCGGCGAGGAGTTCGAGACGGCCGCCCTGATCGCCCGGGAGCTCACCCTGGCCGGGCTGAGGCCGCGGCTGCTGCCGAAGGGCAACGGGGTCATCTGCGACATCGACGGCCGCCCGGACGGCCCGGTGGTCGCGCTGCGCGCCGACATCGACGCCCTGCCGCTGACCGACTCGAAGGACGTGCCGTACCGCTCCACGGTGGACGGCGTCTGCCACGCCTGCGGTCACGACGTGCACACCACCGTGATGCTCGGCGTCGGCATGCTGCTGGCCCAGCTCGCCGACCTCGGCGAGCTGCCCGGCCGGGTCCGGCTGATCTTCCAGCCCGCCGAGGAGATCCTGCCCTGCGGCTCGCTGGAGGTCATCGAGGCCGGCGGCCTGGACGACGTGGTGCAGATCTTCGCGCTGCACTGCGACCCGAACCTGCCGGTCGGGCAGATCGGCCTGCGGGTCGGCCCGATCACCGCCGCCGCCGACAACGTCACCGTCCGGCTCACCGGCCCGGGCGGGCACACCGCCCGCCCGCACCTGACCGTCGACCTGGTCGACGCGCTGGGCCGCCTGATCACCGAGGTGCCGGCCCTGGTCAGCCGCCGGGTGCCGGCCAACAGCGGGCTGCTGCTGGTCTTCGGCCACGCCTCGGCCGGCACCCGTTACAACGTCATCCCCTCCGAGGCGTGCGCCTCCGGCACCCTGCGGGTGATGGACCGCGACACCTGGGAGCTCGCCCCCAAGATCGTGGGTCAGGTGGTGCGCGACGTCGTCGCCCCGACCGGTGCCACGGTCGACCTGGAATACCTGCGGGGCCGCCCGCCGGTGTGCAACGACTCCCGGGCCATCCAGGTCCTGACCGCCGCCACCGTCGCCGCGCTCGGGCCGGAGGGCGTCGCCGAGACCCCGCAGAGCATGGGCGGCGAGGACTTCTCCTGGTACCTGGAGTACGTCCCCGGCGCGCTCGCCCGGCTGGGCGTCGGCCGCTCCGGCCCGAACGTGGACCTGCACCGGGCCTCGTTCGACGTGGACGAACGGGCCATCCCGGTCGGCGTACGACTCATGGTCCAGACCGCGCTGCGGGCACTGGCGGCGGCGCGGTAGGCGGCAGCGGCGCGGCCGGTCCGGCCGGCGTCATCGGCCGCGGGGCCGCGCGCCGCCGCCGGCGCAGCACCACCAGCAGCACCGTCAGCGGTACGCCGATCGCCAGCAGCCACGGCAGCACCGCACCCAGCACCGTCAGCAGGATGGTCATGGAGGTCAGGAAGACCTTCCAGCCGCCCTCCAGTCCCACCAGGAAGCCGACCTCGGTCTCGTCGTCGGCGGTGCTCGCGTCCGGGCCGACCAGCGACACGGTGATCGTCGACAGGCTGGTCAGGTCCGCCAGCCGCTCCTTCTTCGCCTCCAGCGAGGCGAGGTCGGCCTCCCGGCGGGACAGCTCGTTCTCCAGCGACACCAGGTCGCTGATCGAGGTGGCCCGCGCCAGCAGCCGGCGGGCGCTCTCCACCCGGGCGCGCTGGGTGGTGATCCGGGCGTCCAGGTCGACCATCTGCTCGGTGACGTCCTCCGTGCGGATCTCCCGCCGCTGCTGCCGGCCCAGCTTCGCCAACTCGTCGACGACGCCGTGGAACTTCGCCGCCGGCACGCGCAGCTCCAGCTCCGCCCGCGCGTCCGCGTCGACGCTGCGCCGCTGGTCACCACCGACGAAACCGCCGGCCGCCGTGACCGCGGCGATCGCACTCCGCGCCGCCGCGTCCACATCGTCCACCTGCACGCGCATCGTGCCGGTGTAGATGATGGAGCGCTGGTCGACCCGCAGGTCCGGTGCGCCGGCGCCGCTGCCCTGCTCGGCCTTGCCGCCGCCCTTCTCGGCCGCGGCGCCGGCCCGCTCGGCCGCGCCGCCCGCCTGGTCCGCCGCGCCGCCGGCCCGGTCCCGATCCGCCGGGGCCGCCGCCGGCGCGCTGTCGGCGTTGTCGCCCGCGTCGCTGCCGCAGCCCGCCAGCGCGAGCAGCGCCACCAGCGCGGCGGCCGTCAGTCGTACGCCCCGACGTCGCCGTTCCCGTCCGTCCATCCCGCCTCCATCGTCCTCGCCCCCGTGCGGGGCGATACCTCAGACGTGACGCGCCACCACGCCGGTTCCGGCAGACTGCGCTGAGGACATCACGATTCGATAATCTTGGAGTCACGATGCAGCTCACCAAGTACGCCCACTCCTGCCTGCGGGTGGAGCACGACGGGGGAGTGCTGGTCATCGACCCGGGCGTGTTCAGCGAGGCGGCTGCGCTCGACGGGGCCGACGCGGTGCTGATCACCCACGAGCATCCCGACCACCTCGACGTCGAGGCGGTCACCCGGCAGCTCGACCGGCGCCGGTTCGTCATCCACGGCCCGGCGTCGCTGGCCGGCACCCTGGGCGACGCCGCCGAGGCGCTCGACGCGGTCCGACCCGGACAGTCCTTCACGGCCGCCGGCGTGCCGGTACGCGTCCACGGCGGCCGGCACGCCGTGATCCACCCCGACATCCCGGTGGTCGACAACCTGGCGTACCTGCTGAACGACGTCGTCTACCACCCCGGGGACAGCCTCGTCGTCCCCGAGGACGCGCAGGTCGACACGCTCTTCCTGCCGATCCACGCTCCGTGGACGAAGTTCTCCGAGTCGCTGGACTTCCTCCGGGCCGTCGCCCCGCGCCGGGCGTACGCGCTGCACGACGGGCTGCTCAACGACAACGGGCTCAACGTGCTCAACGGCAACTTCGCCCGGCTGTCCGACGTGGAGTACCGCCGGCTCGAGCCGGGCACCCGGGTCGACGCCTGACGGCGATGCCCGGCCCGCCCCGAGAGCTGGTGCACCGGCTCTACACGACCCCGCCGGACCGGTTCGTCGCGATCCGCGACGAGGCCGTCGCCGAGGCCCGCCGCGCCGGCGACCCGAAGGCCGCCCGGGAGATCGCCCGGCTGCGCCGGCCCACCGTGGCCGCCTGGCTGGTCAACCTGCTCGCCATCCGCCGCCCCGAGCTGGTCGCCGACCTGGCCCAGCTCGCCGAGGCGCTGCGCACCGCCCAACGCGAGCTGCGCGGGCCCCGGCTGCGGGAACTCTCCACCCAGCGGCGGGCGGTGGTCGGCGCGCTCGTCGCCGAGGTGCGCAAGCTGGCGACCGGGGCCGAGGGGGCCCCGCCGGCCGGGAAGCTGCCGCTGGCCGAGGTGGAGGCCACCCTCAACGCCGCGCTCGCCGACACCGACGTCGCCGAACAGGTCCGCTCCGGCCGGCTGCTGCGGGCCGCCACCTACGCAGGCTTCGGCGAGGTGCCCCGCCCCCAGCTGCGGCTGGTGACCGGTGGGGAGGAGCCGGAACCGGCGCCCCCGCCCGAGCCGACCGGGAAGCAGCGGGGCGGCGCCGACCGGGCCGCGCTCCGTGCCGAACAGGCGGAACGGGCCGCCCGGGCGGAGCGGGCGCGCCGACGGCGGGCGCTGGAGAAGGAGCTGGCCAGGGCGCGCACCGACCAGGAACGCGCCGAGGCGGAGCTGGCCGGCGCGACGGCGGCCGAGCGCGACGGCGCCGGCGCCCTGGACGCGATCGAGGCGGAACTGGCCGAGCTGGAGCGGCGCCGGGCCGTCGCCGAGCAGGACCTGAGCCGGGCGAGGCTGGCGCGGCGCGGTGCGGAACGGGTGGTGACGGCGGCGCGCCGCCGCGCCGGCGAGGTCGAGGCGGCGGTGGAGGCCCTCGATGCCGAAGAGGGGGATGCCGAGTCGGGCGACGGCGCGGCAGACTGACCTCTGTGGACGGACGGGGAGTGCGCGGATGACGCCGGAACAGGTCGCCGCGGCCAGCAAACCGGTCGTGCTGGAACTCGGCGACATCTTCACCCGCTGCCCGACCACCCTGCGTCGGGCGCGGCTGCTCGGCATCTCCGGCTGGGCGTTCTACGTCACCGGGCGGGCCGGCGCCCTCGGGGACGTCCGCGCCGAGACGGTCGCCGCCGCCCTCGGCTTCCTGGCCCCCGAAGCGGTCGCCGACGGCTGGGACGCGGCCCGGCGGGTCGTCCCGCCGGTCGAGGTGGCCGCCGCCACCCTGGTTGAGTGCTGCCGGTGGGGCGAGGAGCGGCTCGACGCCCTCGCCGGGGTGAGCCGGCTCGCCGCCCTGCTCAGCCGCGCGGTCGACGCCGCGGACGCCAGCGGCATGCCGCTCTTCGCCGCCTGGCGCGCCATGCCGGTGCCGGTCCGGACGGCCGGTGCCCGGGCGGCCGTCGGCCTGCGCCTGCTCCGGGAGTACTTCGCCGGGGCCCACCTGATCGCGGTCAGGGCCAGCGGGATGACCCCGCTGGAGGCCGTGCTCGCCGGGCCGGAGGGGGAGGCGGGCGCGGTCGCCTGCGGCTGGCCACCGCCGTACCCGCCGGTCGGGCCGCTGGTCCGGCGGCGGCTCTGGGCCGAGGCGGTGACCGACCGGCTGGCCTCGCCGGCGTTCGCGGCGCTCGGCCCGGCCGACGGTGCCGAGCTGGTGGAGCTGCTCACCGCGACCCGGACCCACCTGACCGACCCGGGCTGAGCCGACGCGCCGGCACCCGGCCGCCGGGGCGGCCGGAAAATCGGCGGCGGCCCCTCGGCCCGCCTGTCAGGATCGCCTCCGTGACTCTTCCCGCCGGCTGGCACGCCCGCCGCCCCACCCTGGACGACGTACCGGCGATCCTGACGGTGGTGCATGCCGCCGACACCTTCGCCATCGGCTACCCGGACTTCGACGCCGACGACGTCACGGCCGCGCTGACCGCGCCGTTCTTCGACCCGGCCCGCGACTCCTGGGTGGTGACCGATCCCGACGGCACGCTGGTGGCCTGGGCGGTCATCGACAACCCGACCGGCTCGGGGCGGGAGTTCGTCGACGTGTTCGTCGACCCGGAACGGGGTGCGGCGGTACGGGCGCCGCTGCTGGCCCGGCAGGTGCAGCGGGTGGCCGGGCGGGCCGCCGAGCGGGGCCTGCCGGCCCTGACGGTCCGCTGTCCCGTCTACCCGCCCGAGCAGCGGTGGGCCGGCGAGCTGGTCGACGCGGGCTTCCGCTTCGCCAAGCGTTACCAGGTCATGAGCCGGTCGCTGGCGGGGCTGCCCGCCGAGCCGCCGGCACCGCCGCCCGGGGTGACGGTCCGTGCGCTGCGCCCCGGCGATGAGCCGGAACTGCGCGACTTCCACCGGATCTACGACGTCGCCTTCCAGAGCATCCCCGACTACGAGCCGCTGCCCTACGAGCGCTGGCGGGCCCGCTTCGAGGCCGACACCGCCTGGGACGAGTGGTTCGTCGCCGAGGTGGACGGGCAGCCGGCGGGCGCGCTCCAGTCCTCCGACCAGGCGCTCGACCGCAACGAGGGCTGGGTCAAGAACCTGGCCGTGCTGCCCGGCCAGCGGCGCCGGGGGGTTGGCGCGGCGCTGCTGAGCCACGCGTTCGCCCGGTACGCGCAGAAGGGCCGGGAGTCCGCCGGCCTCGGCCTCGATCTGGCCAACCCGACCGCCCCGCTGTCGCTCTATCGCTCGGTGGGGCTGCGCGAGGTGCGCCGGGTCGACATGTACGAGCTGGTCGTGCCGGCCGCCGGTGTGTGATTGACGACGCCGGGCGGGGCCGGATGGGGGCCCCGCCCGGTGCCGGAGCAGACTGGGGGCCGTGGGATACGCGCGGGGCCGACGGTACGGGCTAGGCCGACGCGGTGCCGGTGGGGCGGGACCGCAGCTCGGTGACGTAGTCGTCCGGTGCGCCCGCCTTCTCGGCGGCGTTCGCGATCTCCGAGAGGTACCACGCCGTGGGCAGGCCGCCCTCGTACCCGTCGAAGACGTAGATCCACGCGGTCACGTCGCCGTCGAGGGTCGAGACGCGCACGTGCAGCTTGCGGTACGTGCCGGCGGTCACCCCCTCGAGCTCGTCGAGCTGGGCGGCGTCGTAGGGGTGGATGTCGTAGATCGCCACGAAGACCCGGTCGCCGGGGGACTCGACGACCGTGCTGACCGCACCCTCCCAGCCGATCACGTTCTCGCCCGCGAAGGTGAGCCGCCAGCCTTCCAGCCAGCCGGTGCCCACCATCGGCGAATGCGGACAGTAGGCGCGCATGCGGGCGGGGTCGAGGTTAGAGCCGTAGGCGGCGTGATGACGCACGGCGATGACGATAGCCCGCCCGCGGGGTGGGGGAGAATACGACAGAGCGTGTCGGACGCGTTCGGGAGAAGAAAGTCACTGTGAGCATTGGTCGGGGGCGGGCACGGTGAGCGCGAGGAGTGCAGCGGAGCGGAGCCCCGCAGCCGCGAACGAAAGGATGGCCCTGTGAGCCGGATCGTGATCATCGGCGGTGGACCGGCCGGTTACGAGGCGGCACTGGTCGCCGCGCAGCTGGACGCTGATGTCACCGTCGTGGAGGCCGAGGGCGCCGGCGGGGCCTGCGTGCTGTCCGACTGCGTACCGTCGAAGACCTTCATCGCCAGCTCCGAGGTGGTGACCGGCTACCGGGACACCGAGGAGTTCGGGGTGCACTCCGACGGGCTGGAGGCGGTCACGGTCGACGCCCGCACGGTGCACGAGCGGGTCAAGCGCCTCGCGCTCGCCCAGTCCGCCGACATCCACGCCAAGCTGGTCAAGGCCGGGGTGACCTTCGTGTCGGGCACCGCCCGGCTAGGCGAGGACACCCTCGGCCACACCCACCGGGTGCTCGTCACCCCGACCGACGGCGGCGGGGAGCAGTCCATCGCCGCGTCGACCGTGCTGGTCGCCACCGGCGCCACCCCGCGCCAGCTGCCCACCGCCGTCCCGGACGGCGAGCGCATCCTGACCTGGCGCCAGGTGTACGACCTGCCGGAGCTGCCCGAGCACCTGATCGTGGTCGGCTCCGGCGTCACCGGTGCGGAGTTCGCCAGCGCCTACCTGGCGATGGGCGTGCAGGTGACCCTGGTCTCCAGCCGCGACCGGGTGATGCCGCACGAGGACGCCGACGCGGCCATGGCCATCGAGCGGGTCTTCCGCAACCGGGGCATGAGCATCCTGAACAACTCCCGGGCGGACGCGGTCCGGCGTACCGCCGACGGGGTGGAGGTCGAGCTCTCCGACGGGCGCAGGGTGGCCGGCTCGCACGCGCTGATCGCGGTCGGCTCCATCCCCAACACCGCCGACCTGGGCCTGGCCGAGTACGGCGTCGCGCTGGCCCGGGGCGGCTACGTCACCGTCGACCGGGTCTCCCGGACCAACGTGCCCGGCATCTACGCGGCCGGCGACTGCACCGGGGTGCTGCCGCTGGCCAGCGTGGCCGCCATGCAGGGTCGGATCGCGATGTGGCACGCGCTCGGCGAGGCGGTCCGGCCGCTGCGGCTGCGTACCGTCGCGGCGAACGTCTTCACCGACCCGGAGCTGGCCACCGTGGGCGTCTCGCAGGACGAGGTCGACGCCGGCAAGGTGCCGGCCCGGCAGGTCATGCTGCCGCTGGACGGCAACGCCCGCGCCAAGATGGACGACCTCGCCGACGGCTTCGTCAAGCTCTTCTGCCGCCCGGCCAGCGGGCAGGTGATCGGCGGCGTGGTGGTGGCGCCGAAGGCGAGCGAGCTGATCCTGCCGATCACCATGGCGGTGGAGAACAACCTCACGGTCAACGAGCTGGCCCAGACGATCACGATCTACCCGAGCCTCTCCGGCTCCATCACCGAGGCCGCCCGCCAGCTCATGCTGCACGAGCTGGAGTGACCCGCCGGAGCAGGGTGACCGCGACGACGACGAGCACGGCGACCTCGGTGAGGATCAGCAGGCGCTCGACCAGGCCGAGCAGCAGCCGGTCGCCGGGGTAGGCCGACCAGACCATCGCCGCCGCCAGGACCACGCTGGCCGTGGCGAGAGCGCGTACCCGCCGGCCGGCGGCCTCCGGCAGGCGTCGGGCGAGCAGCCAGCCGGCGACCGGCAGCGCCAGGAAGGCGACCACCGAGGCGTACCGGTGGACGTAGGCGGCGGTGTCCATGGGCAGGCCGGGCTCGTTCGTCGGCACCACCGCGGCCAGCAGCAGCCCGCCGACCCAGGCGGCCAGGAACACCTCGGCCGCCCGCCCCGGTCCGGCGGCGGGCGGCCGGTGGACGCGCCACAGGGCGGGCAGGAGCACGGCGGTGGCCGCCGCGAGCACCAGCATGGCGACGTCGATGACGCCGCCCCGGTCGGAGACGGCGTAGTCGCTGACGGTCAGCGTCCACGGGTCCAGGTTCTCGTTCACCTCGACGTGGCCGACCACGGCGAGCAGTGTCGCCAGGGCGATCCCGCCGAGCGCCAGCAGTCCACTGTTCCGGGTTCCGCGCATGGCCCAGCCTGTCCCGGCAGGGACCCCAGACGGATCCGGGCCGCCCACCGAGATCGGCCCCCGGGACCACCCCTAGGCGGCGCCGGCGCGGCCGGTCACTCCGCCCCGGGCGCGTCCCGCCGCGCCGGGACGACGATGGGCACCGCGACCGACTCGGCCGCCCGCCGTGCCCCGACGGCGGTCATGGCCCAGCCCGCCGCCGCGAAGCCGGCTGCGGCGACCCCCGCGATCAGCGCCAGCCGCCACGCGGACTCGGTGAGCGCCGTCCCGCCGAGGTGCCCGACCAGCCCGCCGTACGTGGCCCAGCCCAGCGCCGCCAGGCCCTCGTAGAGCAGGAAGAGCCGGTACGGGTACCGGCTGCGGCCGGCCGAGAAGCAGGCCGCCATCCGGCCGCCCGGCACGAAGCGGCAGAGCAGGATCACGAGCGGCCCGGGCCGGCGCAGCCCCTGGGTGACCCGGCTGGCGACGCGCCGGGCCCGGCCCCGGTGGGCGTCGCGCGGCGCCCGGCGGTCCGGCGCGCCCCGCCCGAGCAGGTAGCAGGCCAGGTCCCCGACGAAGACGCCGAGCGCGCCCACGGCGATGGTCACCGGCAGGTTCAGCCCGCCGTACACGGTGAGGGCGCCGCCGGTGATCATCACGACCTGGGTGGGGATCACGGGGACGAAGGCGTCCGCGACCAGCAGCGCGAGCAGTGCGAGGTACGCCCAGGCCGGCGATGCGACCTCAGTGAGTAGTTCGGGCACGACTGCCACCTCGCCGGACGGGGCCGATTGCGGGTACCGAGCCTGACGGGTCGTCCGGCGTCACGGGGCGGGGCCCTGGCGCGTGGTGACCACCGACACGGCAGGGCCACCGGACACAACGAGCGGACACCGCCGCAGGTGACGCGTCGGCGCAGCGTCGAGGGTCGGCGGATCGGGACGGCCGGGCGTACCGTTGTCGGCGCGCGGCCCCACGACCGTCGGGTCCCCCGTTCCTGACGGTGCGGCCGCCGCGGGCCGCCGGCAGGTCCCGTGCCGGCGGCCCGCCCCCGTGCCGCGCGGCGTGCCGACCCGTGCTCCCGCCCCCGCCGTCCGGGTGCCGGACCGCCCGGAAAAACCGGCTGCGGTCCCCGCGACCGGGGACGTACCGTCGCCCCATGCGCAGTGCGGTATCCACCACGACGCCGGGAGACCCCGGCGCGCCGTACTGACCTGACAGTCGACGAGGCCCCGGGGCGATCCGCCCCGGGGCCTCGTGGCGTCCGGTGACCGGGTCGCCTCCGGGTCGTACCAGATCAAGGAGCGCGACATGATCGACCACCGCAGGCTCGGCCGGGAGCTGGAGCTGTTCGCTTCCGACCCGCTGGCCGGCGCCGGGCTGCCGCTCTGGCTGCCGGCCGGCGCCGCCGCCCGGCACGCCGTCGAGGAGTACGTCCGCGAGCTGGAACGCCGGGCCGGCTACCGGCACGTGCTCACCCCGCCGCTGGGCAGGCGGGAACTGTTCGAACTCTCCGGCCACCTCGGCTACTTCGCCGACGACATGTTCCCGCCGATGGCGCTCGGCGCCGACGACGAGTTCGTGCTGCGGCCGGCGCTCTGCCCGCACCACGCCCTGGTGTTCCGGGCCCGGGGCCGCTCCTACCGGGAGCTGCCGCTGCGGATCGCCGAGCTGGGCGGCATGTACCGCGCCGAGCGCTCGGGGGTGCTCGGCGGGCTCTCCCGGGTGCGGGCCATCTCGCTCAACGACGCGCACAACTTCTGCGCCCTGGAGCAGGTGGGCGAGGAGGTCGTCGAGATCCTCCGGCTGATCCGCGAGGCGCACGCGGCGCTCGGCGTACGGCCGGCGGGGTTCCGGCTGTCGCTGCGCGGGCCGGGGGAGAAGTACGTCGGGGACGACGCCCAGTGGGCGCGGGCGGAGGAGCTGCTCCGCGCCGCGCTCGACGGGGTGGAGTTCATTGAGGCCCCGGGGGAGGCCGCCTTCTACGGCCCGAAGATCGACATCCAGGTGGTGGACGCCGCCGGCCGCGAGTTCACCCTCTCCACCGTCCAGCTCGACTTCGACAAGCCGGAGCGGTTCGACCTGTCGTACACCGACGCGTCCGGGGCGCGGCGTCGACCGGTGATGGTGCACCGGAGCCTCGTCGGCAGCATGGAGCGGCTCTTCGCGTACCTCATCGAGGTGCATGAGGGCGCCTTCCCCGCCTGGTACGCCCCGGTGCAGCTGGTGGTGCTGCCCGTCGGGGACGAGCAGGCCGGGGCGGCGGCCCGGCTCGCCCGCGACGCGCTGGCCGCCGGGCTGCGCGTCGAGGTCGACGGGGCCGATTCGCTGGGCTCCCGCATCCGCGACGCGGCCCGCGCCCGGGTCCCGTACGCCGCCGTCGTCGGCCCCCGCGAGGCGGCCGGGGGCGCGGTGTCGCTGCGGTTGCGCGGCGGCCGGGCCCTGGATCCGATGCCCGCCGCCGACGCCCTCCGGCTGATCGGCGCGGTGGTGGCCGACCGCGGCCCGGCCCTGCTGCCGACCCGCTGAGCCCCCGCCCGGCCCCGACCCCGTCGACCGCCCGCCCGTCGCCGCCGGCGGCCTCCCCGTCACCGGGACGACCCTTCGAGCGGCGCGGGCTCGGGGTCGGGCCGCAGGTCGGGCCCGGGGGTGGCCTGAGGGTCGGGGTCGGGCTGGAGGGCGGCGGTGAACTGCGACCGGTACAGGCGGTGGTACGCGCCCCGCGCGGCGAGCAGCTCGTCGTGCGTGCCCTGCTCCACGATCCGGCCGTCCTCCATCATCAGGATCAGGTCGGCGTCGCGGATGGTGGAGAGCCGGTGCGCGATGACGAAGCTCGTCCGGTCCGACCGCAGCGCCGCCATGGCCCGCTGGAGCAGCACCTCGGTGCGGGTGTCCACCGAGCTGGTCGCCTCGTCCAGGATCAGCAGCGACGGCTCGGCGAGGAAGGCCCGGGCGATCGTGATGAGCTGCTTCTCGCCGGCGCTGACGTTGCTGCCCTCCTCGTCGATCACCGTGTCGTAGCCGTCGGGCAGGCTGCGTACGAACCGGTCCACGAACGTCGCCCGGGCCGCGGCCAGGATCTCCTCCTCGGTCGCCCCGGGGCGGCCGTACGCGATGTTGTCGCGGATGGTGCCCCCGAAGAGCCAGGTCTCCTGGAGCACCATGCCGATGCGGCCGCGCAGGTCGTCGCGGCGCATCGTGGTGACGTCCACCCCGTCGAGCGTGATCCGGCCGGCGTCCAGCTCGTAGAAGCGCATGACCAGGTTGACCAGCGTGGTCTTGCCGGCCCCGGTCGGCCCGACGATGGCGACCGTGTGGCCGGGCTCGGCGACCAGGGAGAGGTCCTCGATCAGCGGCTTGTCGGGGGAGTACCGGAAGGAGACGTTCGCGAACTCGACCCGGCCGTGCGGGTCGCGTACCCGGGCCGGCTCGGCCGGGTCGGGGCTCTGCTCCTCGGCGTCGAGCACGGCGAAGACCCGCTCGGCGGAGGCCACCCCGGACTGGAGCAGGTTCGCCATCGAGGCGACCTGGGTGAGCGGCTGGGTGAACTGCCGCGAGTACTGGATGAACGCCTGCACGTCGCCGAGGCTCATCGACCCCGACGCCACCCGCAGGCCACCGACCACGGCGATCGCCACGTAGCTGAGGTTCCCGACGAACATCATCGCCGGCATGATGATCCCGCTGATGAACTGGGCGCCGAAGCTCGCCCGGAACAGCTCGTCGTTCTTCGCGGTGAAGGCCGCCTCGACCTCGCGCTGCCGGCCGAAGACCTTGACCAGCTCGTGGCCGGTGAACGCCTCCTCGATCTGACCGTTCAGCTCGCCGGTGTGCGCCCACTGGGCGATGAACTGCCGCTGCGACCGCTTGGCGATGGCACCGGTGACGACCACCGAGACCGGGACCGCGACCAGGGCCACCAGGGCCAGCAGCGGCGAGATCCAGAACATCATGGCGAGCACGCCGACCACGGTGAGCAGCGAGGTGAGCAGCTGGCTCAGCGTCTGCTGGAGGCTCGTCGAGATGTTGTCGATGTCGTTGGTGACCCGGCTGAGCAGCTCGCCCCGGGGCTGCCGGTCGAAGTAGGGCAGCGGCAGCCGGTTCAGCTTCTCCTCCACCTCGGCGCGCAGCCGCAGCACGGTGCGCTGCACCACCCCGTTGAGCAGCCAGCCCTGCCACCACATCAGCAGGCTGGCCGCCAGGTAGAGCCCGAGCGCCAGCAGCAGCACCCGCGCCAGCGCGGCGAAGTCGATGCCCACGCCGGGCACCACGTCCATCCGGGCGAGCATGTCGGCGAAGTTGTCGTTGCCGGCCGCCCGCGCCGCGGCCACCGCCTGGTCCGCGGTGGTGCCCGCCGGCAACTGCCGGCCGATCACCCCGGTGAAGATCAGGTCGGTGGCCCAGCCGAGCACCTTCGGCCCGACCACGCTGAGCCCGACGCTGAGCACCGCCAGCGCGATCACGGCGATGAGCTGGAGGCGCTGCGGGCGCAGCCGGCCCAGCAGCCGCCGGGCCGAGGGCCCGAAGTTCATCGACCGCTCGGCGGGCATCCCGACGCCCGCGTGCGGACCGCCGCGCTGCCCGCCGGGCGGCAGCCGCTTCGGCGTCGCCGCGTCGGCGGCCGGCTTCTGCTGCGGTACGGTGCTCATTCCGCCACCTCGCTCCGCTCGGCGACGGCGCGAGGCGCCGCGCCGCTGTGCCTGACGGTTCGCTCGCTCCGCGCGCTCACGCGACCACCCCCGTGGTGTTCTGCGACGCCACGATCTCGGCGTACGTCGGGCAGGTGAGTAGTAGTTCGTCGTGCCGGCCGATCCCGACCACGCCCCCGTTCTCGAGCACGACGATCTGGTCGGCGCCGACGATGGTGGAGACCCGCTGCGCCACGATCACCACGGCGGCGTCCGCGGTGACGGGGCGCAGCGCCGCCCGCAGCCGCGCGTCCGTGCCGAGGTCGAGCGCGGAGAACGAGTCGTCGAAGAGGTAGATCTCCGGCCGCCGGACCAGGGCCCGCGCGATGGCCAGCCGCTGCCGTTGCCCGCCCGAGACGTTCGTGCCGCCCTGCGCGATCGGCGCTTCCAGCCCCTCGGACATCGCCTCGACGAAGTCCCGCGCCTGGGCAATCTCCAGCGCCTCCCAGAGTTCCGCGTCGGTCGCGTCCGGGTTGCCGTAGCGCAGGTTGCTCGCCACGGTCCCGGTGAACAGGTACGGCCGCTGCGGCACCAGACCGATGCGGCGCCACAGCTCGTCCGGCGCCAGGTCCCGTACGTCGACGCCGTCGACCAGCACCGCGCCGGCGGTCGCGTCGACCAGCCGGGGCACGAGCGACAGCAGGGTGGTCTTGCCCGCGCCGGTGCTGCCGATGACCGCCGTCGTCGTCCCCGGCGTCACCCGGAACGACACGTCGCGCAGCACCGGCTCGGCCGCGCCCGGGTACTGGAACGCGACGTCGCGCAACTCCAGCTCGCCGTGGGCGGTCACCTCGGTCACGGGGTGGGCGGCGGGCACCACGGAGGAGTCGGTGTCGAGCACCTCGACGATCCGTTCGGCACAGACCGCCGCCCGCGGCACCATCATCAGCATGAAGGTGGCCATCATGACGGCCATCAGGATCTGCATCAGGTACTGGAGGAAGGCGGTGAGGGCGCCGACCTGGATCGCCCCGGCGTCCACCCGCTCGGCGCCGAACCAGAGCACCGCGACGCTGGAGACGTTGAGCACCAGCATCACCACCGGGAAGATCAACGCCATCAGGCGGCCGATGCGCAGGGCGGTCGCGGTGAGGTCGGCGTTCGCCGTGGCGAAGCGATCCGTCTCGTACGGCTCCCGGACGAACGCGCGCACCACCCGGATGCCGGTGATCTGCTCGCGCAGCACCCGGTTGACCGTGTCGATGCGGGTCTGCATGAGCCGGAAGCCCGGCACCATCCGCCGGATGATCAGCCACAGGGCGACGGCCAGCACGGGCACGCTGACGAGCATCAGCCAGGAGAGCCCGACGTCTTCGCGCAGCGCCATCACCACGCCGCCGACGCTCATGATGGGTACGGCGACGAGCATCGTGCAGCTCATCAGCACGAGCATCTGCACCTGCTGCACGTCGTTGGTGTTGCGGGTGATCAGCGAGGGCGCGCCGAACCGGGCGACCTCGCGGGCGGAGAAGCGGTTGACGTGCCCGAAGATCGACGACCGGACGTCCCGGCCGAAGGCCATCGCCGTGCGCGCGCCGAGGTAGACGGCCGCGACGGAGCAGACGATCTGGACCAGGCTGACCGCGAGCATCCAGCCGCCGGTGCGCAGGATGTAGCCGGTGTCGCCCCGGGCCACGCCGAGGTCGATGATGTCGGCGTTGAGGCTGGGCAGGTAGAGCGACGCCATGGTGCCGACGAACTGGAGCAGCACCACGGCGGCCAGCGGCCGGTGGTACGGGCGAAGGTGCGTACGCAGCAGCCGGGTCAGCATGCCGGGCCCCCTTCCGGGGTGCCCTGGTCGCCGTTGCCGATGACTTCGAGGAGGAACTCGCGGATCACCGCCGCCTTCGCCGGGTCGGCGTCGACCGAGGTCAGCGGGTGTCCGGAGCGGATCATGGCGGTCAGCGCGTCGATCCGGGCGCGGCCGGCCGGCGTGATCGCGATCTTGACGCTGCGCCGGTCGGCCTCGTCGCGCTGCCGCTCGACGAGGCCGTCGCGTTCGAGGGTGTCGACGATGCCGGTCAGGGTGGCCGGCCGGACGAAACAGTGCTCGGCCACCGTGCGGTGCGGCAGTTCGCCGTGCTCGGCGAGGGTCATCAGGGTGACCATCCCCGCCTGGGTGAGGCCGTGCGCCTCGGCCAGGTAGCGGTTCCACCGCTGTCCGGTGACGTGCCCGGCGACCACGAGCAGTCGCGCTATGGGCACGTCCCGTAGCGTCATCAGTTCCATGGCCGATAGATTAGCGGCCTGAACGTCAGGCCCCAAACGAAATAGCGGCCGCCACTCCGACGAAGAGGATCTGCTCCGCCGTGCGCGGGCCGAGGGGGGTCGCCGGGCGGCCGGCCAGGGTCAGTCCGCGCCGGACCGCCGAGACGTTCGCGGGGAACATGGCCAGCATCAACAGGGCCAGCCCGGCCGCGGCCCAGCGGGCGGTCGCCGGCACCAGCAGCCCGACCGCGCCCACCAGCTCCAGGGCCCCGGTGATGGTGACCAGCAGGCCGGGCCGGGGCAGGCCGGGCGGCACCATCGCGATCATGTCGGCCCGGTGGGCGGGGGCGAAGTGCGCGACGCCGGTCACCACGGACATCAGCGCCAGGCCCACCCGCAGCGCCGGGTGCCAGCCGTCGAGGGCGGCCACGCCGACCAGTCCGGCCAGCCGGGCGAGCGCGGCGCCGGCCACGAGTGCGATCAGCGGAGCCATCGGTACCTCCTCGGTAGCAACTTGTCGCCGACAAGATTGCCCCTGAGGTGTCATCTTGTCAACGGCTAGATACGATGGCGGCATGAGCGGAACGCGCGGCTACCACCACGGCGACCTGCGTCGCGCCCTGCTCGCGGCGGCGGTGCAGGTGATCGAGGAGTCGGGCCCGGCGGCACTGAGCCTGCGCGACCTGGCCCGCCGGGCGGGCGTCTCGCACGCTGCCCCGGCGCACCACTTCGGCGACAAGTCCGGGCTGCTCACCGCCCTCGCCGCCGAGGGCTTCCACCTGCTGGCCGAGGCGCTGTACGGCGCCGGCGGCGACCTGCTCGACCGGGGCGTCGCGTACGTCGACTTCGCGGTCGGCCACCGCGCGCACTTCGAGGTGATGTTCCGTCCGGACCTCTACCGGCCCGACGCGGAGGAGCTTGTGGCGGCCCGCCAGCGCGCCGGGGACGCGCTGCACGCGGGCGTCGCCGCGCTGCCCGGGCGACGCCCGACGGCGGAGGATCCGCAGGGCGACGCGCTCGCGGCCTGGTCCATCGTGCACGGCTTCGCCACGCTCTGGCTCTCGGGCGCGCTGCCGCCCCGGGTCGGCGACGACCCCCGGGCGGCGGCCCGCGAGGTGATCCACCGCCTCTTCCCGAAGCCCTGACGAATCCCCGCCGCTGGGCACCAGGCCGGGGAAGATCAGGAAGGCCGCGCGAGCCGGCGGCGGCGCGTGGGGCCGCCAGCCGGACGGCGGTGTCACCAGCTGGTGGGCAGCGGCATCCCCTCGGTGTAGCCGGCCGCGCTCTGCACGCCGACCAGGGCCCGCTCGTGGAACTCCGCGAGGTCCCGCGCGCCCGCGTAGGTGAAGGCGCTCCGCACGCCCGCGATGATCTCGTCGATCAGGTCCTCCACGCCCGGCCGGGTCGGGTCCAGGTACATCCGCGCCGAGGAGATGCCCTCCTCGAAGACCGCCTTGCGGGCCCGGTCGTACGCGCTGTCGTCGGCCGTCCGCGCGCTGACGGCCCGCGCCGAGGCCATGCCGAAGCTCTCCTTGTAACGCCGGCCGTCGGCGTCGGTGTAGAGGTCGCCGGGGGACTCGTAGGTGCCGGCGAACCAGGAGCCGATCATCACGTTCGAGGCTCCGGCGGCCAGCGCCAGCGCCACGTCGCGCGGGTGCCGCACGCCGCCGTCGGCCCAGACGTGCCGGCCGAGCTGCCGGGCCGCCGCGGCGCAGTCGAGCACGGCGGAGAACTGCGGCCGGCCCACCCCGGTCATCATCCGGGTGGTGCACATCGCACCGGGGCCGACGCCGACCTTGACGATGTCGGCGCCCGCCCGCACGAGGTCGCGTACGCCCTCGGCGGTCACCACGTTGCCCGCCGCGACCGGGACCGCCGGGTCCAGCGCGCGGACCGCCCGCAGGGCGGTGATCATCCGTTCCTGGTGGCCGTGCGCGGTGTCCACCACCAGCGTGTCCACCCCGGCCTCCAGCAGCGCCGCCGCCTTGCCGGTCACGTCGCCGTTGATGCCCACGGCGGCGGCGATCCGCAGCCGGCCCCGGTCGTCCAGCGCCGGCCGGTAGAGGGTCGCCCGCAGCGCGCCCTGCCGGGTCAGCACCCCGACCAGGCGTCCCTCGGCGTCGACCACCGGGGCCAGCCGGCGCCGCCCCGCCGAGAGCCGTTCGAAGCCGGTACGCGGGTCCGCGTCCGCCGGCACGGTGTGCAGCTCCGTCGACATCACGTGCCGGAGCTGGGCGAAGCGGTCCACGCTGACCGTGTCGGCCTCGGTGACCACGCCCACCGGCCGGCTCTCCTCGTCGATGACCACCACGGCGCCGTGCGACCGCTTCGGCAGCAGGTGGATCGCGTCGCCGACGGTGTCGGTCGGGCCCAGCGTGATCGCCGTGTCGTGCACCAGGTGCCGCCGCTTGACCCAGGCGACGACGTTCGCCACCACCTCGATGGGGATGTCCTGCGGGATGACCGCGATCGCGCCGCGCCGGGCGACCGTCTCGGCCATCCGGCGGCCGGACACCGCCGTCATGTTCGACACGACCAGCGGGATGGTGGTGCCCGTGCCGTCGCTGGTGGCCAGGTCGACGTCGAGCCGGGAGCCCACCTCGGAACGGACGGGCGCCATGAAGACGTCGTTGTAGGTCAGGTCGTGCGCGGGGACCGCGCCGTGAAGGAACCGCACGTCGCCATCATTCCCGCCCGCCGACGCCCGCGCCCCCGGTGGTAGCCGAAAACACCCCGACCGGCGCGTCCGCGACGTCAGTCGAGCAGCAGGGTGGCCGCGACCGCCACCATCACGACGGCCACCGTGCCGTCGATGATCCGCCAGGCCACCGGGCGGGCCAGCACGGGCGCGAGCCGGTGGGCGGCGGCGCCGAGGGCCGTGAACCAGACCGCGCTGGCCAGCACGGCGCCCGCGCCGAAGACCCAGTGGTGCGGGTGCTGGCGGGCCACCCCGCCGAGCAGGAGGACGGTGTCGAGGTACACGTGCGGGTTGAGGTAGGTGAACGCGAGGCAGGCCAGCAGCGTCGCGCCGAGCGTGGCCGGCGGCCGGTCGGCGGGGGAGAGCGCGGCGGGGCGCAGCGCGCGGCGGGCGGCCAGCGCGGCGTACCCGAGCAGGAACGCGGCGCCGAACCACCGGACGGCGGTGAGGGCGGCGGGGTGCTCCGCCGTCGCGCCGCCCATGCCGGCGATGCCGAGCGCGATGAGCAGCGCGTCGGACGCGGCGCAGACGGCGACGACCGGCAGGACGTGCTCGCGGCGCAGGCCCTGCCGCAGGACGAAGGCGTTCTGCGCGCCGATGGCGGCGATCAGCGCGATGGCGAGGGAGAAGCCGGCGGCGGCGGAGCCGGCCACGGAACCGCTGAGGATGTCGGGCACGAGCCGAGGCTACGAGCCCCGCCCGATGCAGCCCAGCTAAAGATTCTCATGGTGGATAAGATTTGCTTCATCATGCTCGACACCACGCAGCTCCGGACCTTCGCCGCAGTGGTCCGCGAGGGCAGCTTCGAGGCGGCGGCACGGTCCCTGCACGTCACCCCCTCGGCCGTCAGCCAGCGCCTCAAGGCGCTGGAGCAGTCCGTCGGTCAGGTGCTCGTCCGGCGGACGAAGCCGTGCCGGGCCACCGACGCGGGCCGGCCGCTGCTGCGGCTCGCCGGGCAGGTGGCCCTGCTGGAACGGGAGGCGCTGGCCGCCGCCCGGCCCGCCGTCGGTGGGTCCGCACCCACCCGGGTGACGGTCGTGGCGAACGGGGACTCGCTGGGCACCTGGTTCGTCGGCGCGCTGGCGCGACTGCCCACCGAGCTGGCGCTGCTGTTCGACGTACGCCGGGACGACGAGGACCACACGGCGGAGCTGATCCGCGACGGCACGGCGATGGCGGCCGTGACCGCGCAGCGCGAGGCCGTGCAGGGCTGCCGGGTGGAGCGGCTGGGCGCCATGCGGTACGTCGCCCTGGCCGAGACCGGGTTCGCATCCCGCCATTTCCCCGACGGTCTCACCGAGGCCGCCCTCGCGTCGGCGCCGATGCTGGCGTTCGACCGCAAGGACCAGCTCCAGCAGCGCTTCGCCCGCACCGTCACCCGGCGCCGGCTCGACCCGCCGATCCACTACGTCCCGTCCTTCGACGGCTTCAACGAGGCGGTGCGGCTCGGGCTCGGCTGGGGGATGGTCCCGGAACGGATCGCCCACGCCGACGTCGCCGCCGGACGCTGCGTCGACCTCGGTGCCGGGCGCCACCTGGACCGCCCCTTGTACTGGCAGCACTGGCGGGTGGACTCCACCACCCTTGACGCGTTGACGGCCGCCGTCCGGGCGGTGGCCGGCGCCGAGCTGCGCTGACTGCGCAGTCCGAGCCGCGCTGAGGTCGAGGGCCGGCCCGGGGCCTCGCCGGGCCGGGGCCGTCCCCGAAGCGCGCCGGGGGCCGGGGCGACGCCGGCGCGGCGGCCGGGGGCTGCGGCCCTCCCCGAAGCGCGCCGAGGCGGGTCCGCCTGTGTCGCGCCGAGGCCGGAGGCCGCGTGCCCGGGGGCGGGTCAGGCGATGGTGCAGATCGCCGCGCCGGCGGTGATGACGGCGCCGACCTCGGCCGCGAGGCCGCTGACCGTGCCCGCCTTGTGGGCGTGCAGCGGCTGCTCCATCTTCATCGCCTCCAGCACCACGACCAGGTCACCCTCGGCCACGGTGTCGCCGTCGGCGACCGCGATCTTGACGATGGTGCCCTGCATCGGGGAGGTGAGCGCGTCGCCGCTGACCGCGACGCCGGCCTTGGCCCCGCCGCCGCGACGGGCCGGCTTGCGCGCGGCGGGCGCGGCGGTGGCCGTACCCCCGCCGAGGCCGGCGGGGAGGCTGACCTCCAGCCGCTTGCCGCCGACCTCGACCACGACGGTCTCGCGCCCGGCCGGCGCCTCGGCGGCGCCGGCGGCGGCGGTGAACGGCGGGACGGTGTTGTCGAATTCGGTCTCGATCCACCGGGTGTGCACGGTGAACGGCTCGGCGGTGAACGCCTCGTCGCGGACCACCAGCCGGTGGAACGGCAGGGCGGTGGCCATGCCCTCGACGACCATCTCGTCCAGGGCGCGGCGGGCCCGCTCCAGCGCCTCGGTACGCGTCTCGCCGGTGACGATCACCTTGGCCAGCAGCGAGTCGAAGTTGCCGCCGATCACGTCGCCGGCGGAGATGCCGGTGTCGACCCGGACGCCGGGGCCGGTGGGCAGCCGCAGCGCCGTGATCGTGCCGGGGGCGGGCAGGAAGTTGCGGCCCGGGTCCTCGCCGTTGATCCGGAACTCGATGGAGTGCCCGCGCGGCGTCGGGTCCTCGGTGAACCGCAGCTTCTCGCCGTCGGCGATCCGGAACTGCTCGCGGACCAGGTCGATGCCGGCGGTCTCCTCGGTGACCGGGTGCTCGACCTGGAGGCGGGTGTTGACCTCCAGGAAGGAGATGGTGCCGTCGGCGCCGACCAGGTATTCCACCGTGCCGGCGCCGTGGTAGCCCGCCTCCCGGCAGATGGCCTTGGCGCTGTCGTGGATCTGGGCCCGCTGCGCGTCGGTGAGGAACGGCGCGGGAGCCTCCTCGACCAGCTTCTGGTGCCGGCGCTGGAGCGAGCAGTCCCGGGTGCCGACCACGATCACGTTGCCGTGCCGGTCGGCCAGCACCTGCGCCTCGACGTGGCGCGGCTGGTCCAGGTAGCGCTCGACGAAGCACTCGCCCCGGCCGAACGCGGCGACCGCCTCGCGGGTGGCCGACTCGAACAGGTGCGGGATCTCCTCCATGGTGCGGGCCACCTTGAGCCCGCGCCCGCCGCCGCCGAAGGCGGCCTTGATGGCGACCGGCAGGCCGTGGTCGACGGCGAAGGCCAACACCTCGTCGGGGCCGCCGACCGGGTCGGGGGTGCCGGGCACCAGGGGCGCGCCGGCGCGCTGGGCGATGTGCCGGGCGGTGACCTTGTCGCCGAGGTCCCGGATCGCCTGCGGGGTGGGGCCGATCCAGGTCAGCCCGGCGTCGATGACGGCCTGGGCGAAGTCGGCGTTCTCGGAGAGGAAGCCGTAGCCGGGGTGGACCGCGTCGGCGTCGGCCTTCGCGGCGACCTCCAGCAGCTTGTCGATGCGCAGGTACGTCTCGGTGGCGGTGTCCCCGCCGAGCGCGTATGCCTCGTCGGCCAGCGTGGCGTGCAGGGCGTCCCGGTCGGAGTCCGCGTAGACGGCGACGCTGCCCAGGCCGGCGTCGCGACAGGCGCGGATGACGCGGACGGCGATCTCGCCGCGGTTGGCGATGAGTACCTTGCGCACGCTGCTGGCTCCTCCCGGAGGGTCACTGACCGGGAGTGTATCGGCCACCGTGGCGGCCCTAACGATCGCTCAGTGTGGGATGCCGCACTGTTCGCCGCCGCCCTAGTCAAATTTGCTTATTACGCTCATCCGGTGTCTGCCACGCGAATGATGATCCTCGGCCTGGTGCGCTGGATGCAGCCCGTGCACGGCTACGACGTACGCCGCGAGCTGCTCAGTTGGAGCGCCGACAGGTGGGCGAACGTGCAGCCCGGGTCGATCTACCACGCCCTGCGCAAGCTGACCCAGGAAGGGCTGCTGCGCGAGGTGGCCACCGAGCAGGTGGGCGCCCGTCCGGCCCGCACCACGTACGAGGTCACGCCGAAGGGCGAGGAGGAGTTCGAGTCGCTGCTGCGAAGCCTGTGGTGGCAGCTGCACGAGCCGCCGGACCCGTTCGCGGCGGCGTTCTCCTTCCTGCCCGCGATGCCGCGCGACGAGGCGGCGGCCGCCCTGCGCAACCGGGCGAACCTGCTGCGCGCCGGTGTCGAGTGGATGCGTACGTCGTTGAGTTCTGACTGGATGCGTTCGACCAAGCCGGTGCACGTGGGGTGGATGTTCGAGCTCTGGACGGCCCGGTCCGAGGCGGAGATCTCCTGGTGCGAGCGGATCGCGGAACGGATCGAGTCGGGGGTGTCGTACCTGCCCGAGGGGCTGGAGCGGGCGGAGGGATGGCAGGGCTGGGAGGAGCGGCTGCCGCCCCGGCCGACGGTGGACGAATAATCAACGTTGACCATAAGAGCTATATCGCGTTAGCCTGCCCGGGACGCCACGGGGGAGCATGCCGTCCGGCGTCGTCTCCGAGGGACAGACAGGTGGCCGGTGGCACCGGCCCGGACGACCAGGAGCAGAGATGATCGAGACCAGAGGGTTGCGGAAGTCGTTCCGCTCCCGAGAGGGTCGCCAGACGAAGACCGTCGACGCGGTGCGCGGCGTCGACCTGAAGGTCGCCGAGGGGGAGATCTTCGGCTTCCTCGGCCCCAACGGCGCCGGCAAGACCACCACCCTGCGGATGCTGGCCACGCTCATCGAGCCGGACGGCGGCGAGGCCACCGTCGCCGGGGCCGACCTGCGCAAGGACCCGGCCGAGGTGCGCCGCCGCATCGGCTACGTCGCCCAGGGCGGCAGCACCTGGGACGAGTCCACCGCCCGGGAGGAACTCGTCCTGCACGCCCGGATGTACGGCATCGGCAAGGCCGACGCGCACCGGCGGGCCGCCCGCGCCCTCGACGCCTTCCAGCTCACCGAGTACGCCGACCGCAAGTGCAAGACCTACTCCGGCGGTCAGCGCCGGCGGGTGGAGATCGCCCTCGGCATCATCCACGAGCCGAGCATCGTCTTCCTGGACGAGCCGACCACCGGCCTCGACCCGCAGAGCCGGGCGCACATGTGGGACGAGATCCGCCGGCTGCGGGGCGACGGCATGACCGTCTTCATCACCACCCACTACCTGGAGGAGGCCGACGCGCTCTGCGACCGGATCGCGATCATGGATCACGGCGAGGTGGTCGCGGAGGGCACCCCGACGGAGCTGAAGCGCGAGATCTCCGGCGACGTCGTGCTGGTCGGGCTCGACGCGGCGGCCACCCCGCAGGCCGCGCAACTGCTCGACGGCGAGCCGTACGTCAACAAGCTGGAGACCGTCGAGGAGGGCGGGCTGCGGCTCTACGTCGACGAGGGCGCCACCGCCATCCCGCAGATCCTGCGCCGCGTCGACACCGCCGGCCTCGGGCTCAACTCCATCGAGCTGCACCGGCCCAGCCTCGACGACGTCTTCCTCACCAAGACCGGCCGCTCGCTGCGCGAGTCCTGATCCCGACCGGAGAGCCCGCATGAAACTCGCCCGTGACACCTGGCTGATCTTCCAGCGCCAGCTCCAACTGCTGCTGCGCAACCCCGTCTGGGTCTTCGTCGGCGTCTTCCAGCCGGTGATGTACCTGCTGCTCTTCGCCCCGCTGCTCAAGCCGGCGCTGAACGCGCCCACCCAGGCGGAGGCCTACAAGATCTTCGTACCCGGCCTGCTGGTGCTGCTGGCCATCTTCGGTGGCCTGTTCCAGGGCTTCGGCCTGATCGCCGAGCTGCGCGCCGGGGTCATCGAACGTTCCCGGGTCACCCCGGTCAGCCGCCTCGCCCTGCTGCTCGGCCGCTCGCTGCGCGACGTGGTGTCGCTCATCGTGCAGGCGGTCATCATCACGCTGCTCGCGCTCCTGTTCGACCTGCGCGTCTCCCTCGTCGACCTGCTGCTGGCGTACCTCATGCTCGCCCTGATCGCGCTGATGACCTCGGCCGTCTCCTACGGCATCGCGCTCAAGGTCAAGAGCGAGGACGCGCTGGCCCCGCTGATGAACACCGTGGCGCAGCCCGTGCTGCTGCTCTCCGGCATCCTGCTGCCGCTGACCTTCGCCCCGGGCTGGCTCCAGGGCATCGCCGAGTGGAACCCGTTCTCCTGGGCGGTCGACGGCACCCGGGCCCTCTTCGCCGGCGAACTCGGCGACGACAAGGTCTGGCAGGGGCTCGGCATCATCGCGGTCCTCGCCGCCGCCGGCGTCTTCTGGGCCGCCCGGCAGTTCGCCCGCAGCGTCCGCTGAGCGCGGGTCCCCTTCCTGACGGCGGGGAGAGTTGCCTCTCACCAGGGGCGGGGCGCCGGCCCGACGCTTGTAGCGTGAGGCCGGTGCCCCGCCTCACCCGTGACCGGCTCACCTGGCTGACCTACGCCCAGCTCGGGCTGTGGGGCTTCTTCCTCTACGGCTTCGGGCCGGTCGTGCCACTGCTCCGCGACGAACAGGGCACCTCGGCCGCCGTCGCCGGCCTGCACAGCACCGGCATCGCCGTCGGCGCGCTGGCCGGCGGGGCGCTCTTCGCACCCCTGGCCCGCCGCCTCGGCCGTGGCCGGGCCATCTGGATCGGGCTGGCGGGCGTGGCGGCCGGCGTCGCCGCCCTGGGCCTCGTCCGCGCCCTGCCCGCCACGATCACCGCCGTCGCCGTGATCGCCACCTTCGGCATGCTGGTGATCAGCGGCGTGTCCGTGGTGCTCACCGACCGGCACGGCGCCGGCGCTCCGGCGGCGCTGACCGAGGCCAACGCCGTCTGCGCCGGCGCCGGCATCCTCGCCCCGCTGGTCATCGGCGCCAGCGTGGACGCCGGGTGGGGCTGGCGACCGGCGATGGCCGTCGAGGTCGGCCTGATCGCCCTGGTCGCGCTCGCCGCCGTGACCTTCCGTGTACGCCTGCCGCGACCCGCCCCCGCTGCCGCGGCTCCCGGCGGTCCTCCCACCGCCCCGGCTCCCGGCTCCTCGGCCTCCGGCTCCTTGGCTCCCGGTTCCGCGGCTCCCGGCTCTCTGGCCTCCGGCTCCTCGGCTCCCGGCTCTTTGGCCTCCGGTTCCGCGGCTTCCGGTTCCGGGGCTCTCGCCTCCTCGGCTCCGGGCGATGTCGCCTCGGTGGCCGGCGCCCACGGGGCCGGCCGACGCCTGCCGGCGGCGTACTGGATCGCCTGGGTCCTGATGGCGGTCACCGGCTCGATCGAGGTCTGCCTGTCGCTCTGGACGGCCGACGTGCTCCGCTCGCACGCCGGGATGGCGGCCGGCGGCGCCTCGGCCGCCGTCGCCGCGATCGTCTGCGGCATGTTCCTGGGGCGGGTCGTCGGGGGCCGGTTTGCCCTGCGGTACCGGCCCGTGCCGCTGCTGCTGGCCGCGTTGGGCGTGTCGCTGGCCGGGTTCGCGCTGTTCTGGATCGCGTCCGTCGGCTGGCTCGCCGTCACCGGCCTGGTCGTCCTCGGCCTCGGCAACGCCCTGCACTATCCGCTGGCGATCTCGATCGCGCTCGCCGTCGCCGGGCCGGCCGCGGACCGGGCGGCCGGCTACGCGTCGTACTCGATGGGGGTGGGCTTCGGGATCGCGCCGGTCGCGCTCGGCTGGGTGGCCGACGGCGTCGGACCGCACCTGGCCTTCCTGCTGCTGCCCGCCTTCATCGCGGCGGCTGCGCTGCTCGCCGCCCGCCTGGGCCGCGCCCTGCGCCCGGCCGGCGAACCCGCCCCCACCACCCCCGCGACGACGAACGCCTAGGCATTGACAGACCTGGCCCTGCCCGGCCCCTGCCTGCCGCCGGTCGCCGTTCCCCGGCACCTAGCTAGAAAACGGCCCCTGCCTGCCCGCCGAATGGCGTTCCCCCGCGATGTTGGTAGGAAAAGGCCCTCGTAGGGGCCGTTTCCTACCAAGATCGCGGGGGGCGGGGTCGGTCAGGTCAGTGCACTCGGGCCAGGGTGAGGCCGTCGGCGATCGGGAGCATCACCGCGTCCACCCGGACGTCAGCGAGCACCTCGTCGTTGAACGCCGCGATGGCCCGGTCGTCGGCGTTCTGCGGGGCGATCACCCGACCGCCGCGCAGCACGTTGTCGACCGCGATCACCCCGCCGGGACGCATCCGAGGCACCAGCTCCGCCCAGTAGATCGGGTAACCGGTCTTGTCGGCGTCGATGAACGCGAAGTCCAGGTGGCGCTCGTGGGGCAGCTCGCGCAGCGTGTCGCCGGCCGGGCCGATCCGCAGTTCGATCCGGTCGTCCACACCGGCGCGGGCCCAGTACCGCCGGGCGATGCCGGTGAACTCCTCAGAGATGTCGAAGCAGGTCAGCCGCCCGCCCTCGGGCAGGCCCCGGGCGATCGCCAGCGACGAGAGGCCGGTGAACGTGCCCACCTCGACGGCCTGCCGTACCCCGAGCAACCGGGTGAGGAAGGTCAGGAAGGCGGCCTGCTCCGGTGCGACCTGCATCTGCGCGTCGTTCGGCAGGACCGCACGGGTCTCCTCGGCCAGGTCCCGCATGATCTCGTCCGGCGGCGCACCGTGCCCGACCAGGTACGCGTGCAGCTCCGACGTGAGCGGGATCGACTTGGTGGTCATGAACGGACGCTAGCCGAGCGGCTCGACCGTCTGGTTGCCGGGCGCGACCTTCGTCCACAGATCGGTGATCCGCAGGTCCAGTTCGGCGAGGAGGCGGCGCAGCATCGGCAGGGAGAGCCCGATGACCGTGCTCGGATCACCTTCGATCCGCTCCACGAACGGCCCACCCAGCCCGTCGATCGTGAAGGCACCCGCCACGGCCAGCGGCTCGCCCGTACCCACGTACGTGGCGATCTCGTCGTCGCCGACGTCGGCGAAGTGCACGACGGTGGAGGCGACCGCCTCGGCCCGCCGCCCCGCCTCGACGTCGATCAGGCAGTGCCCGCTGTGCAGCACGCCGCTGCGCCCGCGCATCCGCTCCCAGCGCCGGGTGGCGTCGGCCGCGTCGTCCGGCTTGCCGAGGATCTCCCCGTCGAAGGCCAGCACCGAGTCGCACCCGATCACCAACGTCCGCTGGTCGTCGGCCGGCCGCAGCCGGGTGAGTACCGCCTGCGCCTTCATCCGGGCCAGTTCCAGGCAGAGCTCCTCGGCCCGCTCCGTGACCACGAGGGACTCGTCGACGCCACTGACCAGTACGTCCGGTTCGATCCCGGCGGCCTGGAGAATCTTGCGGCGGGCAGGACTCGCCGAGGCGAGCACGAGGCGGGGCGGCATGGATTTCGGCACGTCGCCGACGTTACCGGCTGACGGGGACGACGACGTCTCGGGTGGGACGTGTCCACCCATGTCCGCCGTCTCCGTCGTCCGGGTGCTCAGCGACTGATGCGGGGCGGCGGGTCATCACCACGACGACGCCGACGGGCGATGAACGTCCACGCGCCGCCGGCGGCCACGATCACGCCGAGGGTGACCAGGCCGCGGGTCGTCGCCCCGCCGTTCCCGTCGCCCGCCGGCTCCGCTACCGCCGTCGTGGTCGAGGTGGTCTGGGTAGGCGCGCTCGCCGTCGCCGAACCAAAGCCCAGCGGCGGTACGTCAGCCGTCAACGCCGCCACCAGGTCGATGACCCCGTGGCCGTACTCGTCGTCCCGTCCCGGAGGGCCCTTGTCGATCGCAGTGGCGGTGAGCCTGTGCGCCACCTCGGAGGCAGGCAGGTACGGGTACTTGGACCGAATTAACGCTGCCGCCCCAGCGACGATGGCAGTGGCCCCGGAAGTTCCGGTGCCCTTGCGGTACTTGCCGTCGATGCTAGTGCTGAAGATGTCGACTGCCGGAGCGACCACGTCGATCTCCGGTCCGGCGACTGACACTGAGGTTCGCTGGCCGAGCCGATCAACCCCACCTACGGCAATTGCGCCAGGGTAGGAGGCAGGGAATCCGACGTGTTGGCTGAAGGGCTTATTGCCTGCTGCGGCGACAACAACAATGTCTGCGCGAATCGCGGCCTCGATTGCCGTATATAAACGGCTATCTGCTGCTCCTGCTGCTGAAATGCTGATTACTTCTACATTTTGCGTGATAGCGTAGTTGATCGCATCTGCCAAGTGGTTACTGGTGCCCCCTTGGTCGTTAATTTTTACCCGTATGGGAAGGATCTTCGCCCTTGGTGCAATGCCAAGGGCGCCTTGTTTGCCGGTATGCCCGTGGGCGGCGATCAGACCTGCCATGCCGGTTCCGTGGCTGTTTCGATCTTGTTGACCGTCGCCACTACCCCCAGCAACAATATCTGTGCCTCGGCGCAGATTACGCGCAAGATCGGGATGTGGATGAACGCCGGTGTCTGGCACCGCAACCGTTATGCCTTCGCCTTGAGCGATCCTGTGCGCTTCGGCGACCCTGAGAAAGTTCAGGTGCCACTGGTCTCCCCGGATCCGGTCAACGCCCTGCGGACTTGCGGCGCTACGGTTAGACCAAGCATGCGAGGTAGTTGAGGGCAGGAGTGTTGCCGTAAGAGTGAACAGCGCCAAGGCGGCTTGAATGGTCCGAGTTCTCAACGGTTAAAGCCAATAGCCGGACCTGGGTCGATGGGGCCATCTTCGTCTGGGGCGCGGACTACCGGGTTTACGCCTCGGTCCACTTCCCATGGGTGGTCCGGATCCCAGCGCCGCGACTCCTCGTCACTGTCGTCGTACCGCCCTGATCGGCCCGGCATCCCGCCTGCGCGGGCAGTGCCCATGCCGGGTGCTCCACCGATTGGCGGAATGCCATGCACCGCGCTGAAGTTTCGGCCAGACCCAGGGCGGGAGCCTGCGCCCCCGGTCGGAGCGGTGCCGGCACCCCCGCCGCCGATTACTCCACCAATTGGGTTGACCCGACGTTGCTGTGCGCCGCTGCCACTCGATGGTCCAAATCCCATTCCGGGGGTTCCGCCGATCAGACCACCTGGTGGCATGGGTCGGGGCGATCCCGGTGGCGTGGCAGGCGGAAGCCCGCCAATGGCTCCGTTGACCGGCCGGCTGCTAGGGCCAGGCTGACCGATCGGCAATCCAGAGATCCCGTGTCCAGGCCGCACGCTTGGCGGCATAGCAGGCATCGGTCCACTGCCGGAACCAGTGGGGAAGCCGGGTGGAGTTGCACCTGGCATCGCGGGATTGATTGGAGAAGGCACTAGACCGGGTTTGACCCCGCCGAGGACAGGCCCGACGTTGCGGGTAGTTGGTGCGGAGACCTGTCGCGCGTTCGTAGTCGACCGGGCAACGGACGAAGTAGTCGAACTTGACAACGGCACGGGAACGACGGGCGGAATCACCGGAGCGCCTGAACCGGCGCCTCCGTAGACATCAGAGTTGGGCTGGTCCGCCTCAGGTGAAGGCTTAGGCCTGGGCGGTGGTTGGCGGAGCATTACTTGGGCGTGTTGGAGTTCGCCGCTGAGGCCGTACATGATGCCGCGCGCCTGGACGTTGAGGCGTTCGAGGTCGGCGTCCGTCACCGGGCGATCGGGGACCCGGCTGCCCATGGCCGCCTTCGGGTCGGCGAGCGTCGCGTCGTACGTCTGCTTCTCCCGGACCTTGACGGCGTACGTCTCGTAGATCTTCTTGAGCTCCGCCCGCGTGGCGCCGATGGCCTGCGTGGCGGCGGAGAGCGCGGTGTAGTTGGCGCTGGCGGCGTCGTGCGTGCGCTGCACCTTGTCGATCAGCTCGTCCAGCTCGCGGACGTAAGCCCGGGCGGCCTCGTTGGTCTCCGGGGGCCAGGCCTCAGCCAGCCCCTTGCGGTATTCCTGGAGCCGGCTCAGGTGCGTGCGGGCGAGGTCGCAGACCTTGCGCCAGCCGGCGACCTGCTTCCAGTGGTTGGTGGTGTCGTGGTCCTGGAGGCAGGCCCACATGCTGGCGACGTCCATGAGCCGCCAGTCGGTGAGGGCGGACGTGCGGCCGCCGGTGCCCCGTTCGATCATGGCAGCACCACCGGCCCCTGCCCTCGCCCCTGCCCCGGCGCGGGCTCCGGGCCGGTGGGATCGGGCAGCACCGGCGGCGCGCCGCGAGACGCGGTGGCGGCCGGGTTGGCGAGCGCCCGTTCGACGTCGGTCACGCGGGCGGCGGCGAAGGCGTCCGTTCCGGTGTGGCGGGTGGCGACGGTGCCGGCGGCGACGGCCAGGTGGCCGGTGACGTCGCGGACACCCCAGACCATGTCGGCGGTGGCCTGCTGGGTCTCGTGGTGCGCGCGCAGGAAGTCGACCAGCTCGATGAATGCGTCGGCCGGGTTGGGCACCGGCGCCGTCATGTCCTCGGCGATGTACGACAGGTGCGGGGCGTAGTTGCGTTCCACCTCGGCCTGGAGCTTGTCGGCGAACTCGCGGAGCTGGCGGATGTCGGCCTCGATGCCGCCGTAGCCGCGAAGCCAGGACGCTGGACCGTCCTCTTCGGGGATCATCGGCCCTCCCTGCCTGTCACTGCGTCGTTTCCCTGAGTGAGGTTAATGGGTCCCCGGGGCTGTCGGCAGCCCCGCCCCGGCACGCGCCGGCCACCCCACGGATGCGAAGGGGCGCCGAGCTGCGGTGATCCGTACGGAAAAGGTCAGCGGGGCAGCCCGGACGCCCGCCAGGCGCCGGGGCCGGCGGCCGGCGCTGCGACGGGCCGGCCGGAGCGCGCCCAGGCGGACGCGGCGACCGGTCCGGCCGCGGCGACCGGGCGGGACCGTACGACGATCGCGCCCACCAGCGCGGCCAGCTCCTCGGCGGTGGGGACCCCGCGGACGACCCGGAACAGCGGCTCTTCGGCAGACATGGCGCCAGCGTACGCGTCGGAGAGGTTGACCTGAACCGCACAGTGGCGTGCCGGCGGTGTGAGCGTCGCCGGCTCCGGGTACCGTCTGGGCGATGTCGAACGCGCTGCCCCAACTCGTCGCTGACCGATACCGGCTCCTCTCGCCGCTCGGTCAGGGCGGCATGGGTCGGGTGTGGAAGGCGCGCGACGAGGTGCTGCACCGGGACGTGGCGATCAAGGAACTCGTCCCGCCGCCCAGCCTCACCGACGAGGAGCGCCGCGAGATGCGGGAGCGCTCGCTGCGTGAGGCCCGGGCCATCGCCCGACTCAACCACATAAACGTGGTCCGCATCTTCGACGTGCTGCGCACCGACGGCGATCCGTGGATCGTCATGGAGTACGTGCCGTCGAAGTCGTTGCAGGACACCCTCGCCGAGGACGGTCCGGTGACGCCGGCGCGTGCCGTGGAGATCGGCCTGGGCGTGCTGGCCGCGCTGAAGTCGGCGCACAAGGCCGGTGTGATGCACCGCGACGTCAAGCCCGGCAACGTGCTGCTCGGCGACGACGGCCGGGTGGTGCTGACCGATTTCGGCCTCGCCACGATTCCCGGTGACCCGAACGTGACCCGCACGGGAATGGTGCTGGGGTCGCCCGCGTACATCTCGCCGGAGCGGGCCCGCGAGGGCACCGCCGGGCCGGAGGCCGACCTCTGGTCGCTGGGCGCCACCCTCTACGCGGCGGTCGAGGGCAAGTCGCCGTACGCGCGGCCGTCGGCGATCGCCACCCTGGCGGCGCTCGCCACCGAGCCGATGCCGCCGCCGAAGAACGCCGGGCCGCTCAAGCCGGTGCTCAACGGCCTGCTGCGCAAGGACCCGAAGGAGCGGATCACCGCCGAGGTGGCGGAGAAGCTGCTGCGCCGCGCCGGTGGCAAGCGCACCCGCACCATCCCGCTGCTCGACGGCGTACGCCGGCCGGGGCCGAACGGTCCACGTGAGCCGCGCCCGCCGCTGGTGCCGGCGCCACGACCGGCCGAGGGCGGGTCCGACAAGCCGGTCAGCCCGCCGGCGCCGCGTGCGCCGCTGGCGGCGGCCGGTGCCGGTGCCGCCGCGGCGTCCACCGCCGAGGACGCGACGGCGACGGTCTCCTCGGACCTCGCGCCCACCGCCAAGGTCGGAGCGTCCACCTCGGACTCGGCCCCGACGGCGAAGGTCGACCCGCCGAAGCCCGCGCTCGACGACACGAAGGCCGAGCCGGTGGACCCGGCGCCCGGCAGGCCGGCGAATCCCACCTCGGTGATGCCCGCGCCGGTGAGCCCGCCGTCCGGCCGGGCGACGGTCGTGGCGTCCAGCGGTACGAAGCCGAACAACACCCGGCGCAACGTGCTGATCGGCGTGCTGGTGGCGCTGCTGCTGATCGGCCTGGTGGTGGTCGTGCCGATGCTGACGAGCGGCGACGGTGGGGACGGCGGCGGCAGCCCGCAGGCCGACCCGACCGGCGCGGCGACCTCGCAGGGGCAGCCGCCGCAGTCCTCCGCGCCGGCCCCGCCCACGAGCGCCGCGCCCAGCCCGACGCCCTCGGCCACCCCGTCCCCGACGTCGGACGCGCTGCCGGCGGGCTGGAAGCTGCACAAGGACCCGGCCGGCTTCGCGCTGCCGCTGCCGGCGAACTGGGTGCGCCGCAACGTTGGGCAGAACACCGTCGTCTTCGACGAGCCCAACGGTGTGGGCGAGCTGCTGATCCAGTGGACCAACACGCCGCAGCCGGACGCGTTGGCCGACTGGAAGGAGAAAGAGCCGGATCGCAGGAAGTACGTAAACAGCTACCAGTACGTCGACATCTCGAGCTGTGAAGGCTTCTGGAAGACCTGCGCGGACTGGGAGTGGCTGGAGACCCGCGACGGCACGCGGATCCACGTCCGCAACCGGGGCTTCGTCACGGCCAGGAACCGCGGCTACGCCCTGCGCTGGGAGGTCGCCGCGAAGGACTGGCAGGCCAACCTGGCCAACTTCGACCGGATCGCCAAGGGCTTCGTGCCCGACCGCAAGGACTGATCCGCGGGATTCGCGCCCGTTGCGAGATCGACTCGCATGACCTTCCGCCGTACGGGGTATCTAACCTTCACAACGGAAGGGAGGGTACGACATGGGATACCGACGGAGGGACGCCCGGCCCCGAGTGGCACTGTGGATGCTCGTGGCCCTCGGCGACATCGTCCTGCTGCTCGCCGCCGCCGGCCTGCCGCTGCTGTTCGCGCTGCTCAGCGTCGTCACCGTCACCCTCGCCGGGGTGGGCGTCCGGCGCTTCGCCCGGCGGGGCGCGCTCGCCCGCGAGAACGCGGCGACCGTTCCCGTGGCGGCCCGACGGCGGGCCTGACCCCCGCAGGAGCGGCGTGGCGGCAGCCGGACCAGTTGTCGACCGTACGGTGACAACCGGTCCCGCTGCCGCCAACCGCCTCCCCAGGCGACTCAGGCTCAGGTGTTGTTGGCCAGCGCGATCAGCCGGCTCCGGTCACCGTTCCAGTGGTTGCGGTCGACCCCGCCGCTGATGCCCGCGACGCTGCCCCGGTCGGTGTACTGCCAGAAGCTCCAGAACGGGGCCCCGGCCGGCAGCGCGCCGACCGTGCTCGACCAGCGGGCGATCCAGAGCGGGTGGTTCGCCCACGGGGCCGTCCAACTGCCGGTGCACTGGTTCCACCAGCTCGTGGTGGTGTAGATGACGGCGTAGCGGCCGGTGCGGGAGCGGTAGGTGTTGAGGAAGTCCTGGACCCAGTTCCGCATGCCGGTCGTGCTCAGGCCGTAGCAGTAGCCGCCCGCGTACGGGTTGGCCTCGAGGTCCAACGCGGCCGGGAGGGTGCGGCTGTCGGCCGACCAGGCGCCGCCGTTGGAGGCCAGGTAGTTCGCCTGGACCGCCCCGGAGGAGATGTTGGGCCGGGCGAAGTGGTAGGCCCCGCGGATGACGCCGGCGTTGTAGGCGGCCACGTAGTTCGTGTTGAATCTCGGATCCTTGTAGCTGGTGCCCTCGGTCGCCTTGATGAAGGCGAACTGGATGCCCGCGTTGCGGACGCTGGTCCAGTTGATGGCGCCCTGGTAGTGGGAAACGTCGATGCCGGGAGTGGTGGCGGCGGACGCCGGGGCCGCGGTCGCGACGAGCCCCGCCGCCGCGGTGGCGAGGGCCGCGAGGGTGGCGGCCAGCAGCCGCCGCAGGGATGTTCCGGTACGGGTCATGGATGCCTCCAAGGACGCCGGACTTAATAGACGTTCATCTTTGGAGGTAAGTGCCTCGAATGGCAAGGGGAGCTAAGGAAATCTTCAGGAACGGTGGAAGCCGACCACCCGGACGGGCGCGGGTCTCCGCCTCAGCGCAGCGTGGCCGGGTCGACGCGCCAGCGGATCGGCTCGGTCACGCGGAGTTCCTCGCCCGGTTTGGCGACCTGTTCCTCGACGTAGTGCGTGCCGTCGAGCCGGTGCAGCCGCAGCGAGTGGCCGGCGCCGTCCTGCTCGACCAGCAGGTACCACGGGATCCCGGCGATCGCGTAGAGCTGCATCTTGACCAACCGGTCGGCGGCCGCGTTCCCCGGCGAGACGATCTCGCAGACGAGGACGACCTCGCCCGCCTCGACCACGGTGCCCTCGTCGTCGGTGTCGGCCATCACCACGTCGGGGATGACGATGCGGTCGACACCGAGCCGGACGTTCACCGCCTCGAAGACCGCGAGGGCCCCCGCAGCGTCGTCCAGGCTGTTGGCCAGCAGCCGCGACACCCGCTGGTGTCGCTTGCTCGGGGCAGGGCTCACGATCAGGCTCCCGTCGAGCAACTCGATCCGGTTCGGCGTCTCGCCCATGGCGAGGTACTCGGCCTCGGTCCACAGGCCGATGTGGGGTTCCAGGGGTGCCGCGCTCACCGGCGTCCACCTCCCGCTTCGATCGCCACCAGGTCAGCTTCACACGATACGGACCGACGAGGGCGCAGCGACACAGGTCGGGGCCGGTAGGCTCGCGCCCCATGGTGTCGATCGACGGGCTCGGCGGTCTCTGGGACAAGCTGTTCGCGGCGCAGCCGGACCCGCCGCCCCTGCTGGTGCTGCTGACCGCCGTCGTCGCGCTGGTGGTGGTCAGCACCCGCCTGCCCTGGCGGATCGCCCGCAACGCGATCACCATCGCCCACGAGGGCGGGCACGCGCTGGTCGCCCTGCTCACCGGCCGCCGCCTGCACGGCATCCGGCTGCACTCGGACACCTCGGGCCTCACCCTCTCCGCCGGCCGGCCCACGGGCCCCGGGATGATCCTCACCCTGCTCGCCGGCTACGTCGCCCCGCCGCTGGTCGGGCTGGCCGGCGCGTGGCTGCTCGGCGGCAACCGGATCACCCTGCTGCTCTGGGTCGCCGTGGTGCTGCTGCTGGCCATGCTGGTCATGATCCGCAACGTCTTCGGCGTGCTCTCGCTGCTGGTCACCGGCGGGGTGGTGCTCGCCGTCTCCTGGTACGCCGAACCGCAGGTGCAGGCGGCGTTCGCGTACGCCGGGGTGTGGTTCCTGCTGCTCGGCGGGGTGCGGCCGGTGGTGGAGCTGCAACGGCTGCGCTCGCGGGGGCGGATGCCCGCCTCCGACGCCGACCAGCTCGCCGGCCTCACCCCGCTGCCCGCGTTCTTCTGGGTCACCGTCTTCGCCCTGGTCAACCTGGTCGCCCTCGGCGCCGGCGCGCTGCTGCTGGCCGGCCCGATCCTCACCGAGGCCGGCCTGACGCCCTGACCGGGCAGAATGGGCCCGTGCGATACGTGATCATCGGAGCGGGCGCGGTCGGCGGCACCATCGGCGTACGGCTGGGGCAGGCCGGCCACGACGTGACCCTGGTGGCGCGCGGCGCGCACCTGGACGCGATCCGGCGGCGGGGGTTGACCCTGCGGCGGCCCGACGGCGAGACGACCTGGCGCGGGCCGGCCGCCGACGGGCCGGGCGACCGGCCGCTGCCCGACGACACCGCCCTGGTGCTCACCGTCAAGTCGCAGGACACCGAAGCGGCGCTGGCGGCATGGGCGGACGCGCCCGTGGCCGGCGGCGGTACGGCGGCCGAGCGCCTGCCGCTGTTCACCGCGCAGAACGGGGTCGCCAACGAACGCGCCGCCCTGCGCCTCTTCGCCGACGTGCACGGCGTCTGCGTCTGGCTGCCCGCCACCCACCTGGAGCCGGGCGTGGTGGTGGCCAACGGCCACCCGCACCCCGGCATGCTGCACCTCGGCCGCTACCCGTCCGGTGCGGACGCCACCGACGACGTCGTCGCCGCCGACCTGACCGCCGCCGGCTTCGTCGCCCCGGTGCGCGCCGACGTGCTGCGCTGGAAGTACGGCAAGCTGCTGGCCAACCTCGGCAACGGCCTCCAGGCGCTGCTCGGCCGGGACGTCCCCGACGACCTACGGCAGCGGGTCCGGGCCGAGGGGACCGCCGTGCTCGCCGCGACCGGAATCGCGCACACCACGCCCGAGGAGGAGAAGGCCGAGCGGGGTGACCTCGTCGACCACCGGCCGGTCGACGGCGAGGAGCGGGCCGGCGGTTCCACCTGGCAGAGCCTGGCCCGGGGAGCGGGCTCGGCCGAGACCGACCACCTCAACGGCGAGATCGCGCTGCTCGGCCGGCTGCACGGCGTACCGACCCCGGCGAACACCGCCGTCCAGCTCGCGGTGCGCCGCGCGCTGCGCGGGCGGATCCCGGCCGGCGGGTTCGACGCGACCGAGCTGGCGAAAATGATCGGCTGACCGGGCAACCGGCGGCACCGCCGGGCGCGTGTCCCCTGCGACCGTCACGGGGAGGTAGCAGGTGCCGGACGTCGACGGGTTCGACGAGTTCTACCGGGGCAGCCGGCAACGGCTGCTCGGCTACGTCTACGCGCTCACCGGCGATCTCGCCGAGGCGCAGGACGCCGTGCAGGAGGCGTACATCCGGGCCTGGCAGCGCTGGTCGACGGTGAGCGCGTACGAGGAGCCGGAGGCGTGGGTGCGGGTGGTGGCGAGCCGGATCGCGGTGAGCCGGTGGCGCAGCCTGCGCAGCCGGGCCCGCGCCTACCTGCGGCACGGCGCCAACGAGAGCGTGCCCGGCCCGGACACCGCCACCGTCGAGGTGGTCACCGCCCTGCGCCGACTCCCCGAGGAGCAGCGCACCGCGATCGCCCTCTACTACCTGGTCGGCATGCCGGTCGCGGAGGTGGCCCGGCAGACGGCCACCCCGGTGGGCACCGTCAAGGCCCGACTCTTCCGGGGGCGTGCCGCGCTCGCCGGGCTGCTCGCCGTCTCTGACCTGGAGGAGGCCGCCGATGCGTGACGAGATGACGTTCGTCGAACAGGTGCACCGGGACCTGCGCGACGTCCGCTGGCCGGAGCCGGCGGAGATCCGCGCGCGGGCCCGCAGGCGCAGCAGGCGTACGGCGGTGCTGGCGGCGGTCGCGGTGCTCGTTGTCGCCTCCGCCTCCGCCGTGGCGGTCGGGGACCGGTCCGGGCAGCGGGGGCTGTCCCCGGCGGCGTCCCCACCGCGGCCGGCGGCGCCGGCGGCCCGGGTCGAGATCCCCCCGGCGGCCCTGCTGCAACAGGACGACCTGACGGCGCGCAGTGGTCTGCAACTCAGCGAGGCCGGCCTGGGCGGGACCGTCGACGTGGGCACGGCCCTGGGCCGGTGCGCCGCCAGGCGCGAGAGCGGCGTGTCGGCGCAGGAGACCTGGGTGAGCCGGTCCCAGACGGTGCTGCGACCCGCGACCGGCGGGGGGCGGCTCGGCGACGTCCTGGTCGTCCAGGACCTGCACCGGATGCGGGGCGACGGGGCCGCACGGTTCCTCGACGGACTGCGCCGGCAACTCACCGTCTGCCGGGAGTGGCGGGAGCTGCGGTCGATCGAGTGGGGCGGCGAGTCCGTCACCGTCGAGGACGTGCACCGCTGGGACGTGCCACGCCGCGACTTCGCCGGTGACGAGTCCCTGCTGCTGCGCCACTCCGTCTCCGCGACCCTCGATCCGGTCGACGGGCGGGCGCCCGGCCGCCCGTCCGTGCCGGACGCGACAGTGGTGGTGCGGGTCGGCGACCTGGTGAGCGTGCTGATCCTGGAACCGACCGCCGAGGCCGACCTGGTCCGTCTGGCCGGGCTGGCCGCGCGGCGCATGTGCGCCGCCGCCAACCCGTCCTGCTGACCGCCCCACGGTCGATCGCCCGCCCGTCCCCCGGCCCGCACGACGTCAGGGCAGCCGTGGCCCGCCACGGCCGGCAGGGGGCACCGCGCGGGGGCGCGGCGGGACGGGCGTCACAGCGGGATGTTGCCGTGCTTCTTCGGCGGCAGGGTCTCGCGCTTGGTGCGCAGCACCCGCAGCGCGCGGACGATCTGGGCCCGCGTCTCGTGCGGCGGGATGACGCTGTCCACGTAGCCGCGCTCCGCCGCGATGTACGGGTTGGCGAGGGTGTCCTCGTACTCGGCGATCTTCTCGGCCCGCACGGCTGCCGGGTCCTCGGCGGCGGCCAGCTCCGAGCGGTAGAGGATGTTCACCGCGCCCTGCGCGCCCATCACCGCGATCTGCGCGGTCGGCCAGGCGAAGTTCAGGTCCGCGCCGAGGTGCTTGGAGCCCATCACGTCGTACGCCCCGCCGTACGCCTTGCGGGTGATCACGGTGACCTTCGGGACGGTGGCCTCGGCGTACGCGTAGATGAGCTTCGCGCCCCGGCGGATGATGCCGTCCCACTCCTGGCCGGTGCCGGGCAGGAACCCGGGGACGTCCACGAAGGTCAGCACCGGGATGTTGAACGCGTCGCAGGTGCGCACGAACCGGGCGGCCTTCTCCGAGGCGGCGATGTCCAGGGTGCCGGCGAAGTGCATCGGCTGGTTGGCGACCACGCCGACCGGCCGGCCCTCGACCCGGCCGTAGCCGACGACCATGTTCTGCGCGTAGAGGGGCTGGACCTCCAGGAACTCGCCGTCGTCGAGGACGTGCTCGATCACCCGGTGCATGTCGTACGGCTGGTTCGCCGAGTCGGGGATCAGCGTGTCCAGCTCCCGGTCCTCCTCGGTCACGTCGAGGTCGGCGGGCGCGTCGAAGACCACCGGCTCGTCCAGGTTGTTCGACGGCAGGTACGACAGCAGCGCCTTGACGTAGTCGATCGCGTCCTGCTCGTCCGTGGCGAGGTAGTGCGCGTTGCCGCTGCGCGCGTTGTGCGTACGGGCGCCGCCCAGCTCCTCCATGCCCACGTCCTCGCCGGTGACCGTCTTGATGACGTCCGGGCCGGTGATGAACATGTGCGAGGTCTGGTCGACCATCACGGTGAAGTCCGTGACCGCCGGGGAGTAGACCGCGCCGCCGGCGCACGGGCCCATGATCAGGGAGATCTGCGGGATGACGCCGCTGGCCCGCACGTTGCGGAAGAAGATCTCGCCGTAGAGGCCGAGCGAGGCGACACCCTCCTGGATGCGCGCGCCCCCGGAGTCGTTGATCCCGACGACCGGGCAGCCGATCTTCATGGCCAGGTCCATGACCTTGACGATCTTCTCGCCGAAGACCTCGCCGAGGGAGCCGCCGAAGACGGTGAAGTCCTGGGCGAAGACGCAGACCTGCCGGCCGTCGATGGTGCCGTAGCCGGTGATGACGCCGTCGCCGTACGGGCGGGTCCTCGCCAGCCCGAAGTTGGTGGACCGGTGCCGGGCCAGCTCGTCCAGCTCGACGAAGGAACCCTCGTCGAGCAGCATCTCGATCCGCTCGCGGGCGGTCTTCTTGCCCCTCGCGTGCTGCTTCTCGACCGCGCGCGCCGACCCGGCGTGCACCGCCTCGTCGACCCGCCGCTCCAGGTCGGCCAGCTTGCCCGCGGTGCTGTGGATGTTGATCCCGGTCTCGGTAGTCACCCTGGGAATATAACGATGGTTCAGGCCGCCGCCGCTGTGCAGTTCGCCTCAGCCCGACCGCGACGCCCCCGGTCGGCCGGACGGGGGCGGCCGTAGGCTGACGGGATGCCGGGCTCGCCGTACACCGATCTGGACCGCCCGCCGCTGTCGGCGGCGCGGCTGCGGCGGGCGCTGGTCGCCCCGAACGGGCCCTGGACCCGGCTGGAGCTGCGCGTCGAGACCGGCTCGACCAACGCGGACGTCGCCGAGGCCGCCCGGGCCGGCGAGCCCGAGGGCCTGGTGGTGGTCGCGGAGCGGCAGACCGCCGGGCGCGGCCGGCGCGGCCGGGCCTGGCAGTCGCCGGCCCGGGCCGGCATCGCCACCAGCGTGCTGCTCCGCCCCGGGGAGGCCGTCGCCGACCGTGGCTGGCCGGCCGCACCCCAGACGGGGTACGGCTGGCTGCCGCTGCTCGCCGGCGTCGCCCTGGTCGAGGCGGTGACCCGGCTGGCCGAGCTGGACGCGGGCCTGAAGTGGCCGAACGACCTGCTCGTCGGCGACGCGAAGTGCGCCGGCATCCTCGCCGAGGCGGTGCCGGGATCCTCGCCGGCCCGGCCGCCCGCGATCGTGCTCGGTGTCGGCCTCAACGTCACGCTGCGCGCCGACGAGCTGCCGGAGAATCCGACGGGACTGCCGGCGACCTCCCTGCAACTGGCCGGCGCGGCGGCCACCGACCGGGACCCGCTGCTGCGGGCCCTGCTGCGCGGGATCGCCGAGTGGTACGGCGAGTGGCGTGCGGCCGGCGGGGACGCGGTCGCCAGCGGCCTGCGCGACGCCTACCTGGCGAGCTGCGCGACGATCGACCGGCAGGTACGCGTGCTGCTGCCCGGCGGCGACGAGGTGACCGGCACCGCGACCGGCGTGGACGCCGACGGCCAGCTCCTGGTCGCCACCCCCACCGGCACCCGTGCCCTCGCCGCCGGCGACGTCCTGCACCTCCGCTGAACGGCGACTCCCGCCGCGCGGCTGATCCCCCGGCGTGAGGGGAGCGGTTACGGTCAGCGCGTCCGTTTCTGCGAGGAGGTTCCCGTGGCGTTCCCCGATGACGTGCTCACCGAGGACGAGCACGTCGTGCTGCACCTGCACCCGCACTGGAAGGCGCTGATCCGGCCGGTCGCGGTGCTCGTGCTCGCCGTCGCGGCGGTGGTGGCCGGTCTGGTCCTGCTGCCGTCCGGCGGGGGCGGCTCGATCGCGCTCGCCGTCATCGGCGGCCTGGCCCTGCTGGCGGTGCTGTGGCTGGCGCTCTGGCCGTTCCTGGTCTGGCGGAGCACCCACTACCTCTTCACCAACGAGCGGGTGCTGCTCCAGCAGGGGGTGCTCTCGCGCGACCGGCGGGACATCCCGCTGACCCGGATCAACGACCACGCCATGAACCAGCGGTTCGTGGAGCGCCTGCTCGGCTGCGGGACGCTGACCATCGAGTCCGCCGGCGAGCGCGGCCAGTCCGTCCTGCACGACGTGCCGGGGGTCGGCCAGGTCCAGACCAGGCTCTACGAACTGGTGGAGGCCCACCACGACAAGCACTCCCTCGGCGACGGCGAGATGCGCGACATCCTGGCGGACCTGCACGAGGGCAAGTCGCTGCGCGACCCCACCGCCTGAACCGGCCCGGCCTGACCGGTGTGGCCCGAAGCGGGCCGGAACCGGTCAGGCCGGGGCGGCGGGTGGGTCAGCGGCGCGGCGGACGGCGGGTGGTGGCCTGGAGTTCGGCGGCCAGTTCCGCTTCCAGCTCCCGGTCGAGGGCGCCGCCGAGGCCGGCGTCGAGCGGGACGGGGCGCCCCTGGACGGGGGCCGCCGCCGACGCGGGTTCGGGGCCGGGCGCGACGCGTGGGCCACGGCGCGCGGCGCCGGGTGGAGGTTCGGACTCCTCCAGCTCGGAGATCGACTCCGCCAACTCGGCCACCGGGTCCATCTCGGCCATGGTGTCCCACTCGTCGCGCGGGATGCTGTGCCACGTCTCGGCCGCGTGGGCCGGCGCCGGTTGGAAGACGAACGTCCGGTAGGACCAGAAGCGGAACAGCGTCGCGAGCAGCACGCCACCGGTCTTGGCCACGTTGAGGGCCAGCAGGCTGGTCAGGCCCAGCCCGTACTTGGCGGCGGCCAGGACGCCCAACTCGATGAGCAGGCCCGCACCGTTGAAGAGGAAGAAGAGGACGTACTCGCGCCGCATGGCCGATTTGGGGCGATCACGGTACGTCCAGTGACGATTCATCAGATAAGACGTGATCGTCGCCACCACGGTCGCGATGACCGTCGCCTTAAGTTGACCGTCCACGAAAACGGTCAGTGCGAGCACATTGAACACGGCGTAATTGATTACGGTGTTGACGCCGCCGACGATTCCGAACTTGAGCGCCTCGTGGATGAACTTCTGCCAGCGCTCAGGCAGCAGACGGACAAGACGCATGCGGAACACCTTAGGGCAGTGGGCGGGGCCGGCAGGCTCCGGCCGGGACGAAGGTGGGCGGTAGGTCACGCCCGGTGGTCTCGGTCGTGCTTCTCTTCCGGAACGGACGGGGTTCCCGCTTCGACGAAGACGAACCGTCGGTAGGACCAGAACCGGAACAGCGTCCCGAGCCCGGTCCCGACGATGAAGCTGGCGACGTTGTCGGCCAGCGGGGTCTGGAACACCTCCGGCCAGATGCTGCCCAGTCCGTAGCGGCTGATCGCCAGGCAGGCCACGGCGATCCCCAGGCCGACGCCGTTGAAGAAGAAGAACAGCGCGTACTCGCGGGCCGGGTGGGAGCGCTTGCGGTGGCGCCACGTCCAGAACCGGTTGCCGACGAACGCGACGGACGCCGCGATCACCGTCGAGATGGTCTTCGCGGTGACCTGCTCGACACCCCGCACGCTCGTCAGGTAGTTGAAGAGCGCGAAGTCGATCAGGAAGGCGATGCCGCCCACGGTGGCGAACTTGCTCAACTCGCGGACCAGGTGACCGAAACGGTCCACCAGCGAGCGGACCAGACCCGGGCGGGTCTGCGAGGAGCCTGGCTCCCCGGTCATCGTCGCGGCCACGACGCGAGCCTACCGGCTGGGGTCATCCCGCACGGGTAGCAACGGCGGACCGCTCGCCCGGGTGTGCGCCTGTGGACAGAGCGTAACGGGACCGGGCGTCCTCCGGGGCGGTTCGCGGGTTCCGCCGCCGGGGACGCGGCCCGGCCCGGCCCGTGACGGGTTCCCCACAGGATTTGCGTGAAACTGCTCGTGAAAGCGGGTATTAGCTCGTGATGCCGCAGCGTGCCCGTACCTTGTGCAGTTCTTCACAACCAGTCCCACTGACTGGTGACCTCGCCCGGTTTACGCTGAGGCCAATCCCAGGTTTCCACGAAGGCGACGCATCGCGCCGTCAAGACTCGTGCATCCCATAGATCGGTCAGCGTCGACCACCAAGGAGATGTGTCATGGTTGCTCCGGCTACCGTTCGGGGTATCGATCAGGCCCCGACGTCCCACCCGAAACTGCTCGCCTGGGTCCGTGAGGTCGCTGAACTGACCACCCCCGACCGCGTCGTCTGGGTGGACGGGTCCGACGAGGAGTGGCGCCGCCTCACCGACGAGCTGGTCGAGGCCGGCACCCTGATCCGGCTCAACCCCGAGAAGAAGCCCAACTCGTTCTACGCGCGGACCGACCCGACGGACGTCGCCCGGGTCGAGGAGCGCACCTTCATCTGCTCCGTCGACGAGGCGGACGCCGGCCCCACCAACAACTGGATGGCGCCGGCCGAGATGAAGCGGACGATGACGGAGCTGTACCGCGGTTGCATGCGCGGGCGCACCATGTACGTCATCCCGTTCTGCATGGGCCCGGTCGAGGCCGAGAGCCCCATGTTCGGCGTCGAGATCACCGACAGCCCGTACGTGGTCGCCTCCATGCGCATCATGACCCGGATGGGCGCCAAGGTCCTGGAGGCCATGGGCGACGACGCGGACTTCGTCCACGCGCTGCACTCCATCGGCGCCCCGCTCGCCCCCGGCCAGCAGGACGTGGCGTGGCCGTGCAACGAGACGAAGTACATCTCGCACTTCCCGGAGACCCGGGAGATCTGGTCCTTCGGCTCCGGCTACGGCGGCAACTCGCTGCTCGGCAAGAAGTGCTACTCGCTGCGCATCGCCAGCGTGATGGGCCGCGACGAGGGCTGGCTCGCCGAGCACATGCTCATCCTCAAGATCACCTCGCCCGAGGGCAAGGTCTACCACGTCGCCGGGGCCTTCCCGTCGGCCTGCGGCAAGACCAACCTGGCCATGCTGGAGCCGACCGTCCCGGGCTGGAAGGTCGAGACCATCGGCGACGACATCGCCTGGATGCGCTTCGGCCCGGACGGCCGCCTCTACGCGGTCAATCCCGAGTACGGCCTCTTCGGCGTCGCGCCCGGCACCGACTGGAAGACCAACGCCAACGCGATGCGGACGCTGGACCGCGGCAACTCCATCTTCACCAACGTCGCCCTCACCGACGACGGGGACATCTGGTGGGAGGGCATGGGCGACCCGCCGGCGCACCTGGTCGACTGGAAGGGCAACGACTGGACGCCGGAGAGCGACAGCCTCTCCTCGCACGCGAACAGCCGGTTCTGCACCCCGATCACCCAGTGCCCGATCCTGGCCGAGGACTACTTCGACCCGAACGGCGTGCCGATCGACGCGATCCTCTTCGGCGGTCGCCGCCGCGACACCATCCCGCTGGTGACCGAGGCCCGCGACTGGGTGCACGGCGTCTACATGGGCGCGACGCTCTCCTCGGAGACCACCGCCGCCGCCTCCGGCGCGGTCGGCGTCGTCCGGCGCGACCCGATGGCGATGCTCCCGTTCATCGGCTACCACGCCGGCGACTACTTCCGGCACTGGATCGAGATGGGCAAGGGCACCGACGGCGACGAGTCCAAGCTGCCGAAGATCTACTACGTCAACTGGTTCCGCAAGGACCCGGAGGGCAACTTCCTCTGGCCCGGCTTCGGCGAGAACTCCCGGGTGCTCAAGTGGATCATCGAGCGGATCGAGGGGCGCGCCGAGGCGGTGGAGACGCCGATCGGCATGGTCCCGGCCCAGGACGCGCTCGACGTCGAGGGCCTCGACATGACCCCGGAGGACGTCCGGATCGCGCTGAAGGTCGACCCGGAGGAGTGGCGCAAGGAGCTCCCGATGGTCACCGAGTGGTTCGAGAAGTTCGGCGACAAGCTGCCGGGCGTGCTCTGGGCGGAGCTGGACGCGCTGCGTGCCCGGCTCGACGCGGCGCCGCAGCGCTGAGACAGGTGTGACAGACGCCCCGACCGGGCATCATCGGATCCCATGAGGACGGCCGCCGCGACCGAGGTCCGGCGGCCGTCCGCCGTCCGGGCACTGACCGCACTGCTCGCGCTGACCGCGGCGGCCACCGTCGTGGTCGAGCTGCTCAACTGGTGGTACGCCCCGGAGCAGGGCTTCGGGCTGGCGGTGCGGACGGGCTGGGCGATGCTCCGTTCGCTCGGTTTCCTGCTGCTGATCGGGCACGTCCGTCGGGGCCGGACCGTGGCCCGGCCGTTCGGGCTGATCCTGGCGGTGACCACGGTCTTCGCGATCGGCCGGCTGATCGTGCCCCGGCAGGGGGTGCCGCCGCTGCCGGGGCTGCTCGGGTTCGCCCTGCTCACCGTGCTCTGCACCGCCGTGGTCTGGCTGCTCTACCGCTCGCCCGCGGTGTCCGGGCACCTGGTCCGCCACCGGCCCCGCCTGGTCATCGACCGGGAGGGCATCTCCTGGCGGGAGACCCCGCCCCGCCGGCCGGAGGTCAGCGGTTGGCTGCTCACCAGCCGGGTCGCGGCGTTCACCTACAGCCCGCTCATGCTGGTCCCGGCGCTGGTCGCCGGCGGCGCGGTGCTGGACGACCGGCTCGCCGCCGTGCCCGCCGTGCTGCTCTGGTTCGCCGCCGGGATCGTGACCAGCTACGCGGTGCTCTTCTGCACCGCCTTCCTCATGCGCGGCAAGGGCTGGGCGCGCACGCTGCTGGTGGCCGTCACCGCGATCGTGCTCGCCGTCGACCTGCCGCTGTGCTGGTGGCTGCTCGGCCCGGACGGGCTGGTCCGCGACGGCGGCCCGCTGGTGGCCGCCGCCGCACTGACGATCTACGGCCTCTGGCGCGCCACCCGCGCCGAACGCGCCGCTCGGCCGGCGTAGGGCCCTGCTGGTCACCCGGCACGGGGTGGGCTGGCCGACGTGCCGGGCGGGTTTCGAGGCGGTGGGCGCCTCCGGCGGCAGGATGGCCACAGGAGCCGGACCGGCGGTGGGAGGCGACGCAGTGGACGACGAGTCCGTGGGCGACGAGTTCGACGTGGTGGTGGTGGGGGCCGGTCCGGCAGGGTCGGCCGCCGCGCTGGCCGCCCGGCGGGCGGGGGCGAGCGTGCTGCTGCTGGACCGGTCCGACTTCCCGAGGGACAAGGCGTGCGGGGACGGCATCGCCGCGCACGCGCTGGACGTGCTGGCCGAGCTGGGGGTGCCCGACGCGGTGGCCGGGTACGCGCCACTGCCGGCGCTGCGGCTGGTCGGTCCGGGCGGCGGCGCCGTGGCCCGGGCGCTGCCCCGGCCGGCGTACACCGTGCCCCGGATGGTCTTCGACGCCCGGCTGGTGGCGGCGGCGGTCGCGGCCGGCGCGCGGCTGCGCCGGCACGCGGTGCGGCACGTCGAGGTCCGGGCGGACCGGGTGGTGCTCGACGGCGCGCTGGCGGCGCGGGCGGTGGTCGGCGCGGACGGCGCCGGGTCCGTGGTCCGGCGGGCGCTCGGGCACCGGCCGAATCCCGACCGGCACCTGGCGCTCGCCATCCGGGGGTACGCCCCGGCGCTGCCCGGCCCGCCCGAACAGCTCATCGTCACCTCGGCGCCGCGCTGGCCGGCGTACGCCTGGTCGTTCCCGATCGGGGACGGTCGGGCGAACGTCGGGTACGGGGAGGTGCTGCGGGGCGAGCCGCTGACCCGGGCGCACCTGGTCGACCGGCTCGGCGCGCTGCTGCCCGGCACGGACCCGGCCACGGTCACCGACCTGCGGGCCCACCACCTGCCGCTGTCGACGCACCGGCCCGCTCCCGGGCGCGGCCGGCTGCTGCTCGCCGGCGACGCGCTCTCCCTGATCAACCCGTTCACCGGCGAGGGCATCTTCTACGCGCTGCTCTCCGGCGCGCTCGCCGGGGCGGCGGCCGCCGGCACGCCCGAGCAGGCCGCTCGGCGGTACGCGGCGACGCTGCGCCGACGCCTCGGGACCCACCTGCGGCACAGCTCGCTGGCGGCATGGCTGGCCCGGCGCCGCCGGGTGGTCGACGCGGCGGTCCGCGCGGCGGATCGGGACGACCGCGTCTACCGGACGGTGGTGGAGCTGGGGCTGGGCGACGGGCGGCTCGACGCCCGCACGCTGGGCATGATCGGCATCGGTCTGTCGGCGCGGGAGCGGACTCCGAGGCGGTGATCCGGCGCGCAGGTCGCTACGCTGCAGGGTGATGACTCTGCGGGACCTGATCTATTCCGTGTACGAGCGTCGCCTCACGGCGAAGCTCGCGGGCAAGCCGGTGCCCCGGCACGTCGGCGTGATGTGCGACGGCAACCGCAGGTGGGCCCGGGAGATGGGCTACGTCGACCCGAACGACGGCCACCGGATGGGCGCCGTCAAGATCAAGCACATGCTGGGCTGGTGCAACCAGGCCGGCATCGGGCACGTGACGCTCTACCTCCTGGCCACCGACAACCTGCGCCGACCGGCCAAGGAACTCGACCCGCTGCTCCAGATCATCGAGGATCTGGTGGTCGAGCTGGCCGAGGAGGGCAATCCCTGGCGGCTGCGGATGGTCGGCGCGCTCGACCTGCTCCCGGCCTCGACCGCCGCCGCGCTGAAGGCCGCCGAGGAACGCACCCGGGACCGCAGCGGCGGGACCGAGGTCAACATCGCGGTCGGCTACGGCGGCCGGCGGGAGATCACCGACGCGGTGCGGTCGCTGCTGCTGGAGTACGCCGCCACCGGCGGCACCCTCGAGGAACTGGCCGAGGTGCTGGACGTCGAGCACATCGCCGAACACCTCTACACCCGGGGCCAGCCCGATCCCGACCTGGTCATCCGCACCAGCGGCGAGCAGCGCCTCTCCGGCTTCATGCTGTGGCAGTCGGCGCACTCGGAGTTCTACTTCTGCGAACTCAACTGGCCGGAGTTCCGGCACATCGACTTCCTGCGCGCCCTGCGTTCTTACGCCAACCGCCAGCGCCGCTACGGCGCCTGACCGACCCGGAACGCCTCGCCGGACCGGCCGGCCCGAGCGCGTAGCCCGGCCGCTTCCGAGGCCTCGCCGGGCCGGCCGGGCGCGTCGCCCCGGCCCGGCCCGGACGCGTCAGGTGAGGTGCCGGGTGGCGTCGGTGAGGAACGCGCCGAGGGCGGCGGGGGAGTCCAGGGTCAGGTCGGCGGCCTCCGCGACCTCGTGGCCCGTCTCGGGGTTGGCGACGGCGACGCAGACGCCGAAGAAGTGCGGATCGGCGGCGGCCCGGGCCCGCAGCGCGGCGAACGCCTTGATGTCGGAGACATCGTCGCCGAAGTACCAGGCGCCCTCGGCGTCCCGGACGATCTCGTCGATGACCATGCCCTTGTCGCGATCGACCGGGGGCTTGAGCTCCAGCACCATCCGCCCGGCCTGGACCTTGAGCCCGAGCCGCTCGGCCTGGGCCCGGCCCCACCGCTCCACGGACGCGCCGAGCTGCGGCGCGGTGCGCCAGTGCAGCGCCACGGAGAGCCGCTTGTACTCCACCAGCGCGCCCTCGGGCAGCTCGGCCCGGGCCAGGTCGGCCAGCTCCGCCATGGTGGGCACCCAGGGCAGGGCCGCCGGCTCCGTCACGGTCTCGCCGCCGGAGTGGCTGTGCTCCAGGCCGTAGAGCCCGTACAGGTCGACGCCGGCGAGGCCACCGAGGTGGTCGCGGAGGAAGTCGACCGGACGCGCGGAGACGATCGCGATCCGCCGGACGACCGGGGCGAGCGCCTCGATCGCCGCCAGCACCTTCGGGGCGGGACGCACGGCGGTGGGATCGTCGTCGACAGGCGCCAGGGTGCCGTCGAAGTCGAAGAAGAGCACGGTCCCGGCCGCCCTCCCGGCGGTCGTCCGCCAGGCCTGGTCGGCGTCCAACGGGATCCTCGGCTGCTGGTTGCCCAGATTCAACGGCGGCACGCGCGACAGCGTACCCCGGGTGGGGCGGCTCAACCCCCGGCCGAGAGGTGGCCTCCGGCCGGTGCCCCGGGGGCGCGCGGTCGGGGTGCGACGGGCCCGACGGTCAGCGTTCGGCGGCTCCCCGTCCCCGCCGGCCGAACGGCACGACGGCGGCCTCCTGGCCGTGGTTGAGCAGGTAACCCTCGACGAATCCGCTGTTGCGGTCGCCGGTGCGCTCCTCGATCTCCTGCAGCTTGTTGACCAGGAATTCGGTCAGCGCGCTGACCCGGTCGTCGAGCCGGTGGTGCAGCTCGGCGACCACGGCCAGGATCACCGCGGTGCCGGCACAGGTGAGCGCGACGAGGTTGACGAGCAGGGGAAGCTGCCCGCCGTTGACCGCCAGGGTCACCACGTTTCCGGTCACGCCCAGTGTCAGCGACACGGTGGCGATCACGACTGCCATCCACTTCAGGGTCATGGACAGACCCCTCCTTCTGTCCCGCAGGGCTGGGTTCGGCCTTGTCCCGTCCCCCCGCCGACGACGAGCCCAAGCAGTACGAGTACGGACGCTAGCGCGCCCGTTCCGGCCCCGGAGCGAAACGAATGAGTCTGACCTGCCGTTCTTTCGCCATCTGAGGAACTAGCCGGCCTGTTTCCCTCGTTTTCGGACATCGACCGGGAGTGTGGGGCGATACGCGAGATATCTGATGGTTTCCCGGATGTGGAACTTCTCCGCGTCGGAGACGTCGGGGTCCACGAGCCGACGCAGCAGCGCCTCCACGTCCGGGTCCATCGGCGGTGGGGCCGGGGTGCTGCGTTGGGTGGTCGCCCGTTCCCAGCCCAGCGCGGCGAAGGCGGTCGCCGGGCTGAGGCCGAGGCCCTCGCAGAACGCGACCACGCGCTCGGCCTCCGGGTCGCTCGCCCAGTCGCCCCGGACCCAACGGTTGATGGTCTGACGGGAGACGCCGGTGCGACGGGACACCTCGGTGCCGCTCCACGCCCGGGTGGCCCGGGCCTCGTCGAGCGCCCTCCGGACGAAGGTGGCGAAGGCGATCTTCCGTGCGTTGGCCGTCTCGGTCACTCGGTGACGGTACGACCATCCGTCCACCGGCGCGTGTCCTGGCACGCTGTTGTCACGCGGACGTGACGTAGTTGTCGAGGCGCCGGTAAACGATCCGGCACCGCTCCTGAGGGGTGTCACCTGGGCAGGATAGATGCCCGTAGAGGTCGTCGTAAACGGACGAAAAGCTGATACTGTCACGTCCATGAGACAATCTACGGTGTGTCACGTGCATGAGACGATCAGTGCTCACATGCGTCACGCCCCCGGCGCGAGGGGGGTGTGGTGACCGAGCTAGCCACCCGTGCCCAGGCCTTCGGCCTGATCGCGGAGGGGGTGGCCACGGGCCTGAGCGCGCCATGGCGGCTCTACCTCGCCCGGGGCTGCCGTTACCTGTCACTCAGCGTCGGCGACCGCACCGAGTGGGACGCCTGGCGTACCCACCTCGGCTGCCCCGAGGTCAGCGTCCGCGTGTACGACGCCGGCGGGGAGATCCGCCGCTCCTCGGTGGCCGAGGTCGTCCTGGACGGCTGCCGGATCAGCGTCGAGCTGGTCGAGGAGGTCAGCACCGACGACCTGGACCGGCTTTTGGTCGCCGAGCCCACGTCGACCGAGCCGGAGGAGCGATGACCCGGGACCCGCGGCGCACCGGAGCCGCCGGATGAGCCCCTTCCTCGCCGTCTTCCTCGTCCTCGTCCTCGGCGCCACGAGCTACGCGGCCGGGCGGCTGCACGGTCAGCTCAGCTACCGGATCGGCTACCGGTTCGGCTACCGGCAGGGCTACTTCGACGGCGACCGGGGGGCGTGGAACCGGCGTCGCCGCGACGCCCAGGCCGCCATCGCCTCCGCCCTGGCCGGCCCGTCGCCCGCCGCCACCACCCGGGTCACCGGCACGGTGGTGCGGCCCGGCACCACGTACACCGGCTCGTCGTTCTCGGCGCCGGTCGCCCCGGTCGCCGGGCGGCACCCGACCGGCACCCTGGTCCGGCGGACCGGTTGAACCCCGGTCGACGGGGAGCCCGAGGCCCCGTCGACCGGAACCAGGACGCGGTGCGTCGTCCGCGGCGGACACGCACCGTCGGGACCACGTCAGACCGGTGACGGTGGTCCCACCGGCCGGGATGCGCGCAGGGGGCATGCATCCCGGCCGGTTCCGCCGCCGGCCGAGTTCACCCGCCGGTCCCCGGAGATCCACCTCCGCCCTCTAGCCGACGGGGTCCGACGCGGCTAGCGTCTAGGCATGGCACGGGGTTCTCCCGGGCCAGCCGGTCCGCCCGGATCTGCGACCTCGCGCACGGGGTTCCGCATCCGACCCCGTGTCCCCGGGCACCGGAGGAGGCGGAACACGGGTGGCGGGTGCCCATCCGTCGGAGCAGGCCTGTGACGACTCGCCGTACGCCCGCCGGGACCGACCAGACCCCGGCCGCGACTGCCACGACCCGCCGCGCCACCCGGAGCCGCCGCGGCGCGTCCGCCGCTCCGGTCGACACCGAGGAGCCCCGACCAGCGGGCCAGGCGTTCGTCCTGGACACCTCGGTGCTCCTGTCCGACCCGGCGGCCTTCCACCGCTTCGCCGAGCACGAGGTGGTCCTGCCCCTCGTGGTCATCTCCGAGCTGGAGGGCAAGCGGCACCACCCGGAACTGGGCTGGTTCGCCCGGCAGTCCCTGCGCATGCTGGACGAGCTGCGGGTCCGGCACGGGCGGCTGGACCGCCCGGTGCCCGCCAACGACTCCGGCGGCACGCTGCGGGTGGAGCTCAACCACTCCGACGACGGCGTGCTGCCGCCGGGGTTCCGCACCGACTCGAACGACACCAGGATCCTCTCCGTCGCGCTGAACCTCGCCGCCGAGGGGCGGGAGGTGACCCTGGTCAGCAAGGACATGCCGCTGCGGGTCAAGGCCGCCTCGGTGGGCCTGCGGGCGGACGAGTACCGGCACGGCCAGGCCAGCGACCCCACCTGGACCGGGATGGCCGAACTGGAACTCGCCGAGGAGCAGATCGGCCAGCTCTACGCCGGCGAGGCGCTGGACCTGGACGCCGCCGCCGGGCTGCCCTGCCACACCGGCCTGGTGCTGCACTCGGGCCGGGGCTCCGCGCTGGGCAGGGTGCTGCCCGACAAGACCGTACGGCTGGTCCGTGGCGACCGGGAGGCGTTCGGGCTGCACGGTCGCTCGGCCGAGCAGCGGATCGCGCTCGACCTGCTGCTGGACGAGTCGGTGGGCATCGTCTCCCTGGGCGGACGGGCCGGCACCGGCAAGTCTGCGTTGGCCCTCTGCGCCGGGCTCGAGGCGGTGATGGAGCGCCGCCGGCACAAGAAGGTGATCGTCTTCCGCCCGCTCTACGCCGTCGGCGGCCAGGAGCTGGGCTATCTGCCCGGCTCGGAGTCGGAGAAGATGTCGCCCTGGGCGCAGGCGGTCTTCGACACCCTCGGCGCGGTGGTGCACGAGAACGTGCTGGAGGAGGTCACCTCCCGGGGGCTGCTGGAGGTGCTGCCGCTGACGCACATCCGGGGCCGCAGCCTGCACGACGCCTTCGTGATCGTGGACGAGGCGCAGTCGCTGGAGCGCGGGGTGCTGCTCACGGTGCTCTCCCGGATCGGCCAGGGCTCCCGGGTGGTCCTCACCCACGACGTCGCCCAGCGGGACAACCTCCGCGTCGGCCGGCACGACGGGGTGACCGCGGTGATCGAGGCGCTCAAGGGCCATCCGCTCTTCGCCCACGTCACCCTCAGCCGTTCGGAGCGTTCGCCGATCGCCGCGATGGTGACGGATCTCCTGGAGGACATCCCGCAATGACGCCCTTTCTATAGAGGTTTGTCCGCATTCTCTTTGTGGCGCAGATCACAATAGAGTCTCTTCGTTTCCCATCGGCCTCACCGTGCGCAATGGTGTCCAACGAGCGCCCACGTACCGAGAAGATCGTTGGTGATCGTTCGTCACAGGACGCGCCAGCATCCACCGGGGTACGTCGGCTGCGACCGGCACCGGGTCGGGGCGCTCGCGACGCGGACGCGACCCACCCGGGTTGCCGCCCCGCGCCGTGTCCTTGCACCCGACGAAGGGACCACTTCGTGAGTCGGCTGTGGAGCCGGTTCGGCGCCCGTACGGCCGCTGTCGCGCTGCTCTCCGTGGGCGTCGCTGGCGGTGTCTACCTGGGCGAAGACCGACAGACCCAGCAGCAGGGCCTGACCGCACAGGTCGGCGTCGCTGTCGAGCAGGCCGAGTTCGAGTACCAGCGCGAACGGCAGGCGGCCCAGCAGGTGCAGTCCGCGAAGCAGCGGACCGCCGAGTACCAGGCGAAGCTGCGCGCCGCCGCGGCGGCGAAGGAGGCCGCCAGGCGCGCCCGCGAGGCCGAGGCCGCCGCCGCGTCGCGGAAGAAGGCCCGCGAGGCCGCCGCCAAGGCTGCGGCCGCGAAGGCTGCCGAGAGCAAGCCGTACGAGGGGCCGATCCCGGCGTCCTGCGCCGAGTTCAGCGGCAACCGCGAGGTCGGCTGCGCGCTCATGGTGAAGGCGGGCTTCGGGATGGACCAGTTCCCGTGCCTGAACAAGCTCTGGGACAAGGAGAGCGGCTGGAACCACAAGGCCCGCAACTCCTCGTCCGGGGCGTACGGCATCCCGCAGGCGCTGCCGGGCAGCAAGATGGGCTCCGTCGCCGACGACTGGCAGACCAACCCGGCGACCCAGATCAAGTGGGGCCTCGGCTACATCGAGGGCCGCTACGGTTCGCCCTGCAAGGCCTGGGCCCACTCGCAGGACGTGGGCTGGTACTGATCGACCTCCGACGGCGGGGTGTGTGGGCGTCCACACATCCCGCCCTCGTCGTTCCGGGTACGGATCGCCGCAGAAGTGGCGGCTGCGCCCCACACCTGATAGCTCTTGACGGGTGACCCTGCACCCGGGAAGCGGCGACCCGCACCGGTTCGGCACCGAGGCGTTCTACGCCGCGCTCGGCCGGGCCTTCGTCGCCATGTGCGCGGTGGTGCCGTTCCTCTTCCTCATCGAGGCCCTCGACCAGGGGCTCGCGTTCGGCCTCGACGCCACGGCCGGGATCATCCCGAAGCGCATCGACGGGCTCGACGGGGTCTTCTTCTCGCCGTTCCTGCACCACGGCTTCGACCACCTCTACAGCAACAGCATCCCGCTGATCCTGCTGGGCACCTTCGTGCTCGCCGCCGGCGCCCGCCGCTTCCTCTGGTCGACGCTCGTCATCATCCTGGTCAGCGGGCTGGGGGTGTGGTTCACCGGCTCGTCGACCTCGGTGGTGGTCGGCGCGAGCGGCGTCATCTTCGGCTACCTGGGCATCCTGCTGACCCGGGGCATCGTCGAGCGGAGCTGGTGGAACTTCGCGGTCTTCCTGCTCGTCGGCCTGCTCTACGGCTGGCAGCTGGTCGGCATCCTCCCCACCGACGAGCGGATCTCCTGGCAGGGCCACCTGTTCGGGCTGCTCGGCGGGGTGGTCGCCGCGATCATCTTCCGGCGCCGCCGGGGAGACCTGGGCGGTCCCCACCGCTCGGAGTCCACGCTCACCATGCCCTGAGCGCCGACGCGCCGGTGCCGTGCGGCCCGGTGGGACGTGCTTGCCCGGGTGCGCCGCCGGCCCTACCGTCGAGATCAGCACGCGTTGATCCGTGAGCGGAAAGCGACGGTACGCACATGCGCGAGGTCGATGTCGCGGTGATCGGGGCCGGCCCGGCCGGGCTGTTCGCGGCGTACTACGCCGGATTCCGTGGGCTCTCCGTCGCGGTCGTCGACGCGCTGCCCGAGCCCGGCGGTCAGATCACCGCCATGTACCCGGAGAAGCTGATCCACGACGTGGCCGGCTTCCCGGCGGTCAAGGGGCGGGAGCTGGTGGCCAACCTCGTCGCCCAGGCGGCTCCCTTCGACCCGTGCTACCTGCTCGGCACCCGCGCCGAGAAGCTCTCGTACGCCGACGGGCAGCCGGTGCTCGGTCTCGCCGGCGGCGGGCAGCTGCGGTGCGGGGCGGTGATCGTCACCGGTGGGCTGGGCAGCTTCACGCCCCGCCCGCTGCCGGTGGCGGAGCACTTCGCCGGCGCCGGGATCGTCTACTTCGTACCGCAGCCGACGGAGCTGGCCGACCGGGACGTGCTGATCGTCGGCGGCGGCGACTCCGCCTTCGACTGGGCGTCGACGCTCGAGCCGCTGGCCCGCTCGGTGACCGTGGTGCACCGGCGGGAGAAGTTCCGGGCCCACGCGGCCACCGTCGCCCGGGTGCTGGGGCTGCCGGTGCGCGTGATCGTCAACGCCGAGGTGACCAGGCTGCACGGCGACGGCACGGTCACCGGCGCCGAGATCACCGTACGCGGCGGCGCGGCGGAGCTGCTGCCGGTGGACACGGTGGTGGCCGCCCTCGGCTTCACCGCCGACCTCGGCCCGCTGGCCGAGTGGGGGCTGCGGCTGGACCGCCGGCACATCGTGGTCGACAGCGCGATGGCGACGAACCTGCCCCGGGTCTTCGCGGCGGGCGACATCACCGAGTACCCGGGCAAGGTGCGGCTGATCGCGACCGGTTTCGGCGAGGCCGCCACGGCGGTCAACAACGCGGCGGTGGTCATCGACCCGAGCGCGCACCTGTTCCCCGGACACTCGTCCGACGGCACCTGACGCGCCGGTACCGGATGCTGCCCCGGCCGTGGCCGGATCGAGATCAACGACTGTGATCGTGGGCCGATGAGCGCTCCGCCCCCGCGCCGCGACGGCGCTCCCGCGGCCCTGGCCTGGCTGGGGCACCCCGCGACGGTCGCCGCCCTCGTCCTGCTGGTGACCAACGACCACCTGCTCAAGGCGGCCTTCCCCGGCCCGGTGACCGGCAAGCTCAGCGACATCGCCGGGCTGGTCCTCGCGCCGCCGCTGGTCGCGGTGCTGCTCGCGCTGCTCGCGCCGCGGCTGCCGGCCCGCGCCGCCGCCGGGCTCGGGCTCGGGCTCGTCGCCGCCGGGTTCACCGCGGTCAAGTCCAGCGGGTACGCCGCCGCCGTCGCCTCGGCGGCGTGGAGCGCCGTCAGCGGGCCGTCGCTGGTCCGGGCGGACGGCACCGACCTGTTCGCCCTGCCGGCGCTGGCCCTCGCATGGTGGAGCTGGTCCCGGGCGCGGCGGGAGCCGGTGCGACGGCGCTCCGCCCGGCTGGTCCGGCTGCTGGTGCTGCTGCCGGCGGCGACGCTGGCGGTGGCGGCCACCAGCCCCGTCCACCACCCCGACGCCGTCCGGGCGGCGGTCCTCGACGAACGGTTGGCGGCCGGCATCGGCCACGGCTACGCCGACAAGGTCTTCGACGACAGTCCCGCCTGGCGGGTGAGCGACGACGCGGGGGCGACGTGGCGCGACCCGACGCGGGGCGAGGCCGAGGCGTTGACCGGTGCGAAGGGGCCGGTCGCCGGTTCCCTCAGCCGGGGCTGCTCGACCGCCACGCCGACGCGCTGCTACCGGGTGGTCCCCGGCCGGCTCGCCGTCGAGCAGAGCGACGACGCGGGTCGCAGCTGGCGTCCGGCCTGGGGGGCGACCGAGGCGCAGCGGGCCGTGCTCCGCCGGCAGTACCCGGACCTGGGGCCGCGCGGGGAGCGGATCGCCACGCAGGAGCTGACGGTGCGGGACACCGGCGACGGCCGGCACGTCGTGCTGGTGGCCAACGGCCGGGACGGATTCGCCGTCCGCCGGCCCGACGGGAGCTGGGAGCGGCTCGGCTTCGTCGGATCCGAGGAGGCCGGAGGATATCCGTTCGACGGGCGGCCACCGGCACTCGGCCGGAGCACCCCGGGGGACCGACGCGACGATCCGCTCCTGGCGCTGTTCCTGGGGCTCACGCTGGCCGGGTCGGTGCTCGCCGTGTCCGGTGTGCGGGCGGGGCTGCGGGCCGGCACTGCCCGCTTGCGGCTGACCTGCCTGGCCGCGCTCGGTGTCGCCGCCTGGGCGCTGCTGGCCGTGGTCTGGTCGGGCGCGCTGCTCTTCGCGCAGGCGGGTGTCGTCGCACTGCTCACGGTCCTGCTCGGTGTGCTGCTGCTGGCCGTCCGGACGCCGGCCGAGCCGTCGGGGCGGTGGACGCTGGAGGTGCTGCTGGCCACCGCGCTGGTCCTGGCGCTGGCCGCGCTGCCGCTGGTCGGCTGGCTCTACGGGCGGCCCGCGTACACCCACACGGCGCTGCTGCTCGCCGTGGTGGCCACCGTGCCGGGGCTGCTGCTGGGCTGGCGGGCGGCCCGGCTGGTCACGGCGCCCGCCCACCGGGCCGACCCGCCCTGGCCGGCGGGCCCCGCCGGGCCGCCCCGCTGATCCCGCCGCCGGTGTGTGGCGCGGGGACCGGCCGGACCGCGGCACCCGACACGCACTGGTGGCGCGGCGGCCGGCGTTCCCTGGCCGCCGGGCCTGGTCGGCGACGGTCAGCGGACCGAGGGCCGGGGCGCGGTCGGCGCGAGGGCGGCGACTCCGACCGCGACCAGGGTCAGCGCCGCGCCGAGCAGGGTGACGGGGCCCGGCCGGGAGGCCGCGGTGGGCAGCAGCAGGTCCAGCAGTACGGCGCCGACGATCTGCCCGGCGATGGTGGCCAGACCGAGCAGCAGCACGCCGGTGAACCGGACGATCGCCGCGGCGATCGCGATGAACACGATCCCGATCGGCCCGCCCAGGTAGAGCCACGGCTCGGCCGGCGCGCCGCCCGCCGGCCAGCCCCGGAGCGCGAGGTCGACGGCGAAGGCGACCAGCAGGGCCGCCGTGCCGACGGAGAAGTTGACCAGCGTGGCGGTCAGCGCGCTCCCGGCGGCCATCCGTACCCGGCCGTTGACCGCCTGCTGCCAGGCGATGGCCACCCCGGCGAGCAGCGGCAGCAGGGCCAGCCCGAGGGTGCCCGGGTCGCCGAGCCGGTCGCCGACGGCCAGCAGGACCGCGACCACGGTCAGCGCCGCGCCGGCCAGCCGCCGGCCGGTGACCGGCTGGCGACCGCCCGGGCCGATCCCGGCCCGGTCGACGGCCAGGCTGCTGCCGGACTGGCCGGCGACCACCGCGACGGTGAAGACCGCCACGCCGAGGGTGCCGATGGTCAGGCCCTGGGCGGCGACCAGGAGCGCGCCGCACGCGCCGCCGAGGCACTGCCACGGCCGCAACGTGCCGTCGGCGAGCGCGCCGCGCAGGGCGGCCAGCCCCCGCCGCCCACCCGGGGTGGCGGGGACCAGCACCAGCAGCACCAGCAGGCCCAGCCCGAACGAGACGACCGCGGCGGCGATCCCGTCGGCCAGGCGTACGCCCAACTCGCCGTTGATCCGGGACTGCACGGCCACGGCCAGCCCGGAGGCGGTCGCGAGGCCCACGCCGGTGATCCGGCGGGCCGCCGACGGGGCCGGCGCCAGCGTCCCGGCGACGCTCACTCCTGTTCGGCCAGGGGGCGGCCGTCGAAGTCGACCGCCGAGTAGAGGGCGAGCTTCTCCAGCCGGTGGTACGAGTCGATGACCCGGATGGTGCCGCTCTTCGAGCGCATGACGATCGACTGCGTGTACGCGCCGCCGGCCCGGTAGCGCACGCCCCGCAGCAGGTCGCCGGAGGTGACGCCGGTGGCCACGAAGAAGCAGTTGTCCCCGGTGACGAGGTCGTCGGTCGTGAGCACCCGGTCCAGGTCGTGCCCGGCGGCGAGCGCCTTCTCCCGCTCCTCGGCGTCGCGCGGCCAGAGCTTGGCCTGCATCGCCCCGCCCATGCACTTGAGCGCGCAGGCCGAGATGATGCCCTCGGGGGTGCCGCCGATGCCCATCAGCACGTCGACGTCCGACTCGCCGCGGGCCGCCGCGATGGAACCGGCGATGTCGCCGTCCGAGATGAACCGGATGCCCGCCCCGGTCCGGCGGATCTGCGTGACCAGGTCGTCGTGACGGCTGCGGTCCAGCACGCAGACCGTGACCTCGGAGACGTCCGTGCCCTTGACCTTGGCGATCCGGCGCAGGTTCTCGGCCACCCCGGCGTTGATGTCCACCACGTCGGCGTACGCCGGCCCGACGGCGAGCTTCTCCATGTAGAAGACCGCGCTCGGATCGAACATCGCACCCCGCTCGGAGACGGCGAGCACCGCCACCGCGTTCGGCATGCCCTTGCTCATCAGCGTGGTGCCGTCGACGGGGTCGACGGCGACGTCCACCTCCGGGCCGGTGCCGTCGCCGACGTGCTCGCCGTTGAAGAGCATCGGGGCGTTGTCCTTCTCACCCTCGCCGATCACCACGACGCCCCGCATGGGGATCGAGTTGATCAGCTTGCGCATCGCGTCGACCGCGGCTCCGTCGCCGCCCTCCTTGTCGCCCCGACCGACCCAGCGACCGGCGGCCATCGCCGCGGCCTCGGTGACCCGGACCAGGTCGAGGGCGAGGTTGCGGTCGAGATCCTGTGGGATCCGCGTCCTGGTGTTCGTCATGACGGCTCCTCCTCGCGACGTTGCGGGGCGGCAGGGTGCGGCGTCGCCGCTGCCGGGTTTGTCGCTGATCCTCACACGATCGCTCACCCGGCGCCGGGTCGGGGCGGTGATGGCCCGGATACGGCCGGTCGGGCGGCTGCGAAGATGGTGGGGTGGAAGCCGCACAGCCTGCCGATCGCGTACCCGCCGACTCGACGCCGCCGGACGGCCAGCCGCCGGTCGCCCCGAGCCGGGCCGCCGCCGTGCCGGAGGGGGAGCCGGCGCTGGTCGAACCCGGCGGCGCCCCCGGGGCGGCCCCGCCCGACGGCGGGGCGGAGACGGGCGAGCGGCCCGCTCCGCCGCCCGGGATCGACACCCGCAAGTCGGAGCGCTCGCCGAAGGACATGGCGATCTCGCTGCTCGTGCTGCTGGTCCCGATCGCCCTGCTGCTGGCCTTCTACCGGGGGTTCCTCGGCGGCGACCAGCCGACGACCGTCGACCCGGCGCCCGCCCTCGAATCGGCGCGGGCCGCCAACGCCTTCCCGGTCAGCGAGCCGGCGGAGCTGGGCGACGGCTGGCGCACGGTCAGCGCGAAATTCCAGACCGTCGAGGGTGGGTCGAGCCTCCGACTCGGCTATCTCACGCCGGAGGGGCGGGCCGTCCAGCTGGTGCAGAGCAGCGTGCCGCCGGAGCGGCTGCTGCCGACCGAGCTGACCGCCGAGGGACAGCCGCAGGGCCAGACGGACCTGGGCGGGCGCACCTGGCAGCGGTACACCGCCCGGGGCAACGAGCAGGCGCTGGTCCTGCTCGAACCGAACCGGACCGTGATCGTCGTCGGCGACGCCCGGGACAACGAGCTGCGACACCTGGCCACCGCGATCCGGTAGGCGGCCGGAAACCGCCCCCCGAGTGTCGGTCGGATCGGCTACGCTGCCCCGGCTCACTGCCCGGCGGCTGAAGTCCGCCGGGTGCTTACCGTTTCACGAAGAGAGACAACTGTGAACATTCGACGGTGGAGCGTCGGCGTGCTCGCCGCCACCCTGCTCGTTCCCGGCCTGGCCGCCTGCAAGTCGGACGGTCCCGCGCCGGCCGACGCGGGCTCGGCAGCGTCGGCCGTGCCCGCCGACCCGAAGGAGGCGCTACTCGCCTCCACCAAGGAGATCGAGAAGGGCAACTTCACCTTCACCCTGGCCGGTGACGGACTGAGCGGCAAGGGCCTGGTCCACAAGCCCAGCAACAGCGCCCAGTTCTCCATGAAGTTCGACGACGGCTCCGGCACATCGATGGGCATGGAGCTGATCTTCATCCAGCCGGACAGCTGGGTGATGCTCGACCTCGGCGAGCTGGGCGCCATGATCCCGGGCGCGGACAAGATGAAGGGCAAGTACCAGCACCTCGACCAGTCCAAGGTCAAGGGCGCCGGTGAGCTCAGCCGCTACATGGAGGAGGTCGACCCGGCCGGCAGCGCAGCGCTGACCAAGGGCATCACCGAGGTGCAGAAGACCGCCGAGGGCAGCTACGCCGGCAAGCTCGACGCGTCCGCCGCGACCGAGTCCTCCGCCCTGGACGCCGACACGGTCAAGGCCCTCGGCGCGCAGGCCAAGGCGCTGCCCTTCACCGCCAAGGTGGACGCGGAGGGCCGGCTCACCGAGCTGGTCATCTCGGTGCCGGGCGCCGGCGAGACCAAGGCGCACGACATCAAGGTCACGTACGCGGACTACGGCAACGCCACCGCCGCGCAGAAGCCGCCGGCCGACAAGGTGGTCGAGGCGTCCGACGCGACGTACGAGATGTTCAAGAACTAGCACCGGCAGAACGGAAACGGGGCGGCCTCGGCCGCCCCGTTTCCGCGTTCCGGGGTCGCCCGTCGGGGGCAACCGGACATCCCGGTGATTGTGCGACGCGGCGACAGGGAACAGGAGTGGGGCGGACCCGGACCGGTCGCCCCGGCAGCCGGCCTCAGGGGGTTCGCGCGGCGCAGCCGACGTGGTGCGCCGCCCGGTTTCCGGCCGCCGCCAGGTGCGTCGGGTGACCCATGTGGGAGACACGTATGACTGTTCGACGCCTGAGCGCCGGCCTGGTGGCCGCCGCCCTGTTCACTCCCGGTCTGGCCGCCTGCAACGCCTCCGGGACCCCGACGGCGGGCTCGTCCGCCTCCCCGTCCGTCTCGGCGTCCGGTACGCCCGCGGCCTCCGGCAGCGCGGCCCCGGCGTCCGGTGACGCCAAGCAGGCGCTGCTGGCCTCCACCCGTGAGATCAGCAACGGCAACTTCCGGTTCACCATGTCCGGCGTCGGCTCGACGGCCGAGGGACGGGTGCACGAGCCGACCCAGAGCGCCGAGATGCGGGTGACGATCGGCAAGCCGACCGACGACCTGTTCATGAAGCTCGACCTCGTCCACTACAAGCCCGACAGCTGGGTGAAGGTCGAACTCGGCGGCACGACCGCCAGCAGCGTGCCGGGAGTGCAGAAGCTCAACCTCGGCAAGTACCAGCACCTGGACCAGACCCGGATCAAGGGCAACCGCAACCTCGGCTTCGACTTCGACAAGGTCGACCCCGCCGGCAGCGAGGTGCTGACGCAGGGCATCACGGAGGTGCGTCAGACGGGCGAGGGCGCGTACGCCGGCACGATCGACGTGTCGAAGGCGGCGGAGGCGGGTTCGGTGGACCCGACGGTGATCACGGCCCTCGGGGCGCAGGCCAAGTCGGTGCCGTTCACCGCGAAGCTCGACCCGCAGGGCCGGCTCAGCGAGATGGTCATCCAGATCCCGGCCGCCGGCCAGACCAAGGCGCAGGACATCCGGATCACGTACTCGGACTACGGCAGCGCCACCGCCGCCCAGAAGCCGCCGGCCGACCAGGTCGTGGAGGCCCCGGCGGAGCTCTACAACCTCTTCAACTGACCCACCCCGCCCCCGCTCCCACCCCGTGGATCATGCAGTTGTGGTGGGTGACACAAGGTGCAAAGTGCCCTGTATCGCCCACCACAACTCCATGATCGACGCGCGGGGGTGGGTCAGGAGGCGGGGTCCTGGCGGGCGGCGTCGATGCGGGCGCGGGCGCCGTCGAGCCAGCGCTGGCAGGTGTCGGCGAGCTTCTCGCCGCGCTCCCAGAGCGCCAGTGACTCCTCCAGCGTCGTACCGCCGGTCTCCAGCCGCTCGACCACCGACGCCAGCTCGGCGCGGGCCTGCTCGTAGCTGAGCCGTTCGTCCTTCTTCTCGTCAGTCATCGTTGCCATCCCACCACATCGTGATCCCGTCCCCGCTCAGCCGTCGACCGTCGCGGCCAGCTCGCCGTCGGCGAGGCGTACCCGGAGCGGGTCGCCCTTGCCGACCTCGGACGCCGCGCGCACGACGTGGCCGTCGGCGCGCTGGACGATCGCGTAGCCCCGGTCGAGGGTCGCGGCGGGGGAGAGGGCGCGCAGCCGGGCCAGGGTGTGCCGCAGGTCGTCGTCGGCGGCGGCGAGCCGGTGGTCCAGGCAGCGCCCGGCCCGCTGGCGCAGCCCGGTCAGGTCGGCGAGCCGCTGGTCGACCATCACCTGCGGGCGGGCCAGCACCGGTCGGGAGCGCAGGCCGTCGAGCCGGTGCGACTCGCGGTCCACCAGGTTGCGCACCGCGCGTTCGAGGCGGTGCCGGGCCTGCCGGATGACGCGCACCTCCTCGGTAAGGTCCGGAACCACGCGCTTGGCGGCGTCGGTCGGCGTCGAGGCACGTACGTCGGCGACGTAGTCGACCAGTGGCGCGTCGGTCTCGTGGCCGATCGCGCTGACCACCGGCGTGCGGCAGGCGAAGACGGCCCGACAGAGCGCCTCGTCGGAGAAGGGCAGCAGGTCCTCGATGCCGCCCCCGCCCCGGGCGATGACGATCACGTCGACGGTCGGGTCGGCGTCCAGCACCTTGAGCGCGTCGACGATCTGCGGAACGGCGCTCGGCCCCTGCACGGCCACGTTGACCGTGCGGAACTCCACCGCCGGCCAGCGCCGGCGGGCGTTGGTCAGCACGTCGCGCTCGGCGGCCGAGGCGCGGCCCGTGATCAGCCCGACCCGGTTGGGCAGGAACGGCGGCCGGCGCTTGCGCGCCCGGTCGAACAGCCCCTCGGCCGCGAGCAGCTTCTTCAGCTTCTCCAGCCGGGCCAGCAGCTCGCCGAGGCCGACCTGCCGGATCTCGTCGGCGCGCAGGCTCAGCGTGCCCCGGGCGGCGTAGAACTCCGGCTTGGCGTGCAGCACCACCCGGGCGCCCTCGCGCAGCTCGGGCGCGCCCACGTCCAGCACGTCCCGGTTGGTGGTGACCGTCAGGCTCAGGTCGGCCGACGGATCCCGCAGCGTGAGGAAGACGGTGCTGGCGCCCGGCCGGCGGCTGATCTGCGCCACCTGCCCGTCCACCCACACCCAGCCCAGCCGGGCGATCCAGGCCCCGACCTTCTGGCTGACCACCCGGACCGGCCACGGCTCCTCGGACGTGCTCCGCCCCACCTCGCCTGTGCTCACCGGCCCACCCTACGGCCCGCCCCGGACAGCCCCGCGCGAGCGACTCGGCGTGGCCGGTCCGGCGGGCGCGGCTCGGCGGGGCGGGCGGCACCCGGTCGGCACCGGCCCGGCGGCGGTCGGGCCGGCGTGCCGGGGCCCCGCGCGATCGCATGGTGGGATCAGGATCACCCTGGGCGCGTCGGTGCCGGAAGGGCCTTCCGGAGGGGCGCCGGCGGCCGCGCGCGCCGCCGGCGCCCCCGTTCCGGCAGGCCACGGCCGGCGCCGTGGTGGCGGTCGCGTCCCGTGTCGCCCTCGGGGGCGGCACGTACGATGGGCGGGTGACTCAGGCTGAAGTGACGTCCCGGACCGGCAAGCGCGTGATCCTGGCCAAGCCCCGCGGCTACTGCGCGGGCGTGGACCGCGCGGTGCAGACCGTGGAGGAGGCACTCAAGCTCTACGGCGCCCCGATCTACGTACGCAAGCAGATCGTGCACAACAAGCACGTCGTGCAGACCCTGGAGGCCCAGGGCGCGATCTTCGTGGAGGAGAACGAGGAGGTGCCGGAGGGCGCCACCGTCATCTTCTCCGCGCACGGGGTGGCCCCGGAGGTCTACGAGCAGGCCCGGACCCGTTCGCTGCGGGCGATCGACGCGACCTGCCCGCTGGTCACCAAGGTGCACCAGGAGGCGAAGCGGTTCGCCGCCGAGGACTACGACATCCTGCTGATCGGCCACGAGGGGCACGAGGAGGTCATCGGCACCTCCGGCGAGGCCCCCGAGCACATCCAGCTCGTGGACGGCCCGGAGGACGCCGACCGGATCACCGTCCGCGACCCGAACAAGGTCGTCTGGCTCTCCCAGACCACCCTCTCGGTCGACGAGACGCTGGAGACGGTGGCCCGGCTCAAGAAGCGGCTGCCGATGCTCCAGTCACCGCCCAGCGACGACATCTGCTACGCCACCTCCAACCGGCAGCACGTGGTCAAGGAGATCGCGCCCGAGTGCGACGTGATGATCGTCGTGGGCTCGACCAACTCCTCCAACTCGGTACGCCTGGTCGAGGTGGCCCTGGACGCCGGCGCGCGCGCCGGTCACCTCGTCGACTTCGCGCACGAGATCGACGAGGCCTGGCTGGAGGGGGCGCGTACGGTCGGCCTGACCTCGGGCGCCAGCGTCCCCGACGAGCTGGTCCAGGAGGTGCTGGCCCACCTCGCGGCGCGCGGCTTCACCGACGTCGACGAGGTGGTGACCGCCAACGAGCGGCTGACCTTCTCGCTGCCGCAGGAGCTGAAGCGGGACATGAAGGCCGCCGCCGCGGCCCGTGGCTGACCGGGCGGGAACGGCAGGCGGCCCCGCTGCGTCAGACAAGGGTATGAGGACTCTTCGGCTCGCCGTCTCCGCGCTGGCCGTCTGCGTGGCGCTGAGCGCCTGCGGCGGGCAGGACGGTGCCGGCGACACCCCCACCCCGACCCCGACGGGAGCGCAGCCGGTGACCAGCCCGCCCAGCCCTGATCCGAGCATCCCCACGGCCCCGCCGACCTCCGGTGACCCGGTGGACCCGACGGGGCCGGCCCTGCCGCCGCCCACGAGGCCCACCGGGGGGCCGACGAAGACACCGCCGGCCGGCGGCACCACCCTGACCGGGACCGTCACCTCCGGGGTGGAGCCCAACTGCCTGCTGCTCGACAACTACCTGCTGATCGGCGGCCCGCGCGACCTGCTGAAGGCGGGCGCGAAGGTCACGGTCACCGGCCGGGTCCAGCGCGACCTGCTCACCACCTGCCAGCAGGGCACGCCCTTCCTGGTCGAGACCGCCCGCCGCGGCTGACCGGAGGGGCCGGAGCCCGTCCGCGCCGGGACGCCCCGAGATCGCGCGTCGCGGCTGACGGGAGGGGCGGAGCCCGTCCACCCGCGGTCGCGTCGGGACACCCCGGGTCCGTGCGTCGCGGGACGTCCCGAGCCCGTCCGTAGCGGATACCCCGAGCCCGTGCGTCGCGACGGAAGTCGCCCGAACGGGCGGAGCCCGCCCCCGGGTGGGGACGGGCTCCGGTGTTCCGGTGCGGGACGGGTCAGTTCACGGTGCCGATGGAGACGGCACCGCGGCCGACGACCGCGCCCTCGGTGGTCACCACGGACAGCTCACCGAAGAGCGCCCGACCGGCGACCGGGGTGGACTGGGCGGTCACCGTACCGGTGAGGGTGGCGGTGGCGCCGTGGGCCAGGTTGAGCGGGGTGGCGGGCGCCGAGAGGCTGCCCAGCGCCGCCGCGGAGAACGAGTCCCGGTAGTCGTAGGCGGTGCTGCCACCGGCCCCGTCCACCGCGTAACCCTCGACGACCACCCGGTAGGTGCCCGCCGGCGGGTTGTTGATGGTCACGGCCTCCTCGGAGTCGCCGTCGGCGGCCCGACCGACCTCTGCGGTGCCGCGGAAGACGTAGAGGTCGAGGTCGGCCGCGGCGCTGGCCGGGTTGCCGATCCGGGCGGTGAAGCGGGTCGCGCCCGCCGGCACCTCCACGGTGTACTCCTGCGACGCGCCCTCGGCGATGGTCGGCCGCTCAGCGTGGACGCTGGAGAGCGGGCCGCCCTGGCCGGTCACCGCGACCGGGCCGAAGGTGTTGGTCAGCGACCAGGTCACCGGGGTCGCCGCACCGGCGGTGACCGACGGCAGCTCGACCACGGCCGGCTCGACCGCGACACCCTGCACCCGCGCCGTAAGCTGGAACGGGTTGTTCAGCGACGGCGAGGTCCGACGGGACTCCACCTCGATCTCCCAGACCCCGGCGATCGGGTTCTGGTAGTCGCGCTCCTGCGGCTTGCAGGCGTTGACGTCGGAGAAGTTGGTGTAGCAGGCGAGGCTGGAGGTGCTCTCCACCGGGACGCCGTACGGGTTGAAGGCGATGAACCGGGTCTGCGAACCGGTGGCGATGCCGGAGAGGTTCACCTGAAGGGCGCCCGTGCCCGGCGGAACCGTCACGAAGTACGAGGTGAAGCCGTTCCGGTCGACCGAGCCCTCGGCCGAGAAGGAGAAGTTCGGCTTCTTCACGTCGTTCGAGGCGACGACGACGGTGGAGACCTCGAAGTCGATCACCGAGGTGGCCGGGTCGTCGATCGTCATGATCGCGCCGTGCGCGCCGGCGGTGGCGGGCTTGGCGGTGACCGAGACGGTGACGGTCTTGTTCAGCGGGAGCGAGACGGTCTTCGGCGCCTTGAAGGTGCCGTCGTTGCCGCGCAGACCCACGTTGTGCTTCACGGTGCCGGCCGGCCCGCTGGTGCGGGTGACCTTGACCTGGTAGCTCTTCGACTGGCCGATCCGCTGTCCACCGTCGGTGGAGGCGCACCGGTTGTAGAGGCCGGTGCCCCGGTTCGGGGTGCCCAGCTGACCGGACAGGACGGTGCAGACCGGGGCCTCGGAGGTGTAGGAGCGCGTCTCCACGCCCTTGCGCAGCAGCTTCCACGCGCCGGGCACGTTGAACATGCCGTAGCCCTGGGCGTACGTCGGAACGTCCTCGATCGGCTTGGCCGAGCTGTAGATCGCCCGGCGCAGCGCGGCCGGGGTGACGCCCTTGTCGGTCGCCTTAGCGGCCGACAGCAGCAGCGCGGCGGCGCCGGCGGCCTGCGGGGAGGCCATCGAGGTGCCGTTCAGCATCGCGTAGCCCGGGGGCAGCGCGTAGCCGGCCTCGGGGACCGCGTTGCCGGGCTGCCAGGTCGGGGCGGTGGAGATGGCCGAGCCGGGGGCGGCGATGTTCGGCTTGACGCCGCCGTCCTCGCGCGGGCCGCGGGAGGAGAAGTTGAACAGCGCGTTCTTCTTCTTCACCGCGGAGCCGTAGTTGGCCAGCCAGGTGTCCTTGCTGATGCTGGCCGCGACGCTGACCACGTTGGCCGCCACCGACGGGTCGCCGATGGTGTTCAGGCCCGGGCCGGAGTTGCCGGCCGAGATGAACATCTGCACGCCGTAGGTGGTGATCAGGTTGTTGTAGAGCTCGGCGCGGGCGTTGTTGCCGTCGTTCAGCGCCGGCAGGCCGCCGATCGACATGTTGACCACGTCGACCTTGCGGTTGATCACCAGGTCGGCCATGCCGGTGGTGAGGGCGGCGTACGTGCAGCCGCCGCCCCAGGAGCAGGCGCGGGCCGAGACCAGCTTGGCACCGGGCGCGGCACCGTCGAAGGCGCCGTTGCCGAGCATGTCGTTGGCGGCGGTGATGCCGGCGACGTGGGTGCCGTGGGTGCTCTCGACGATGCCGATGTTGACGTAGTCCACCAGGCCGGGACCGCCGATGGGGGCGGTGTCCACGTCCTCGCGGTACTCGACCACGAACGGGATCCGCTCGACCACCGGGGTGGCCGCGTTGTCGGTGCCGAAGTAGCCGACGTCGAACTTCTCCTTGTACGGCCGCATCACGGCGTCGTCGGTGAAGTTGTTGTTCTGGTTGGCGTCCACCCAGATGTTGTGGGTGGCCGGGTCGTAGAGGATGCCGAACGTGTCGGTCCGGTCGCCGTCGCGGTTGACGTCACCGGCCGGGTCGCTGGCGGCCGTGATCGACTCGCTGAACCGGTTGAACCGGTAGGTGCCCGCCGGGGCCGTCCAGGTCGCGCCGCCGGAGGTGAACGTCGGACCGGTCACCTCGGTGAGCATCGGGCGCCAGGTGGCGTCCTCGAACGGGTCCGTCGCGGTGACCCAGTCGACGATCTTGCGCTCGCCCGTGGTGGTCTTCTGCAGCGCCGGGTGGCCGAGGTCCACACCGGAGTCCATGATGCCGATCGTGACGCCGCGGCCGTCCCACTGGGGGTTCTTCGCCACGAAGTCGACGGCGCCGATCTCGTTCGTCGGCATGTAGGGGTTGGCGGCCGGGGTGTCGGCCCCCGGGCCGGGCAGCGTCGCCGCCTGCTTCGCCGCCTTCTTGCCGGAGGGGGCGACCTCGGGCGTCGGGTCGGGCAGCTGGATGGTCTCGTCCAGGTCGACGGCGGAGACGCCGGGCAGCGTGGCCGCCTTGACCACCTTGGCGGTGGGGACCTTGGCCAGGACGTAACCGATGCTGTCGTAGCGCTCGGTGACGGCGGCGCCGAGGTTCTTGAGGTCGGCGGCGACGTCCTTCGCCTCGCCCTTCTTGGTGGCCACGATCAGGGTGACGGTCGGGGCCTTCTTCGCCTCCGCCTCGGCGAGCAGCTTGGCGTCGTGCGAGCCCAGCGCCTCCACAGGGGTGGCCTGGGACGCGTCGGGTGCGGCGGTGGGCGCGGCGCTCGCCGTGGCGGCACCGCCGGCCACGGTCACGGCGCTGGCCGCCACGACCGACGCGAAAAGCGCGGCGGATGTCCGCCGGCTCAGGTTTCGGGGTTTGCTCACGTTCTCTTTCCTCCAGAGAACAGGGCCCTCAGATGCAGGGCACGCGTGAAGCGAATCCTTCGCGCTGCCGCTGGTCACTGTCACTACCACCGAGTTCGTTGTGACCACTTCGTGACATGGGCGCTCGTCCATTGTCACATCGGCAGTGGTAGGTATCGGTCGTCAGTCCAGTGTCGACCGTCCGGTCGGCGGTCCGGCATCGGCGTTTTCGAGCAGCTCCGGGGCCTGCGGCTGCCGGGGCGCCAGCTCGATCTGCGCGGGCGCGGCCAGCTCCTGGTCCGAGACCCCCAGCTCGGCGAGCTTGCGGGCGCTGACCAGCACGCGCGCCTCCAGCGACCCCACGGCCCGGTTGTACGCGGTCACCGCGCCGCCGAGCGACGAGCCGAGCTTGCCGACGTGTTCGCCCAGGGTCGACAGTCGCCCGTAGAGCTCCCGGGCCAGCGAGTGCACCGCGACCGCGTTGCGCGCCAGCGCCTCCTGCCGCCACGAGTAGGCGACCGTACGCAGCAGCGCGACCAGGGTGGCCGGGGTCGCCAGCACCACGTTGCGGGCGAACGCGTGCTCCAGCAGCGTCGGGTCGCGTTGCAGCGCGACGTCGAGGAACGGGTCGGCCGGCACGAAGAGCACCACGAACTCCGGCGTGCTGTCGAACGCGGCCCAGTAGGTCTTGGCGGCCAGCGCGTCGACGTGCCCGCGCAGGTGCTTCGCGTGCGCGTCGAGGTGCGTGTCGCGGCCCCGCTCGTCGCGGGCCTCCATCGCCGTCAGGTAGGCGTCGAACGGCGCCTTGGCGTCCACCACCACCGACCGGCCGCCGTGCAGCCGGACCACCAGGTCGGGACGGACCCCCTGGTGGTCGGTGGCGGCGGTGACCTGCTCGGAGAAGTCGCAGTGCTCCAGCATGCCGGCCGCCTCGACGATCCGGCGCAACTGGTGCTCACCCCAGCGGCCCCGTACCTGGGGTGCGCGCAGCGCCGCCACCAGCTGCTTCGTCTCGGTGCGCAGCTCGCCCGAGACCGTGCTCATCGCCCGGACCTGCTCGCGCAGTTCGGCGTACGCGTCGACCCGGTCGTGCTCCAGCTCGGCGACCCGCTGCTCGTAGCGGCGCAGCGTGTCGTGCAGCGGGGCGACGGCGCGGGCCACCGCCTCCTGGGACTGCGCGGTGGCCTCGTAGCTCAGCGCCCGCATGGACTGTTCGAGCCGCCCCTCGCCCTCCCGGGTGGTGCGCAGCGTGGCGTCCAGCCGGGCGATTTCGGTCGCCGAGCGGTTCCGGGCGGCGTACCAGCCCGCCGCGCCCCCGGCGGCGAGGCAGACGATCACCACGGCCAGCGTCGAGAAGTCCACCCCCCGGAGCTTGCCAGACCGGCGCGCCGCGCGCCGCCGTGCCGCTCTCGCCGCACCCGCCGCCTTTGTCGTGGATGGACGTTGTGGCCGATCGTGCCGAGCAGCGTGGCGAGGTGGGGCCGTTCCGGGGCAGACAGGAGCCGGGGACATGGCCCAGAGTGACGACAGGACCTCGGAGGGAGACGGCATGACTGGTCTGCTGCGTCCCGTACGGACACTCGTCGCGGCGGGAGTGCTCCTCGCCGGCCTCACCGCGCCGGGCGCTCCGGCCGCGGCGATCGCCACGCCGCCCGTCGGCGCCGTCGGCTGGCGGGACCTCGGCACGCTGGGCGGCGACTGGAGCGTCACCGTCGGGCTCACCGACTCCGGGCTGGTCCTCGGCAACAGCCAGACCGCCGACGGCCGCATCCACGCGTTCGTGTGGCGGGACGGGGCCCTGGCCGACCTCGGCACGCTGGGCACGGACAGCCACGGGGCCGCCGTCAACGAGCGGGGCGTGGTGGTCGGCACCACCACCCTGGCCGACGGGCGGACCAGGCCGTTCCAATGGCGCGACGGCGTCATGACCGACCTCTCCGGCGTGCACGGGTCGTCCTCGGCCGTCGGCGTCAACGAGCGCGGCGAGGTGATCGGCACGAGATACACCGACGACAGCGGCCAGTACGGCAAGGCGTTCCGCTGGCGGAACGGGATCAGCACCGACCTGCCCGGTCGCGGTGGCGACACCCTCGCGGCGGCGATCAACGACCGCGGTGACGTCGTCGGCTTCACCACCAGCGCGGACGGGACCTCCACCGAGGCGGCGCTGTGGCGCGACGGCACGCTGGTCCGGCTGACGCCGCCGGCCAGTGCGACCAGCATGGCCACCGGCATCAACGACCGGGGCCAGGTGGTCGGCGCCATGCGGGTCGACGGCTCCGGATGGCACGCCTTCCTGTGGTACGACGATGTCTTCACGGACCTCGGCACCCTCGGCGGCACCGACAGCCACCCGGTGGGCATCAACCGGCGCGGGCAGATCGCTGGCAGCGCGCAGACCCCGACGGACATGCGCGCCGTGCGGTGGCACCACGGCGCCGTCACCGATCTGGGCACGCTCGGCGGCTCGTACAGCCAGGCCATGGCGATCAACGACGCCGGCACCGTGGTCGGTGAGGCGCTGGTCGCCGGCGGCGCGAAGCACGGCGTGGCCTGGGGGCGGGGTCGCAGCGTCGACCTCGGCCCGCTGGATCTCGGCCGCTCGGGCGGCCGGGTGGGCTTCGTCAACGACCGGGGGCTCGTCGCCGGCCACCTGGCCCCCACGGGCGGCGACGTGCACGCCGTCGTGTGGAACCTCGGCCGTCGGGCTGCGTCCATCGGAGGCGTGACGCTGGCCTGGCCTGGGTAACGTCGCAGACATGAGATATCTGCCGCTGCTCATCCTCGTGGTGCTGCTGGTGGGTGCGGTCGTCTGGTGGCGCCGGGAGAGCGCCGCCCGGGAGGCCCGGCGCCTCGCCGACGTACGGGCCGACGCCCAGCGCTGGTACGAGCGGCTCGGCGGTCAGGTGATGAACCTGCACGGCGACCACCCGGCCGTGCGCCAGGCGCTGGTCGACGCCGGGGAGCGTTACAACGCGGCCGGCAGCCAGCTGGAGCAGGCCCGCAGCGTCGAGCAGTACCGCCTGGCCCGGGAGACCGCGCTGGAGGGGCTGACCTACGCCCGGGCGGCCCGGGTGGCGCTCGGCATCGATCCCGGCCCCGAGCTGCCCCCGCTGGCCGCCGCGCAGGGCGCCGGGCAGCTCACCCGGGAGCGTCAGGTCGACGTGCAGGGGCAGACCTTCAAGGCCGGCCCGCAGCCCGGCCGCGACACCCCCTACTACTACCCGGGCGGGCGCTACCAGGGCCGGCCGGTGCCGGCGGGCTGGTACTCCACCCCGTGGTGGAAGACCGCACTGGGTGCCGGCGCGGGTGTCCTCGGCGGCGTGCTGATCGCCGACGCGCTCTTCTCGCCCGGCTTCGCCGATCCCGGGTACGGCTACGAGGCCGGCTACCAGGAGGGCTTCGGAGACGCCACCGGCTACGGCGAGCAGGGCGGTGAGGCCGGCGGCGACGTCGGAGGCGGTGACATGGGCGGCTTCGGCGGTGGCGACTTCGGTGGCGGGGACTTCGGCGGTGGCGATCTCGGCGGCGGTGACTGGTAGGGCCGACGTCGACGACCGCGCCGGCCGGGTTCGCCGGTGATGTCCGTAAGGGCCCCTCCCCGCGCAGGAAGCGTCGGGAAGGGGCCCTTACGCGCCCCTCAGCCCGTGTTGCGCATACCGGCGGCGATGCCGTTGACCGTGGTCAGCAGCGCCCGCTCCAGCGCCGTACCGTCGCTCGGCGCCCGCCGGCCGCCCGGCGCGGTGGCCACCGCCCGGCCCGCCGCCCCGGACTCCCGGTACTGGCGCAGCAGCGCCACCTGGAGGTGGTGCAGCGGCTCCAGGTACGTGTCGCGGACGGCCAGGGTGCGCTGGAGCACCGGCGAGTTCTCCAGCAGGGCCGGCGAGGAGGTCACCGCCAGCACCTCCCGCTTGGTCAGCTCGTACTCCTGCTCGATCTTGTGGAAGATCGGGTGCAGCTTCTTCGGCACCAGCGTCTCGACGTAGCGGCGGGCGATGCTCAGGTCGGTCTTGGTGAGCATCATCTCGACGTTCGACAGGAACGTGCGGAAGAAGTGCCAGTTGCGGTGCATCTCGGCCAGCACGTCCTCCAGCCCCGCCTCGCGGGCCGCGGCCAGGCCGGAGCCGACCCCGAACCAGCCGGGCACGATCTGCCGGGTCTGGGTCCAGCCGAACACCCACGGGATGGCGCGCAGCCCGGCGAGCCCGGCCCCGGTGTTCGGCCGCTTCGCCGGCCGGGAGCCGATGTTCAGCGCGCCGAGCAGCTCCGTCGGCGTCGACGCCCAGAAGTACGCGGGCAGGTCCGGATCCTCGACCAGCGACCGGTACGACCGGAAGGCCGAGTCGGAGACCAGCTCCATCGTGGCGTCCCAGCGTTCCAGCATCTCGGCGGGCTGCCGGGGCGCGGTGTGCAGCAGGGTGGCCTGGAGCACCGCGGCCAGCGTCAGCTCCAGGTTCTCCCGGGCCAGCGACGGCAGGGAGTACTTGTCGGAGATGACCTCGCCCTGCTCGGTGACCTTGATCGCGCCGTCCAGGGTGCCGTACGGCTGGGCCAGGATCGCCTCGTGCGTGGGCCCGCCGCCGCGCCCCACGGTGCCGCCGCGACCGTGGAAGAGCCGCAGGTGTACGCCGTGCCGGGCCGCGACGTCGCGCAGCGCGCGCTGGGCCCGGTGGATGGACCACTGGCTGGTGGTGATGCCGGCCTCCTTGTTGGAGTCGGAGTAGCCCAGCATCACCTCCTGCACGTCGCCCCGCGCCGCCACCAGGGCCCGGTACGCCGGCAGCGAGAGCAGCTCGTCGAGCAGTTCGCCGCCCGTGTTCAGCTCGGCCGGGGTCTCCAGCAGCGGCACGAAGCCGATCCGGGACCGGCCGCTGTGCACGTCGATCAGGCCGGCCTCGCGGGCCAGCACCACCGCGGCGAGCACGTCGTCCACCCCGAGCGTCATCGACACGATGTACGACTCGATGACCTCGTTGCCGAACCGGTCCTGCGCCTCGCGGATAGTGCCGAACACGTCGAACGTCTTGCGGGTGGCCTCGGTCAGCGGGGTGTCCAGCGTGGAGAGCGGCCGGCGCCCGGTCAGCTCGTCGGCGAGCAGCTTCGTGCGCTCCTGCCGGCTCAGCGACGGGTAGTCGGAGACCTCGCCGACGGCCGCGTAGAGCTGGGCGAGCACCGCGTGGTGCGCCTCGGCGTGCTCCCGGACGTCCATGGTCGCCAGGTGCAGCCCGAACGCGGAGACCGTACGGATGGTCGAGGCGAGCCGGCCCACGGCGGTGAGCTGGCCGGCGTTGCGGGCCAGCGAGGCGCGCAGCAGCTCCAGGTCGGCGACCAGCTCGGCGGAGCCGCGGTAGTCCCGTCCGGGCACGTGCGCGGTGCCCTGGCGCAGCCGCTGCCGGGTGTTGGCCAGCTTCGCCTTCACGCAGCGGGCCTTGAGCCGGTAGGGCTCCTCGGCGTTGACCCGGCGGAACCGGGCCGCCACCTCGGGCAACGCGTCCAGGTCGGCGGCCAGGCTGGCGGAGAGGTCGAGCGACACCCCGCGCAGCCGCCGGGACACCGACACCTCGTCGATCAGGTGGTCCATCGCCTTCTCGGTGGCCGCGATGCCGTGCTCGTGCTGGATCGTCAGCACCTCGCGGGTCACCGCCGGGGTGACGAACGGGTTGCCGTCACGGTCGCCGCCGATCCAGGTGCCGAAGGACAACGGCCGGGCGGTCGGGGAGGTCTCCACGCCGAGGGTGCGCAGCGTGTCGGCGAGGTCGTCGAGGACCTGCGGGGCGGCCTCGGCGTACAGGTCGCGCAGGTAGTAGATGGCGTTGCGGGCCTCGTCGGTCGGGTCCGGCCGGTCCAGCCGCAGCTCGTCGGTCTGCCACATCAGGTCGAGCAGTTCGGCGAGGCGGCGGTTGGCGGGGCCCTCGTCGCTGGCGCCGTAGAGGATCGCGTTCGCGGTCTCGGTGTCCAGCTCGTCGGCGATGGCGCGCAGCTTGGACAGGATCGACCGGCGGGCCGCCTCGGTCGGGTGGGCGGTGAAGACGGGCCGTACCGCCAGCCGCCGGGCCGCCGCGGCGATCTCCTCGGCCGGCACCCCACGCTCGGCGATCATCTTGGCCGCCTGGTCCAGCCAGCCGCCCTGCACCGCCCGGCGGCGGCGCAGCTCCCGGGCCCGGTGCACCTGCTCGGTGATGTTGGCGAGGTGGAAGTAGGTGGAGAAGGCGCGGGCCAGCTTGGTGCCGGTGGTGACGTCCAGGCCGGCGAGGCGCTGCGCGGCGGTGGGCGCGTCGGACCGCACCTGGGCGCGGATCTCCTCGACGAGGTCGAGCAGCGGCCGACCCTCCTGGCGGGCGAGGGTCTGCCCGAGCAGGGTGCCGAGGCGGCGGATGTCGGCCCGCAGGGCGGCGTCGGGGCCGTCGTGGTCGTGCTGGTCGGTCACGATGCGCTCCTTACGCGAGTACGAAGGACAGCGCTGTCCGACTCCCTGGATCGTATCCGCGTCCCCCGTCGGGAAGGAGGGGGACCCTTGCAATCGCCCGGGGTACGGCAGGTGGCCCTTCCTCGCGTCTCAGCCGGCGCCGGGCACGTCTTGGCTGGTGGGGGCGGGTGCGGTGCGGCGGGCGGCCCGGCGGCGGGCGTGGAACGGCGTGGCGCTGAGCACACCCGCCACGCCCAGCGCCGTCCAGATGGTGAGCCCGGCGACCGGCCAGCCCGTCGACCGACGGTCGAAGTAGACGACGGACTTCAGCAGGTCGGTGGCGAGCCCCGGCACGTTCCACCGGTGCATGCCGCGCAGCCAGGTGGGGAGGAACTCGGGGGCGTAGATGCCGCCGGAACCGGGGTTGCCGAGCACGACCAGCAGCAGGATCACCAGCCCGGTGCCGAACAGCCCCAGCCAGCCCTGCACCGCCGAGGCGATCATCGCCGCCGCGAGGACGGCCAGCGCCCCGCTCGCGGCGACGCCGACCAGGTCGTGGTCCCACACGTCCAGGACGGGCCCGACCACTACCGCGCCGACGACCCCGAGCACCAGGCTGTAAACGGCGAGCGCGGCGATGCGCAGCCCGGCGCGGCGCAGGCTGCGCGGGGCCGTGCCGTTGCCCAGGCCGAGCACGGTGGCGGCGAGGTATCCGCCCAGCACGTACCCGACGGCCAGGTAGAACGGCACGAGCCCGCGCGGGTCGGTCGACGCCACCGGCACCTCGTCGGTGACGCGCAACGGCATCTCCGCCTGCCGGGCGGCGGTGCCGAGGACCTGGACGACGACGTCGGTCGCGGCCGGCGCGGCGGCGCTGGCGGTGGTCAGGACCAGTCCGCCCTCGGCAGTGGTGGCGAGCACCCCGTACACCTCGCGGGTGAGCAGGCCGTCGTCGGCGGCCGTCGGGTCGTCGTACCCGACTGCTTCGAGGGTGCCGGTCTGGTTGCGCACGGCACCGAGGAGGGCCTGCGCCTTCTGGTCCCCGCGCACCACTCCCACCGGCACGTCGCGCGGCGTGGGCCGGTGCAGCGCACCGACGTACGCGGTGATGAAGGCCGTGGCGAGCACCAGGGTGCCGAGCAGCAGCGCGGCGGTACGCGGCAGCCTGTCGCGTATGTCCTGGTCCACGCCGTCAGCCTAGGGTGGCCCGTGCCCGGTATGTGGCTTTTCCCGGCCCGGCCGGGACCGCCGACGATCAGGTGAGCTGGCAGCGGCCCGCGCTGTAGTGGGCGACCGCCGCCATGATCTCGGCCTCGGGGCGGTCCGCGAAGTTGAGCGTGGCGACCAGCCCCGAGCCGTAGAAGGTGTTCAGGGTCGCACTGTCGAGCGCCGTGAACGCGCCGAGGTTCCGGAGCGCCCGCGCGTCGCGTGGCGTGACCACCAGCATCTTCTCCAGGCTCCACCGTCGGCGGGAGATCTGCGCGACGCCCTCCCAGGGCAGCCAGATCGCCTGGCCCCGCGTGGGTCGGGTGCGGATCCAGAGCCCGGCCGGGCCGAGCGCCAGCACCGGGCCGCCGGAACCGATCAGCCAGAGCTGGATCCCGAGCGGCAGGGCGACCAGGGCCAGTAGGCACCCCACCACGGCGAGGAGGCCGACGACCGACTGGGAGCGCAGCTGCGGGTCGGCCGAGTTCACCATGCCGAGGCCGGCACAGCAGGCGATCGGGAGGATGAGGACCAGCGCCACCCCCATCATCAGCAGGCCGCGCTTCGCGACGTTGGGCCGTACCACGAAGGGCTGGTCCTCCGGGATGCGCCTGGTCACCGGCGGCGGCACCGGGTCTCCCCACGGGCCGCTGCCCGGCGGCCGGTGGTGGAAGGGCTGCGGCGGATGTCCGGCGGGGGTGCTCACGCGGCCTCCGAATGCTCGATCAACTTAGGCGGGGCCAGCCTAGAGGCCGTCCGCCAGCGCCCTGGCGGGTCGGACGAGCGGAAAACCGGTGGAGCCGGTCGGTAGCGTCCGGTCATGACGTCGCCGAGCTATCCCCCCAAGCCCCGCCCGGGAGACCGGGTCGCGGTCGTCTCGCCCTCCGCCGGCCTGCCGGCCCTCTTCCCCCACGTGTACGAGCTGGGGCTGCGCCGGCTGCGCGAGGAGTTCGGCCTGGAACCGGTGGAGTACCCGACGACCCGGGTGCTCGGCGCCGATCCGCGCGACCGGGCCCGGGACCTGACCGCCGCCTTCGCCGACCCGACGATCACCGCCGTCCTCGCCACGGTGGGCGGGGACGACCTGATCACGGTCGCCCCGCACCTGGACGACGACGTGCTGCGGGCCAACCCGAAGCCGTACTTCGGCTACTCCGACAACACGAACGTGCTCAACCACCTGTACCGGCTGGGCGTCGTGTCGTACCACGGCGGGTCGGTGCTGGTGCACCTCGGCCGGTCGGGTAGCCCGCACCCGCTGACCTTCGACTCGCTGCGCGCGGCCCTCTTCACCTCCGGCTGGTACGACCTCACGCCCGCGCCCGAGTGGGGCGACCGGCCGAACGACTGGCGGGACCCGGCGACGCTGGCCGACGAGCCGGAGATGCTCCCGGGCGAGGGCTGGCGCTGGCAGGGGCCGTCGACGGTGGTCGAGGGATGCACCTGGGGCGGCAACCTGGAGATCCTGCACTGGCTGCTCGCCGCCGACCGGGTTCCCCCGGCCGGGGACCTGGCCGGGTCGGTGCTGATGGTCGAGACCTCCGAGGAACTGCCCCCGGCCGTCGAGGTGTTCCGGATCCTGCGCAACATGGGGGAGCGGGGACTGCTCGCCGGCTTCCCGGCGGTCCTCGTCGGCCGGCCGAAGGCGTGGGACTTCGAACGTCCGCACAGCCCCGACGAGCGGCGCGCCTGGGCGGACGCGCAGCGGGAGGCGGTCACCCGGGCACTCGCCACGTACGCGCCGGACGCCGTGGTGGTCTTCGACGTCGACCTCGGCCACACCGACCCGCAGCTGATCGTCCCGTACGGCGGCGAGGTCCGGATCGACGCGACAACCCGACACATCTCAGTCCGCTACTGACCGCCCCTCCCTCCTTCGCACGCGAGCGCCCCCCGCTGCGCCGGCGGTGGTGACGCGCGAGCGCCCCCGCTCCTCGCGCATGGGCGCCCCTGCATCCCACTGGGCCGCCCCGGCGAACCCGACGAGGTCGCCGTCGCGCCGCCTTCGCCGCGCGAGCGCCCCGGTGATCAGGACGCCATGGACGTAACCCGGCCGTTTTAGGGTCCATGGTGTCCTGATCACCGTTGGCTGGGGCGTGATCAGTTGTGACGTTCGTGGATTGCGTCAGTGACCAGGCGGACGATTCGGGCAGGGTGCCGCAGTACGTCGTCCGCTGTGAAGCGCAGCACCACCCACCCCGCCGCACGCAGGACGTTGAGCCGAGCTACATCGCGCTGGAAGTGGGTGCGTTCCCGGTGGTGGTCACCCTCGTACTCGATGGCGATCTTCCACCGGGGGTAGGCGAGGTCGACGCGGCCGAGAAAGATCCGTCCACGCTGTGCATGGACGCCATACACGTCATGCTGTGCGGTCAGGAGCGGCAGACCGGCGTCGTGCAGGACGAGCCGGAGCCGGGTCTCCATCGGGGACTCGCTCAGCGGCTCGGCCAACGTGAGCACCTCGCGCAGTTGGGCGGTGCCGGGCCAGCCGTCGTGCGTGTCCAGGTAGCTGCCCAACGCCGGAAGCTTGACCACCCGCCGATGCAGCAGCGCGTCCACCGCGACCAGCGCGTCCATCCGGGGTAGCTGCCGCCCGAGGTCGAAGGCAGTGCGGACGCCGGTGGTGACCGGCAAGCCGGCGAACCGGGTGATATCCCGGGCGGAGAGGGACCTCTGGTCGACCGACACACGTTGGGTGGAGCGTCGGCGGGCCGCCCCCGGAAGCGTGACGAAGACGGGGCTCGCGCGTGGCAGGAGATCCACGCCCCACAGGAACGCCGCGCTGAGACCGCTGATGGCGGCCCCCGCCGGCAGGGTCAGGGCTACGGCGTCGCACCACATCCGGTGGTCGTTCTCACGGTAGCCGTCAACGTGGACATAGATGTCGGGCAGCAGCCGGCGCCAGGACGGCCCACGAAGCATCCGCCACGTGATCAGGCCGGCGGCGACGGCCCGACTGCCGGAGAACGGGAGGAACGCCAACCCGCTGGGGATGCGTGGTGCCCGTGGCATTCCGACAGCTTGCCGTCACGGGCCGCTCGCGCGCTGCCCCGAAGCTCGCGGCGGCTCCCTGCGGTCGCGGCAGGCGGAGTCGCGCCAGCCGGAGGTCCGGGTGCTGGCGCCCGGCGGTCGATCAGGCGGCGTCGAGCACGGCGAAGGCGCGGACGGGAAAGGTGCCCATGCCGGCCACCATCGGCGGGGCGGCCGTGAACCGGAAGCCGGTCGGGGGCAGCGCGTCGAGCCCGGTCAGGTGCTCCACGATCGGGACGCCGGCGGCCAGCAGGGAGCTGTGCGCCGGCCGCTCGCCGGCCGCCGCCGGGCTCATGTCGTCGATGTTGATCGAGTCGATGCCGACCAGGGCGGCGCCCGCGTCGACCAGGGCCCGGGCACCGTCCCCGGTGAGGTAGGGCGCCTCCGGCGCGCCGTACCGATCCGTGCCGAAGTGCGTCGACCAACCCGTGTGCAGCAGTACCGCGTGCCCGGCGACGTCGTACGGCGCCAGCAACAGCCGGTCCACCGCGCGGGTGCCGGCCGGCACCCGGACCACGACGGCGGGCAGGTCGGCGAGGCGGTCCAGCGGGGTGGCGGCGAGGTCGGCGCCCCCGGCGAAACGGTGGGCGGGCGTGTCCAGGTACGTGCCCGTGTTGGCGATCATGTCGATCCGCCCCACCTGGAACTCGGTGCCGGGGGCGTAGTTGGCCCGGGACGCCTCCCGCGTCAGCCATTCGGTGATCCGCGGCGCCGGCCAGCCCGGCAGGGTCGTCATGCCGTCGGTGACCACGTGGCTCAGCTCGATCAGCCGTCGCCGGGAACTGTCGTCCGCGCCGGACCCGGCGGCCACACCCCGGCCGCCCTTGTGCGGCTCCTCGACGATCGTCCGGGCGGTGATCCGCACCTCGGCCACCATCAGCAGCCCGAGGTGCCGGACGAACAGCGCCGCCAACTCGTCGTCGGTGATGTCGCGGCCGGGGATGTCCAGGCGGAACCCGTCCGTCCGCAGCCCGCCGCCGTTGGCGAAGGTGACCTCCGCGTCGAACTGTGCCCGCCACTGGTCGCCCATCAGCGCAGCCGATCACGGCCGGGCCACGCCGTCAAGATCCTCCCGGTCGCGGCGGGCAGCCCGGGTGTGCCGAGTGCCGACAAGGGTGTGCCGGGTGTCACCGGAGTGCCGTACAGGGGGAAAGGGGTGTACGGCACCGCCGGCGGGCGGCGACGGCAGGTCGCCGTCGCCAAGGCCGCAGCCGGGCGGAGCTGCGGGCCTCCCCGAACAGGTCCGCGCACCCCGCGACCGCCGATCGGGCGGTCCGATCCCGGCTGCGAACACCATCTTCGGTCGCCGGCGGTCCCGGGTCTTGAACATCGATGCTCGGTTGACGGTCGTCGACCAGATCGGCGACCTCGCCGACGACCGGTTCCTCGATGACTTCGATCGGGCTCCGGCTCAGTCGGGGCGCCCCTGGGCGAGCAGCCGGCGCAGGCGGGCCGGCGGGTGGCCGACGTGCTCCCGGAGTACACGGGTGAGGTGCGCCTGGTCGGCGAAGCCGTGCTCCGCCGCCACGGCGCGCAGCGGCCGTCCGTCCGCCTCGGCGAGGGTGTCCAGCACCGCCTGAACCCGCAAGCGGTTGCGGTAGGCGGTGAGGCTGCTGCCGGTGACCCGCTGGAACACCCGGCTCAGGTGGTGTGGTGAGGCGCCCACCTCCCGCGCCACCTGGTCGAGCGTGAGGGAGAAGTCGCGGACCATGAGCACTTCCCGGGCCCGGTCGGCGAGGCGCCGGTGGGCGGCCGCGGTGGCGGGGCGCCGGCCGACGACGCGTCCCAGGTCCGCCCCCGGTGGCTCGGCCCGGCCGCTGACGAAGTCGAGCACCCTGCCGACGAAGCCGTGCAGCCGCTCCGCCATCTCGAACGGGTCCAGCCCTCGCCGGAACTCCGTGACGAGCATCCGGTGTGCCAGGTCGAGCGGTGTGTCCGAGGTGCCGTCCCAGCCGGCGGTCGCCAACCAGCGCGCCCCGTCCCGGTGCTCGGCGAGGACCGCCGGCTCGATCTCCAGGCAGGTGAACGTGTCGCAGCCCAGCGGGTGGGACACCTGCATCTCGTCGCCCGGCCGGGTGAGCAACAGCGAGGTGGCGTCCGAGAACGTCGTACGACCGTTGATGCGCCGCCGGTAGGCGCCCGACCGGCCGAGGATGATCCTGTGACGTTGCACGACTGTCGGTGCCAACCAGCCGTGGTACTCGACGACGCAGTGCGCCTCGGAGATCGAGATCCCCGCCGGGTGGCCCAGCACCCGCCAGCGGCAGGGTGTGGGCATCAGGCGTGGGTCGCTGCCGATTCCCTCAGGCATCCGTCCTCCCCCTCGGGTGGCCCAACGCGGATTGTCGAGGAACCAACCTACGCGGGGGTGGTTCGTCCGACCGGAGAGATAGTGTCGACCGGTGGACCCCCCGTCCGACCGGACGAGGGGTGATCGTCGTGTCGTCCGCTGGAAGTGATCACATGCTCACCGGTCTGTTCTCCGCCGCCCTGGCCGACCCGGGGCTGGCCCGGGCACGTGACCTGGCGCGCTCCGGTGCCGCGCAGGTCGACGGCCTCGACATCACCGCGCCGGCCGCGCTGCGCCCGTTCGCGGTCGCCGCCGTCGCGGCCGACCAGGCCGGCGACGGCGGGTCGGGCGGCGGCGCCGGTCGTCCGGTGCTCGCCGTGACCGCCACCACCCGCGAGGCCGACGACCTGGCCGCCGCGCTGGGCAGCCTGCTCCCGCCCGAGCAGGTGACGGTCTTCCCGTCGTGGGAGACGCTGCCGCACGAGCGTCTGTCGCCCCGCTCCGACACGGTCGGCCGGCGGCTGGCCGTGCTGCGCCGCCTGGCGCACCCCGCCTCGGCCGACGCGCACGGCCGCACCGGCCCGTTGCGGGTGATCGTGGCGCCCGTCCGGTCGTTGCTGCAACCGCAGCTCAAGGGGCTCGGCGACCTGGAGCCGGTGCAGCTCGCCGCCGGGGCAGAGGCCGACCTGGAGGAGGTCGCCCGCCGGCTCATCGACATGGCGTACGCGCGGGTCGACCTGGTCACCAAGCGGGGCGAGTTCGCCGTGCGCGGCGGCATCCTCGACATCTTCCCGCCCACCGACGAGCACCCGTCGCGGGTCGAGTTCTGGGGCGACGAGGTGGAGGAGATCCGCACCTTCGCCGTCGCCGACCAGCGCACCATCGAGCAGGTGCCGCAGCTGTGGGCGCCGCCGTGCCGGGAGCTGCTGCTCACCCCGTCGGTGCGCAGGCGTGCCGCCGCCCTCGCCGAGGAGCACCCGGAGTTGGCCGAGATCCTCGACAAGCTGGCCGAGGGCATCCCGGTGGAGGGCATGGAGTCCCTCGCCCCGGCGCTCATCGGCGCCGACTCGATGGAGCTGCTGCTGGACGCCATGCCGGCCGGCACCCACGTGCTGCTGTGCGACCCGGAGCGCATCCGCACCCGGGCGCACGACCTGGTGCGTACCTCCGACGAGTTCCTCCAGGCGAGCTGGGCCGCGGCCGCCGTCGGTGGCCAGGCCCCGGTCGACCTCGGCGCCGCCGCCTTCCGGACCCTGGCCGACGTACGCGCCGTCGCGGCGAAGCTGCGCCAGCCCTGGTGGACGCTGTCGCCGTTCGGCCTGGTCGAGGCGGACGCCGCCCCGGCGCGGCAGCCCTGGGAGGACGGGCCGGAGGCGTACGACGTCACCCCCGACGACGCGATCGCGGTGACCCTCTCCGCGCAGCCGGCCCCGCTCTACCACGGCGAGACCGCCCGGGTGGTCGACGACCTCAAGCGCTGGACCGGCGAGGGCTGGTCGGTCGCGCTGGTCTTCGAGGGGCACGGCCCCGCCCAGCGGGCGGTCGAGGTGCTCCGCGACGCCGGCCTCGGCGCGCGGCTGACCGAGGAGATCCCCACCGCGCCCGCCCCCGGCGAGGTGCTGGTCGCCTGCGGCAGCCTGACCGGCGGCTTCGTCGACGAGGCCTCCCGGTTCGTGCTGCTCACGGGCAACGACGTCACCGGCGGGCGGGGCACCTCCACCCGCGACATGCGCAAGATGCCGAGCCGGCGGCGCAACACGATCGACCCCTTGGAGCTCAAGGCCGGCGACCACGTCGTGCACGAGCAGCACGGCATCGGCCGCTACGTCGAGCTGGTGCAGCGCACCGTCAACGGCGCCTCGCGGGAATACCTGGTCATCGAGTACGCCCCGAGCAAGCGCGGCCAGCCCGGCGACCGCCTCTTCGTCCCCACCGACCAGCTCGACCAGCTCTCCCGCTACGTCGGCGGCGAGCAGCCCACCCTGCACAAGATGGGCGGCTCGGACTGGCAGAAGTCCAAGGCCCGGGCCCGCAAGGCGGTCAAGGAGATCGCCGCCCAGCTCATCCAGCTCTACGCGGCCCGCAAGGCGTCGAAGGGGCACAACTTCGGCCCCGACACGCCGTGGCAGCGGGAGCTGGAGGACGCCTTCCCGTGGCAGGAGACGCCGGACCAGCTCGCCGCCATCGAGGAGGTCAAGCGGGACATGGAGCAGACCGTCCCGATGGACCGGCTGATCTGCGGCGACGTCGGCTACGGCAAGACGGAGATCGCGGTCCGGGCGGCGTTCAAGGCGGTGCAGGACGGCAAGCAGGTGGCGGTGCTGGTCCCCACCACGCTGCTGGTGCAGCAGCACTACAACACGTTCGCCGAGCGGATGAGCCAGTTCCCGGTGACCATCAAGCAGCTCTCCCGCTTCCAGACGCCGAAGGAGGCCGAGCGGACCCTGGAGATGGCCGCGGCGGGCACCGCCGACATCGTCATCGGCACCCACCGGCTGCTCCAGGCGGCCACCCGGTTCAAGTCGCTCGGCCTGGTCATCGTCGACGAGGAGCAGCGCTTCGGCGTCGAGCACAAGGAGCACCTGAAGACGATGCGCGCCTCGGTCGACGTGCTCAGCATGTCGGCCACCCCGATCCCGCGCACCCTGGAGATGGCGATCACCGGCATCCGGGAGATGTCCACCATCGCCACCCCGCCGGAGGAGCGGCACCCGGTGCTGACCTTCGTCGGGGCGTACGACGAGCGGCAGGTGGCCGCCTCCATCCACCGGGAGCTGCTCCGCGACGGGCAGGTCTTCTACCTGCACAACCGGGTCGAGTCGATCGACAGGACGGCCCGGAAGCTGCGCGAGCTGGTGCCCGAGGCGCGGGTCGCGGTGGCGCACGGCCAGATGGGCGAGGAGGCCCTGGAGAAGGTCATGGTCGGCTTCTGGGAGAAGGAGTTCGACGTGCTGGTCTGCACCACGATCGTGGAGTCCGGCATCGACATCCCCAACGCCAACACCCTGATCGTGGAGCGGGCCGACCTGCTCGGCCTGGCCCAGCTGCACCAGATCCGCGGCCGGGTCGGCCGGGGCCGGGAGCGGGCGTACGCGTACTTCCTCTACCCGCCGGAGAAGCCGCTCACCGAGCACGCCCACGAGCGGCTGGCGACCATCGCCCAGCACACCGAGCTGGGCGCCGGCATGTACGTGGCGATGAAGGACCTGGAGATCCGGGGCGCCGGCAACCTGCTCGGCGGCGAGCAGTCCGGGCACATCGAGGGCGTCGGCTTCGACCTGTACGTGCGGATGGTCGGCGAGGCGGTCTCCGCGTTCAAGGGCGAGCGCCCGGAGGAGGAGACCGAGGTCAAGGTCGACCTGCCGGTCGACGCCCACCTGCCGCACGACTACGTCGCCGTGGAGCGGCTGCGCCTGGAGATGTACCGCAAGCTCGCCGAGGCCCGCGACGAGGAGCGACTGCGCGAGGTGGTCGCCGAGATGACGGACCGCTACGGCGAGCCGCCCGCACCGGTGCAGAACCTCGTCGCCGTGGCCCGGTTCCGGCTGCTGGCCCGCCGGTACGGCCTGGCCGACGTCTCCATGCAGGGCAAGCACATCCGGTTCGGCCCGTTGCCGCTGCCCGACTCGAAGCAGCTGCGGCTCAAGCGCTACCACCCGGACTCGGTCTACAAGCAGGCCCTCGACCAGGTCAGCGTGCCCCGGCCGAGCACCCGGCGGGTGGGCGGCGAGCCGCTGCGCGACCAGGCCCTGCTGGAGTGGTGCGCGCAGCTGCTGAAGGACGTGCTGGGCGAGCCGGCGGTGGCGGGAGCCTCCGCCCGGTGAGCGGCGGTCGACGATGGCCGGGCGGCAGCCGGCGAGCGACCAGGGGGCGGGACCCGGGCCGGCACGGGACGGACGCGCGGGCAGACCGGTGGGCGGTGTCACGGCGGCCCCGGGCGGCATGAGAGAGTGACCGACATGCGTGCTCGCCGTCTTGTCGCCGTCGCCAGCGTGGCGCTCGGCCTCGTCGCCCTCTCCGGTTGCCGTGCCGAGCCCGGTGTCGCCGCCTACGTCGGTGACCTGCGGATCACCGAGGATGCCGTCACCGGGGTCGTCGACGACCTGCGGGCCAAGAACCCGACGCCGACGGGGCAGCCCGAGGCGCCCGAGGGGCAACCCCCGGCGCAGGTGCCGCAGCTGCCCGACCGCGGCCAGATCGTCAGCATGCTGGTGCTCTCCGAGGTCTGCGAGCGGCTCTCCGCGGACAAGAACTACCAGCCGCGCGGGCAGGTCGCGCCGGAGCAGCTCGCCCAGCAGATGGGCCTGTCGCCCGACACCGGCTACGTGCGCCGGTCCGCCGAGCTCTACAACTGCCTGTCGGGGGTGCCGACCGGTGCGCCGGCCGAGCCGACCGCGCAGGATATGAAGGACGTGGTGGCGGCGGGCCGCAAGGCGGGCGCCATCCCGGCCGACGTGCCCGACGAGGCGGCCGCCCGCCAGCTCGACGGCGAGCAGCTGCGCGGCGCGCTGGCCACCCGCAAGTCGCTGGCCGAGGCGGTCGCCGCGTACGACGTGACGGTCAACCCCCGCTACCGTCCGCTGGAGTTCCCGGTGCTGAGCTTCTCCGGCAACGCGCCGGCCGTGAGCGTGCCGCTTGGCGAGGCCGGCTCCGACGCGGTCACCGACGTCTCCACCCCGGATCCGCTGCCCACCGCCGGGCCGCAGGCGGCCGGCGGGACCGACAGCTGAGCATGCCCGCCCGGATCGTCCTGCTCGTCACCTCGCCCCGGCTGCCGGCCGGGCTGCTGACCGCCGCCGCCTGGGACGTCGTACGCCGGCACCCGGTGCTGGCGGGGGCGGAGAGCGAGCTGACGACGGCGGTCCGCGCGGCGGGCGCCGAGGTCACGGTGGTCGACGGCCGGGCGACGCAGGCGCTGCTCGACGCGGCGGCGACGCACGGCGTCGCGGTGTGGCTGGCCGGCCCGGCCGGCGACGAGTCGCTGGCCCGCGAGCTGGGCCTGCGGCTGGCCCGCGAGCCCGGCCTGGCCGAGCTGGAGCTGATGTACGGCTCCTGGGATCCGCCGGGCGCCCGGCTGCTCGACGCGGTGGCGGTGATGGACCGGCTGGCCTCCCCGGGCGGCGACCCCTGGAAGCGCGCGCAGACCCACCGCAGCCTCGCCGGCTTCCTGCTGGAGGAGTGCTACGAGGCGTACGACGCGATCAGCGCCGGGGACACCGACGCGCTGCGCGAGGAGCTGGGCGACGTGCTGCTCCAGGTGGTGCTGCACGCCCGCCTCGCCGAGGAGCTGCCCGAGGGGGAGCGGTGGACTGTCGACGACGTGGCTGGCGGGCTAATCGACAAGATGGTCCGGCGCAACCCGCACGTCTTCGCCGACGCGGCGACAGGCACCCTGGAGGAGATCGAGGCGAGCTGGGAGCGGATCAAGCGGGCCGAGAAGGCGCGTGACTCGGTGCTCGACGGCATCGCGCTGAGCCAGCCCGCCCTCGCCCTGGCCGCCAAGATCCTGGAGCGCGCCGGGCGGGTCGGCCTCGCCGTACCGCCGCCCCTCGCGGATTCCCAGGTGGACCCGGAGGCGCGGCTCGGCGCGAGCCTGCTCGCCTCGGTCGCGGCGGCCCGCGAGGCGGGCCTGGACCCGGAGGCGGCCCTGCGCCGCGCCGCCCTGGCCTACGCGGACGCGGTCCGCGCCGCCGAAAAGGCCTGAGTCGACCCGGTAGGGTCGGCGGGTGGAATCGTTTGTGCCGCTCGCGGAGCGGATCGTCGACGCGTTGCTCCAGAGCCGGCCGGGGCTCGCGACCTCCACCGGCGACCACCGGTACGACGATCGGCTGCCGGACCTCTCCGCCGAGGCGGTCGCGGCCGACCGGACCATGCTCAAGGAGGCCGCGGACGCGCTCGCCGAGCTGGACCCGGACGCCCTGGACGTCGAGGAGCGCGTCGACCACGCGCTGCTCACCTCGTTCGTGGACCGGGAGTTGTTCGAGTCCGGCGACATCCGCGCACACGAGTGGGACCCGCTGCGGCACAACCCCGGGCCGCTGCTGCACGCGCTGCTCGCCCGCCCGTACGCCCCGGTGGACGTGCGGCTGACCAGCCTGGCCGGTCGGCTCGCCGCCGTACCGGACGCGCTGGCGACCGCGCGCGCGACGCTGCGCGACATGCCGCGCATCCACGCCGAGACGGCGGTCGGGCAGTTCACCGGCACGGCGGCGCTCATCCGCGACGAGGTGCCGGGGCTGCTCGCGCAGGCCCCCGCCCTGTACGACCGGGTCGAGCCGGCGGCCACCGCGGCGATCGCGGCGCTGGAGGAGTTCGTCGCGTGGCTGCGCCAGGGCCTGGCCGCCGACGCCGGCCCCGGGCGGGACCCACGGCTGGGCCGCCGCCGCTGGGAGGCGCGGCTGTGGCACACCCTCGACACCGAGCTGGGCGCCGCCGAGATCCAGCGCCGGGCCTGGGCCAACCTGGACCGGGTCGGCGAGGAGATCCGCGCGGCGGCCGTCGAGCTGGTCGGCGGCCCGGCCGACGACGGGACGGTACGCCGGGCGCTGGACCTGCTGGCCGCCGAGCATCCGGACGACCACACGATCGTGGACCTCGCCTCGGTCACCCTGGACGAGGCGACCGACTTCGTGCGCGCCCACGACCTGGTCACCCTGGTCGACGATCCGTGCGTGATCCAGGAGATGCCCCAGTTCGCCCGTGGCGTGGCGGTCGCCTACTGCGACTCGCCCGGCCCGCTGGAGACGGCGGACGTGCCGACCTTCTACTGCATCGCGCCCACCCCGGCGGACTGGCCCGCGCACCGGGTCGAGTCGTTCTACCGCGAGTACAACGACCACATGATCCGCAACCTGACGGTGCACGAGGCGATGCCGGGGCACTTCCTCCAGCTCGCCCACGCCCGCCGGCACGTCGGCCCCACCCGGGTACGCGCGCTGACCGAGTCGGGCCCCTTCATCGAGGGCTGGGCGGTCTACACGGAGGAGCTGATGGCGGGCCTCGGCTTCGGCGGCCTGCCGGTGCGGTTGCAGCAGCTCAAGATGCAGCTCCGGATGACCATCAACGCGCTGCTGGACCAGCTCGTGCACTGCGAGGAGCTGCCGGAGGCCGAGGCGATGGCGCTGATGACCGGGCGGGGCTTCCAGGAGGAGGGGGAGGCGGCCGGCAAGTGGCGGCGCGCGCTGCTCACCTCGACGCAGCTCTCGACGTACTTCGTCGGCTACAGCGAGGTGGCCGCGGTCGCCGCCGCCCGCCCGGCCGGCGTGTCGGTGCGCGAGTGGCACGACGCGATGCTCGCCCACGACTGCCCGCCCCCGCGGCACCTGCGCACCCTGCTGGGCGTGTGACGGAGGGCGGTGGCCCGGCGCCGGGCACGGACCCGCCGACGGGGGTCGGTCACGAGCTGGCCGGGCGGCGGTCCACGACGCCGGCGTCGGGCGGCAGGTCGAACACGGTGCCGTCGACCGTCTCGCGGTAGCGGCTCAGCGCCAGCTCGACCTGACGGCCGTCGACCCGGCCGGTGAAGCTGCCCAGCACCCCGTCGGTGGTCACGCAGGCGGTGAAGTCCCCGGCCGACTGCGTCACGTCGACGCAGGTGGCGTGGTGGCCGGCGAGGGTGGTGTCGCTCTGCTCGATCACCGCCTCCGGGTCCAGCGCGGCGGTGGTGAGCAGCCCCACGACGACCGGCGGCGTGAGCAGCCCCCGCTGCTTGGCCTCGGTGAACATGGTCACCGTGGGCTTCGCGTTGGGCGCGGGCGGTGCCTCCAGGGTGCAGGTCGCGCGGCCGGCGCCGGTCTCGCAGCGGGTCGTCGCCTCCGGGGTGACGGTGAGCTTGCCGCCGGGCCAGGTGTATGCGGAGCGGGCCGGATCCTGGGCCTGGGCGATGGTGGCGGTCTGCCCGCCGGGGAGCTGGTAGTCGGCGGAGTACGTCAGCTCCAGGGCCCGGTCGAGCCGGGCGGCCAGGTCGTTCACCAGGTCGGACCGCCCGATCGCCCGGCCGGCGTCGTCGAGGGTCTGGCAACCGGTCACCGTGAGCGACGCGATGACCGACACGGCGAGCATGCGGAGGGTGGTCGAGGCGGCGGGCATGGCGACCAGCCTCGCCGATCAAGTCAACCGCGCGCAAACCCGTTGCCGGTTGAGGCACGAGAATCCGGGAATGTCCGTGTAAAGCACTGCCCGGAGGCAGGTTTCGGGTCGGGCCGGCGAGCGCCCGGACCGCCCGCGTCCGAGCGTCGCCCGATACGCTGCGTTCAACAACTGCCTCAGCCGCACCGTCGCGGCCCATACCGGACCGGAACACACAAACGAGGAGCGACTCAGTGGCAACCATCGAGGGAATCGTCGCGCGGGAGATTCTGGACTCGCGGGGCAACCCGACCGTCGAGGTCGAGGTCGGGCTCGACGACGGCACGATCGCCCGGGCGGCGGTGCCCTCCGGCGCCTCCACGGGCGCCTTCGAGGCGATCGAACTGCGCGACGGTGACGCCGACCGCTACCAGGGCAAGGGTGTCGAGAAGGCGGTCTCGAACATCGAGGACAAGATCGTCGACGAGCTGATCGGCTACGAGGCCAGCGAGCAGCGGCTGATCGACCAGAAGATGCTCGACATCGACGGCACGGACAGCAAGTCCGAGCTGGGCGCGAACGCCATCCTCGGGGTCTCCCTGGCGGTGGCCAAGGCGGCGGCCGGCAGCGCCGAGCTGAGCCTCTTCCGCTACCTGGGCGGCCCGAACGCGCACCTGCTGCCGGTGCCGATGATGAACATCCTCAACGGTGGCGCGCACGCGGACTCGAACGTCGACATCCAGGAGTTCATGATCGCGCCGATCGGCGCGCCCAGCTTCCGTGAGGCGCTGCGCTCCGGCGCGGAGGTCTACCACGCGCTGAAGTCGGTGCTGAAGAAGAAGGAGCTCTCGACCGGTCTCGGCGACGAGGGCGGCTTCGCGCCGAACCTGCCCACCAACGCTGCCGCCCTGGACCTGATCGCGGAGGCGGTGGAGAAGGCCGGCTACCGGCTCGGCACCGACATCGTCTTCGCGCTCGACGTGGCCGCCACGGAGTTCTTCGACAACGGCACCTACACCTTCGAGGGCACCGCGAAGACCGCCGAGGAGATGAGCAACTACTACACCAAGCTCGCCGGCGACTACCCGATCGTGTCGATCGAGGACCCGCTGGCCGAGGACGACTGGACCGGCTGGCAGACGCTGACCGCCTCGCTCGGCGACCGCATCCAGATCGTGGGCGACGACCTGTTCGTCACCAACCCGCAGCGCATCGCCCGCGGCATCGCCGAGAAGGCCGCCAACGCGGTCCTGGTGAAGGTCAACCAGATCGGTTCGCTGACCGAGACCCTGGACGCGGTGGACCTGGCCCACCGGGCCGGCTTCAAGTGCATGATGAGCCACCGCTCCGGCGAGACCGAGGACACCACCATCGCCGACCTGGCGGTGGCCACGGGCTGCGGCCAGATCAAGACCGGCGCCCCGGCCCGCTCGGACCGGGTCGCGAAGTACAACCAGCTCCTGCGGATCGAGGAGGAGCTGGCCGACGCGGCGCGGTACGCCGGTGCGGGCGCCTTCCCGCGCTACCGTTCCGTCTGAGACGCGCGAGGCCTCGGGGGAGGGGTGTGACGATGCAGCAGCGCCGCACACCGGGCGGTCAGCGCCCCGCCCGCCGGCCGGGTCACACCGGCCGGCCGGGCGGGGCCCGGGGCGCCCGGACGTCGGTCCGCGAGGGCGGTGTCCGCGCCGAGCCGCGGGCCACGGCCGGTCGCGCACCGGGGGCGGCCCGGGGCGCGGAGGGGGTACGCTCCGCGAGCCGGCCCGCCGCGGCCCGTCGTACGGCCGCCGGCACCGTCAAGCGGCTCTCCGCACCCCGCTCCCGGGGCTTCACCGGGCGGGCCACCGTGCTCTTCGCGGTGCTGATCGCGCTCGCCCTGGCCTACACCTACCCGGTGCGCGTCTACCTGGACCAGCAGGCCGACATCGAACGGATGGAGGCCGCCCAGGCCGCCCAGCGGGAGGCGATCGAGGAGCTCTCCGAGCGGGCGGCCAAGTGGCAGGACCCGGAATACATCAAGATCCAGGCCAGGGAGCGGTTCTTCATGGGGCCGCCGGGCGAGACGCTGCTGGTGGTGCTCTCCGACCCGGCTGGCGCCGCCCGGGACGCCGGTTCGTCCGCGGCCCCGTCGGCGCCGGTCACCCCCGCTTCCTGGTACGACACCCTCTGGTCGAGCGTGCAGGCCGCCAACGGCGAGCAGCCCGACAGGTGAGCAACACCCGAGCATCGAACGAGAGATCAGCATCGTGACTGTCGTACCACCGCCGGAGCCGGCGGCGGACTCCGTACCCCCGCCGTTGCGCGAACCGGCCACCGAGGCCGACCTGGCCGCGGTGGCCGCGCAGCTCGGACGCCCGCCCCGGGGCACCCGGGCCGTGGCCCACCGCTGCCCCTGCGGCCTGCCGGACGTGGTGGAGACGACTCCGCGCCTGGCCGACGGCACCCCCTTCCCGACGCTGTTCTATCTGACCTGCCCCCGGGCGACGGCGGCGTGCAGCCGGCTGGAGTCGGCGGGGCTGATGAAGGAGATGGCGGACCGGCTGGCCGCCGACCCGGAACTGGCCGCGCGCTACCGCGCCGCCCACGAGGACTACCTGGCCCGCCGGGACGCGATCGGCGAGGTGCCCGAGATCGCCGGCATCTCCGCCGGTGGGATGCCCGGCCGGGTGAAGTGCCTGCACGTGCACCTCGGGCACGCGCTCGGGGCCGGGCCCGGGGTGAACCCGTTCGGCGACGAGACGTTGGAGCTGGTGGAGAAGTGGTGGGCGGCCGGGCCCTGCGTGGACGTGCCGGTGGCGGACTGACCATGGTGGGCGCGGACGGGGGCGTGGCGGGGGCCGACGAGGTCGTGGTGCGGCGGGCCCGCACCTCGGACGTGCGCGGCATCCGGCGGCTCGTCGACACCTACACCGACGACCGGCGGCTGCTCAGCAAGGCCACCGTGACCCTCTACGAGCACGTGCAGGAGTTCCGGGTCGCGGTCCGTGCCGGCGACGGCGCGGTGGTCGGCTGCGGTGCGCTGCACGTGATGTGGGAGGACCTGGCCGAGATCCGGACCGTGGCGGTCGACCCCTCCTGCCGTGGGCGCAAGCTCGGCCACCGGATCGTCGCGGAGCTGATCGACGGCGCCCGTGAGCTGGGGGTGGCCCGGATCTTCGTGCTCACCTTCGAGACCCGGTTCTTCGGCTCGTTCGGGTTCACCGAGATCGACGGCGCGCCCGTGCCGCAGCCGGTCTACGAGCAGCTCCTGCGCTCCTACGACGAGGGCGTCGCCGAGTTCCTCGACCTGGAACGGGTCAAGCCGAACACCCTCGGCAACACCCGGATGCTGCTGCGCCTCTGACCGGCTCGGTGCGCGCGGCCCGAGGCCGCCGGCCGCGCCCGGCCCGCTCAGCTCCGGCGCGGGTGGGCGGCGAAGAAGTCCCAGACGAGTTCGGTGGCGACGAGGCCCGCGTCGGGGGCGGCCAGCTCGCCGGATGCCGCCCCGGGCCACGAGTGCCCCATGTCGGGCAGGGTGTAGACGGTCACGTCGCTGCCGTCGTCGCACCGCGCGTCGGTGCGGGTGACCCGCGGCGCGCCCACCGGCGGTACGCCGGGCTTCGGTGTGCAGCGCAGCCGTCGCTGCCAGGTCCGTACGCCCTCGGTGAAGACGTCGGCGTAGCGGTCCTGCCCGCCGATGAAGGTGATCACCGAGACCGGTCGCCGGGGCACGTAGGTGTCGGGGGCGGTCCGGGGGCCGCTGTAGCCGCCGCTGACCACGCCGATCGCCGCGAAGAGCCCCGCGCCCTCGACGGCGGCCCGGAAGCTCATGTCCCCGCCGTTGGAGATCCCGGTGAGGTAGACCCGGTCCGGGTCGGCCCGCCACGTCCGTACGAGGTGGTCGGTGAGGTCCTTGAGGAAGCCGACGTCGTCGGTCGTCCCGCAGCAGATCAGCGCGTTGAAGCCGCCGTTGCGCCCGTCCGGGTACGCGACCAGGAAGTTCTCCCGGTCGGCCACGGCGTCCAGCCCCACCATGTCCCGCAGACGGGCTCCGCTGCCGGGATAGAAGTGCAGGGCGATCACCAGCGCGGTGGGCCGGGCGGGGTCGTAGCCGGGCGGGGCGTGCAGCAGGTACCGGCGGTCGGACCCGCCGTGCGCCAGGGTGAGCCGATGGTCGCCGGCGGCGGGGCGCTCGACGGCCCCCGAAGGCGACGGGGCCGGCGTGACCCGGGACTGACCCCGGTCCCCACCGCACGCCGTGGCGACGACGGCGAAGACCAGCCCCGTCAGCACTGCCACCGTCCGTCGCACGCCCCGCCCCCTCCGTGACCCCGGTCCACACTGGATTGCCCCGCCCGAACGGGGCAACCCTTTCGGTCCAGGCCGAAGACCGGCAGTCTGCTGGCATGCTCCGTCTCCGCCTGGGACTGGCGGACCTGTGCCGGGTCCGCTTCGCCGACCGCCTGCACCCGGTCGGCATGTCCCTGCTGGCCTGCCAGGCGCTGCACGACGCGGGCACGGCCCGGATGACGCCGGGCCCCGCGGCGGACGCGGCCTCCGCGTCGGGTCCGGTCCGGTCCGCCGCCTCCGTGCTGCGGCACCTGCTTCCCGCACGCGGGCGCCTGCCCGACTTCCTCACCCCGCTGGACGGCCTGGAATCGGTCGCCGCCGGTCTGGAGGCGATCCGGGCGGCCCCCGTCGGGCGCATCCGGGCGGAGGTGACCGCCGCGTACGCGCAGCTGCCCGCGACGCCGCTGCGCAGGCGGTTCGCCGAGGCCGACGGGGAGACGATGAACCTGTTCGGCCGGGCCCTGGGCACCTGGCACGACGCGGTGCTCGCGCCGCACTGGGCCGACCTGACGCAGGCGCACCGGCATCACGTGGCGGGGGCGACCGCGCAACTCGCCACGCACGGGCTGGACGGGCTGCTGAACGCGCTGCACCCGGCGATCCGGTGGGCGGCGCCGACGCTGACGGTGCGTACCTGGTGGAGCGCCTCGCTGGCCGGCACCGGCCACGGCCTGCTCCTGCTGCCCTCGCCGCTGGCCGGCCCGCATCCCCGGGTGCTGGTGGAGCCCGGTCGGCCGGTGCTGGTGGTGTACCCCGCGCCGATGCCGCGCCTGATCAGCGCCACCACCTGCGATCCGCTGGGCCGCCTGCTGGGGGCGACCCGGGCGGCGGTGCTGCGCCGCCTCGCCGGCCCCGGCCGGCACACCACCACGGCGCTCGGCCGGGCCGTCGGGATCAGCATCTCCTCGGCGTCCGAGCACGCGGGGGCGTTGCGGGCGGCCGGGCTGGTCGTCAGCGTCCGGGACGGCGGCGCGGTGCTGCACCGGTTGACGCCGCTCGGCACCGAACTGCTCGGCCGCGACGTCGTCCAGCCCGGCGGCCCCGCCTGACGTAGGGTTTCTGGCGTGACGACGCGTGTGGCCGCCATCGACTGCGGGACCAACTCGATCCGACTGCTGGTCGCCGACCTGCCGGACGCCTCGGCGGGTCCGGAGGCGCCGCTGGCCGACCTGAGCCGGCGGATGGAGATCGTGCGCCTCGGCCAGGGCGTAGACAAGACGGGGCGGCTGGCCCCGGAGGCGATCGAACGCACCCGGGTCGCGCTGGCCTCGTACGCCGCCGAGATCGAGAAGCTGGGCGCGGAGCGGGTGCGGATGTGCGCCACGTCGGCTTCCCGGGACGCCTCCAACGCCGCCGAGTTCCGCGAGATGGTCGAGCGGACCCTCGGCGTCGCGCCCGAGGTGGTGACCGGCGACGAGGAGGCGCGGCTCTCCTTCACCGGCGCGGTGCGCGGGCTGCCCGCCGACGCGCGCGAGCCGTACCTGGTCGTCGACATCGGCGGCGGCTCGACCGAGTTCGTCGTCGGCACCCGCGCGGGCGGCGTCGAGGCGGCCATCTCGATGGACATCGGCTGCGTCCGGATGACCGAGCGGCACCTGCACGGCGACCCGCCGGCGCTGGACGAGGTCGCCGCGGCGCAGGCCGACATCGCGGTCGCGGTGGACCGGGCGCTGGAGGCCGTGCCGGGCCGGCAGGCGGCCACGCTGGTCGGGCTCGCCGGGTCGGTCACCACCGTGGTCGCGGTCGCCGAGGGCCTCCGGGAGTACGACCCGGAGCGCATCCATCACGCCCGGGTCCCGTACGACGCGGTGGCCGACGTGACCGCCGACCTGCTCGGCAAGAGCCGGGAGCAGCGGCTGGCGATCCCGGTGATGCACCCGGGCCGCGCGGACGTGATCGGGGCGGGTGCCCTGGTGCTCCGGGTGATCATGGAGCGGGCCGGGATGGACTCGGTGGTCGCCTCCGAGCACGACATCCTCGACGGCACCGCCTGGTCGCTGGCCTGAACCGCGCAGGAGGGCCTGGCGAACCTGGAGACCCTGCTCCACGACGGTGGTGAGGCACAGCGTGCGGTGATCGGATCCGGCGGTCGGTTCCGATCACCGCACGGCTCGACCCGGGTCAGCCGGTCCGCGACTCAGCCCGCGAACGCGGCGTCGATCGCATGGGTGTCCTCGTACATGTGGTAGGTCGTGATCTTGCCGTCCCTGACGGCGATGTGCAGGGCGAAGTGGTTGGTGAACGACTTCCCGGTGGCGAGGACCTCGAACTTGTTGTGCCCGAGCACGACCGCGTTCTCCCCGTCGACGACCGTCGCCGTGATCTCGTATTCCTGGGCCGGTCCGAGTACGCGTCCGAACGAGCCGAAGAAGTCCGGCAGTTCGGCCGGGGTGGAGCGCCGCCCGGACCAGGGGATGTCCGGGGTCCCGTTGACCACGAAGTCGAACGTGTCGGCGAAGAGGTCGACGAGTCCTGGTACGTCGCCGGCGCCGAACCGCGCGAAGAAGGATTCGACGACGGCGGCCGTGCTGGTACGTGTCGCGTTGCTCATTGGGATGGAACTCCTCTGTTGTTGACGTGGTTGGGAGCGGCCCTCGCGGGCGGGTGTGAGGGCGGGCCTCAGGCGACGACGGAAAGAACGATCTTTCCGGTGGTGCTGTTGGTCTCGCCGCGCTCGTGGGCGTGAGCCTCAGCGGGAGAGTCGTGTCGACGAGTGGCCGCAGCTGCCCACGAGCGACGAGATCCGTACGCAGCCGACTACCCGGCGCGGCCGGCGGTGGATCAGCAGGGACGCCGGCGACCCGACTGCGCGACGGGGAATGCCGGTATGTTCTCGCCATGCTCGCCGATCCCGCTCAGCTGTTGCCCCGTCCGGTGCTGTGCGTGCTCGGCGCCGGCCTGGACTTCGACACGGTGGGCAGGGTCGCGGCCGAGGCGGGAGCCGCGGCCGGCTTCACGCTCGACGACGAGTACTCCGAACGGGGGCACGACCCGCGGATGTCCTACGCGTTCGGGGCGAGCCTGGCCGGGGCCAGCTTCACCGACGCCGACTGGGCGGCGGTGGAGGCGCACGACAGCGTCGCGTACGTGCTGTCCCGGCCCCTGCGGGCTGTCACGATGCCACCGCGACTGCTGCGGCCGACGCTGCTGGAGGTCTCGCGCGCGGCGCTGGCCGTGTCGGCCGCACTCCTGCGCTCCGGTGCCACCGCCGTGAAGAACGAGAGCAACGGTGTCGCGCACGGGCGGGACCGGTGGCTCTCCCTGGCCGACGAGGCAGCCGCCGCGACGACGGACGCGGAGCTGGCCGGCGTGCTGTACCGCGCCACGGTCAAGCGACCGATCCGCGCCGGCGAGTCGTCGTACAGCTGCGGCATGCACCTGCTCGGCGCGCCCGACGTGGAACTCCTGACGACCGACGGCGGGGTCGAGGAGCGCGTCACCCTGATGGACACGCTGGCGCTGTACCTCCTGACCGACGAGCGGGCGGCGGAGATGGCCGACGGCGAAGGGTTCCGTCTCACCGCCGACTCCCCGCGTTGGCTGCTGGAGCACCGCCCGGACGACCGCCACGAGATCGACGACCTCTTCCACAATCCGCTCGGCTACTGGCGCCTGACACCCGCCTGAGCGGAACACCCTCAGCCGCGCGGCGCGTTCCTTTGACGGTACTGCGCATTGCGCACTAGTGTGCATTGCGTGGACACCACACAACTGCTGAAGGGCGTGCTGGATCTCGCGGTCCTCGCCGTGCTCCGCGCGGAGGACGGCTACGGCTACGACATCCTGCGCCGGCTGCGCGACGCCGGGTTGGAGGAGGTCGGCGACGCCTCGGTCTACGGCACGCTGCGTCGGCTCTACGCCGCCGGCCTGCTGACCACCTACGTCGTGCCGAGCGAATCCGGCCCGCACCGCAAGTACTACTCCCTCAACGCCGCCGGCCGGGACCAGCTCACCCGCTCCGGCAAGCTCTGGCGCTCGTTCGCCACCACCATGGACGCACTGCTCGACGATCGGGGGATGGCGGCATGACCGTCACGGAGCAGGAGATCGCGGACTACGCCGCACGGGTCCGGGCCGCGCTGGCCGACCTGCCGCCGGCACACCGCGACGAGTTGACCGAGGACCTGCCGGAGCACCTCGCCGAGGTCGCCGCCGAGGCCGACGGCTCGCTGGTCGACCGGCTCGGCGAGCCCGAGGCGTACGCGGCCGAGCTGCGCGCCGCCGCCGGGGTCGGCGCCGCCACCACCGGCGGGCGCCGCAACCGTCGCCTCGGTGTCGCCGTGGACCGGTTCCGCGCGCGGGCGCACCGCTGGGACGTGCAACTCGGACCACCCCTCGGGTACGCCACGGCCAGCGAGTTCCTCCGGCTGCTCCGGCCGGCGTGGTGGGTGCTGCGGGGCTACCTGGCCGCCATGCTCGTCACGGTGATCACGACCGGCGACACGTTCGGTGTGCTGCCCGAGCTGAACGGCAGCCTGCTGGCCGGCCTGGTGCTGCTCGCCGGCAGCGTGCTCGCCTCGATCTGGCTCGGCCACCACACGCCGGGCCTGACCCGGCCCAAGCGGCGGATGCTGCACGCCGGCACGGCGGTGCTGGTGATCTTCGGGCTGGTCGGCCTGGCGGACATGAACGACCGGGTAGGCAGCGGCGACCTCGGCTACGAGCAGATCTCGATCGACGACCGGTACGACCACATCCGCGACGTCTTCGTCTACGACCGCGAGGGCCGGTTGGTGGAGAACGCCCGGCTCTTCGACCAGAACGGCGACCCGATCCGGCTCGGCCACCCGACCTGCCTGGCCGTGGGGGATCCGAACGGGATCGGCAATCCCCTGCTGTTCACATATCCGTACTGCCCGCAGCAGGCGCCCTTCGCGCCCCGCGTGCCGGCCGGTTCCGAGCCTTGGACGGGCGTGCCGCCGCTGCCGGCGCCCCCCACCTCGGGCACGCCGACCGAATCCGCGCCCGCCCCGGGCGGCAGTCCGAGCCCGGGATCCACGCCGACGGATGCGCCGACGACTGCGCCGACCGCCACGCCCGCCCCGAGCCGGACGTGAACAGGATCATCGAATGAAGCTGGGAAATAGCTGAACGGATGAGTCCAGCGGGGCAACGGCTGTCGGTCCCGGTCGCTACGGTGTCGTCTGCTCACTCACCCCCCGGAAGGAAAACGCGTGTCAGAGCAGGTCGCACCGCCCCCCGCGCCGGACGCCGCCCAGCCCTCGTCGGCCGTCCAGGCGCCGCCCCCGGCGGAGCCCCAGGCCGAGAAGTCCGGATCCAAGAAGCTGCTCGGCATCGTGGGCGCGATCGTCGTGTTCCTGGTCGTCGCGGGCCTCAAGTTCGGCATCGGCTCGGCGATCGGCAACTTCTTCAACAAGGACGAGACCGCCGAGGCCAAGGTCGGCGACTGCATCGCCGAGCTGCCCGAGGTGACCGGCACCAAGGAGGAGAAGGTCGACGGCGCGAAGGTCGTCGAGTGCACCGCCACCGACGCCGTCTACAACGTCGTCGGCCGCGTCGACGGGCAGACCCAGGCGCAGGCCCGCTCCGGCGAGGCGTGCGGCCAGTACATCAAGGAGGGCCAGGAGGGCTACGTCTACTACAGCATCGAGCCGGGCAAGACTGGCTACCTGCTGTGCCTGACGAAGAAGGCCTGATCCCCCGGTACGACAGGACCGCCGACGGCGGCGCGGACATCGTCCGCGCCGCCGTCGGCGTCCGTGGGTACGGGGGGCGAACAGGAGGTGAATGCCACTGTTCCGGCGTCTTCCCCGGGGCGCTCACGGCGTGGCAGGCTACCGACACGTAGCAACACTGTGCGACCAGCCAACGATGACTGACCGCTAGGAGGACGGCCGATGGGCGAGATGGTGAGCTACCGCGGCAACGGGGGGACGGGCGAGGGGTATCTCGCGATACCCTCCGGCGGTGCGACCAGCCCTGCGGTCATCGTCATCCAGGACTGGTGGGGACTGGTGCCGCACGTCCGGGCGGTCGTGGACCGCTTCGCCGAGGCCGGTTTCGTCGCCCTCGCCCCGGACTTCCGCCACGGCGGCCCGGCCAGCAAGCCGAGCGAGCCCCGGCAGATGCTGAACAGCGCGCAGATGGACGAGGCGGCGGCGGACATCGCCGGCGCGGCGGACTACCTCGCCGGGCGGTCCGAGGTCGCCGGCAAGGTGGGCTGCGCGGGCTTCTGCGCCGGGGCGAGCCTGGCCCTCTGGGCGGCGACCCGTTCCGAGCGGATCGTCGCCACCGCCGCCTTCTACCCCCGGCTGCCGTGGGACGGGATGCGCCCCGAGTGGCCCGACTACGCGGGCAAGGCGGCGCACATCCACTGCTCCGAAGAGGACGGCACCTCCGCCGCCGACGGCGTACGCGCCGTCCGCCGCGCCATCGAGACCTCGGGCGGCACCTGCCAGACCTACGACTACCCCGGCACCTCGCACGCCTTCTTCAACGAGGACCGGCCGGAGCACTTCGACCAGCGTGCCGCCGCCACCGCCTGGGCCCGCACCCTCGAACTCTTCCGGGCCAAGCTTGGCTGAGCCCCGTACGCCCGACGAGGTGGTCGCCCGCGCCGCGCGGGCGACCGACCTGGCCGACCTCGACGCCGCCGTCAGCGACTGCTTCGCCTGCCCGCGGCTGGTGCGGTGGCGGGAGGAGGTGGCCCGCGTCCGCCGGGCGGCCTTCCGGGACCAGGAGTACTGGGGCCGGCCGGTGCCCGGGCTCGGCGTCCCCGACGCGCGCATCGCCATCCTCGGCCTGGCGCCCGCCGCGCACGGCGGCAACCGCACGGGCCGCATCTTCACCGGCGACCGCTCAGGCGACGTCCTGTTCGCCGCGTTGCACCGGGCCGGGCTGGCCAACCAGCCGACCAGCGTCGCCGCCGACGACGGGCTGACCCTGCGCGACCTGCGGATCTTTTCCGCCGTGCGCTGCGCCCCGCCGGACAACAAGCCGACCCCGCAGGAGCGGGACACGTGCGCGCCGTGGCTGCACCGCGAGGTGGCGCTGATCCGGCCCACCCTGCGCGTCGTGGTCGCGCTGGGCGCGTTCGCCTGGGCCTCGTGGTGGCCGGTGCTGCGCCAGGTGTACGGTCTGCGCCCGCCCAGCCCGCGACCGGCGTTCGGCCATGGGGCACACTGGTCCGGCACGGGCGCACCGGAGCTGCTCGGCTGCTACCACGTCAGCCAGCAGAACACCTTCACCGGGCGGCTGACACCAGGGATGCTGGACGACGTGTTCACCCGGGCGAAGCAACTGGCCGGGGTGGACTGAGGCGTGGGGGCGGTGGCGATGACGGACGCGACGCGTCGGCCCGTGCGAACCGCCCCGGTGGCCCGGAGGTAGCCCTCGATGGAACTCAGCGCCCTGCGCAGGTGGTGGCCGGTCGCGGCGGTGGTGCTCCTGCTGGCCGTCGCCGCGTTCTCGTCCGCCCACTCGTCGATCGGCGCCAGCCGGATCCCGCCCGCCGCCGACAGCATCCCCTACATTCCGGAGTATCCGACCGCCGAGCCGGTCCCCTCGATCCCCGTCGAGCCGCGGGACACCGCCGAGACCACCGGGACGCGGATCCCGAAGTGGCTCGTCACCGCCGTCGTCGTGCTGCTCGGGCTGGCCCTGCTCGGCGCGTTCGGCTACCTCACCTGGACGCTGGTCCGGGGCGCGATGCGGCGCACCACCCGGGCGCTGCCGACCCGGCGGCCCCGGCGTACGGCCGAGGGCACCGCCCGCGAGGTGGCCGCCGCCCTCGACGCCGGCCTGGAGGAACTGGACGACCGGGACACCGATCCCCGCACGGCGGTGATCGCCTGCTGGGTGCGCCTGGAGGAGGCCGCCGCCGGGGCGGGCGTGCCCCGGCTGCCCGGCGACACCCCCACCGACCTGGTCACCCGCCTGCTGCGGGGCGACCCCTCGGCGGGCATCCCGGCGATCGCCAGCGCCGACGTGCTGGCCGAGTTCGCCCACGTCTACCGCGAGGCCCGCTACGCCACCCGGAAGGTGGACGAGCGCACCCGCGACCAGGCCCGGGTGGCGCTGCGCCGGCTGCGCGGCGAGTTGACCGTCGTGGTAGCCGCCGACGACGCCGAGGTGCCCGCGTGACCGGGACCGGGGCCCGGTCTCTGCCGGCCCGACGTGGCGAGGTGGCGCGGTGAGCAGCACCAGCATCGACGACCTGCTGAGCTTCGAGGAGGAGCGGCCGGCGCCCGCCGAACGGTCCCGGGGCGGGCGGGCCGGTCGGGTGTTCCGCACCCTGGCCGGCGTCGTGGCGGTCGTGATCGTGCTGGTCGCCGGCCTGCGCGTGGTGGGTCTCCGGGTCTCCCTGCCGGTCCTGGTGGCCGGGGTGGTAGCGCTGTTCCTGGTGCGCCGGGTCGTCGCCGCCCTCGCGCCCCCGCCCCCGCCCCGCTCCGGCGGTCGGGTGCCGGCCGCCGCCGACGACGGCACCTGGAACTGGGGCGCCCGGGACGCGCTGCGCGCCGCGATCAACGGCTGGGAACGGCCGCTGGACTGGGCCGGGAGGGACCGGGAGCGGTTCGCCACGCGGATCCTGCCCCGGATCGGCGAGCTGGCCGACGAGCGGTTGCGCCAGCGCCACGGCCTGACCCGCGAATCCGACCCGGAGCGGGCCCGTGCCCTGCTCGGCGACCGGCTCTGGGCCTTCCTCAGCACCCCCTCCCGCCGCCCCCCGTCGCCGCGCGACCTCGCGGCGATCGTCGCCGAACTGGAGAAGATATGAACGACGTGGACCGCAGCATGCCCGCCGCCGAGGTCGGCCACCTCGCCCGGTCGGTGCTGGAGGCGGTCGGTCAGGTCGTGGTCGGCAAGCGGGACGCGCTGGAGCTGGTCCTCGCCGGGATCCTGGCCGGCGGGCACGTGCTGCTGGAGGATCTGCCGGGCCTCGGCAAGACGCTGACCGCGCGGTCCTTCGCGCAGGCGCTCGGGCTGGACTTCCGCCGGCTCCAGTTCACCCCCGACCTGCTGCCGGCCGACGTGACCGGTTCGTTCCTGTACGACCAGCGCAGCGGCGACTTCGCGTTCCGGGCCGGGCCGGTCTTCACCAACCTGCTCCTCGCCGACGAGATCAACCGGACCCCGCCGAAGACCCAGTCGGCCCTGCTGGAGGCGATGCAGGAGAAGCAGGTCTCGGTGGAGGGCGTGACGTACAAGCTGGACGAGCCGTTCCACGTGCTGGCCACCGCCAACCCCATCGAGTACGAGGGCACCTACCCGCTGCCGGAGGCGCAGCTCGACCGGTTCCTGCTCCGCGTCTCCTTCGGCTATCCCGAAGCCGAGGAGGAGTGGGAGGTGCTGCGCCGACGGATGGCCCGCCGCCGCGAGGAGGCCGACATCAAGCCGGTGGTCGACGCCGAGACGCTGCGCGCCATGCAGGCCGCGCTGGAGGACGTGGTCGTGGAGGACTCCATCGGCCGCTACATAGTCGCGCTGACCGCCGCCACCCGCGAGCACCCGTCGGTGCTGGTGGGCGCCTCGCCGCGCGGCTCGCTGGCGCTGCTGCTGCTGTCCCGCGTACGGGCCGTCATGGCCGGCCGCGACTACGTGGTGCCGGAGGACGTCAAGGAGGTCGCGGCGCCCGCCCTTGCGCACCGGATCACGCTGCGCCCGGAGATGTGGCTGCGCCGCGTCGATCCGTCCTTCGTGGTCGGCGAGGTGCTGGAGGCGACCCCGGCCCCCGCCAGCGGCGCGCTGCCCAGCTACGCCGCCGGGCACTGATGGTCGCGCCCGCCGTGTCGCCCCGCGAGTCGCCGCCGCAGGAGCCGGAGCCCGCGACCGGGTGGGCCCCCACCTGGGCGCTCGGCCGGGCGGTTCTGCTCACCGGGCTGCTGCTGATCGTGGGGGTGCTGCTCGGCCGGGTCGACCTGGTCGTGCTGGCCGCCCCGTTCGCGATCGGCACCGCGTACGCGCTGCGCCGCCGGCCGACCGCCCTGCCACAGGTCTGGATCTCCGCCGACGAGGGCCACCTCGTCGAGGGCGGCGAGCTCACCGGCATGGTCACCGTCGGCAACCCGGACCTGCTCGACTACGACGTGGCGGTGGTCCGCAGCCGGGTCTCACCGTGGCTGCGGGTCGAGCGGGCGACGATCGCCGGGGCGACCGCGGCGTCCGGCACCGGTTCGGCAGCCGGCCCGTCCGTCGCCGAGCGGCCCTTCGTGACCGCCGTCCCCAGGGACGCGGCGGTGGACCTGGAGCTGACCGGCACCGCGCTGCGCTGGGGGCGGCACCCCGTCGGCCCGGCGGGGGCCCGGGCGTCCGCCGCGCAGGGGCTGCTGGTCTCCCGCGCCGTGATCGCCGAGCCGTCCCGGCTGCGGGTCTACCCGAAGACCGAGCCGTTCGACGCGGTGGAGGCGATGCCCCGGGCCGCCGGCCTGGTCGGCGCGCACCACTCGCGCCGGCCCGGCGAGGGTGGCGAGCTGGCCGGCGTACGGGTCTTCGCGCCGGGGGACCGGCTGCGCCGGATCGACTGGCGGGTCTCGCTGCGCGCCCGGCAACTGCACGTGGCGGCCACCCTCTCCGACCGGGACGCCGAGGTGGTGGTGCTGCTCGACGTGCTCGCCGAGGCGGGCCGCTCGGGCGGCGTGGCCGGTGCCGCCTCCGTACTGGACACCACCGTCCGGGCCGCCGCCGCGATCGCCGAGCACTACCTGCATCGCGGCGACCGGGTGTCGATGCTCGAGTACGGCCCGGCCGCGCGCCGGCTGCGCCCGGCCACCGGCCGCCGGCAGTACCTGACCGTCCTGGAGTGGCTGCTGGAGGTGCGGGCGGAGTCCTCGCCGCACGAGCCGTACGACCAGGTGTTCGGGCCGCAGCTGCTGTCGGCGGACGCGCTGGTGGTGGTCCTCACCCCGCTGCTCGACGAGCGGTCGGCGCAGATGCTGGCCCGGCTGGCCCGCTCCGGTCGGTTCGTGGTCGCGGTGGACACCCTGCCGGCGGATCTCACCCCGCCGAAGGATCGGGGCTGGGCCGAGGTGGCGTACCGGCTGTGGCGGCTGGACCGGGACACGATGATCGGGCAACTGCGGGAGCACGGCGTGCCGGTGGTGCCCTGGGCCGGCGCGGGCAGCCTCGACCAGGTGCTGCGGGACGTGGCCCGCCTGGCGACCGCCCCGAGGGTGAACAACCGGTGAGCGCGAGGAGCGCAGCGCAGCGGAGTCCCGCAGTCGCGAACGAAAGGCGGCACCGGTGAGCGCGAGGAACGCAGCGCAGCGGAGTCCCGCAGTCGCGAACGAAAGGCGGCACAGTTGAACGCCGTCATCGAACGGGTCCGGGCCGTGCGGTACGCCGCCGCCCGGGTCAGCCTGACGCCGCTGCTGGTGCGCGCCGGCATCTTCCTCACCACGCTGGTCGGCCTCGTGCTGGCGTACCCGTCACAGGTGCTCCTCGGGCGGCCGCTGCTCGCCCTCGTGGCGGTGGCGGTGCTGCCGGCGGTCGGGCCGCGCCGGGTCTGGCCGACCTTCGCGGCGCTGGTCACGGTCGGCGGCTGGCTGGTGGCCACCGACGGGTACGGCCGACCGATCGCCCTCTGGCGGCTGCTCGCCGTGGCGGCGGCGCTCTACCTCACCCACACCCTCTGCGCGCTGGCCGCCGTGCTGCCGTACGACGCGGTGGTCGATCCGGACCTGATCGTGCGGTGGTTGGCCCGGGCCGGCGGGGTGTTGCTGGCCACCTTCGTCCTCGGTGTGCTGTTGGTCGAGGTCGGCGGGCTCGGTGGTGACGCCGGACACCAGGCGGCGACGGTGGTCGGTCTGCTCGTGGCGGTGGCGGTGGTGGCGTTGCTGGGGTGGCTGCTGCGCCGCAGGTGACAGCCCCTTTCGGGGGAAGTCGTGCAGGTCACAGGGGTTGTGCTCCGTCACAGAGAAGGGGCGCGGGCGGGATTAGCCGGGCTGCGCGGGGAAAGATAGATGACGTGAACCCGAAGCGGATCCTTGTGGTGGGTGCCGGGCACGTCGGTCTCTACGCGGCCCTGCGCCTGTCGAAGAAGCTCAGCTCCCGTGAGGCTGAGGTCGTCGTGGTGGACCCTCAGCCCCACATGACCTACCAGCCGTTCCTGCCCGAGGCGGCTGCCGGGAACATCTCGCCCCGGCACTCCGTGGTGCCGTTGCGGCGGGAGTTGCGGCGGTGCAAGGTGGTGGCGGGCACGGTGACCCGGATCGACCACCACCGCAAGACCGCCGTGGTGCAGCCCATCAGCGGTCCCACCCGGGAGATTCCGTACGACCACGTGGTGGTCGCCCCGGGTTCGGTGTCCCGGACGCTGCCGATCCCCGGCCTGCACGAGCACGGCATCGGCTTCAAGACCATCGGCGAGGCCATCTACCTGCGCAACCACGTGCTGGATCGGCTCGACGTGGCCGCCGCCACGCCGGACCCAGCCGTCCGTCGCTCGGCGCTGACCTTCACCTTCGTCGGCGGCGGGTACGCCGGCATCGAGGCGCTCGCCGAGATGGAGGACATGGCCCGGGACGCCCTGAAGTACTACCCGGAGCTCAAGCCGGAGGACATGCGCTGGGTGCTGGTCGAGGCGACCCAGCGGGTGCTGCCGGAGGTCGACCGGGACATGGGCGCCTACACGGTGCAGCAGCTGCTCAAGCGGAACATGGACATCCGGCTGGACACCCGCCTGGAGTCCTGCCTCGACGGGGTCGTGAAGCTCTCCGACGGCGACAGCTTCCGCTCCGACACCATCGTCTGGACGGCCGGCGTGAAGCCGTCGCCGATGCTGGACGCGACGGACTTCCCCCGCGACGAGCGGCGGCGGGTCACCTGCCTGCCGACCCTCCAGGTGGTCGACGGCGACCGGGTGGTCGACGGCGCCTGGAGCGCCGGTGACTGCGCGGCCGTGCCGGACCTGACCAAGGAGCCGGGCAACTACTGCTCGCCGAGCGCCCAGCACGCGGTGCGTCAGGCCGCCCGGATGGCCGACAACATCGTCAACGTCGTCCGTGGCCGGGAGCCGGTGGAGTACAAGCACAAGCACGCCGGCAGCGTCGCCAGCCTCGGCCTGCACAAGGGCGTGGCCCAGGTGTACGGGATCAAGATGACCGGCTGGCCGGCGTGGTTCATGCACCGGACGTACCACATGAGCCGGATCCCGTCGTTCAACCGCAAGGTCCGGGTCGTGGTCGACTGGACGTTGGCGTTCTTCCTCAAGCGCGAGGTGGTCGCCCTCGGCCAGCTGCACGATCCGCGCGAGGAGTTCGCCGAGGCGTCCCAGCCGGTCGGCGCCGCCCGCGCCGCCTGACGAAGCACGCGAAGCCCTCTCCGCCTCCGGGCGGAGGGGGCTTTCGCGCGTCCGGCCGTCGGCGCGCGGGGCTGCGGCCCGCGCGTACCGGTGTGGGGTCAGACGCGCCAGGTCCAGGCGTCGGCGATCCGGGTGGCGGGGCCGTAGAGCTGCTCCAGCGTGCCGCGCAGGCTGTCGGCGTGCGGGGTGCCGTCGGCCAGCGCCACGCAGGAGGCCCCCCAGAACTCCGCGTCCTCCACGGCCTGCCGGCGCTGTTCGTCCCCGATGACGGGTTGACCGCCGCGCCGGCCGACCTCGGCGAGCAGGGCCGACGTGGGCCGCGAGTAGGTGCCCATCGCCGCCGTGCCGCCGCGACCGTACGGGCCGATGAAGAAGCCCTCCGGCATGCCGAACGCCGCGTCGGCGGCGGTCGCCCAGCGCATCGGCCAGGGCTGCTTGGGCGTGGCGAGCGGCACCGGCACCAGCACCCCGCCCGGCTCGACACACTGGCGCCAGTGCCCGCCGGTGACGAACTCGGGCAGCGGCGGGCGCCCGGCGGTGGGCAGCGGGGTCGGCAGCAGCGGCAGCAGCGCCACGCCGACCGCCGCCGGCACCAGGCGGCGGGCCAGGCCGGTGCCGCGCAAGGCCCGGTCGACCGCCAGCACCAGCAGCGTGGCGATCAGCGGGAGCACCGCGAGGGCGAACCGCATCGGCAGCGCACCGTCCACCACGGGCAGTCCCGAGAGCAGGGCGTACGGGCCCGGAACGGCGGTGCGTTCGCCGTCGACGACCACCCGGGGCCCGAGCGACAGCGCACCTGTCACGAGCGTGCCGACCACGCACGCGACGACCAGTGGGCGACGGCCCAGCCAGAGCGCGCAGGCGGCGGCGACCAACAGCAGGGGCAGCCCGAGGAAGGTGTTGTACTCGGCCGGCCCGGTGGTCAGCCGGGCGGCCCCGTCGCCGCCCGCGACCGACAGCGGCGAGACGGTCCACCAGCTGCGCAGGTCCGCCGAGAAGTAGTGCGGGCTGAACATGCCGTCCGAGACGCCCTGCGGGCCGGCGAACTGGAACCAGAGCGGCCAGGCCAGTACGAGCAGGGCCAGCCCGGCGGCGAGCGTCATCCCGGCGGCGAAGCCGGGCAGGGCGCGGCGGGCCAGGTTCCGGTCCGCCACCGCGTAGGCGACCGCCATCACCAGCAGCGTGACCGCGCAGAGGAAGAGCACCTCCTCGCCGACGAAGACCTGCGCCGTGACCGCCGCCGCCAGGCCGACGGCCGAGCTGACCACCCGCCGGCGGTCCGGCCCGTCGGCGGTGCCCGCCGGGTCGGCGGCCCGCAGCATGCGGACCACGAGCCAGACGATCACCGGAACCAGCCACTGCGCGGTCATGTGCAGGTGGCTGTTGGTCTGCGAGACCATCCCCGGGCCGAAGCCGCAGAGCGCCGCCCCGAGCGCGGCGGCGATCCGGCGGGTGCGCAGCATCCGGGTGAAGAGCAGGTACCAGGCGATCGCGGTGCCGGCCAGGTTCGCCATGGCCAGCAGGGCGAAGGTCACCGGCGCGCCGAACAGCAGGGTCACCGGGGCGAGGAGCACCCCGAGCGCGATGACCGTGGTGTTGGTCATCAGGTTGACCCCGTCCGGCGCGTTGAGCCGCCCGGTGAGCAGGTCGAAGTCGCCGAGCAGCGCCCGGGAGTCGACGGCGAGGAACCACTCGTAGAGGGCCTGGTCCTCCGGGTTGAGCGCCAGGACCCGGGCCGCCGGGTCGGGCCAGAGCCCGTGGGTGAGCCAGCCGGCCAGCGCCACGAAGAGCAGCGCGACGGTGACGTCGGCCCGGCGACGGTGGACGGCGGTCAGCAGGCGCGCCGGCCGGAGCCGGCGGGACGGCCGGTCGGCGACGAGGACAGCCTGGTCAGGGACGGCGTCGGGGGCCGTGGGGGCTGTGCTGCTCACGGTCTCGACCCTAGTGTGACCCGCCCGCCGGGGTACGCCGGGTCGCCGCCGACCCGCTACCGTGACACTGCACCGCGCGTGTCGACCCGCGCGGTGTCACCCGCCCGGGTGGTGGAACGGCAGACACGGCCGCCTTAAAAGCGGCTGCCGCAAGGCGTGCGGGTTCGACCCCCGCCCCGGGCACGCCGCACTCTCAGCTTCCGCTCAGCTTGGCGATCTCCACGGGACTGCCCTGGGCGTTTACTCTTGGGAGTGCACGTTCACGTGCAACGACCCCCTGAGGGAGGCCTGACAGTGAAGACTTCGAACCCGGTGCTCGCCCGGCTCGGCCAGGCGGCCGAGCGGGAGCGCTCCGCCGGGTACGCCCCGACCGGGCCGTACGGACAGCCCGGTTATCCCCAGCAGTACCCGACGGAGGCCGGCTACCCGGCGGCCCCGCCGACCGTCAACACCATGTCGATCGACGACGTGGTGGTCAAGACCGTCACGCTCCTCGGCATCCTCGGCGTCTCCGCCGCGGCCGCCTGGGTGCTGGTGCCCGACGCGCTGCTCGGCGCGGCCTGGATCGGCGCGGCGGTCGTCGGCCTGGTCCTCGGCCTGATCATCTCGTTCTCCCGGATGGCGAACCCGGCGCTGGTCGTCGCGTACGCCGTCGTCGAGGGCGTCTTCGTCGGCATGGTCAGCAAGTTCTTCAACTCGCTCTACGACGGCATCGTGGTCCAGGCGGTGACCGCCACGTTCGGTGTCTTCTTCGTGATGGCCATGCTCTACAAGGCGAAGGTCATCCGGGCGACCCCGAAGTTCGTCAAGGGCATGATCGCCGTGATGGCGGGTCTCTTCGCCGTCATGCTGATCAACCTCGTGTTCGCGCTCTTCGGCGTGAACACCGGCCTGCGCGACGGCAGCCCGCTGGCGATCGGGTTCAGCCTGGTCTGCATCGTCGTCGCCTCGCTGAGCTTCGTGCTCAGCTTCAAGGAGGTCGAGGACGGCGTCCGGATGGGCCTGCCCCAGCGCTACTCCTGGGTCGCCGCCTTCGGCATCCTGGTCAGCCTGGTCTGGCTCTACATCGAGATCCTGCGCCTGCTGAGCTACTTCCAAGGCGACGACTGACCGTCGTCCACGACTGACCGGCGCCCGCCCTCGCACCCGCGAGGGCGGGCGCCGTCGCGTCCCGCCCCGGTCCCGCGTCCCGCCTCTCCGCAGCCCGCCTCTCCGCAGCGTTGATCATGAGGTTAGCGGCGAAGTTGATCGCGATTCCCGCCGCAAACCTCATGATCGCCGGCCGGGCCCGGGGCCCGGGGCCGGGTGGGCGGGGTGGGACGGCGGGGGTGGGGGTGGGTGGGTGGTCCGTAGACTCGGCGGGGTGAGCGTGGGGGAGTTGGGGCGGGCGGTGGAGTTGCTGGTCCGGCAGGTCGGGCACTGGCAGCAGCCCCGCTGGGCGGCTACGGCCGCCGGTGGCAACGTGTCCCGCGCCGATCTCGTGCACCGGCTGGTGCAGGAGATCGCCAACTGGGCCGCCGACGCGGAGGGTGGGCCCCGGCGGACGGTGCCCCGGCTCGACAACGACCTGGCGCTGCCCGACCAGCTCCGGGTGGTGGCCGCCGACCTGGTCGCCGCCGCCCCGCCGCCGGAGGTGCTGGCGCGGGCCGCCGCCGAGGTGACGGCGACCCGCGAGACCCTCTAGCCCGATCCGCGCATGGCCGGGCCGCTCAGCTCAGGCGCTCGACGACCATGGCCATGCCCTGGCCGCCGCCCACGCACATGGTCTCCAGGCCGATCGTCTTGTCGTGCCAGTCCAGGGCGTTGAGCAGGGTGCCCGTGATCCGGGCGCCGGTCATGCCGAACGGGTGCCCGACGGCGATCGCGCCACCCATGACGTTCAGCTTCTCCAGCGGGATGCCGAGCTGGCGGTACGAGGGGATCACCTGGGCGGCGAACGCCTCGTTGATCTCCACGAGGTCGACGTCGTCGATGGTCATCCCGGCCCGGTTGAGCGCCTGCCGGGTGGCCTCGACCGGGCCGAGGCCCATGATCTCCGGCGAGAGGGCGGTCACGCCGGTGGAGACGATCCGGGCCAGCGGCGTGATTCCGAGGTCCCTGGCCCGCTGGGCGCTCATGATCACCACGGCGGCGGCGCCGTCGTTGAGCGGGCAGCAGTTGCCGGCGGTGATGCGGCCGTCCGGACGGAACACCGGCTTCAGCCCGGAGACGCCCTCCAGGGTGACCCCGGCGCGCGGGCCGTCGTCGGTGCCGACCACCGTGCCGTCCGGCGTGGTGACCGGGGTGATCTCCCGGGCCCAGAAGCCGTCGGCGATCGCCTTCTCGGCGAGGTTCTGGCTGCGTACGCCGAACTCGTCCATGTCGGCGCGGGTCACGTCGTACACCTGGGCCAGGTTCTCGGCGGTCTGCCCCATGGTCAGGTAGATGTCCGGCAGCTCGCCGGCCTCGCGCGGGTCGGTCCACACCGGGGCCCCGCCCTGGGCGCGGGCCTTGGAACGCTCGGCCGCGGCGGCGAAGCGCGGGTTCTCCCAGCCGCCGCCGACCAGCGCCTGCGCCTCCTTCGGCAGGCCGTCGGAGTTGCCGCGGGCGTACCGGGAGACCATCTCCACGCCGGCGGAGACGAACACGTCGCCCTCGCCGGCCCGGATCGCGTGCATCGCCATCCGGGTGGTCTGCAGCGACGACGCGCAGTAGCGGGTGAGCGTCGCGCCGGGCAGGGTGTCGAGGCCCATCAGGGTGGCGACCACCCGGGCCATGTTGAAGCCCTGCTCGCCGCCGGGCAGACCGCACCCCAGGTAGAGGTCGTCGATCTCGGCCGGGTCGAGCTGGGGGACCTTGTCCAGGGCGGCCCGCACGATGGTCGCGGCGAGGTCGTCCGGGCGGACGTCGCGCAGGGACCCCTTGTGCGCCCGGCCGATGGGGGAGCGGGCGGTGGCGACGATGACGGCGTCGCGGGACGACTCAGTCGGCATGAACCAACGTTAACCCGTCGGTAACTTCGGGCGGAAGCTGCCCGCCGGCCGGGAAATGTCACGCCGCGCCGTCGCCGTCCCGGCGTCGACGGACCGCTCGCCCACCCGGGGCGGGACCGCGTCGCTCTTCGCCCGCTTCGCCTCCCGCCAGGAGGACCCGCCCGCCACTGGCGGGCGGTTCACCGCCGCGAGGCGACCGCCGCGGCGGCGGCGACGGCCGGCAGCAGGGCGTGCGCCCAGACCCGGTAGCCGTCGGCGGAGGGGTGGTAGCCGTCGTGGCACAGCGTGCCGGCGTCGGCCCGGAACACCGCGCCGGTCTCGGTGGCCAGGTCGACCACCGTGCCGCCGGCGTCGAGCACCGCCGCCGCCTGGGCGCGGGCCACCCGCCGCCCCGACCAGCCGACCACGTTGCGCAGCGGCGGCGCGATGGCGCGTACGGCGCCGAGGTCGGGGCACGTGCCGACGACCACCTCCACCCGGGATTCGCGAAGCCGGTGCACGGCCGCCCCGAGGTAGGCGGCGGCCTCCATCGGGCGACGCAGGGTGGTGGCGTCGTTGGCCCCGATCAGGATCACCGCCACGTCGGGACGCTCGCCGAGCAGCGCCCGGGCCACCTGGGTGGCCAGGTCGGTCGAGCGTGAGCCGGAGACGCCGACGCTGGACAGGTGCACCCGGCGGCCGGCCGGGCCCTCGGCGAGCAGGTTGGCCAGCTGCCCGCCGATGGTCTCGTCGAGGCGGCCGACCCCGACGCCGAGGGCGGACGAGTCACCGAGCAGCACCAGTCGCAGCGGCGGCGCGTCGGCACGCCCGACCGTGGCGCGCAGGGCGAGCGCCAGCTCCGGCTGGGCGTACCGGCGGTGCCGGGCGGCGAAGGCCTGACCGGCGAGGACGGCGGCGCCGCCGACCGTGCCGGCGATGAGGCTGAGCGTCGCCGCCCGGCCCAGTCGATTGGCGAGCCCCGAGGGGATGAAGCGCTCGCTCATGCCAGTCCCTCCAGTGTGGGTGAGTCGGCGGCGGGGCTGGGCTGCGGCGCCGCGCCGACACCGAAGAAGGCCCGTCGGCGCAGCTGCGCCCACCGGCCGGCGGGGCCGCGTTCGCGCCCCCTGACCCGGGTGCCGCTGACCTCGGTGCCCGCGTGGCGGGCCGCCTCCTGGGCGGCCTGCGGCAGCGAGCGCACGCCCTCGCCCCGGTCGAGGGTCGGGCGGCGTTCCTGCCCCGCGCCGAGCGCGGACAGCACGGTCGGCAGCAGGGCGGCGGCGGCCATCGCGTAGCCCTCCGCCGAGGGGTGGAAACGGTCCCAGGCGAACATCCGGGTCGGCTCCGCCGTGAACCGGGGACCGAGCAGGTCGCCGAGGGAGACCGTCCAGCCACCGGCCTCGACCACGGCCACCGTCTGGGCGGCGGCGAGCTGCCGGCTCCAGTGCCGGGCCAGCCACCGCAGCGGCGGCTGGATCGGCCGGATCGCGCCCAGGTCGGGGCAGGTGCCGACGACCACCTCGCAGCCGGCCGCGCGCAGCGTGCGGACCGCGTCGACCAGGTAGCGCACCGCCAGTGCGAACGGCGCGCGGTTGGTCACGTCGTTGCCGCCGATCAGGATCACCGCGACGTCGGGCCGGCACTCCAGCGCCGCCTCCACCTGGTGCCGCAGCACCGCCGAGATGGCGCCGACCACGGCGAAGCGGTGCAGCCGGACGGGGCGTTGCAGGCGGCGGGACAGGCCGGTGGCGAGCAGGGCGCCGGGCGTCTCCCGGCGGCGGTGCACGCCGTAGCCGGCGGCCGACGAGTCGCCGAGCACCACCAGGGTGACCGGCGGGCCCGGCAGCTTCGCGCCGTAGACGCCGTCGCAGCGCGGCGGCGGGGCCTCGGCCATCGGGATCGTGCGGCGGGCCTGCCGGGCCTGCCCGAGAAGCACGCCGCCGGTCGCCACCACGGCCGCGGCGGTGGCGCCCGTGCCGATCGCCGCGAGGCGGGCGAACTGCCGGGCGCGCTGCCAGCGCGGACCAACCGGGACGACGGAACCAGCGACCCCCATACAGCGAGATTATCGCGCCGGCACGACACGCCGCTGTCGTCGTGTCGGCTCGCGGGTGCCTGGAAGGCGACGGTCCTGGGTACCAGTACGGGTGACCGGGGGACGGTTGCGCGGGCGCGTCACCCTGGCACGTGGAGAGGGGCCGAACATGGGGAAGACATTGAAGCGAAGCGCGGCGTTCAGCGCGCTGGCCCGGGCGCTCGCGGCCGGGTCGCGGGGCGGGCCGTCGATCGGGGCACGGCTGGGCGCGCTGCCCCGGATGATCCGGGCCACCGCCCGGGGGGAGTACGACGGCGGCCTGCGGCTGGCCCTGATGACCGCGGCGACGGCGTACATCGTCTCGCCGGTCGACCTGATTCCCGAGATCCCGCTGGCGATCTTCGGGCTGGCCGACGACGCGGTCATGGTGACCTGGCTGGCCGGCAGCGTGCTGGCCGAGACCGAGCGGTTCCTGGAGTGGGAGGCCCGGCGCAGCTCGGTGATCCCCGGGCACGTGGCGTCCTGAACCCACGTACCCTGGGGCGTCGAGAAGACGTCTGCCCGGCCGCCGCCGGCGGCGCCGGAGGAGAAGGGCACAACGAGGTGCGGTACTACGACAACGTCGTCGAGATGATCGGCAACACCCCGCTGGTACGGCTGCGCAACGTCACGGCCGGGATCCAGGCCACCGTGCTGGCGAAGGTGGAGTACCTCAACCCGGGCGGCTCGGTGAAGGACCGGATCGCGCTGCGGATGGTGGAGGACGCGGAGAAGGCGGGCATCCTCCAGCCGGGCGGCACGATCGTCGAGCCGACCAGCGGCAACACCGGCGTCGGGCTGGCGCTGGTGGCGCAGCTGCGGGGCTACAAGTGCGTCTTCGTCTGCCCCGACAAGGTCAGCCAGGACAAGCAGGACGTGCTGCGCGCGTACGGGGCGGAGGTGGTGGTCTGCCCGACCGCCGTGGCCCCCGAGGACCCGCGCTCCTACTACAACGTCTCCGACCGGCTGGCCCGGGAGATCCCCGGGGCGTGGAAGCCCAACCAGTACAGCAACCCGGCCAACCCGCGCTCGCACTACGAGACGACCGGCCCCGAGCTGTGGGAGCAGACCGGGGGCGAAATCACCCACTTCGTGGCGGGCGTCGGCACCGGCGGCACCATCTCCGGCATCGGGCGCTACCTGAAGGAGGCGTCGGAGGGCCGGGTCAAGGTCGTCGGCGCCGACCCGGAGGGCTCCGTCTACTCCGGCGGCACCGGCCGGCCGTACCTGGTCGAGGGCGTCGGTGAGGACTTCTGGCCGGAGACGTACGACCAGGGTGTCGCCGACGAGATCATCGAGGTCTCCGACAAGGCGTCCTTCGAGATGACCCGGCGGCTGGCCCGCGAGGAGGGGCTGCTGGTCGGCGGCTCCTGCGGGATGGCCGTGGTGGCCGCCCTGGAGGTGGCCCGCGAGGCCGGCCCGGACGACGTGGTCGTGGTGCTGCTGCCGGACAGCGGCAAGGGCTACCTGTCCAAGATCTTCAACGACACCTGGATGGCCCGGTACGGCTTCCTGGACAACTCGGGCACGGAGCCGACGGTCGCCGACGCGCTCTCGGGCAAGCCGGGCGGCCTGCCCGAGCTGGTGCACGTGCACCCGACGGAGACGGTCCGCGACGCGATCGACTACATGCGCGAGTACGGCGTCTCGCAGCTTCCGGTGCTCAAGGCGGAGCCTCCGGTGGTGACCGGCGAGGTGGCCGGCTCGATCGCCGAGAAGGACCTGCTCGACGCGCTCTTCACCGGCCAGGCGCACCTGCACGACACCATCGAGCGGCACATGGCCGAGCCGCTGCCGATGATCGGCGGCGGGCAGCCGGTGAGCGAGGCGGTCGGCCTGCTGGAGAAGTCCGACGCCGCCCTGGTGCTGGTCGACGGCAAGCCGAAGGGCGTCCTCACCCGGCAGGACCTGCTGGCCCACCTCGGCGCCCGCTGACCCGGACGACGTTCGCACGAGGGCCCTCTCCCGGCGGGGGGAGGGCCCTCGCCCGTGCCCGGCTCACCGATGCGCACCGGCCTGTGGCGCCGCCGCGCCCGCGCCGGACGGCGGGCACGGCGGCGCTCAGAGCCGGCGGGCGTACCGGAGCTGGGGCACGACCGCCGGGCCGATGTGTTCGTCGCGTTCGGTGCCCGTGAAGGTCCAGCCGCCGCGCTCGTAGAAGCCCCGGGCGTGCGCGTTGTCCCGCAGCACCCAGAGCACCGCGCGGGACCAGCCACGGGCGCGCATGGCGTCCAGCGCGTCGACCATCAGGGCGCGGCCGGTGCCCCGCCCGCGTTCGGCGGGTTCGAGGTGGATGGCGTTGAGCAGGCCGGTCGCCGGGTCGCCCTCGTCGTCCGGGCCGAGGTAGCTGAAGCCGACCAGCCGGCCGTCGCGCTCGACCACGGTCATCCGGTGCTCGTCCCGCTCCCACGTCCACCGCTCGGTCCAGTACGCGCCCATCGCCTCCGGCGTCGGGTCGGCCAGCGCCTGCGCCGGCAGGAAGGCCGCGTAGGCGGCGACCCGGGAACGCTGGTGCAGCGCGCCCACCGCCATCAGGTCGTCGACGGTGGCGGCGCGCAGGGTGACCGTCACCCGGCCGAGGCTACCCGCCGGGGCGGGACCTGCACGGTCGTCAGGTCCTCGGCGATCACCAGGTCGCCGTCGAAGTGCGCGCGGGCCTCGTCGGCGAAGCGGCGCGGGTCGGCGTACCGCTGGGAGAAGTGGGTGAGCACGAGCCGGCGTACGCCCGACTCGGCCGCCACCCGCGCGGCCTGGCCCGCCGTGAGGTGGCCGACCTCGGCGGCCAGCGCGGCCTCCGAGTCGAGGAACGTCGACTCGATGACCAGCAGGTCGGCGTGCTCGGCGAGGGCGTACACCCCGTCGCAGAGGCCGGTGTCCATGACGAAGGCGAAGCACTGCCCGGGCCGGGGCACGCTCACCTCCTCGCGGGTGACGCGGCGCCCGCCGACGTCGAGGTGGCCGACGCGGATCAGCTCCCCGACCGCCGGCCCGGCGATGCCGTACGCGGCCAGCCGCTCCGGCAGCATCCGGCAGCCGTCCGGCTCGACGAGCCGGTAGCCGTACGTCTCGATCGGGTGCCGCAGCCGGCGGGCCTCCAGCGTGCCGACGCCCAGCGCGATCCGCTGCCCGTCGGCGTCGATCGGCTCGACGCGCAGCTCGGCGGTCTCGTGGAAGCTGGAGGCGTGCCGCAGGCGCGCGAAGTACTCCGCGCCGCCGGCCGGGAAGTGCACCGCCACCGGATGCGGCACCCGGTCCAGCGAGAGCCGCTGGATGGTGCCGGGCAGGCCGAGGCAGTGGTCGCCGTGGAAGTGGGTGACGCAGATCCGGGTCAGGTCGGTGGCGGTGACCGTGGTGTGCAGGAGCTGCCGCTGGCTGCCCTCGCCCGGGTCGAAGAGGATCACCTCGTCGTCCCAGCGCAGCACGTACCCGTTGTGGTTGCGCTGCCGGGTGGGGGCCTGGCTGGCCGTCCCGAGCACCACCAGCTCGCGCATCGACACGGTGACCTCCGGCTGCGTCGACCACCCGGCCTGCGGAAAGGGTCGACCCCCGGGGCTTCCGTGCTCGCGCACGGGCCGGCTGGACTGGGCCGGCACCCCGGGGGTCGGGTGGCTGTCGTGGTTTCGCCGCACCGCTGCCACACGGTCTCGACGATGGTGCTGTGCCCGCCTCGCGGCGGACGAGTTTACTGTCGAGGACAGCGGCTAGCGGACAGCCACCTCACGAGTCCGATTGCTATACAAGTCTGGACCACCTCCTTTCCCGTGTACCGCCACGCTATCCAGCCCTCGCGTTCCGGGCAACGGATTTCGATCACACGGCGTCCGGGAACAGCGGGCCGGCGGTCAGGGGTTCTCGGCGATGCCGATCGGCCCCTCGCGCGGGCCCTCCTCGCTCGCCGGCTGAACAGCCAGGGATGGGAAGTCGGCCAGGTCGCCCTCCGGCTCGGCGTCCCACTCGGGGAAGACCAGGTCGCTCTGGAGGTAGAGGCAGAGCAGCTGGGTGAGCTGGCGCAGGCCCTCCAGGTGGGTGCGCTCGTGCCCGTGGGTGGCGTCCACGCCGAAGCCGAGCAGCGCCACCCGGGCGTGCGCGCCGGCCTCCACGGCCGCCGCCACGTCCGAGCGGTAGTACTCGAAGACGTCGCGGACCAGGTCCACCCCGTGCTCGGCGGCGATCGAGGCCAGGTTGCGGGTCAGGTGGTAGTCGAACGGCCCGACCCCGTCGCCCATCGCCAGCGTGGCCGCGTCCTCGCGGGACTGCTGGCCGGGCGCGACGACCGCCGCGTCCACGGAGACGATCTCCGCCACGTCGGGGTCGAGCCCGTGCGACGCCCCGTGCCCGATCTCCTCGGTCACGGTGACCAGCAGGTGCGCGGTCACCGCCGGGCGTACGCCGGCGTCGACCATCGCCTTGAGCGCGGTGAGGACCGCCGCCACGCCGGCCTTGTCGTCCAGGTGGCGGGACTTGACGTACCCGCTGGGGGTGATCGTCGGGTTCGGCAGGAACGCCACGAAGTCGCCCGCGTCGATGCCGAGGGCACGCAGCCCGGCGATGTCCTCGACCGGCTCGTCCACCCGGACCTCGACGTGCTGCCAGCCGACGCCCTGGAGGTCCACGTCGTCGTTGTAGCGGTGGCCGCTGGCCTTCAACGGCAGCACCTGGCCGGTGATCACCCGCTCCAGGTCGTCGGTGAAGATCCGCACGTGCGCGCCCTCGGCGAACCGGGCGCTGTGCGTACCGATCGTCTTCAGCTCCAGCCGGCCGTTCTCCTTCAGCCGCTTCACCATGCCGCCGATGGTGTCGGTGTGCACCACGATCGCCCGGTCCGCGCCCGTCGAGCGGGGGCCGGGCAGGCAGGCGCTCAGCGCGCCGCGCCGGGTCAGCGTGGAGGGGATGCCGAGCGCGGAGAGCCGCTCGCCGACGTACTGCTGCACGTGGTCCGTACGCCCCGACGGGCTCGGGATCTCCAGCAGCTCCACCAGCACCTGGCGCAGGTAGTCCAGGTCGATCTCCAGGGGCCTCGGGCTCACGCGGCACCTCCCGGGCCGGCCGGGGTCCAGAGCCGCTGCGGCGCCCGGGTGCCGGGGAAGAGCAGGTCCACGAAGCGCTCGGCGGTCGGCTGCGGCTCGTGGTTGGCCAGGCCGGGCCGCTCGTTGGCCTCGATGAACACGTGCTCCGGCCGGTGCGGGGCGCCGACCAGCAGGTCCAGCCCGGTGACCGGGATGTCCAGCGCCCGGCTGGCCGCCACGCACGCCTCGGCGATCGCCGGGTGCAGCTCGGCGGTGACGTCGTGGATGGTGCCGCCGGTGTGCAGGTTCGCGGTCCGGCGTACGGCCAGCACCTGCCCCTCGGGCAGCACGTCGTGCAGCTCGTGGCCGGCCTCGGCGAGCACGTCGCGGGTCATGTCGTCGAGCGGGATCCGGGACTCGCCACCGGTGGCGGCGGCCCGGCGACGGCTCTGCCGCTCGATCAGCTCGGCGATGTCGTGCACGCCGTCGCCGGTGATCGAGGCGGGCCGCCGGACCGCGGCGGCCACCACCTCGTGGTCGATGACGACGACGCGCAGGTCCTCGCCGGCGCGCATCTCCTCGATCAGCACGTCCGGGCAGAACCGGGCGGCCAGCTCGACGGCGGCGGCCAGCGCCTCGGGAGTCCGTACGCCCACCGTGATGCCGTTGCCCTGCTCGCCGCGCGCCGGCTTCACCACCACCCGGCCGACCTCGGCGAGGAAGGCGGTGTCGCTGTCGTCGCCGGTGGCGGTCCGGCCGCGCGGCACCGACAGCCCCGCCTCGGTGAGGATGCGGCGGGTCACCCGCTTGTCGTCGCAGCGGCTCATCGCCACCGCCGAGGTCAGCTCCGACAGCGACTCGCGGGTCAGCACGGTCCGCCCGCCGCTGCTCAGCCGCAGCTCACCCCAGGCCGGGTCGGTGACCTCCACCCGGATGCCGCGCCGCATCGCCTCGTCGGCGACGATCCTCGCGTACGGGTTGAGCTGGTCGTACCCCTGCGGCGTGGCGGGCAGGAAGAGCCGCTCGTTGATCGGGTTCTTCCGCTTCACGCAGAGCGTCGACGTCCGGTAGAAGCCGAGCCGCTCGTAGAGGCGGATCGCCCCGGCGTTCTCGGCGAGCACGGACAGGTCCACGTACGCCCGGCCCCGCTCGACCAGCCGGGCGGCCAGCGCGGTGATCAGCGCCTGGCCGGTGCCCGGCGGCGCGGTGTTGAAGTCGACGGTGAGGCACCACAGGCTGGCGCCGTTCTCCGGGTCGTCGAAGACCGCGACGTGGTCGACGCCGGTGATGGTGCCGACGATCTCGCCGGTGGCGTCCTCGGCGAGCAGGTGCAGGAAGCGGTCGGTGCGCGCGTTGTCGACGAGCACGTCCACTCCGGCGGTGACCATGCCGTTGCGGGCGTAGATCCGGTTCACCGCGTCCGCGTCGGCGGCGTCGGCCAGCGGGCGGATGGTCAGCCCCGGCACGTCGCCGTCACCGGTCGGCCGGTCGCCGCCGAGCGGCAGCCGGTAGGTCAGCGACGGATCGATGAACAGCTCGTCGGGCAGCCGGGACACCAGCACGTGCGGGTCGCGCAGGTAGATGCAGATGTCCCGCGAACCGGCGGCCTCGGAGCGCAGCACGGCGGCGACGGCGGCCTGATCGGCGAAGGTCTGCCCGAAGACGAGCCGCCCCCAGCCGCAGTCCAGCACCACGTCGGTGTCGCCCTCCCGGGTCGGCGGCTCCGCCGGCTCCGGTGCCATCGGATCGCCGCCGGGGCCCACCCGCTCCCGTCGCCGGCCGTTGCGCGACCGGTCGGTCCGGGCCGCTCCTGTCGCCAGGGTGTCGGTCACGGTCAGTCGATTCCGTGGCTCTGGAGCCACATTTCCAGGAGTCCGAGTTGCCACAGCTTGTTTCCGTTCAACGGGGTCAGTTCGGCGTTCGGATCGGCGAGCAGGGCGTCGACGTAGTCGGCGCGGAACAGGTCGCGGCGGCGGGCCTCGGGCGCGGAGAGCGCGTCGCGTACCCGGTCGAGGAGCTTGCCCTCCAGGTGGGTGAGGCCGGGCACGGGGAAGTAGCCCTTCGGCCGGTCGATGACCTCGTGCGGCAGCACCCGGCGGCCGATCTCCTTGAGCACCCCCTTGCCGCCCTGCGCCAGCTTCAGCTCCGGCGGGCAGCTCGCGGCCAGCTCGACGAACTCGTGGTCGAGGAACGGCACCCGGGCCTCCAGCCCGTGCGCCATCGTCATGTTGTCCACCCGCTTGACCGGGTCGTCGGTCAGCATGACCTGGGTGTCGATGCGCAGGCCGGCGTCGACGGCGGTCTCGGCCCCGGCCCGGCCCAGGTGCGCGGCCACGAACTCCCGCGCCGGGTCGCCCTCGGTCAGCCAGGCCGGGTTCAGCACCCGGGCCAGCCCGGCCGCGTCCCGGTCGAAGAAGGCCCCGGCGTACGTGTCGAGCGCCCCGTCCCGGCCGACCCGGGCGAGCGGCGGGTACCAGTGGTAGCCGCCGAGGATCTCGTCCGCGCCCTGGCCGGACTGGACGACCTTGACGTGCTGCGACACCACCTCGCTGAGCAGGTAGAACGCCACGCAGTCGTGGCTGACCATCGGCTCGGACATGGCGGCGACGGCCGCCTCCAGCGGCGGCACCAGGTCGGCGGCGGCCACCCGGATCTGATGGTGGTCGGTGTCGAACGTCTTCGCGACGAGGTCGGAGTAGCGGAACTCGTCGCCCTCCCGGCCGCCGACCGCGTCGAAGCCGATGGAGAAGGTGGAGAGCCCGCGCTGGCCCTCACCGGCGAGCAGGGCGACCACCAGGCTGGAGTCCAGGCCGCCGGAGAGCAGCACGCCGACCGGCACGTCGGCGACCATCCGCCGGCGGACGGCGGTGGTCAGCGACTCCAGCAGGGCGTCCTGCCAGTCCTTCTCGGACCAGCCGGCCCGCTCGGCGCAGCGGGTGAAGGCCGGATCCCAGTAGACCCGCTCGGACGTGCGGCCGTCCGCCTCGTAGACCCGTACGGTCGCCGGGGGCAGCTTGGTGACGCCGCGCAGGATGGTGCGCGGCGGCGGCACGATGCTGTGGAAGCTCAGGTAGTGCGCGAGCGCGACCGGGTCGATGCCCGTGTCGATCCCGCCCCCGGCCAGTAGCGCGGGCAGGGTGCTGGCGAAGCGCACCGCGCCGGGCGTCTCGGCCAGGTAGAGCGGCTTGATGCCGAGCCGGTCCCGGGCCAGCACCAACCGGCCCGTGTCCCGTTCGCTGATCGCCACGGCGAACATGCCGATCAGGTGGTCGACGAAGTCGAGCCCCCACTCGGCGTACGCCTTGAGCACGACCTCGCTGTCGCCGGAGGAGAAGAACCGGTGGCCCTTGGCCTGGAGTTCCTCGCGCAGCTCGCGGTAGTTGTAGATGCACCCGTTGAAGACGCCGGTCAGCCCCGCACCGGGGTCGACCAGCGGTTGCCCGCTCGCGGCGGAGAGGTCGATGATCTTCAGGCGTCGGTGTCCGAGGGCCGTCGGGCCCTGGGCCCAGACGCCGCTGTCGTCGGGCCCCCGGTCGCTCATCGTGGCCGCCATGCGCTCCACCGCCGCCACGTCGGCGCGTGAACCGTCACGGCGGAACTCTCCCGCAAGTCCGCACATGCCAGGCAATGCTGCCAGAGGGCAGCGAGGATTGCCCGTTGGGCTGATAACAGTTTCTTGAAGTTTTGCTACACTGCGCGATTCCGTCACGGCGCGTGTCGACCGCCGTGGCGGACCGCGTCAGGAGTGCCGGGTGGGGCGGTTTCCGCGCCGGGGCAGGTGTGATCGATTGCTCAGTTCCGGGAAGCGCGGAGGCCGGCGCGACTGACGCCGCGCCGGCCCGCGTGATCGTGCCGGTGGTCCCGGTGATCGTGCCGGTGGTCCGCCCCCGGAGGGTTCAGCCCGAGGTGCGGGCGATACCGACCGGGCAGCTCAGCCCGTTCGGGCCGTGGTTGCAGTACCCGTTCGGGTTCTTCGTGGGGGCCAGATACTGCTGGTGGAGATCCTCGGCGAAGTAGTACTCGCCGAGCCGGTCGATCTCCGTGGTGATCTCGCCCTTGCCGGCCCGCGCCACGATCGGCGCGAACGCGTCCCGGGACGCCTGGGCGGTGGCGAGCTGCTCGTCCGTGGTCACGTAGATCGTCGACCGGTACTGGGTGCCCACGTCGTTGCCCTGGCGCATGCCCTGGGTCGGGTCGTGGTTCTCCCAGAAGACCTTCAGCAGGTCCTCGTAGCTGATCGTGGCGGGGTCGTAGACCACCTGGACCACCTCGGCGTGCCCCGTCATGCCCGAGCACACCTCCTCGTACGTCGGGTTCGGCGTGATGCCGCCCGCGTAGCCGGCGGACGTGGTGATCACGCCCGGCAGGGTCCAGAACAGCCGCTCGGCGCCCCAGAAACAGCCCATGCCGAACACGGCCACCTGCGAGCCCTCCGGGAAGGGACCCTTGAGCGGGGCGCCCAGCACCTCGTGCCGGTCCGCGATCGGCATCGCGATCAGGCGACCCGGCAGGGCCTGGTCGGAGGTGGGCAGTTCGGCCTTCATGCGGCGCAGGAACACGGTGGGACTCCTCTCGTACCTCTCCCAGCGTGCAACACCGCCGGACCCGCCTTCCTTACCCGCTCCACCCGCACTCAGACGGATCCGGCGGACGGAGCGTGAGATACGGCGCTGCTGCCACTACCGTCCCGCGCCCGATGTCGCTCGACCCGAGGCGGTACCCGGCGGGCCGTCTGATGCCGCGTCTCACACGGGCGACGTACCAGACAGCCACCCGAATTGTCTTCCTAGTCACCGACGCGATCCACGAACGCCGGTCCAGTCAGAGGTGATCAGGACCCCATGGACGCCATAACGGCCGCGTAACGTCCATGGCGTCCTGATCACCTTGATGCTTGCGTTTTCGGGCGGCAGGCGCTCGGCGCGGGGGGACTGGGCGTCTGGCGGTTGAGGTTTGGGGCATGGGCGGGACATCGGGCATGGGATGGGCGTCGAGGGTCGGGTGCCTTGGGGTCGAGGGAGAAGCATGCGAGGAATGCGGCCGGGCGGAGCGGAGCGGTCCCGTCAAGGTCGAGGCGGCGGGGCCGGCGGGGTTTCGGTCGTCCGGATCTGGCCCGAGGCCGACGAGGGGTTGGCCCGGTCACTGCTTGCGGTGCAGCACGCGGCGTACGCCGTCGAGGCCGCGCTGATCGGCGATGACCGCATCCCGCCGCTGCACGAGACCCTCGCCGACGTCCGGGCGATGCCCCTGCACTGGCTCGGGGCCCGCTCCGGTTCGCGGTTGATCGGGGCGGTCGGCTGGACCGAGGACGACACGACCGTCGACATCGATCGTCTGGTGGTCGACCCGGCCGCGCACCGGCGCGGCGTCGGGCGGGCGTTGGTGGGCGCTGTGCTGGCCCGTGCCGGCGCCCGCCGCGTCGTCGTCGCCACCGGCCGGGACAACCGCCCGGCCCGACAGCTCTACGAGTCGCTCGGTTTCGCCTCCACGGGGGCCGAGGAAGTCCTTCCCCACCTCTGGATCGCCCGCTACGCGCGGTGACCCACGAGGTCATGGTTGGTTCCGGCGCCTGGTAGGGCCGTGCCCGCGTCCAGGATCGGGAGCGCCCCGGACGGTCTCGCGCCCCGGGTCGCGCCCCACGTCGCGCCGCGTCCCGCGCCACCCCACGTCGCGCCGCGTCCCGCGCCACCCCACGTCGCGCCGGGCCCCGCGTCGGCCCACGTCGCCCCGCGGCCCGCGTCGCCTCGCGTCGTCAGGTGGCGGGGCGGAGGGCTGCGGTGATGCGGGCGGCGTAGGTCCCGGCCTCGGCGTCGTCCGCGTAGCGGGTGCGCGGCCAGAAGAAGCCCCGCAGGCCGTCGCCCTTGGTACGCGGCACCACGTGGGTGTGCAGGTGCGGGACGGACTGGGACACCTTGTTGTTCATCGCCACGAACGTCCCACCGGCGTCCGTGCCGGTCTCCACGGCGACCGCGAGCCGCCGCACCAGGCCGAAGTAGCCTGCCAGCGCCTCGGCGGGCAGGTCGGCCAGCGTGACCAGGTGCGTGCGCGGCACCACCAACACGTGCCCCTTGAAGACCGGCCGGGTGTCCAGGAACGCCATCCCGTCGGGCTCGTCGGCGACCCGGAAGGCGGGGACCTCGCCCGCCACGATCCCGCAGAACACGCACCCGCTCATCCGTCCAGGCTATGCCGCAGGTCCGGCGCGGGAGACGCCTGCCGCGCCGGGCCGTCGGGTCGTCGGGCCGGACCCGACAGCACCGTTCCGTTCCAGCCCTCGGGACGGGGGATTAGCCTCACGGGATGAGTCACGGCTTCGACACGCTCGCCATCCACGCCGGCCAGGACCCCGAGGCCCGCACCGGCGCGGTGATCCCACCGATCTACCAGACCAGCACCTACGCCCAGGACGCCGTCGGCGCGCCCCGGCTGGGCTACGAGTACAGCCGCTCCGGCAACCCGACCCGCGACGCCCTCCAGGAGTGCCTCGCCGCGCTGGAGGGCGGCCCGGTCGGGCTCGCCTTCGCCAGCGGCCTGGCCGCCGAGGACACCCTGCTGCGTACCGTCTGCAAGCCGGGCGACCACGTGGTGATCCCCGACGACGCGTACGGCGGCACGTACCGGCTCTTCGCCCGGGTGGCCGAGCGCTGGGGGCTGGACTTCACCCCGGCGAAGGTCTCCGACCCCGACGCGATCCGGGCCGCCGTCGAGCCGGGCCGGACCCGGATCGTCTGGGTGGAGACGCCCACCAACCCGCTGCTCGGCATCGCCGACATCGCCGCGCTGGCCGGTGTCGCGCACGACGCGGGCGCCCTGCTGGTCGTCGACAACACGTTCGCCTCGCCGTACCTCCAGCAGCCGATCGCGCACGGCGCGGACGTGGTGGTGCACTCGACCACCAAGTACATCGGCGGCCACTCCGACGTGGTCGGTGGCGCGCTGGTCGCGGCCGACGCCGGGCTCGGCGAGGAACTGCGCTACCACCAGAACGCGATGGGCGCGATCAACGGCCCCTTCGACGCGTGGCTCACCCTGCGCGGCATCAAGACCCTGGGCGTACGCATGGACCGGCACTGCGACAACGCCGAGCGGATCGCGGCCTACCTGGACGGGCACGCCAAGGTCGGTCAGGTCATCTACCCGGGGCTGCCCGCGCACCCGGGCCACGAGGTGGCCGCGAAGCAGATGCGCCGCTTCGGCGGCATGATCTCGTTCCGGGCCGCCGGCGGCGAGGAGCACGCCGTCGAGATCTGCAACCGGACGAAGCTCTTCATCCTCGCCGAGTCGCTCGGCGGCGTGGAATCCCTGATCGAGCACCCGGGCCGGATGACACACGCAAGTGCTGCCGGCTCGCCGCTTGAAGTTCCCGGCGATCTCGTGCGACTGTCTGTCGGCATCGAGACGGTCGACGACCTGCTCGCCGATCTGGAGCAGGCGCTGGGCTGACCGCTGGCTGGGAGGGTGGCCGTGCAGGACATCATGCCGACCTGGGTGGGGGCGACCGCAAAGCAGATCGCCCGGGGCGTACGCCGGGGCGACGTCACGGCCACCCAGGTCGTCGCCGACCACCTGGACCACATCGCCCGGGTCGACGCCGACCTCGCCGCGTTCCGTGCGGTACGCGGCGGGGAGGCGATCACCGAGGCGGAGAAGGTCGACGAGCAGGAGGACCTGGCCAACCTGCCGCTGGCCGGGGTGCCGGTGGCGGTCAAGGAGAACACCGCCGTGGCCGGGCTGCCCACCTGGAACGGGTCGGCCGCGGTGCGTACGCCGGTGGCCGAGGCCGACCACGAGGTGGTCCGGCGGCTGCGCGGCGCCGGCGCGGTGATCCTCGGGGTGACCCGGATGCCGGAGCTCGGCCTCTGGGGCATCACCGACGACGAGACGGCCGTGACCCGCAACCCCTGGGACACCCGGCGTACCCCCGGCGGCTCGTCCGGCGGCGCGGCCGCCGCCGTCGCCGCCGGCCTGGTGCCGATCGCCCACGGCAACGACGGCCTCGGCTCGATCCGCATCCCGGCCGCCTGCTGCGGCCTGGTCGGGCTCAAGCCGGGCCGGGGGGTGGTCCCGTGCCAGCTCGGCGCGGACGACTGGTTCGGGCTCACCGAGCACGGCATGCTGACCAGCACGGTCGCCGACGCGGCCGTCGGCTTCTCGGTGCTGGCCGGCCGCCGCCCGGACAAGCTGGTGCCGCCGCAGCGGCTGCGGGTGGGCGTCTCGCTCCGCTCGCCCGTGCGCGGCGTGCACGCCGACGCGCCCAACCGGGACGCGGTCGCCGCCGCCGGCCGGCTGCTCGCGGGCGCGGGCCACGACACCGTGCCGGCCGACCCGGTCTACCCGACGGCGTTGGGCCTGCAGGGCATCGCCACCTGGTTCGCCGCGGCGGCCGCCGACGTCCGCGCCGCCGGGTTGGACCGGCGGGGCCTCCAGCGGCGCAGCCGCCGGCACGTCGCCCTCGGCGAGTGGGCGCAGCGGCGGGGGTACGTCCGGGAGGCCGACCGGGCCGCCTGGCGCGAGCGCTCGATCGGCTTCTTCGCCGACCACTCGGTCGACCTGCTGCTCACGCCCGCCCTGGCGACCGCGCCGCCGGAGGCCACGGGCTGGTCCGGCCGGTCCTGGCGGGCGAACATGCTGGCCAGCGTCAGGTATGCCCCGTTCGCCGCCCCGTGGAACATCGCCGGACTGCCCGCGCTCGTGGTGCCGGTCGGCCGCCGCCCGGACGGGCTGCCGGTCGCGGTGCAGCTGATCGGCCCGCCCGGCAGCGAGCTGCTGCTCCTCGGCGTCGCCGGCCAGTTCGAGATGCAGGCTCCCTGGTCCCGCCACGCCCCCGGCTACCCCCGGATCCCGGCTCCCGTCTGAGGGGTGGCGTGCGCGCGCTGGCGCGGGTGGCGGGTGGCACGATCAGGGCATGACGGAACTGGTCGGTCTCGCCGACGTACGGGCCGCGCGGGAACTTCTCGCCGGCGTCGTCCGCACCACCCCGCTGGAGCCCTCCCGGCCGCTCAGCGCGGCGCTGGGCGGGCCGACGTGGCTCAAGTGCGAGAACCTGCAACGCGCCGGCTCGTACAAGGTCCGCGGCGCGTACGTGCGGATCTCCCGGCTGTCGGAGGCGGAGCGGGCCCACGGGGTGGTCGCGGCGAGCGCCGGCAACCACGCCCAGGGGGTCGCGCTCGCCGCCGGCCTCGTCGGTACGCACGCCACGGTCTTCATGCCGGTGAACGCGCCCCTGCCGAAGGTGGCCGCCACCAAGGGCTACGGCGCCCAGGTCGAGCTGGTCGGCAACACCGTCGACGAGTCCCTGGTCGCGGCGCAGACCTACGCCGAGCGGACCGGCGCGACGCTGATCCACCCGTTCGACCACCGGGACGTGATCGCCGGCCAGGGCACGGTGGCCCTGGAGATCCTCGAACAGTGCCCCGAGGTCAGGACGATCATCACGGGGGTGGGCGGCGGCGGGCTGGTCTCCGGCATGGCGGTGGCGGCCAAGGCGCTGCGGCCCGACGTGCGGATCATCGGGGTGCAGGCCGCCGGCGCCGCCGCCTTCCCGCCCTCCCTGGTGGCCGGCGAGCCGGTACGCCTCCCGTCGTTCGGCACCATCGCGGACGGCATCGCCGTCGGCCGGCCGGGGGAACTCACCTTCACCCACGTCCGCAAGCTGGTGGACGAGATCGTCACGGTCTCCGAGGAGGACATCTCCCGGGCGCTGCTGATGCTGCTGGAGCGGGGCAAGCAGGTGGTCGAGCCGGCCGGCGCGGTGGGCGTGGCCGCGCTGCTGGCGGGCGTCGTCGAGGTGCAGGCGCCGGTGGTGGCGGTGCTCTCCGGCGGCAACATCGACCCGCTGCTGATGCTGCGGGTGATCGAGCACGGCCTCGCCGCCGCCGGGCGCTACCTGCGGGTGACGGTGCGCTGCTCGGACCGCCCCGGCCAGCTCGCGTCGCTGCTCGGCCAGATCGCCGAGCACCGGGCGAACGTGGTGGACGTGGAGCACCAACGGGCCAATCCGCACCTGCGCCTGGGCGAGGTGGAGGTGGCCCTGTCGGTGGAGACCCGGGGGGTCGAACACTCCGACACGCTGATCAGCGCGTTGCGGGCCAGCGGCTACCAGGTGGTCTTCGCCGGCGAGGCGTGACACCGGGGCCGGTGTCACGCCTCGTCTCTGGCGGCAGGGTGTCCGCCCCGTCGCGCCGAGCAGCGCGGTCGCATGTCGTTGCCGCCTGGCCGGACCGGTGCCCGGGCGGCCGTGTCGCCCGCCCGGCCCGCCCCGGCCGGGCGGCGGGGGCTCAGCCGGCGAACGGCTCGAAGCTGACCACGGTCACCTTGATGTCGGCCCCGCTCGGGGCGGTGTAGGTGCAGGTCTGGCCGGCCCGGCCGCCCAGGATCGCCTGGCCCAGCGCCGACTCCGGGCTGTAGACCGTCAGCTCGGTGGTCGACGCGATCTCCCGGGAACCGAGCAGGAAGGTCTCGGTGTCGTCCTTGTCGTCGTCGAAGAAGATCGTCACGACCATGCCGGGCGACACCACGTCGGCGGCCTGCGCCCCGCCCACCTTGGCGGTGCGGAGCAGCTCCTTGAGGTAGAGGATGCGCCCCTCGGCCTTGCCCTGCTCCTCGCGGGCGGCGTGGTAGCCACCGTTCTCCCGCAGGTCGCCCTCCTCGCGGCGGGCGTTGATCTCGGCGGCGATGACCGGCCGGTTGGCGATCAACTCGTCGAGCTCGGCCTGGAGCCGGTCGAATGCGTCCTGGGACAGCCAGGTGGCGGGCGCCTCGTTGCCAGTGGACACAGGCGGTCTCCTCGTTCGTGCGTGCTGGCTGACAGGTGAACTTCCAAGTTACCAGTGCCGTACGACACAGGGTGCGCTCGAACACCGGCGGTGCCGCCGGCATCCGGGCCGCCGAGGGTGTCCCACGCGCGTCCGGCCCGCGTCGTGGCCGCTCAGCCCACGGGCCGGCAGCGCAGCACCTCGCCGACGAAGGGCCGGGCGGTGGTGGCCACCCGGTGCTGCGCGGTCACCTGCCGCTGGTCGGGCCGGGCGGTGACCGTCACCTCTTCCCGGCCCACCTCGGCGCCGTCGCGGTCCCGGGCGCGCAGCAGGCAGACCGCCGAGCCGCCCTTTGGCACGGTGACCCGGAAGTCGACCACCACCTGGCTGTCGGTGATCCCCGTGTAGGTGATCACCTCGGCGTCGTAGTTCGGGTCGCCGTACTGCCGGTAGAGCCGCACCGCGACCAGGGTCATGACGGCCACCAGGGCGACCACCAGCAGCGCCACCAGCAGCGGCCGGCGGCGCCCGGGCTCCCGGCGGCGGCCGTACCGGCCCGGCGGGAAGGCCGGCGCGCCCGGTGGAAGTGTGGCGTGCGTCTCGGTCACCGGCGGGTATCTCCTGGCGTCGTTGTCGGGGGCATCGGCAAGAATGGCAGGGTTCCATCTTCCCAGCCCGTCCCGTCGTCAAATATGACAGGTCGGCACCGGCAGGTCCCGGCGCGGGGGGAAGATTCCGGCAGGTCAGCCGGGCGGTCCCGCGGGGGGTCCGCCGGGGCCAGAGACGAGGAGCGCCGACGTTGGCAGAGCAACTGCGACTGATGGCCGTCCACGCACACCCCGACGACGAGTCGAGCAAGGGTGCCGCGACCATGGCGAAATACGTCGCCGAGGGCGTGGACGTCCTGGTGGTCACGTGCACCGGCGGCGAGCGCGGCAGTGTGCTGAACCCGAAGATGGACCGGCCGGACGTCTGGGCCAACATCGCCGACGTCCGCCGGGCGGAGATGGACGCCGCGCGGGCGATCCTCGGCGTCGAGCAGGCGTGGCTCGGCTTCGTCGACTCGGGCCTGCCCGAGGGCGACCCGCTGCCGCCGCTGCCCGAGGGCTGCTTCGCCCTCCAGGACGTCGAGGTGGCGGCCGGCCCGCTGGTGCGGCTGATGCGCCAGTTCCGTCCGCACGTCGTCACCACCTACGACGAGGAGGGCGGCTACCCGCACCCCGACCACATCATGACCCACAAGGTCAGCGTGGCCGCGTTCGAGGCCGCCGGCGACCCGGAGCGCTATCCGGAGCTGGGCGAGCCGTGGCAGCCGCTCAAGCTCTACTACGACATCGGCTTCTCCAAGGGCAAGATCATGGCGCTGCACGAGACGCTGCTCGCCGCCGGTCTGACGTCGCCCTACGAGGAGTGGATCAAGCGCTGGGAGGACCGCCCCGACAAGGGTCCCCGGATCACGACCCGGGTCGAGTGCGCCGACTACTTCCCGGTCCGCGACGACGCGCTGCGCGCCCACGCCACCCAGATCGACCCGGACGGCTTCTGGTTCCAGGTGCCGATGGAGATGCAGCGGCGCGCGTGGCCGACGGAGGACTTCGAGCTGGTGCGCTCGCTCGTCGACAGCCCGCTGCCCGAGTCGGACCTCTTCGCCGGGGTACGCGAGACGGCCCATGCCCGCTGATCCGGGACGGGGCTACCCTGGTCACCAACCGCACACCGGAGGAACGCCATGCTGACCGCCGCACAGGTGCTCGCCCAGAACAACTTCGGGGACACCCGCACGGGTGGCCTGGCCGGGCCGATGGGCCTCTTCCTCATCCTCGTTCTGGCCGCCGCCACCGTCCTGCTGATCCGCAACATGAACTCCCGGCTGCGTCGGCTGCCCGACCGGTTCCCCCAGCAGGGCCCGGCGGCGACCCCCGACCGGGCGGATGCGGCAGTCGTCGATCCGACAGAAGGTGCGCTGAGGCAGGATTCATCCTCCGCCGCTCCCACCGGGCGTCAGCAGCGTCGCAACGGCTAGTCCGCCCATGATTCACGTCGAACCCGGTCGTCGCCCCCTGTTGCGGCCACCGGGTTTGCCTTAGCCTCTCGCCGGGGGGACCAAGAGTTCCCGAGCCGTGCGCGGGAGGGGGCGCCGATGACCACCACACCAGCGGCCGCCCGTCGTACCGGCGAGCGGCCCGCGGGCGGAGCGGCCCGGTGACCTCCGGCAGGGCCGGCGAGTCGACCGACCGGATCGGAGTCCGCGGCACCCCCGCGCGGCTGCTCCTGCTCACCGCCGCCGTCGCGCTGACCGCGCTGGTCGCCGCCGGCCTGGGGTGGACCGTCCCGACCCGGCTTCCCGCCGACGACCCGCTCGGCGGGCCGGCCCGCTTCGGCCTCGCCGTCGCCGTGTTCGCCGTCGCCCAACTTGCCCGGCTGCGGTTCCGCACCGCCGCCGGGATGGTGAGCATCACCTGGGGCGAGGCCGCGCTGATCATCTGCCTCTACCTGACGCCCGCCGGCTGGCTCCCCTCCGCCGCGCTCCTCGGCGCCGCGCTCGCCTGGTCGGCCATGTCGTTGCTCGGCGACCGGCGACCGGTGCTGGAGGTCGTCCGGATCACGACTTCGCTGACCGCCGCCACCGCCCTGGCCGTCTCGGTCACCACCGTGCTCGGCGAGCCGCTGCTGGCGACGCCGACCCCGGCGCTCGCCCTGGCCGTGCTCGCGGGTTCGGTCACCTACCTCCTCGCCACCGCCTGGCTCGGCGGCGCCACCCTGGCGCTGCGGCACGGCATCCCCGTCGCGCCGCCGCTGCTCGCCGCGCTGCGGGGCAAGCTGCTGATGTTCGTCGGGAACGTGGCCGTCGGCCTGGTCGTGGTGGCGCTGCTGGAACTCGACGCGCGCTGGCTGCTGCTGCTCCCGCCGCCGCTCTGGCTGCTCCAGCAGACCTACCGGCACCGGCTCCGCGCCGACCAGGAGCGCCGCACCTGGCGGGCCTTCGCCGAGGCCACCGCCGCGCTCAACCAGCTCGACGAGCGGGGCGTCGCCACGGCCGCGGTGACCGGCGCGCTGACCCTGTTCAACGCCGAACTCGTCGACGTCGACGTCGCCCGGGGCGACGGCCGGTGGCGGCGCTACCGGGGCGACCCGGGCGGCCAGCTGGTCGACCGGGAGGTCGCACCGCCCGGCCGGACCGAGCCGGAGGACCACGAGCTGGTGCGTACCCTCTCCGTGGGTGCCGCCCGGGTGGGCGAGCTGCGGGTCCGGTTCCCGCGCTGCGCGCCGCCCAACGCCCGGGAACGCGACGCCGTGGCCGCGTTCGGCGACGCGCTCGCCGCCGCGCTGCACGACGCCGCGACCCACCGCGAGCTGCGCCTGGTCACCGCCCGCTCGTCGTACGAGGCGGTGCACGACCAGCTCACCGGGCTGGTGAACCGGTCGGCCATGCTCAGCAAGGGCGACCAGGCGCTGCGCCAGCTCGCCCACGACCACCCGGTCGCGCTGCTGCTGCTCGACATCGACCAGTTCAAGGAGGTCAACGACACCCTCGGGCACGCCGCCGGCGACCAGCTGCTGCGGCTGACCGCCAACCGGCTGGGCACCCTCGCCCGCCCCGGGGACCTGCTCGCCCGGCTCGGCGGCGACGAGTTCGCGCTGCTGCTGACGTCGGTCCCGGTGATCGGCGACCGGGCCGCCCCGATGGCGTACGCGCTGCGGCAGGCCCGCGAGATCGCCGAGCGGCTCGCGGCGCCGACCGAGGTGGCCGGGGTGCGGATGTCCGTCGAGGTCTCCGTCGGGGTGGTGGTCGCCGACGCCGGCACCGCCGACCTGACCGAGCTGCTGCGCCGGGCCGACATCGCCATGTACCAGGCCAAGGAGGGCGGCGGCAGCGTCGCCGCCTACGACGCCGCCCGGGACGCCGCGAGCACCGACCAGCTGGCCCTGCTGGCCGAGCTGCGCGAGGCGCTGAAGACCGACGACCAGCTCGTGCTGGCGTTGCAGCCGGCGGTCGACCTGACCACCGGCGCCCCGACGGGGGTGGAGGCGCTGATCCGCTGGCGGCACCCGCGCCGGGGCTGGCTCGGGCCGCACGACTTCATCCGTCCGGTGGAGAACAGCGAGCAGCTCGGCACCTTCACCCGCTACGTGCTGGACAAGGCGCTCGCCGTCGCCGCCGGCTGGGCCCGGGACGGGCTCGACGTGCCGATCTCGGTCAACCTGTCGGCGCGCAGCCTGCTCGACCCCCGCCTGCCCACCGAGATCGCCGACGCCCTGCGCCGGCACCAGGTGCCGCCGGACCGGCTGGTCCTGGAGATCACCGAGACGGTGGTGATGAGCGAGCTGGAGGTCATCGACGAGGTGCTCGCCACCCTGCGGTCGATGGGCGTGCAGCTCGCGGTCGACGACTTCGGCACGGGCTTCTCCTCGCTGACGTTCCTCACCCGGATCGCGGTGGACGAGCTCAAGGTGGACCGCTCCTTCGTGATCCGGATGGCCGACTCCCCGGAGGCGGCGGCGATCGTGCGGACCACCGTCGGCCTCGCCCACGAGCTGGGGCTGCGGGTGGTCGCCGAGGGCGTGGAGACCGCCGAGCAGCGCGCCGCCCTGGCCGAGCTGGGCTGCACGGCCGCCCAGGGTTACCACTTCTTCAAGCCGATGCCGGCCGACAAGATCGGCGCGGTCCTGGGCACCCTCCTCGACGAGGCCCGCCCCAACGTCTTCCCGCTGCGCGCCGACGGCGCCTCCTGAACCCACCCCGCCGAAGGGAGGTCGGAGCGCGGGCGGGCGCGTCGCCGGGTGGTTATGGTCGTCGGGTGAACCGACTCGCTGACGCCACGAGCCCGTACCTGCTCCAGCACGCCGACAACCCGGTCGACTGGTGGCCGTGGTGCGACGAGGCGTTCGCCGAGGCGAGGCGCCGGGACGTGCCGGTGCTCATCTCGGTCGGCTACGCCGCCTGCCACTGGTGCCACGTGATGGCCCACGAGTCGTTCGAGAACGAGCAGGTCGGCGCCCTGATGAACGACGACTTCGTCTGCGTCAAGGTGGACCGCGAGGAACGCCCCGACGTCGACGCCGTCTACATGACCGCCACCCAGGCGATGACCGGGCAGGGCGGGTGGCCGATGACCGTCTTCGCCACCCCGGACGGCACCCCGTTCTTCTGCGGCACCTACTTCCCCCGGCCCAACTTCGTCCAGCTGCTCCAGTCGGTCGCCGCCGCCTGGCGGGACCAGCGCGACGCCGTCATCCAGCAGGGCGCCGCCGTGGTCGAGGCGATCGGCGGCGCGCAGGCCGTGGGCGGGCCCACCGCGCCGCTGGACGCCGCGCTGCTCGACGCCGCGGCCGACCATCTCGCCAAGGAGTACGACGCCACGAACGGCGGGTTCGGCGGCGCGCCGAAGTTCCCGCCGCACATGAACCTGCTCTTCCTGCTCCGGCACCACCAGCGCACCGGCTCGCCGCGCAGCCTGGAGATCGCCCGGCACACCTGCGAGGCGATGGCCCGGGGCGGCATCTACGACCAGCTCGCCGGCGGCTTCGCCCGCTACTCGGTCGACGGGCACTGGACCGTGCCGCACTTCGAGAAGATGCTCTACGACAACGCGCTGCTGCTGCGGACGTACACCCAGCTCTGGCGCCTGACCGGCGACCCGCTGGCCGCCCGCGTCGCCGCCGAGACCGCCGCCTTCATGATCGACGACCTGGGCACCCCCGAGGGCGGCCTGGCCTCCGCCCTCGACGCCGACACCGAGGGCGTCGAGGGGCTCACCTACTCCTGGACGCCGGCCCAGCTCGTCGAGGCGCTGGGGGAGGACGACGGCCGCTTCGCCGCCGACCTGTTCGCGGTGACCGCCGAGGGCACGTTCGAGCACGGCACGAGCGTCCTGCGGCTGGCCCGGGACGTGGACGACGCCGCCGGGGAGGTGGCCGCCCGATGGGAGCGGATCCGGGCCCGGCTGCGCGAGGTCCGCGACACCCGGCCCCAACCGGCCCGCGACGACAAGGTGGTCGCCTCCTGGAACGGGCTCGCGGTCACCGCGCTGGTCGAGCACGCCGCGCTCACCGGGGACCCCGTCACCGCCGCCGCGGCGGTCCGGATCGGCGAGGTACTGGCCGACCGGCACATCGTGGCCGGGCGGCTGCGCCGCGTCTCGCGTGGTGGGCTCGTCGGCGAGCCGGCCGGCGTGCTGGAGGACCACGGCTGCGTGGCCGAGGCGTTCTGCGCCCTGCACCAGCTCACCGGGGAGGGCCGCTGGCTGACCCTGGCCGGTGGACTGCTCGACGTGGCGCTGGAGCGGTTCGCCGCGCCGGGCGGCGCCTTCTACGACACCGCCGACGACGCCGAGCGGCTGGTGAGCCGGCCGGCCGACCCGACCGACAACGCCACCCCGTCCGGGCGTTCGGCGATCGTCGCGGCGCTGGTCGCGTACGCGGCCCTGACCGGCGAGACCCGCTACCGCGAGGCCGCCGAGGCCGCGCTGTCGACCGTGGCGCCGATCGTCGGCCGGCACGCCCGGTTCACCGGCTACGCGGCGGCCGTCGGGGAGGCGCTGCTCTCCGGGCCGTACGAGATCGCGGTGGTCACCGACGAGCCGGCCGGGGACCCGCTGGTGGCGGCGGCACACCGGCACGCCCCGCCCGGCGCGGTGATCGTGGCGGGCCGGTCCGGCCAGCCCGGGGTGCCCCTGCTCGCCGACCGGCCGATGGTCGAGGGGCGGCCCACCGCGTACGCCTGCCGGGGTTTCGTCTGCGAACGCCCGGTGACGACGGTGGACGACCTGGTCGGCCAGCTCGCCCGGCGCTGAGGCGCACGGCTGCCGCCGGGTGCGATCGGCCATCCGGCGGCGCGGCCGGCGGGCTGCCCCGATAGGCTGGCGCCGCTATGGATTCCCGTACCGGTCTGCCTGTTGTCGGCATGGTGGGCGGCGGCCAGCTGGCCCGGATGACCCACCAGTCCGCGATCGCCCTCGGCCAGTCACTGCGCGTGCTCGCGCTGGCCCCCGACGACGGCGCCGCGCTGGTCGCCGCCGACGTCCAGTACGGCGACCACACCGACCTCGCCGCGCTGCGCACCTTCGCCAAGGCCTGCGACGTGGTCACCTTCGACCACGAGCACGTCCCCACCGAGCACATCCGCACGCTGGCCGCCGAGGGCGTGAAGCTCTTCCCGCCGGCCGACGCGCTGCTGCACGCCCAGGACAAGCGGGCCATGCGGGAGCGGCTCGGCGAGCTGGGCGCACCGAACCCGGCGTGGCGACCCGTCGCCGAGCCCGCCGACCTGGTGGCGTTCGGCGACGAGATCGGCTGGCCGGTGGTGCTCAAGGCGGCCCGCGGCGGGTACGACGGCCGGGGCGTCTGGCTGGTCGACGACGCGACGCAGGCCGAGGAGCTGGCCACGACCCTGCTGGCCGGCGGCACCCGGCTGATCGTCGAGGAGCGGGTGCCGCTGCGCCGGGAACTCGCCGTGCAGGTGGCGCGCTCGCCGTTCGGGCAGGTCGCCGCCTACCCGGTGGTGGAGACGGTGCAGCGCGACGGCATCTGCGTCGAGGTGCTCGCCCCCGCGCCGGGCCTGCCGGAGGAGCTGGCGGTCGCCGCCCAGCAGCTCGCCATCGACCTGGCCACCGCGCTCGGCGTGGTCGGCCTGCTCGCCGTGGAGCTGTTCGAGGTCGCCGACCCGGCCGCGCCGGGGGGCAGCCGGATCGTGGTGAACGAGCTGGCGATGCGGCCGCACAACTCGGGGCACTGGACCATCGAGGGCGCCCGCACGTCGCAGTTCGAGCAGCACCTGCGGGCGGTGCTCGACTACCCGATGGGCGACACCTCGCTGACCGCTCCCGTGGTGGTGATGGCGAATGTGCTCGGTGGCGAGCCGGGCGGGATCTCCATCGACGAGCGGCTGCACCACCTCTTCGCGGCCGAGCCGGGCGCGAAGGTGCACCTCTACGGCAAGCAGGTGCGGCCCGGCCGCAAGATCGGGCACGTCACGGTGCTCGGTGACGACCTGGACGACGTACGGACGCGGGCCGCGCGAGCCGCCCGCTGGTTGCGGGAGGGGCGGGCGTGAGCGTCGTTGGGTTGATCATGGGCAGCGACTCGGACTGGCCGACGATGAAGGCCGCCGCCGAGGTGCTGGACGAGTTCGAGGTGTCGTACGAGGTCGAGGTCGTCTCGGCGCACCGTACCCCGATCAAGATGATCGACTACGGGCGCGCCGCGGCCGACCGGGGCCTGAAGGTCATCATCGCCGGGGCGGGTGGCGCTGCCGCCCTGCCCGGGATGGTCGCCTCGGTGACCCCGCTGCCCGTGATCGGTGTCCCGGTGCCGTTGAAGCACCTCGACGGGATGGACTCGCTGCTCTCCATCGTGCAGATGCCGGCCGGCGTGCCGGTGGCCACCGTGTCGATCGGCAACGCCCGCAACGCCGGGCTGCTCGCCGTCCGCATCCTGGCGGCCGCCGACCGCGCCCTGCTCGACCGCATGTCGGCCTACCAGGCCGACCTGGAGCAGCTGGTCGCCGAGAAGGACGCGGCCCTGCGCGCCTCCCTCGCCTGAGATCCTCGGCGCTCGGCGCCGGAAGGACTTTGAGGGCCGGACGTCGACCTGGCACTGGTCGGCGGCGGGGCCGAGATGGTAGGTGCCGTCGGCGCATGCGAGGTAGTCGCTGTCCGTGACGGATGCGTGCGTTGCTCAGGGTTACGGTGATGGCTCGGGGCGTGGGCATCCCTTCCGCCCCTTTGCTCTGCAGCCATCCACGCACCAGCGAGCTGAGCTGGGATTTTCCCAACGCCGCGGTGGTTGAAACTTCAAGCATCCGTCACGAAGAGTGACTGTTGCGTCGATGGCTGCAGAGCAAAGGGGAGACGGGGCAAGTGGCTGGTCGAGCCGAGAAGTCACACCGCGTGTTCTCCGGAAGGCCGGCGACCCGACGACCAGCGATCACCGAGGGCGTCGGACGCCGGTCCTAGGCGCGCAGGCCCGGGTCGGGCGGCCTGCCGCGCAGCGCCGCGGCGGTGGGTGAGCTGCCGCGCAGCGCCGAAACGGCGGACCTGCCGCCCACTCCGGAGCGGCGGACGCCCCGCCCACACCGGAGCGCCTGACCGCCGGCTGCCACAGGGCTCAGCGGGCCCGTCCGCGCCGGTAGCCGGGGGACGGGCCGCTGATCTCATCGCATGCCGCGTAGGGCCGTCTGGAGGCGTTCCTGGGCGCGGCGCCGGCGCTCGTTGCTCGCGCCGAGCGCCAGCAGCAGGATGCCGACGGGGATCAGGGCCAGCCACGGCCCCAGGCTGAACAGGGCGTGCACCGCCGCGATCGCCGTCACGGCGGCGCCGACGATCACCGGCGCCTGCTGCTGGCTCATCGAGCCGAAGACGAGGACGGCCACGGCGCCGAGCAGCAGCAGCACCTGGCGCAGCGTGCTGGAGTCGGTGGCCAGCACGATCGCCAGGGTCGGCACGAACGCGGCGACCAGTGCGGGCCCGTACGCGACCCAGCTGCTCAGGTCGGGCCGGTGCCGCAACTCCAGCACGCCCACGAGCAAAGCGAGCGCCGCGAAGGGCAGCGTGTATGCCTCCGGCAGCGCCACGTCGGCGACCCGCAGCAGGATCCACCAGGCGGCGATCTCGCAGACCACCACCGCCCAGAACAGGATGCGCCGCTCCACCGGCCGGCGGCCCGGTCGGGTCGCCGCCACGCCCAGCACCGCACCCCAGGCGGCCAGCAGCGCCGCGATGTGCCGGGGCGAGTCGAAGGCCAGCGCCAGGGCGATCAGGGCGGCGGCGTACCCGCTCCACTCGACGGTGGCCGCCTCCCGCTGGGCCTCGGGGCGACGCAGCCGGGGCAGGGTCGCGGCGAACACCTGAAGGGCCGCGCCGACCGCCAGTACGCCGAACGCGGACCAGACGGCCGCGAGGCCGGCCACCAGGCCGGCGGTGAGCACGAAGAGCTGCGCCGTCAGCGAGGCGAACAGCCAGCCGAGGATGCGCGCCCGCTGGGTGGTGCCGAAGATCGCGGCCACCGTGCCGACGCCGACCGCGCCGCCCAGGGTGAACAGGGTCAGCTCCCGCGTCGCCAGGCCGCCGATCAGGCCCGCGCTCCCGGCGGCCAGGCCGATGGCGAAGACGAGCACCCGGGCCAGCCGCAGCGAGCGGGCCCGCTCGGCCAGCGGCGGGGGCGGGGTGAGCGCCAGGCCCAGCATCGAGATGGTGAACACGGACAGCGCCGCCAGGGTGCTCGCCGGCCAGCCGTTGCCGAGCGACACCGGGGTGATCAGCAGGGTGACGGCGGCGCCGGGCAGCACCACCGGCACGGCCCGGGAACGTCGCCCGCCGCTGAAGCCGGTGGCGGCGAGCGCGGCGGTCGCGGTGAGCAGCAGCGCGGTCAGCACGTGGGTCGCGTCGACCGCGTCGGGCGGCGGGGTGAGCAGCTCCGGCGGTGGCCCCTGCCAGACCCGGCCGAGACTGCGGTGCGGGTCGACCAGGGCGACGACCAGGGACGGCGCGATCGACACCAGCGCCAGGGCGGTGGGCAGCGCGGCGGCGGCGAGCGCACCGGCGGCGGGGCTGACCCGCCAGCGGCGCTGCGTGCCGTCGTCCGGCAGCCGCCGCAGCGCACCGTCGAGCAGCACCGACCAGCGCCGGACCGGCTGAGCCGCGCCGACCGGCGGCTCGGTCGCGCCCCGGACCAGCTCCGCGAGCACCCCGAGCAGGGCCGCCGCGGCGGCGTAGACGCCGACGGGCATGCCGGCGGGGACGGCGGCCAGGGCGCTCACCGTGGCGCCGCCGACCACCGCCGCGCTGGCCCAGGGCAGGTACTGCGGGATCCGTCGCCGGACGGCGGCCACCGCCGCCAGGCCCAGGCTCGACGCGGCCAACGCGGCGGTGAGCACCACCTCCGGCGTACGCCCGAACTCGGCCGCCAGCGCCGCGACGGCGCCGGGGAACGCGAGCAGGGCGGCGCCGGCCGCGGCGCCCCCGATCTGGGCGAGGTGCGGCGGCATCCCCTCGGTCTCGATGTCGTCCACCAGCGGCACGGCCAGCGACCGGGCCAGCGCCGCCACCACGATGCCGATCAGCGCGATGCTGCCCAGCGCGAGCGCGGTGGTCCACGGCCGGACCAGGCCCGCCCCGGCGGCGTGCAGGGCGACGGCACCGGCCACGACCGCCCGGGACAGGCCGGCGCGGGGGTCGACCGCGGCCACGGCGGCAGCCCCGAAGACGGTGGCGACCATGCCGCCGACCAGGACGGGCGACCACCACGGCAGGTCGAACGCGGCCGGCGCGCCGATCGTGGCGAGCACGGCCGCCGCGCCCGACACGTCGTACTTCCACGGTGGCGGCAGCAGGACGGCGGCGGCGACGCCGAGCAGGGCCAGCGCGACCGGGGCCTGCCACGTCGACCCACCGGTCGGCCCGGCCGGCCAACCGGTCAGGTCGCCGGCCCAGATCGGCCCCGGGGTCGCGAGCACCCCCAGCCCGCCCCGCAGCGCGCTCCAGCCGGCCAGCAGCCCGATCAGCACGCCGCCGACGGCGAGGCCGACGATCGGCCCGCGTCGCCACTCCTCCGGCATGGCCCGGGCGGCCACGGCCACCACCAGCACCAGCGCGGCGGCGACGGCGAGCTGCCCGCCGGGGGCGAGGACGGCCGCGATCCGGGCCAGGGTGGCGATCAGGGCGGCGGTCACCGCCGCGGCGGCCAGGTCGGAGCCGTCCAGCGTGAGGTCGGAGCGCCGGCCGGCGTCGATGGGGCCGGCGAACACCACCATCGCGGCGGCGACGAGCAGCAGGCCGCCGACCCAGGCGTCGGCGGCGGTGGCGCCCGGGGCACCGAACGCGGCGGCGGTGACCGTGACCGCGCCGAGGGCGGTACCCACCGCCAGCGGCGTCGGGATGCGGCGCTGGGAGACCTGCACGACGGCGGCGTGTCCGAGGGTGACGCAGACCGCCAGGAAGCTGGCCGCGAGCACCGGGACGGTGACCTCGCGCAGGCTCGCCGGGGTGGGCGTCGGGTCGGCCGGCACGGTCGCGGCGACGAAGGCGGCCACCGCGCCCGGCAGCGCGAACGCCGCGCCCCCGGCGGCCCAGGCCGAGACGGTGTCGGCCGCCGCCGGGGCGAGCCGCATCCGGGGCGCCACGGCGACCAGGACCCCGGCGGCGAACAGGGTGAGCAGGACCGCGGTGGTCAACGCCGGCCGGGCCAGTCCCGCACCCGCGCCGAACAGGCCGACTCCGGCGGCGGTCGCCGCGTGCGCCAGCGCCGCGCGTTCGGTGCGGGCGGAGAGCCCGACCACCCCGATGCCGACCGCCGTCAGCACCATCGGCCAGGGCGCCACCGCCCAACCGAGACCGAACGACGCCGGTACGGCGAGCGCGGTCAGCGCCGCGCCGACCACCGCGAACTCCCGGCGGATCTCGGGAGGCAGGGCCAGCACCGCGGCGACGGTCAGCAGGAAGGCGCTCACGGCGAGCTGCCAGGCGGCCGGTCCCACGGCCGCCGCCAGCTCGGCCGGGTAGCGGTCCAGGTCGGCGGCCCAGGCCGGCAGCGCGGCCCGGACGGGGGCGACCCCGGCGCGCAGGGCACCCCCGGCGACCACCACCCCGCTGACCGTGAGCGCCACCGCCGAGGCGAGCTGCGGCCCACGTCGGGCCGCCTCCGGCACCGCCCGGACGGCCAGCCCGGTCAGCGTGATGACCGCCGCGATCAGCAGCAGCGCCCGCCCGGGGAACGCCACCGAGGCGATCCGGCTCAGCGCGCCGATCACGGCGAGGGTGAAGATCCCGGCGCCGAGGTCGGGCAGCGGCGGCCGGCGCAGCACCAGCGTCCCGGCCAGCCCCACCGCGGCGGCCAGCAGCAGCACCGTGCCGGCCCCGGTCGCGGCCGGCACGGTGCCCGCGCGGAGCAGGGCGGAGACGGCGTACGCGAGGGCGAGGGCGACCGCCACCCCGTGCAGCGCCCAGGTCAGCTCGCGCAGCCACGGCACCGGGCGGGCGGCGGGCACCCGGTCCTGCGCCGGTAGCCCGCCGTCGAGCACCTCGCCGGCCTCCTCGGGCGCCCCCTCCGGGCGGCCGTCGGCGCGGCGCTGCCGGGGTGCGGCCGGGGACCCGGCGGGGGTCGCCGAGGGCCCGGGCAGGTCCCGGCGGACCGGCCGCTCCACGGTGACCGTCGACCGCGCCAGCCAGAGGTCGAGCAGGGCCACCGCGGTCAGCACGAGCGCCCAGCCGCCCGGGCCGGTGATCCGGTCGGCCGCCAGCAGCGGCAGCACCGGCTGGGCGGCCAGCACCGTGGCGAACCGGGGCGCGCGCAGCCCCGTCCAGCCCGCGTAGCCGAAGGAGACGCCGGCGGTGACGGCGAAGATGATGCCGGCGAAGATCGCGCCCGAGGCGCCGCCGTTGCCGATCCGGTCCACCGCCCACAGCGCGTAGCCGGCGAGCGGCACCAGGAGCAGGCCGACCGCGGAGATGGTCTCGGCGGTCGAGGTCAGCCCGCGCCGGGCCAGCACCGGCGGGGCGAGCAGCATCAGCACGGTCGCGAGCAGCAGGATGCCCAGCCGGGCCAGCGCGTCCATCGAGCTGGTGGCCACCGCGGCGAAGACCACGGCGGCGACCCCGAGCAGCAGCGCGCCGAGCCCGAGGGGGATGTTCTGCACCTCGCGGGAGGACGCCTCCGGGGGGTGCTCCGGATCGTCGGCGTCGAGCCAGGTGGCGGTCGACGGCGGGGGCGGGTCCTCCGGGCCGGCCGGGGTGCCCTGCCGGGGGACCCGGGGCGGGGCGCCGGTGGCGGCCGTGGGTGGCCGGCGGCCCGGCCTGCGGCGCAGCACCCGACGGGGGCGGGTGGCCTGCTTGAGACGTTCCTCACCCGCGTGGGCGAGGATGTCCCGCTGGAAGAGCGCGGCCTGCATCTTGGCGGCGATCTGCCGCTGCTCGCTGGCGATGGCGGCCTCGCGGGCCTTCATCTCCGCGATGGACCGCTCGATCTCCGCCAGGTGCTCGACCCACTGTGGCTGGTGCGCACCACAGTGCGGGCAGCTGGCGGCCGGTTTGATCTCCCGGCCGCACGAGGAGCACTGAAAGCTCGCCACGACACCCCTCCACCCGCACTGTGGACTCCCACCTTGGCAGCATGCCCAATGTGGGCGCGGATTTCGACAGTTGTCGGCGGGTCCGGGGCAAAGATCGTCCACGCGGACGGCGAACGGCCGGTCGCGGAGCGTGCTCCGCGACCGGCCGTCGGTCGTCGATCGTCAGGGGCGGCCCATGCCGCGGTACTCCCAGCCGGCCTGCGTCCACAGTGCCGAATCGAGGCAGTTGCGGCCGTCGACCACCTTGCGGCCGGCGGCCAGCTCGCCGAGGGCCACCGGGTCGGCGTTGCGGAAGTCGGCCCACTCGGTGAGTACGCAGACCAGGTCCGCCCCGGTCACGGCCTCGTTGATGCCGGGCTCGTAGACCAGCTCGGGCGCCACGGCGCGCGCCCGCTCCATGCCCTGCGGGTCGTAGACGTGCACGTCGGCGCCGGCCTTGCGCAGCAGTGAGGCGACGGAGAGCGCCGGCGCGTCGCGTACGTCGTCGGTGTTGGGCTTGAAGGTCGCGCCGAGCACGGCCACGCGCGTGCCGGAGAGGTCCGGTCCGGCGGGCCCGGAGCGGCGGCCGAGCAGCTCGGCGGCGAGCTGGACCACCCGGGTCCGGCGGCGCAGGTTGATCAGGTCGACCTCGTGCAGGAAGCGCAGCGCCTCCCCGGCGCCCAGCTCCTGGGCGCGGGCCTGGAACGCGCGGATGTCCTTGGGCAGGCAGGCGCCGCCGAAGCCGAGCCCGGCCTGGAGGAACCGGTTGCCGATGCGCGGGTCGAAGCCGATGGCCCGGGCGAGGTGGGTGACGTCGCCGCCGGAGGCCTCGCAGACCTCGGCCATCGCGTTGATGAAGGAGATCTTGGTGGCGAGGAAGGCGTTCGCGGCGACCTTGACCAGCTCGGCGGTGGCGAAGTCAGTGACCACCAGGGGCACCTCGCGGTCCTCCGTGGCGGCCAGGTCGAAGACGCCCTTGTGGGCGGCGTAGAGCATGCCGTTGGCCCACTCGCTCTTGACGCCGACGACGATCCGGTTGGGCCGCAGCACGTCGTCGACGGCGAAGCCCTCCTGGAGGAACTCCGGGCTCCACGCCACCTCGACGCCCAGGTCGGCCGGGGTGTGCTTGCTGACCAGCTGCTCCACCCACTCGGCGGTGCCGACCGGCACGGTCGACTTGCCGACGATCAGCGCCTTGCGGGTCAGGTGCTGGGCCAGGCTGGTGACCGACGCCTCGACGTACGACAGGTCGGCGCCCATCCCGTCGGCGCGCTGCGGCGTGCCGACGCAGATGAAGTGCACGTCACCGAACTCGGCGACCTCGGCGATGTCCGTGCTGAACCGCAGCCGCCCGGCCGCCAGGTTGCGCTTGAGCAGCTCGTCGAGGCCGGGCTCGTGGATCGGCACCTCGCCGGCGTTGAGCATGGCGATCTTGTCGGTGTCGACGTCGAAGCCGAGGACCTCGTAGCCGAGTTCCGCGTAGCAGATGGCGTAGGTCGCACCGAGATAGCCGGTGCCCAGGAAGGTCACCCGCGGCCGTTGCGCGCCGGAGGGGGGCGTCACCGCGGCGATGGCGGGCATCGGCTGGGTGTTCGGGTACGGGATCGTCACGCCTGTCTTCTCCGCTCGCGCTGGCGTCGCATCGTCGCGTCGCGTTCTGCTGCGGCGCCTGGGCGGGCACCGGAGGGACTCTAACGTCTGCCTGTTCCATCGTCGCCGGGCGGCGTCGGCGCTCCGCCACGTCCAAGGCTACGCGGCGGTAACATGAGCTGAACTCTGTCGCTATCCTTCAGTCTGCGCCGTCGGCGGTCAGGAGACGCTACAGACTGCGCATGATAGCGGTGAAGGGGAGGGGCCGACATGGCCGCAGAGCAGTCGTTCGACGTCTACCGGTTGCCCGAGGAGCACGAGGCGATCCGGGAGGCGGTCCGTGAGGTCTGTGCGGCCAAGGTGGCGCCGCACGCCGCCGAGGCGGACGAGACCGGCGAGTTTCCGAAGGCGTCGTACGACGCGCTGCGGGCCGCCGACTTCCACGCCCCGCACGTCCCCGTCGAGTACGGCGGCGCGGGCGCGGACGCGCTGGCCACAGCCATCGTGATCGAGGAGGTGGCGCGGGCCTGCGCCTCGTCCTCGCTGATCCCGGCGGTCAACAAGCTCGGCACCATGCCGCTGCTGCTGGCCGGCTCCGAGGAGCTCAAGCGGCGCTACCTGACCCCGGTGGCGGCGGGCGAGGCGATGTTCTCGTACTGCCTCTCCGAGCCGGAGGCCGGCAGCGACGCGGCGTCGATGACCACCCGCGCGGTGCGTGACGGCGATCACTGGGTGCTCAACGGCGTGAAGCGCTGGATCACCAACGCGGGGGTGTCGGAGTTCTACACCGTCTTCGCGGTGACCGACGCGTCGGCCCGGTCCCGGGGCATCTCCGCCTTCGTGGTCGAGAAGTCCGACGCCGGGGTCAGCTTCGGCGCCCCGGAGAAGAAGCTCGGCGTCAAGGGCTCGCCGACCCGCGAGGTCTACCTGGACAACGTCCGGATCCCCGCGGACCGCATGATCGGCGCCGAGGGCACCGGCTTCGGCACCGCGATGAAGACCCTGGACCACACCCGGGTCACCATCGCCGCGCAGGCCGTCGGCATCGCCCAGGGCGCGCTCGACTACGCCAAGGGGTACGTCCAGGAGCGCAAGCAGTTCGGCAAGGCGGTCGCCGAGTTCCAGGGCGTCCAGTTCATGCTCGCCGACATGGGCATGAAGCTGGAGGCGGCCCGGCAGCTGACGTACGCGGCGGCCGGCAAGTCCGAGCGGGGCGACGCCGACCTGACCTACTTCGGCGCGGCGGCCAAGTGCTTCGCCTCGGACGCGGCCATGGAGATCACCACCGACGCCGTGCAGCTGCTCGGCGGCTACGGCTACACCCGCGACTACCCGGTCGAGCGGATGATGCGGGACGCCAAGATCACGCAGATCTACGAGGGCACCAACCAGGTGCAGCGCATCGTGATGGCCCGTCAGCTCCTGAAGGGCTGAGCGGGTCGGCGGGCGGGCCGGTCGTCCGGCCCGCCCGTGTCCTCACCGGATCCCGCTCCCCCCGCCGCCCGCCGGCCGACGCGCGTGCGGCCGGAGCGTCACCGGATCTCGGTCGTCGTCTCGTCTTCCGGGCGGTTGCCGGCGCGCGGCGGCGCCGACCAGGGCGAACCCCCGCCGGTGCGGCGCGGCAGCGGCTCCGTCGGCGTCTCGTCCGGGTATCCGAGGCTCGGCGGGGCGGTGTCCCGGTCGGCCGGCTCGGCCGGGGGCCAGTCGGTCAGCGTGAAGTCGTTGCGCTCCGGCCCCTCGGCGGGCGCCGGCGTCGGCTCGACCACCGGTCGAGGCCACCGCCGCCAGCGCTGCCCGCTGAAGGTGGCCACGACCAGCAGCATGCCGATGAGGAAGAGCGTGCCGTTCTCCACCGGCAGGTGCAGCGGCAGGGGGTCGCCGAAGACCTTCCAGCCGGCCGGGATGCGGTCCCGCACCTCGAAGGGCGCGACGAACATCCCCACGTACGGGGCGGCGAGCAGCAGCCCGGCCACGAGCGGGCCGAGCGGTGACGTACGCAGCGTGCCGAGCAGGCCGAGCAGCACCCCGCCGACGGCGAGGTAGACGGCGGGCTCGATGAGATTGGCCGAGTTCGACGTGCCGATCTCGACCCAACGGTCGACGGTGCCCGCCGACCCGTCCTGCCCGAGGGTGACCAGCACCCACGTGACGGGCGCCACCACCAACCCCGCGAGGAAGCTCCAGAGATGTCGCATCCGCGCACCGTACCGTTTTCGACATGACCGAGCACCCCTCCACCGCGCCGGCCGGCAAGCCGACCTCCTACTCCCGGGTCACCCTGAGCCGGATCATGACCGCGGTCGACGTCAACCTCTACGGCACCGTGCACGGCGGGGTGCTGATGAAGTTCATCGACGACGTGGCGGGGGCCGCCGCGGCGCGGCACAGCGGCGGCACGGCGGTCACCGCGGCCATCGACGAGATCGTCTTCACCGAGGCGGTCCGGGTCGGGGACCTGCTGCACGCGCACGCCCAGGTGAACTGGACGGGGCAGACCTCGATGGAGGTCGGGGTCCGGGTGGTGGCCGAGCGGTGGGACTCGGCCGAGGACGAGCCGGTGCGGGTGGCCACGGCGTACCTGGTCTTCGTGGGCGTCGACCTCGGCGGCGCGCCGCGGGCGGTCCGGCCGGTGCTGCCGGAGAGCCCGGAGGACGAGCGCCGGTTCCGGGAGGCGGAGATCCGTCGTGCGCACCGGCTGGCCCGGCGACGCGCCATCCAGGCCCACCGCGCCGGCTGACACGCCAGCGGCCCCGCGCCGGCGGACACGTCGGGTCCCGCGCTGGCGGGCCCGTCGGGACCGCGCCGGCGGACGTGCCAGGCCTCGCTCCGGCCGGCGCGTCAGGGCCGCCGCGCCGGCCTCGGGCGTCAGGACGGGGCCACTTCCCCGCCCGGCCCACACAGGGGCATGGTGGGGCATGTGGGTTCCGCACGTGCGCCGACAGAGGTCGGGTGCGGAGAATGGCGCTCTGAGGTAGGGCAAGATGGCGCCACGGCCCATTTCACAGTGTCGTGCGGGGCCAGGGGAGGGTGGAGCAGTGGGTGACGTGCTGTGGACGCCGCCGGCGGACGTACGCGAGCGGTCCCGGATCGGAAGCTACCTGCGCTGGCTGCGTGAGCACCGGGGGCTGGACTTCGCCGACTACGACGAGCTGTGGCGCTGGTCGGTCACGGACCTGGACGCGTTCTGGCGGTCGGTCTGGGACCACTTCGAGGTGATCGCGCACACCCCGCCGACCGCCACGCTGAGCGGCCGGGGGATGCCCGGGACCAGGTGGTTCCCCGGCGCCACCCTCAACTACGCCGAGAACGTGCTGCGGATGCCGGGCCAGGCCGACGACGACCCGGTGGTCATCGCGCACGGCCAGACCCGGGCGCCGGTCACCCTCACCGCCGCCGAGCTGCGCGAGCAGGTCCGCCGGGTGGCCGCCGGGCTGCGCCGGCTCGGCGTCACCGCCGGCGACCGGGTCGCCGCCTACGCGCCCAACATCCCCGAGACGTACGTGCTGCTGCTCGCCACCAGCAGCCTGGGCGCGATCTTCTCCTCCTGCGCCCCGGAGTTCGGCACCCGCAGCGTCACCGACCGGTGGCAGCAGATCGAGCCGAAGGTCCTCGTCGCCGTGGACGGCTACCGCTACGGCGAGAAGCCGGTCGACCGGCGCGGCGAGGTGGCCGCGATCCGGGTCGCCCTGCCGTCGGTGGAGCACACCGTCAGCATCGCCTACCTCGACCCGGCCGGACCGCCACCCGAGGGTGCGCTGGCCTGGTCCGAGCTGGCCGCCGACACCGACGAGCCGCTGACCTTCACCCCGGTCGCCTTCGACCACCCGCTCTACGTGCTCTACTCCTCCGGCACCACGGGGCTGCCGAAGCCGATCGTGCACGGGCACGGCGGCATCCTGCTGGAGCACCTGAAGATGCTCGCCCTGCACCACGACCTGGGCCCGGCGGACCGGTTCTTCTGGTTCACCACCACCGGCTGGATGATGTGGAACTTCCTGGTCTCCGGGCCGGCGGTGGGCGCGGCGATCGTGCTCTTCGACGGCAACCCCGGCCACCCCGACCTGGGCGGCCTGTGGCGGCTGGCCGGGGAGACCGGCACCACGTACTTCGGCACGTCCGCGCCGTTCCTGCTGGCCTGCCGCAAGGCCGGGCTGGTGCCGAAGGAGACCGCCGACCTCTCCGCGCTGCGCGGGGTCGGCTCGACCGGCGCGCCGCTGCCCGCCGAGGGCTTCACCTGGGTGTACGAGACGGTCGGCGACGACCTCCAGCTCCAGTCGCTCTCCGGCGGCACGGACGTCTGCACCGGATTCGTCGGCGGCGTGCCGCTGCTGGCGGTGCACGCCGGTGAGATCACCTGCCGGGCGCTCGGCGCCAAGGTGGAGGCCCGTTCGGCCGACGGCACCCCGGTCGTCGGCGAGCTGGGCGAGCTGGTGATCACCGAGCCGATGCCGAGCATGCCGGTCGGCTTCTGGAACGACGCGGACGGCACCCGCTACCGGGAGGCGTACTTCGACCTCTACCCGGGCGTCTGGCGGCACGGCGACTGGATCACCATCAACGAGCGGGGCGGCTGCGTGATCACGGGCCGTTCCGACGCCACCCTCAACCGGGGCGGCGTGCGGCTCGGCACCGCCGAGTTCTACTCGGTCGTCGAGGGGCTCGACGAGGTCGTCGACTCGGTGGTCGTGCACCTGGAGGACGACGAGGGCGGCGCCGGCGAGCTGCTGCTGTTCGTGGTGCTCGCCGAGGGGTTGGAGCTGGACGACGCGATGCGGAAGAAGATCTGCCGCGAGCTGCGTACCGCCCTGTCGCCCCGGCACGTCCCGGACGAGATCCACCAGGTGCGGGCCGTCCCGCGCACCCTGTCGGCGAAGAAGCTGGAGGTGCCGGTGAAGAAGATCCTCACGGGCACCCCGGTGGACTCGGCGGCGGCCAGGGGCGCCCTGGCCAACCCGGAGTCCCTCACGGCCTTCGCCACCCTCGCCCAGAACCGCACCCCCCGCCCGTAACCACCCGCCCCCTCGCGCCCCGTCCCCGCCCTGCCCCGCCCCGGCACTGCCCCGCCCTGCGCGTCGATCATGGAGTTGTGGTGGGCGGAGTGTGCTGTCCTGCCCGTTCTGTGGGGCACCGCAACTGCATGATCGACGCGCGAGGGCATGATCGGCGCGCAAGGGCCGGGCCGGGTGGTCAGGGGAGGGGGTGGGTCACTCGTTCCGTGGTGGCGCGGGTGGGGAGGGTGGAGGGGTCGGCGTTGGCGCAGAGGACCGTGGTGGCGTTGGCCGTCAGCGGGGCGAGCAGCCAGTCGACCGGGTCCGGATACGCCCCCGTGTCGATCAGGACCCGGTCGCCGCGGCCGATGCCCCACTGCGCCGCGCGGGCGGTCGCGCGGGCCAGCAGCTCCGCCTCGACCGGGCCACCCTTGGCGTACGGGCTGAAGTGGTCGCCGTGCGCGCGTACCTCCGACACGTAGTCGGCGAAGCCGGGCGGCACCTGGCGCATCGGCAGGGCGAACGGGTCGAGGGCGAGGACGTAGCGCTCGCCCGCCGACCAGGCGTCCGCCTCGGCCATCCGCGTGGCGGCGGCGAAGAGCACGTCCACGTCGCCCGGCGTGTCGGCGACGGTCAGCCCGGCCGACCAGCAGCCGAGCAGCACCGCGGCGGTCTGCCAGTGCGGGGGGAGCAGCACCGCGGCGACGTCGCCGGGGCCCACGGCCACCTCGTCGACGAGCAGGTTGGCCGTCTTGGCCACCCAGTTCGCCAGCGTGGCGCCGGACAGCTCGGTCCGTTCGCCCGTGGCGTCGTCGTACCAGGTCAGCAGCGGTCGGGTCGGGTCGGTCGCGATCGCGTCGGCGAAGACCCGGGCAATGTTGTCGGCCATCGGCGCGAACGATACGCCCCCGGTCGCCGTACTCGATGACAACGACAAGTCGGCGTACGGTCGGGTCGCAGTCAGCGTCGGCGCCAGGCTCCGGCGTAGGCTTGCCGGAGTGTTGTTCCCCACAGGCCCGTCAGTTCAAGGAGTCGCCCCGTGACCGCCGGTCGCCCGCCCCGCGTGCTCATCGACGCCACGAGTGTCCCCGTCGACCGTGGTGGTGTCGGTCGATACGTCGACGGCCTGCTCGGCGCCCTCGGCAAGGTGTGCGGGTTGGGGGTGGAGCTGGCCGTCGTCTGCCTCCGCACCGACCTGGAGCGCTACAGCCGGATGCTGCCCGGTGCGGAGATCATCCCGGCCCCGGCGGCCGTCGCGCACCGCCCCGCCCGGCTCGCCTGGGAGCAGACCGGCCTGCCGCTGCTCGCCCAGCAGGTGGGCGCGCAGGTGCTGCACTCGCCCTTCTACACCTGCCCGCTGCGCGCCGGCTGCCCCGTCACGGTGACCGTGCACGACGCGACGTTCTTCACCGAGCCGGAGCACTACGACAAGTCGCGGCGCACCTTCTTCCGCAGCGCGATCAAGACGTCGCTGCGCCGCGCCAACCGGGTGATCGTGCCGAGCAAGGCCACCCGCGACGAGCTGATCCGGCTGCTCGACGCCGACCCCACCCGGATCGACGTGGCCTACCACGGCGTCGACCACGCGGCCTTCCACGCGCCCAGCGACGAGGAGAAGGCCCGGGTCCGGGCCCGGCTGGGGCTCGGCGGCACCAACTACGTGGCCTTCCTCGGGGCCAAGGAGCCGCGCAAGAACGTGCCGAACCTGATCCGTGGCTGGGCCCGCGCGGTGGCCGACCGGGTGGATCCGCCGGCCCTGGTGATCGCCGGCGGCCAGGGGCACGACGACGACATCGACCGCGCGGTGGCGGAGGTCCCGTCGCACCTGCGGCTGCTCCGTCCCGGCTACCTCCGCTACGCGGACCTGCCCGGCTTCCTCGGCGGGGCACTGGTGGCCGCCTACCCGTCCTACGGGGAGGGTTTCGGCCTGCCGATCCTGGAGGCGATGGCGTGCGCCGCCCCGGTGCTCACCACGCCCCGGCTGTCGCTGCCGGAGGTGGGCGGCGACGCGGTCGCGTACACCAGCGAGGCGCCCGACCAGATCGCCACGGACCTGGCCGCGCTGCTCGACGACGAGCAACGGCGGTTGTCCCTGGCCAAGGCCGGTTTCGACCGGGCCAAGGAGTTCACCTGGGAGTCCAGCGCCGAGGTGCACATCGCCGCCTGGAGCCGGGCCCGGTCCTGACCGCCGCGGCCGGCGGCGCGAGAATGCGTCCCCGGTCAGGCGAATCGGGCATGATGTGCGGGTGATCTACGCCGTCATTCCGGCGGGTGGCAGTGGCACGAGGTTGTGGCCGCTGTCCCGCGCCGGCCACCCCAAGTTCCTCCACCCGCTGACCGGCTCCGCCGCCTCGCTGCTCCAGGCGACGGTGGACCGGCTGGGCCCGCTGACCACCGCCGAACGCACCCTGGTGGTCACCGGGACCGCGCACGTGGCGGCGGTCGCGCGTCAGCTCGCCGGGCTGCCGGAGGAGAACATCCTGGTCGAGCCGTCGCCCCGGGACTCGTGCGCGGCGATCGCCCTGGCCGCCGCGGTCATCGCGCGGCGCGACCCGGAGGCGGTGATGGGCTCTTTCGCCGCGGACCATTTGATCGGTGACCCGGAGCGCTGGCGGGAGGTCGTCCGGGAGGCGGTACGCGGCGCCGAGCAGGGCCTGCTGATGACAGTCGGCATCACCCCGACCCGGGCCGAGACCGGCTACGGCTACCTCCAGACCGGTGACCCGGTCGACGGGGGCCCGCTGCGGCCGGTGGCGGAGTTCAAGGAGAAGCCGAGCGCCGAGGTGGCCGAGGCGTACCTGCGTTCCGGGCGGCACCTCTGGAACGCCAGCATGTTCGTCTGGCGGGTCGACGTGTTCCTCGCCGAGTTGGCCCGCCAGCAGCCCGCCCTGCACGCCGGGATCGCCGCGATCGCCGAGGCGTGGGGCACCGAGGAGCAGGACGACGTGCTCGGCACGGTCTGGCCGACGCTGCCGAAGATCTCCGTCGACTACGCGGTGATGGAGGGCGCGGCGACGGCCGGCCGGGTGGCGACCGTGCCCGGCGACTTCGGCTGGAACGACGTCGGTGACTTCCACACCCTGGGCGAGGTGCTGCCCGCCGACGCGGACGGCAACGTGGTGCTCGGCGCCGACGCCAAGCCGGGGGTGCTGCTGCGCGACAGCTCCGGACTGGTGGTGGTGCCCTACTCCGGGCGGCTGGTGGCCGCCGTCGGCGTGCACGACCTGGTCGTCGTCGACACCCCGGACGCGCTGCTGGTCTGTCCCCGCGACCGGGCGCAGGACGTCAAGAAGGTCGTCGACGAGCTCAAGGAACGGGGCGAAGAGGGGCTCGTCTGAGCGTCGCCAGGGCCGGGGCGACCAGGTGCGCCGTCCCGCCGGCCAGCGGCTCCGGCAGCCGGTCCGGCGGGAACCAGCCCAGCGCCTCGGACTCCTCGCTGACCCGCTCCACCGCGCCGGGCGGGGCGAGCACGGCGAAGCGTACGTCGTGGTGCAGCGAGCCGCCCTGGCAGCTCACCGGGTGGATGTCGACGTCGATCGGGACGGGGTCGATCCGCAGGCCGGCGATGCCGGACTCCTCGCCGGCCTCGCGCAGGGCGGCAGCGGCGAGGGTCCGGTCGGCGGGCTCGCAGTGCCCGCCGAGCTGCACCCACCGCCGGAACTTGCCGTGCAGGCAGAGCAGCACCCGTGACCCGGTGGCGTCGAGCACCAGCGCGCTCGCAGTGACGTGCCCGGGCCGGTGCGCCCGGCTCATCGCCACCGGCCCGGCGGCCAGCAGCGCCACCGTGCGTTCGCGGGCCTCGGCGGCGGCCGGCCCGGTCGGCTCCCACCTGCTCAGCGTCGCGACGGCGTCGGCGTGCAGGGCCGCGTACACCTCGACGTCCGACGGCGTCCGGGAGGCGGCGGTGGGGGAGTCGGCCATGTCGACACTGTACGAGCCGACGCTTCGTACCCTGACCCGGTGACCCTGCGACTGTTGGAGTTCGTCGTGGCCGGCAACGAGGCAAGCGACCTGCTGCCGGTGCGCTCCGTGCCGCTGCTGCGGGCGCACGGTGCCCGGCGCGGCTTCTGGACGGTGCTGGACGAGGGGCCGGTGGAGCACTGCCTGGCCCTGCTGCTGGAGCTGGACGACGGCCGCTGGGTCGCCCACCACGTGGCCGCCGACGCCGGGGCGGAGAACGGCCGCACGGAGGACGGCGAGGCGCTCGCCCACCACGACGGCTGGGTGTACGTCTTCGGCTCCCACTTCGGCTCGAAGGCGGGGCCGCTGCGCCCGCGACGCGCCTTCGTGGCCCGGTTCCGCGAGGACGACGCGGCGGCAGGTCCCCTGCCGGTGCAGGTGGTCCGCAACCGGTTCCGGCTGCACCGGGCGGTCAACGACGCCCTGCTGAAGGCGGCGTTCACCCCGCTGCCGCCGGGCGAGCGGGTGCGGGCGCGGTTCATCGGGGAGACCGTCGCCCGGGGCACCGCCCGGTCGAAGGGCTGGGTCAGCCGGCTCGTCCCCGACGACCTGCCGCTCAACGTCGAGGCGGCGGCCTTCACGCCGGCCGGCGGTGTCCTGCTCGGACTGCGGTTCCCGGTCACCTCCGACGGTGAGCCGATCCTGGTCGAGCTGACCGGTGTGCCGGGCATGTTCGACCCCGCGCCGAGCTGGCCGCAGGCGGCGGGGGCGTACGTCCTGACCGGGGTGACGCCGCCCGGCGCGCTGGCCGGCTTCCGGGCGATCACGCCCACGGACGACGGCGGCTACGCGGCGATCGTCGGGTCGATCGACGCGCTGGGCAAGGGCTCGGTGCTGCTCGACGACCACCCCACCGGCGGCGACGTCACCTCCCGGCACGTCCGGTTTCCCCCGCCCGGCGACGGGCACCTGGTCCCCGGCGAGCTGGTGGCCGACCTGGCGCCGTTCCACCACGTGGAGGGAGTGGCCGAGTGGGGCGGGCAGAGCTTCTACGTCACCGACGAGGACCATCGGGTGGCGCTCTGGGTCGACTGACCTGCGGTGGACCGGCGGCCGGACGACACCTCCGCGGAACATGGCCGCAGACCCTCGTGGTGCCGCCCGGTCGCCGGTCTCTCCCCGTCCCCCGGGTGCCCGGTTCCGGGCGCGTCGGGTGACGTGCCCGCCCCCGTGTGCGGGCAGTGAGAGCATGCCGAACGGTCCCCGGAGGCGTCGAGGTCTTTCAGCCCACGCTTAAAGACGGAGATAACTGCCGGCCAGGTACAGTGCAAACGGTTGCCAGGCATCCCCTCTGCCGGGCGACGCGGGAGCCGTCCATGCTGAAGATCTACTTTTCCGCCGAGGACATCCTCCGGACCCGGGTGGCTCCGGCGGCGGATCCGGTGTGGGAGCTGGTTCTCAGCCTGCACCTGCTGCCCGGCCGTGGCCGGGAACCGCTGCTGTCGGGCTGGCGACACAGTGTGACCCGCGGGCTGCGTGAGGACAGCGGCTCGGCGGGGCTGCGGCTCCTGCTGTCACTCAACCCGCCCCGCGGCTACTTCCCAGACTTTCTCACCCCGTACGACAGCGTGTCGGGGTTCGACGCCGGCATGGAGGCGGTCCGCAGCACCCCCGTGGCGGTGCTGCAACGCGACCTGGCGCTGCTCGCCGCCGGTGGCGCCCCGTCGGCCGGCGCCGGGGCGCTGGCCCGGGGGGAGCCGGACACGCTGCTCGGCCTGACGGGCGCGATGGAGCGGTACCGCGGCCTGGCCATCGACCCGTACTGGCCGCGGATCCAGGCGGCGGTGGAGGCCGACCGCACCCGGCGGGCCCGGGCGCTGCTCGACGGCGGGGTGGAAGGGCTGCTGGCCAGCCTCCGGCCCGCCATGCGCTGGGAGTCGGGGGTGCTGGAGATCCGCGACTACCCACACAGCCGGGAGCTGCATCTGGGCGGGCGCGGGCTGCTGCTGGTGCCGTCGTTCTTCTGCGCGGCCACGCCGGTCGCCCTGCTCGATCCGGCGCTGCCCCCGGTCCTTGTCTACCCGGTGGACCGGCTCGGCGGCCTGCTGCCGGCCCCCGGCGAGGGCGGCGGCCCCGGCGCGTCGGATCCCGGGCGGGAGGCCCTGGCCGCGCTGCTCGGTCGTACCCGGGCGGCCGTGCTGGCGGCCAGCGACGACGGCTGCACCACCGGCGAGGTGGCCCGCCGGCTGAACATCTCGGCCGCCGCCGCGAGCCAGCACACCACCGTGCTGCGCAACGCCGGCCTCCTGGTCAGCCAGCGCGACCGCAACACCGTCCTGCACACCCTGACCCCGTTGGGGCGGGCGATGCTCAACTCCTGAGCGCGCCAGCGCCCGCCCGGGTGGCGTCACAGCCGGGTCGCGCGCCGACGGCTGGTGGTGGGACCGCGCGGCGCGACAGCCCGGGTGGCGGCACCGGCTGCCTGCCGGGTGGCGTCAGAGGGCCAGTGCGGCGCTGGCGGTGGTGCCCGGGGGCGGGGGGAGCAGCAGGGAGGTGACGCCCTCGGCCGCCAGGGCGGTGCGGAGGCGTTGCAGGTCGGCGCCGAAGCGGACCAGGTCGGCCGGGTCGGCCGGGGTGGCCGCGGAACCGAGCACCAGCGTCGTCGCCTCCGCCGGCCAGCCGGGCACCCGGGAGGTCAGCCCGGCGCGGGCCTCCTCGTCGGCGACCAGGCTGAAGACCGTGCCGGGCGCGACCACGCCCGCGACGGTGCCGATCGCCCGGCGTACGGCCGCCGGGTCGGGCGGGGTCGGGTTGGGGCCGTCCGGCAGGGTGGCGGCGGCGGCCAGCCCGGCGGCCTTCGCCTCGGCGGTGCCCAGCGAGAAGAGGTCCATCGACGCGTCCCGGATCAGCGCCGACGCGCCGTCGCCGTCGTCCGGCCGGAGCGTGGTGGGGTAGCCGCGCACCACCGCGACCGGCATCTGGTCGCACTTGCCCTTGATCAGCTCGCCCGCGCCGGCCAGCTCGTCCACCACCGCCATCTGGGTGAGCTGGAGCTCGTTGCCGTACGGGTCGACCTCTCCCCGGTGGTCGCGGATCGCGTCCATCCCGGCGACGCCGAGCGCCACGTCGGTGAGCCCGTTGCGCCAGGGCCGGCCCATCGTGTCGCTGACGATCACCGCGACGTCCACGCCGTGGCGTTCGCGCAGTGCGGCCCGCAGCGCCCGGGCCGAGGCGTCCGGGTCCTCGGGGAGCAGCACCAGCCGGGTCTTGTCGACGTTCGAGGCGTCGATGCCGGCCGACGCCATCACGAAGCCGTGGTGGGTCTGCACGATCCGGGTCGCGCCCCGGGTGGCCACCACCCGCGCCGTCTCGGCGTCCAGCACCTCGTCCCGCGCGGCGAGCCGCTCGGGCCCGTCCGCCGGGACGTCGACGAGGCGCCCCTCCGCCTTCGAGACGATCTTGCTGGTGACCACCAGCACGTCGCCGTCGCGCAGCCAGGGCGCGGCGGTGGCGATCAGGGCCGCCAGGTCGTCGCCCTCGGACACGTGGCCGATGCCCGGCACCGGCAGGATCTCAAGCCTCACGTCAGCTCCAGCGCGGCGCGGACCATGGCCGCCGTCGCCGCCTCGTCGGTCATCCGCAGCGGTGCCGCGCGGACCGTCACCTCCGGCACCACCGTGCCGGCGTCCTCCTCGGCGACCAGCCAGCCGTCGAGCAGCCCGCCGGCCGACCGGCCGCCGTAGAGCCGGCCCACGCCGGCCGCGCTGCACTCCACCCCCAGCACCGCCAGGCAGCGGTCGGCCATGCCGCGCACCGGCGCGCCGCCGATGATCGGCGACACGCCGACCACCGGTGCGGGACCGTCGGCGACCGCCTCGCGCAGCCCGGGCACGGCCAGGACCGGGGCGACGCTCACCACCGGGTTGCTCGGCGCGATCAGCACCACGTCGGCCCCGGCGATCGCCTCCACCACGCCGGGCGCCGGCCTGGCGGCCTCCGCGCCGACGAAGACGAACCGGTGGGTGGGGACGTCGCCGCGGTGGCGCACCCACCACTCCTGGAAGTGGATCGCCCGCTGGCCGCCGTCGAGCTCCACCACCACGTGCGTCTCCAGCCGGTCGTCGGTCGCCGGCAGCACGCGTACGCCGGGCTGCCAGCGGGCGGCGAGCGCCTCGGTGACCGCGTGCAGCGGATAGCCGGCGTTGACCATCGTGGTCCGCACCAGGTGGGTGGCGATGTCCTTGTCGCCGAGCCCGAACCAGGTCGGCTCGGCGCCGTACGCGGCCAGTTCCTGCTTGACCGTCCAGCTCTCGCCGACGCGCCCCCAGCCCCGCTCGGGGTCGGCGCCGCCACCCAGCGTGTACATCACGCTGTCCAGGTCGGGGCAGACCTTGAGCCCGTGCAGGAGTAGATCGTCACCGACGTTGACCACGGCGGTCACCTCGGCGCCGACCTCGCGGGCGTACGCCCGTACGCCGACCAGGAAACGAGCGCCCCCGATGCCACCCGTCAGAACCACGATGCGCATGCCGCCCATCCTCGCGTACGGGCCGCCTCCGGTCCGCCCGTGGGCCGGGAGACTAGGCTCACGTCGGCAACTGTCCGCATTCGCCCCGAGGGGGATCCCGTGACCAGCCCCGCCGAGCCCGCGTCCACCGACGCGACGCAGGCCAGCCAACTGACCAAGCCGCTGCGTGAACTCGCCGCGTTCGTGCTCCTCGGCGCGAACGCCGTGTTCCTCTTCGTCGGCCTGATCCGGCTGGTGACGCCGACCGACTACACCACGTTCGGCGGTCGGGCGGGCAGCGCCTTCTTCGCCTTCGTCGGCGTGGAGTCGGTGTTCCTGCCGCTGCTGGCCGTGCTGCTCGCCACGCACGTGAAGCCCCCGGTGCCGAAGGCGAAGCTGATCACCCAGGTCGCCCTGGGTGAGTACGCCGTCAGCGCGCTCTTCGGCGGGCTGACCTTCCTCTTCTGGACGGTCAACCGGCTGGCCGAGGGCGAGATCCTCGACGCCTTCCTGGGCCTGCTGAGCCGCGTGGCGTGGCTGGCGCTGTTCGCCGTCGCCGCGTACGTCGTGTTCAAGGTCTGGCGCACCCTCTACCACGTGCCGAAGCCGAAGCCGCAGCCCGGCGTGTACGGTCAGCCGCAGCCCGGCTGGCCCCAGCAGCAGGGCGGCTACCCCGTCCCGGGCCAGCAGGTCCCCGGCCAGCAGGTTCCGGGTCAGCAGGGTCCCGGCCAGCAGGGCGGCTGGCAGGCGCCGGGCCCCTACGGCGCCCCGTACGGTCAGCAGCCCGCGCCGTACGCCGGCGGCCCGCAGCCGGGCTCGCCGTTCGCCCCGGCGCCGCAGTCGGCGCCCCCGGCGGCTCCCGCCCCGCACTCCGCGCCCCCGTTCGGCCAGCCGCAGGGCGCCCCGCCGTTCGGTCAGCCGCCCTCGGCCGACCCCACCCAGGCGATCCCGCGCCAGTCCGCCGAGCCGGCGGAGCCCACCCAGGCGATTCCGCGTCCCGCCGCCGACGAGACCGACCGCACCCAGCACATCAACCCCGGCGACAGCCCCGACGCCCCGCGCTGATCGCGACCCTGCCCCACCCGAGCGCCCCGCACGGCACCCGTGCGGGGCGCTCCCCGTCCCACCCCCGTCCCCTCGTCGCGCCCGTCGTCGCGGGGGATCAAGAGGTCCTGGGGCACAGAAGGTGCTCCGCAGGACGAAAACCTCTTGATCACCGCGACGACCGGCGGGGTGCGCTTCTTCACGCCGGTCAGGTTCGCGGGACGGGGCGGATGAGCGCTTAGGCTGGGCGGATGGTTGATCGCACCGTGCCCGGCCCGACCGACGCGAGCGTGCGGCGGGCACTGCACCGGGCCGCGAGCGGGCGGGCGCTCGACGTCGACGAGGCCGCCGCGCTGCTGGCCGCCCGGGGCGGGGCGCTGGACGAGCTGCTCGACGTGGCGGGCGCCGTCCGCGACGCCGGCCTGCGCGAGGCCGGGCGGCCGGGCGTGGTCACGTACTCGAAGAAGGTCTTCATCCCCCTCACCCGGCTGTGCCGCGACCGGTGCCACTACTGCACCTTCGCGACCGTGCCGCACCGGCTGCCGGCGGCCTTCCTCGACCGGGACGAGGTCCTCGCCATCGCCCGGGCGGGCGCGGCCCAGGGCTGCAAGGAGGCCCTGTTCACGCTCGGTGACCGGCCGGAGGAACGCTGGCCGGCGGCCCGGCAGTGGCTGGACGAGCGCGGCTACGACTCCACGCTCGACTACCTGCGCGCCTGCGCGGTGGCGGTGCTGGAGGAGACCGGGCTGCTGCCGCACCTCAACCCGGGCGTGCTCTCCTGGTCGGAGTTGCAGCGGCTCAAGCCCGTCGCGCCCAGCATGGGGATGATGCTGGAGACCACGGCGACGCGGCTGTGGTCGGAGCCGGGCGGCCCGCACTTCGGCTCGCCGGACAAGGAGCCGGCGGTCCGGCTGCGGGTGCTCGACGACGCGGGCCGGGTCGGCGTGCCGTTCACCACCGGCATCCTGATCGGCATCGGCGAGACCCCTGCCGAGCGGGTCGACGCGATCTTCGCGATCCGCCGGGCGCACCGCGAGTACGGCCACCTCCAGGAGGTGATCGTGCAGAACTTCCGCGCGAAGCCGGACACGGCGATGCGTGGCATGCCGGACGCGGAGCTGCACGACCTGGCCGCCACGGTGGCGGTGGCCCGGGTGCTGCTCGGGCCGAAGGCCCGGATCCAGGCCCCGCCGAACCTCATCGCGGGCGAGTACGCCCTGCTGCTGCGCGCCGGCATCGACGACTGGGGCGGGGTCTCCCCGCTGACCCCGGACCACGTCAACCCGGAGCGCCCCTGGCCGCAGATCGACGAGCTGGCCCGGCACACGGAGAAGGCCGGCTTCACCCTGCGCGAGCGGCTGACGATCTACCCCGAGTACGTGCGGGCCGGCGACCCGTGGCTCGACCCGCGCCTGCTGCCGCACGTCGGCGCGCTGGCCGACCCGGCGACGGGGCTGGCCGTCGAGGAGGCCCGACCGGTGGGCCGCCCCTGGCAGGAGCCCGACGAGACGTACGGCGGCCGGACCGACCTGCACGCCACCATCGACACCACCGGGCGGACCGGCGACCGGCGCGGCGACTTCGACCACGTCTACGGCGACTGGTCGGAGGTGGCCGGCAAGGTCACCGCCGGGGGCGGGGCGGGGACCGACCGCGACCTGCGGGCGGGGCTGGGGCTGGCGGCCGACGACCCGGCCGCGCTGCTGGAGCCGCGGCACGCCGACGCGGCGCTGGCGCTGTTCGCCGCCGACGGGCCGGCGCTGGACGAGCTGTGCCGGCTGGCCGACGACGTCCGCCGGGCGGCGGTCGGCGACGACGTGACGTACGTGGTCAACCGCAACATCAACTTCAGTAACGTCTGCTACGTCGGCTGCCGGTTCTGCGCCTTCGCGCAGCGGGAGCGCGACGCCGACGCGTACCGGCTCTCGGTGGACCAGGTCGCCGACCGGGCCGAGGAGGCGTGGGCGGCCGGCGCCAGCGAGGTCTGCCTCCAGGGCGGGATCGACCCGAAGCTGCCGGTGACCGTCTACGCCGACCTGGTGCGGGCGATCAAGGCGCGGGTGCCGGGGATGCACGTGCACGCGTTCTCGCCGATGGAGATCGTCACCGCCGCCGCCAAGGCGGGCGTGTCGGTGCGGGAGTGGCTGACCGGGCTCCGCGAGGCCGGGCTGGACACCATCCCGGGCACCGCCGCGGAGATCCTCGACGACGACGTGCGCTGGGTGCTCACCAAGGGCAAACTGCCGGCCGCCGCCTGGGTCGACGTGGTCGGCACGGCCCACGAGCTGGGCATCCGGTCCAGCTCCACCATGATGTACGGCCACGTGGACCACCCGGCGCAGTGGCTCGCGCACTTCCGGGTGCTGGCCGGGTTGCAGGACCGTACGGGCGGGTTCACCGAGTTCGTGGCGCTGCCGTTCGTGCACACGAACGCGCCGATCTACCTGGCCGGCATCGCCCGCCCCGGGCCGACGTGGCGGGAGAACCGGGTGGTGCACGCGATGGCCCGGCTGCTGCTGCACGGCCGGATCGACAACATCCAGTGCTCGTGGGTGAAGCTCGGTGACGAGGGCACGGCGGCGATGCTCCGGGGCGGCTGCAACGACCTGGGCGGCACGCTGATGGAGGAGACGATCTCCCGGATGGCCGGTTCCGGCAACGGCTCGGCGCGCACGGAGGAGCAGTTGATCGCGATCGCGACGGCCGCCGGACGACCGGCCCGCAAACGCACGACCGCGTACGGCAGCCCTCGTCCCTAGCATCGACGGGTGACCTGACCGTCCACAACAGACGCCGTGCTGCACGCCGCCGGCCGGGCCGGGCGCGTCGGCCGCGTCCGTACCGCCTGGTGGGACGAGCAGCGGCCGGTCCTCAGGATTTCTGTCGCAAGTGGAGGGACGACCGGATTCGTCCGGCTCAGCAGCGTGTCGGCGGCCCGTCACGATCCGGGGGACGCGGTCGCACCGCCGCGCTCCGTCCACATCGTGGGCGGAGCGCGGCCGGCGCTTCCGGCTCGACGGGCGGTCCGCGCCAACTCGGGTTAACCTGTGCCCCACCAAGATCAACGGATCGTGGTGGGTGACTTCCGAGGGTCCTCATCGGCCTTCCCCGTCGGGTCGGCGGGGAGGCGCCACGGGAGAAAACTCGGGCAACTCGCCGGAGAGGGCGTTACTCGGCCGGGGTCTGAATCGATAGGGCAGGTTGCGAGGCCGGGTGGTCGGGTGGCCGTCCGGAGTGTTGTCGGGAGGGCGACTCCATTATCAAGTTCGGCTTGACGGCGCACGCATTACACGCGTGTAATTTGAATGGGGTTGTTCGCGCGGAACGCAACAAATCGGGACCGTACGGACAAGCACGCCTTCCGTGTGGGGGGTTGCAGCGGCGATGACGCCGGTGCGCGACAAGGAGGCATCTGATGGACGGCCAGCTTGAGGTGGCCGACCTGCTCGGAAACGCGCCGGAGTGGCAGGAGCGGGCGCTTTGCTCCCAGACCGATCCGGAGGCGTTCTTTCCCGAGAAGGGCGGCTCGACCCGCGAGGCGAAGCGGATCTGCTCGCGCTGCGAGGTGAAGACGGAATGCCTCGAATACGCTCTCGGCCACGACGAGCGATTCGGGATCTGGGGTGGGCTCTCGGAGCGGGAGCGGCGCAAGCTCAAGCGGCGGGTCGCCTGAGCGTTGCCGGGCCGGGGCGGTGGGGGCCGCCCGGCTCAGGCCAACTCGTCGGGGTCCACCCCGAGCAGATTGGCCACCTGTTCGATGATCACGTCGTGCACGAGATCCGCGAGGTCCTCGCGGTCCATCGCACGGAACTCCAACGGCCGGCGGTAGAGCACGATCCGCGGGGCCACCTCCTGCCGGCCGGGGCGACCCGGCAGCAGCCGGGCGAGCGGCACCTCGCCGTCCTCCAGCACGTCGGAGTCGTAGACGTTGAGGTCCGGCGGAACGTCCTCCACCGCGAACTCGACCCCGGCCAGCTCCTTGGCGAACCGCCGTTCGAGGGTCTCGACCGTGTCCAGCACCAGGTCGTCGAAGATCTCCGCCTTCGTGCGCGCCAACGGCACCGTCGCCGGCACCAGCCGCCCGCGCAGGCCGCGCCCGTGCCGGTCGCGGTGGGCGCGCCGGCCGGGGCCGGGGCGGCGGTGTTCCGGGCTCGTCATGAGGAAAGATTAGCGCCCGCACCGACCTGGCCTGCGGCAGCGCCATTGACGCGGCGCGGCGCGGTCGGCATCTGCGCGAGGTGCTCGCCCGCCAGGGCAGCCGGCCGGTGAGCAACCGGCCGAATTGTGATCACTGTGACGGGCGTGTCGCAACGCGAAGCAGTGCGCCGGACCCGGTAATGGAGATACCCTGCCGCCGTGAGGTCACCACGGCGCTGCTCCCGTAACGGCTGCCCCCGGCAAGCGGTCGCCACGCTGACCTATGTCTACAACGAGTCGACAGCGGTGGTCGGCCCCCTGGCGGCATTCGCCGAGCCGCACACGTACGACCTCTGTGAACCGCACGCCCGGAGCCTGACGGCACCGCGTGGTTGGGACGTCGTCCGGCACGAGGGCGAGTTCGAGCCCCCGCCGCCCACCACCGACGATCTGGTCGCCCTGGCCGAGGCCGTCCGCGAGGCCGCCCGCCCGGTGGCCCCGCGCCCGCCCGAGGACGACCACACCACCAACTCGACTCCCCAGACGGGCCGCCGGGGCCACCTGCGCGTCATCCCCCCGAACCACTGACCCGCCGCTCCGGCGGAGGTCGCGGCGGGAGTCACGGCGCCGGGGAGAGAAGTCGGCGCGGCAGCCGCTCGGCCTTGACCAGCCTCGGCCTCGCCGGAGGCCGCCCGGGTCCTCCTGTCCTGGACCGGCCCGATCTCGCAGAAGTCCGCACGGACTCGGCAGCTTGCCGGGCCGAGGTGCGGGCCCGATGGTCACGCCGGGCACTGTCGAGCTGAATCGCCTACGACATCACGGCACCGTCGCACGGTGGGGTTGGTGATCGAGGCGGTGTCGGGCTGTGCCGGGGACCGAGTCGTCTGCGACATCAGTTCGACAGCGCGGGCGAGGTGGGTCGGGCACGGCCGGCGCGCGGCCCTTCGGAGGTGCGACCCGCTCGTTCCGGTGCCGGGCCCGACGCTGCGGCGGAGGCATGTCCAGGGCCTTTTCCGGGCGGTCGTCGGCCACCTCGGGCGCGCGAAACAGATCCCACCGCGACACGCCGGCAGCGTGACGACAAGGGCACTCAGCGTGGCTACCGTGCGCCCCAGTGTGATCGCGGGCGCGGGAGGTCGGATGGTGAACGAGGCACTGCGGGTGGCGATGGCCGAGAAGGGGGAGACCGCCGAGTCGCTGGCGGAGAAGGTGGGTGTCGACCCGAAGACGGCGGGACGGTGGCTCGCGGCGGGCCGGATCCCGCACCCCAGGACCCGGCTCGCCGTCGCCGAGGTCCTCGGGCGCGACGCCGCCGAGCTGTGGCCCGAGCCGTTCCGCCGCCGCGACCTGCCGTGGTTCCGGCCGTGGGCCGAGCTGGAGCAGGACGCCGTCACGATCAGGTCGTACCAGCCGCTGCTCGTGCCGGGCCTGCTCCAGACTGAGGGGTACGCCCGCGCGGTGCTGGCGACCGGCGGCCTGCTGCCGGTGGCCGAGGTGGACGAGATCGTGGGCGGCCGGCTGGCCCGGCAGGCGATCCTGGCCCGGGACGCCCCGCCCCAGCTTGTCGCCGTGATCGACGAGGTGGTGCTGCGCCGGCGGGTGGGGGACGAGGCGGTGATGGCCGGGCAGTTGGCCCACCTGCTGGCGGTCGCCGCGCAGGAGCACGTGCAGGTCCGGGTGATTCCCGCCGAGGCGCCGTGGCACACCGGCCTCGCCGGGCCGTTCGTGCTGATCCGGCTGCCCGACGGCGCCGAGACGGCCTATCTGGACAACCAGCTGCGCGGTCAGGTCGTGACCGAGAGTGCCGACATTGCTAGCCTGGGCGCGAGATGGGAGAGCGTCGCCGGCGAGGCGCTGCCGCGACGCCAGTCGATCGAGCTGATCGGGGAAGTGGCGACGACATGGACATGACCGACGCCCGCTGGCGCACCGCGACCCGCAGCAGCAACAACGGCGGCGACTGCGTCGAGGTGGCCGACAACCTGCCCGGTCGGGTGCTCGTGCGCGACAGCAAGGACCGCGCGGGGGGCATGCTCACCTTCGCGCCGGACGCCTGGCGGGCGTTCGTCGCGTCGGCCGGCAGTCACGGGCGCGCCGGCTGATCGGGCGGGGCGGTCGGCGCGGCCCACGGGGTCGGCACCGGCGCCTCAGGCGTACGCCTGCCCACGTCGCGTGAGGCGGACGGACGCCGCGGTGGCGAGACCGGCCGGTCGCCGCGACGATCCGCATCGCTCCCGCGACGATCAGCATCACTCCCGCGACGATCCGCACCACTCCCGGCGGCGAGCGGAATGTGGTCGCGCCTTCGCCCTTCGCGCACGCCGACCCGCCGTCCGTCGACGCCATCGGCCCATGCCAAGATCTGTCGTTCACCGCACCTGACGTCCCGTCGGCGCGCCACTCCCGCCTGGCCGCCGACGATGACCTCGAGGAGTCGTCACATGCGAACTCCCCTCCGGCCCCTCACCCGGCGTGGGCTGCTGACCGGCGCCTTCGGCTCGGCGGCAGTGCTGGCGGCGGGCGGCTCGCTGGCCGGCTGCGGCACCACGGGCGCCGCCCAGACGGAGGCCGGCTGCGTCAGCGAGGACCTGTCCGGCACCGAGAAGACGCTGACGTTCTCCAACTGGCCGCAGTACATGGACGTGGACGACGCCGACTCCGCCAAGCGACCGACCCTCGACGCCTTCGTCGCCGAGAGCGGCATCCAGGTCGCCTACACCGAGGACGTCAACGACAACAACGAGTTCTTCGGCAAGGTGCAGAACCAGCTCGCGGGGTGCCAGCCGACCGGGCGGGACATCATGGTCCTCACCGACTGGATGGCGGCCCGGATGATCCGGCTCGGCTGGATCCAGAAGCTGGACAAGTCGAAGCTGCCCAACGTCGAGGCCAACCTGCTGCCCTCGCTGCGCGGCCGGTCCTTCGACGCTGAGGACCAGCTCGCCATCCCGTGGCAGTCCGGCCTGGCCGGCCTCGCCTACAACGGCAGGGTGACCAGGGAGATCCGGACGGTCGACGAGCTGCTCACCCGCCCCGACCTCAAGGGCAAGGTGACCGCGCTGGCCGAGATGCGGGACACCATGGGTCTGCTGCTCCAGTCGAACGGCCACGACCCGGCGAACTTCACCGGCGCCCAGTTCGACGACGCGCTCGCCAAGCTGAAGAGGGCCGTCGACTCCGGCCAGATCCGCAGGTTCACCGGCAACGACTACGCGCCGGACCTCGCCAAGGGCGACATCGCCGCCTGCATCTGCTGGTCCGGCGACGCCATCCAGCTCGGCTTCGACGACGACAGGATCAGGTTCGTGGTGCCCGAGTCCGGGGTGATGATCTGGTCGGACAACGTGGTGGTGCCGAACAAGGCCACCCACAAGGGCAACGCCGAGCGGCTCATCGACCACTACTACCAGCCGGCGGTCGCCGCCCGGCTCGCCGCGTTCGTCAACTACATCTGCCCCGTCCGGGGCGCCCAGGCCGAGATGGAGAAGATCGACCCGGCGCTGGCCGCCAATCCGCTGATCTTCCCCGACGACGCCATGCTCGCCAGGTCGAAGGTCTTCATGGCGCTGGACGAGAAGCAGGAACGCGAGTACGAGAGCAAGTTCCAGCAGGTCATCGGAGCATGAGCGGGATGGGTACGACGACTGCGGGACGCGAGACCCCGGCCGGCGACCTGCGGCTGGCGAACCTCACCAAGCGGTTCGGCGTCGTCACCGCGGTGGACGACCTCAGCCTGACCGTCCCGCAGGGCTCGTTCTTCGCCCTGCTCGGCCCGTCCGGCTGCGGCAAGACCACCACGCTGCGGATGATCGCCGGCCTGGAGGAGCCGACCGGCGGGCAGGTGCTGCTGGGCGAACGGGACGTGACCCGGCTGCGCCCGCACAAGCGGCCGGTGAACACCGTCTTCCAGAGCTACGCGCTCTTCCCACATTTGGACGTGTTCGAGAACGTGGCGTTCGGCCTGCGCCGGCGGGGCATCCGTTCCGTCGACGACGAGGTCATGGGCATGCTCGCGCTGGTGCAGCTCGACGACCACGGCCACCGCCGTCCCGCCCAGCTCTCCGGCGGGCAGCAGCAGCGGGTCGCGCTGGCCCGTGCCCTGGTCAACCGCCCGCAGGTGCTGCTGCTCGACGAGCCGCTCGGCGCGCTGGACCTGACGCTGCGCCGGCGGATGCAGATCGAGCTCAAGCGGATCCAGACCGAGGTCGGCATCACGTTCGTGCACGTCACCCACGACCAGGAGGAGGCCATGACGATGGCCGACACCGTCGCGGTGCTGAACGCCGGGCGGATCGAGCAGCTCGGCACCCCCGCCGACCTCTACGAGTACCCCGCCACGGCGTTTGTGGCGAACTTCCTCGGCCAGTCCAACCTGCTCGCCGGCGAGGCGTCCGGCGCCGGCGGGGACGAGGTCGCCGTGTCGGCTCACGGCCGTCGCTTCTCGGTGCCCGCCGGCCGGGCCCGGGTCGACCGAGGGCCGGTCCACCTCGGCGTACGCCCGGAGAAGCTGCACCTGGCCGACTCCGTCGACCAGGTCCCCGCCGGGTGCCAGCACGTCACCGGCATCGTCACCGACGCCTCCTACGTGGGGGTGAGCACGCAGTACCTGCTGCGCACCGGCTGGGGCGGCGAGCTGACGGCCTTCGTGGCCAACAGCGGCACGGCCCGTCCGCTGCCGCTGGGCGCGGAGGCGGTGGCGTACTGGGACCCGCGGCACGCCTTCCTGCTGCCCCGGGAAGCCGGCGGACAGGACCGGAGCGCGCCGGCGCGGGACGAGCCGGTCGGCGCACCCTCGTGAGCGCCCCGGCCCGGCTGCCCACCGGACCCGGGGAGCCGGTGCCGCCTGCGCCGCCCCGCCGGCCCGGGCTCCTGCCGTACCTGCTGCTGCTGCCCGCGGCGGCATGGCTGGTGCTCTTCTTCGCGGTGCCGCTGGTGCAGCTCGCCGCCGCCAGCCTCTACGACCCCGCCGGCTCGCTCGCCACCGGGTACGCGATGACGTGGGCGTTCGGCAACTACCCCGACGCGCTCGCCGCCTACTGGCCGCAGTTCGGGCGGTCCTTCGGCTACGCCGGGGCCGCGCTGGTGCTGGCGCTGCTGGCCGGCTACCCGCTGGCGTACGCCATCGCGCAGAAGGCCGGCCGGTGGAAGAACCTGCTGCTGGTCTGCGTCGTCGCGCCGATGTTCACCAGCTTCCTGGTGCGTACGCTGGCGTGGAAGACCATCCTGTCGGACAACGGCTGGCTCGTCGGGCTGCTGCGCGACGTGCACCTGCTCGCCCCCGACGGCCGGCTGCTGGCCACCCCCGTCGCGGTGGTGCTCGGCCTGACGTACAACTTCCTGCCCTTCCTGGTGCTGCCGCTCTACGCGAGCCTGGAGCGGCTGGACCCCCGGCTGCTGGAAGCGGCCGGCGACCTCTACGCCGGCCCGTGGTGGACCTTCCGCCGGGTCACGCTGCCGCTGTCCATGCCCGGCCTGGTCGCCGGCACGCTGCTGTTCTTCATCCCGGCCAGCGGCGACTACATCAACGCCGAACTGCTCGGCACCCCCAACGAGTACATGATCGGCAACGTCATCGACTCGGCGTTCCTGGTCCGGCTGGACTACCCGCAGGGCGCGGCGCTGTCGTTCCTGCTGATGGCGGCCATCCTCGCGGTGGTCTTCGGCTACCTGCGCCGGACCGGCCCGGAGGAGGTCCTGTGACGACGCGGATCTCCCGCTGGCTGGCCGACCGCTGGCTGGCCGGCGTGGCGCTGCTGGTGCTCGGCTACCTCCTCCTGCCGGTCGCCGTCGTTGCCGCGCTCTCCTTCAACCGCCCCTCCAGCCGCCTGTCGTACGACTTCAACGAGTTCACCCTCGACAACTGGCGCAACCCGTGCGCCACCTCCGACATGTGCGACGCGGTGGTGCGCAGCGTCCAGATCGGCTTCGTCTCGACCGTCGTCGCCACGGTGCTCGGCACCCTGATGGCGTTCGCGCTGGCGCGGCACCGGTTCCGTGGCCGCTCCGGGATCAACGTGCTGATCTTCCTGCCGATGGCCACCCCCGAACTGGTGATGGGCACCTCGCTGCTGGCCCTCTTCGTCTCCGCCGGGGTGCCGCAGGGCTTCTGGACCGTCGTCGTCGCCCACGTCATGTTCTGCCTGTCGTTCGTGGTGGTCACCGTCAGGGCGCGGCTGGCCGGGATGGACTCCCGGCTGGAGGAGGCCGCCATGGACCTCTACGCGAGCGAGTGGCAGACCTTCCGGCGGATCACCCTGCCGCTGGCGCTGCCCGGCATCGTGGCCGCCGCGCTGCTCGCGTTCTCGCTCTCCTTCGACGACTTCATCGTCACGAACTTCAACGCCGGGACCACCGTCACGTTCCCCATGTACGTCTGGGGTGCCGCCCAGCGGGGCATCCCGCCCCAGGTCAACGTCATCGGCACCGCGATGTTCGTGCTCGCGCTCCTACTGACCCTGACCACCACCCTGCACACCCGCCGCAAGAACCAACCCAGGTAACCCCACCCCGCACGGGCGGGAGAAGAGGAGGGGCCCCTCGCCAGGCGGGAGCGTGGCGAAGGGCCCCTGGACCCGGGGTCAGCCCGGGGCGGTTCGGGCTAGAGGGTCAGGGTCCAGCCGTCGATGTAGCCGGTGTCGCCGGAGGCGGCGTCCTGGACACGCAGGTTCCAGGTGCCGTTACGGGTCTCCGTGGAGAGGTTGACCGTGTAGGTCTGGTTGATGTTGTCGGCGGAGCCGCCGGTGCGGTTGTGCAGGGTGTAGGCGCTGCCGTCGGGGGCGACCAGGCTGACCACGAGGTCACCGATGTAGGTGTGCACGATCTGCACGGCGACCTTGCTGGTGGACGAGGCGGTACCGGTGCAGCCGGCGATCGCGATGCTGCTGGTGACCGTCGCGTTGTCGTTGACGGTGACGTTGTTGGCGTTGGTGCCGGTGCAGTTCGTCGTGCCGGAGCCGCCCAGGTTGAGCGTCCAACTGTTCACGTAGCCGGTGTCGCCGGCGCCCGCGTCCTGGACCCGCAGCTTCCAGGTGCCGTTGGCGACCTCGGAGGAGAGGTTGACCGTGTAGGTCTGGTTGATGTTGTCAGCGGAGCCGCCGGTGCGGTTGTGCAGGGTGTAGGCGCTGCCGTCGGGAGCGACGAGGCTGACGGCGAGGTCACCGATGTAGGTGTGCACGATCTGCACGGCGACGGTGCTGGCGGAGCCGGCGGTGCCGGTGCAGCCCGCGATGGTGATGGTGCTCTCCACCGTGGCGTTGTCGCGGATGGCCACGTCGGTGCCGTTGGTCTGGGTGCAGCCGGTGGGCGGCGGGGGCGGCGGGGGCGTGGTGCCGCCGTCGCCGACGTACAGCAGCTTGTTGGGCGAGCCGGTGCCGGGGCTGGTCACCGCGTTGCTGGTGGCGTCGGCAACGAGCTTGTCGCGCACCTGCTGCGGGGTGAACGTCGGGTTGGCGGCGAGCACGAGCGCGGCGGCGCCGACCACGTGCGGGGTCGCCATCGAGGTGCCGCTGATGCTGTTGGTGGCCGTGTCGCCGGTGTGCCAGGCCGAGGTGATCGAGCTGCCGGGGGCGAAGATGTCCAGGCAGGTGCCGACGTTGGAGAACGACGAGCGGGCATCGGTGTTGGTGGTCGAGCCGACGGTGATGCCGGCGAGGAGGCTGGCCGGCGAGCTGTTGCAGGCGTTCGCGCCGTAGTCGTTGCCGGCGGCCAGGCCGTAGGTGACGCCGTCGGCGATGGACCGCGCCACCGCGTCGTTGAGGGCCTGGCTGAACCCGCCGCCGAGGCTCATGTTGGCCACCGCGAGCTGGCCGGCGGCGTGGTCGCCGGTCACCCAGTCGACGCCCTGGATGACGCCGGCGTCGGTGCCGCTGCCCTCGCAGTCGAGCACCCGGACACCGACCAGCGTGACGCCCTTGGCGACGCCGTAGGCGGTGCCGCCGACCGTGCCGGCCACGTGCGTGCCATGCCCGTTGCAGTCGTCCGCGCTGCCGCCGTCGATGGAGTCGAAGCCGGAGACGGCCCGGCCGCCGAAGTCGCTGTGGCCGAACCGGATGCCGGTGTCGATGATGTACGCCTTCACGCCCGAGCCGGTGTTCGGGTAGGTGTACGAGTTGTTCAGCGGCAGGGCGCGCTGGTCGAGCCGGTCCAGGCCCCAGGAGGGGGTGGGGCTCTGCGTACCGCTGATCCGCATGGTGTGGTTCTGCTGGACGTAGCGCACCGAGGGGTCGGCGGCGAGCCGCTTGGCCTCCGCCTCGGACATCCGGGCCTCGAACCCGCGCAGCGCGTTCTGGTACGTCCGGTTGACCGCGCCCCGGTGCCGGCCGGCGAGGTCACGCGCCTTCTTCGTGACGTCGGCCCGGCCCACCGAGGCGTCCTTGAACACCACGATGTACGAGTCGTCGACGGCGGTGGCGCCGCCCGCCATGAGAATCTGTCCCTCGGCGGGGGCGGCCGTCGCGGGGGCGCCGAACGCCACGGCGGTGGCGACGGCGGCGGTCAACACACCGACGCGCCAGCGGCGCGCGGCGGGGTAGGGGAGTGTCATCCCTCGGGTGTTCCTCTCGCTACACGATGGCGGATGTGCCATCGATCGCAATTGATCAAAGTGAGCAAGAGCGTAGGGCCTCCAACGCAAAATGTGGAGACGTGAGGGGACCTTGTATTAGGGGGCCGGACTGCGGTAAGGGATCAGCCGGGCTCACTGCCGTGTGGAGGTCTACGCTGCTGCGTGTGGATCCGGTCGCCTTTCATGTCGCCTCCCGCCCCGCCCACGGCGAGGGCGAGCTGACCGTCCACCACCCGTACGACGGGCGCGCCGTCGGTCGTACCACCCTCGCCACCGCCGACCAGGTCGAAGCGGCCGTCGCGGCAGCCGCCGGGGTGGCCGCGACGGCCGCGGCCCTGCCCGCGCACGCCCGCGCGGCGGCCCTGGACCACGTGTCCCGCCGGCTCGCCGAGCGGGCCGAGGAGTCCGCGCGGCTGATCACCGCCGAGAACGGCAAGCCGCTGAAGTGGGCCCGCGCCGAGGTCGCGAGGGCCGTCTCCACCTTCCGCTGGGCCGCCGAGGAGGCCCGGCGCTTCTCCGGCGAGCTGCAACGCCTCGACACCGACCCCGCCGCCACCGGGCGCATCGCCCTGGTCCGGCGGGCGCCCAAGGGGCCGGTGCTCGGCATCGCGCCGTTCAACTTCCCGCTGAACCTCGTCGCGCACAAGGTCGCCCCGGCCATCGCGGTCGGCGCCCCGATCATCGTCAAGCCCGCCCCCGCCACCCCGCTGTCGGCGCTGCTGCTGGGCGAGCTGCTCGCCGAGACCGACCTGCCGGAGGGGATGTTCTCGGTCCTGCCGCTGCCGAACGAGCGCGCCGTCGAACTGGTCGTCGACCCCCGGCTGCCGGTGGTCTCGTTCACCGGCTCCGGGCCGGTCGGCGCGGCGATCCGTCGCCGCGTGCCCGAGAAGCACGTCACCCTGGAGCTGGGCGGCAACGCCGCCGCCGTGATCTGCGAGGACTGGAACACCGACGAGGACCTGACCTTCGCCGCGCACCGCATCGCCACGTTCGCCAACTACCAGGCCGGGCAGTCGTGCATCGCCGTGCAGCGGGTCTACGTGCACGAATGGCTCTACGACGCGTTCCTGCCCCGCCTCGTCGCGGCGGTGCAGGAGCTGCGCGTCGGCGACCCGTCCGACCCCCTCACCGACGTCGGGCCGCTGATCTCCGTTGACGCCGCCCGCCGCGTCGAGGCGTGGGTGGACGAGGCCGTCACCGCCGGCGCCACCATCGAGCTGGGCGGCCGGCGCGACGGCGCCACCTATCCGCCGACGGTGCTCTCCGGCGTGCCGGCGGACGCCAAGGTCTGCGCCGAGGAGGTCTTCGGGCCCGTGCTGGTGGTCGCCCGCGTCGCGCACGACCAGGCCGCGTTCGCCGCCGTCAACGACTCGGCGTACGGGTTGCAGGCAGGCGTCTTCACCCACCGCCTCGACACGGCCTTCGCCGCGCACCGCACGCTGGAGGTGGGCGGGGTGATCGTCGGCGACGTGCCGTCGTACCGGGCCGACCAGATGCCGTACGGCGGGGTGAAGGGCAGCGGCGTCGGGCGCGAGGGCCTGCGCAGCGCCATGGACGACTACACGGAACCCCGGGTCATGGTGCTGACCGGCCTGTCGTTGTAGCCCTCACCGGGTGCCGCCCGCTCACCAACCGTCGCCCGCTCACCAGGTGCCGTCGTCGCGGACGCGGGCCGGTGCCCGGCCGAGCAGCAGGGTGGTCAGCGCGGCGTCGATCTCCTCGCCGAGGAACCACTCACCGGCCTGGTCCAGCGTGAAGACCCGCCCCCGCTCGTCGACGGCGAAGATGCTGTCGCCGTGCTCGGAGCCGACGGGAAAGAGCCTCGTCCCGAGTACGGCAGCGAAGTCGGCGAGTGTGTCGGCCGAGTACGCGCTCCGGAGTGGGTTGGTCGTGAATCGACTGATCCAGACCTGCTCGCCGGGGCCCCGGCGGCTGCTCACGATCGCGGGGAAGGCGGTCAGCGCCCGCTCGGCCGCAGGGAAGGGCTCGTGGCGGTGTCGCTGGCCGGCGACCTCGCACGTCTCCCGGATCGCCCCGGCGGCCAAAGCGGGGTTGAACTCGCTGTCCTCCCAGCCGGCATCCATCAGTGCGTCGCCCACCGGGGGCGGGAAGCGCCCCGGATGATGCGGGTGCTGCGGCTGCGGGTGCCACTCCGAGGTGAAGGCCAGGTCCGCCCAGGACAGCGCGTTGAAGTGGACCAGGAAGTTGACGCACGAGTCGCAGGCTCTTTCCGCCCTGCCGCCATAGGGGTCACCCGCCTCCCGCACCCGGAAGACCTCGAAGCGGGCGCCGCCCAGCAGCATCTCCGCGTCGGCCATGCCGAGCGGCGCGATGCCCTCGGCGGCACGGCGGTGGTCGTAGTCGTGCAGGACGTCGGAGACGACGATCAGCTCGGCGTGCCGGTCGCCGCCGCGCACCAGGTGTCCGGGGGGCAATCCGTCCAGGTAGGACCGCACCAGCGGGTGGTGGTTCAACGTGACGTCGCCCTTGGCGCCCTGCGCGCGGAACAGCCGTCCCTCGACCGTCAGGTGCGCCGCCGTGCCGGGCGTCGGCAGCCGGCGGATCTCGCGGAGCAGTTGGCTCGCCGGATCGACCGTACGGGGCACCGCGGGGCCCTCCGGCCGACTCCGGCGGTACATCTGCGCGACCACGTCGACCGGCACACGCGGCCAGGTGGTCACCTCGCCGGTCAGCTTGTCCACCACCGTGGTCGGCAGGTCGCCGGGCATCGTCCTCGCCTCGATGGGCACGGTGGACGTGATGACGTAGCCGAGTTCGAACTCGTCGACGCTGGGGCGGCACTCGTGTCCCAGGCGCTGTGACTCGCGGCGGGCCCACACGGCGGCGAGCTGCTCGGCCTGCTGGCGATCGATCACGGCTTGAAAGTACCGGACCCCACGGATTCGTGGCGCCCGGTATGGTTCGCCCTACCGACGGTAACCGGGGGAGGGTGGCGTTGGCCGAGAGTGTGGACCGCGACGCCAACCGCGCGCTGCGGGCGCGGTTCGACGAGGTGTACGGGGACTACCAGCGACTGAGGTCCGGTCTGGATGAGCTGCAGGGTCGGCTCGCCGAGCTACGGGTGACCGAGCGCTCCGAGGACGGTCAGGTGACCGCCACCGCCGGTGCCCGGGGCGAGGTGATCTCGGTCGAGCTGCACCCCTCCGTCTTTCAGGACCGGGACGCCAAGGCGTTGAGCCGGAAGATCACCACCACCGTCCACCGGGCCGGCGCTGCGGCGGTCGCGGCCACCCAGGAACTCGTGGCCGGCTACCTACCCGCCGGCTCCGGGGCGACTGACTTCCTGCGTACGGGTGACTTCGGTTCGTTGCTGGGCCGGGCCGACGCCGTGCTGCGCCGGGGCGAGTGATGGACGGTCAGCTCTGGCTCGACCCGCAGCGGGCCCGGCGCGGGGGCGTCGACCTTTCGCTCTCCGGTGAGGCGATCACGGCACGTCGCCGCCAGGTGGGCGGCGCCATCGCGGCGGTGAGCGACCGGTCGCCCTGGGGCAAGGACGACATCGGGGCCGCGTTCGAGCAGAAGTACCGCGGCTTTGAGGAGCTGGTCCTGCGCACGTGGGAGGGCGTGGGTCGGCACCTGGAGGGCCTCGGCGCGGACGTGGTCCGGTCGGTGGACGCCAACCTGCGGGCGGACGCGGCGGGTGCGGGTCGGCTCGGCCGCGTCGGCGACCGGCACCAGCAGCGCTGATCCGCTGAGGAGACCCGGATGAGTGTGTTGCCGAGCCCCGTCCCGCACCCGCTCGACTACTCGCCCTGGCAGTTGCCCGGCTGGGTCTACGAGGCCCTGGACTGGGTCATCGGTGTCGAGTGGCCGGAGGGCAACGAACGCGCGGTCTGGGAACTCGCGGACCAGTGGTACGCGGTCGCCGCCGCGCTGGCCGGGCCGCGTGTCGACGCCGTTGCCGCCGCCGGCGAGGTGCGCAGCGGGTACGGCGGCGTCGGGGCGGTCGCTGCCGCTTTCGACACCGCCTGGCGTCGGGTGGCGGAGGGCGACGAGGCGCCGTTGCCCGTGCTGCTCGCCGTCAGCACCGAGCTGGGTCGGCTGGTGGAGGAGTGTGGCTGCGACATCGAGGGCGCCAAGCTCGAGGTCTGGATCGAGCTGGGCATCCTGGTGATCGAACTGCTGTCACTGGCCGTCGCGACCGTGCTCACCGCGGGCGCGGCCTCGCCCGCCGCCGGGGCGGCGATCACCGCCACCAGGCTGATCGTGCAGCAGATCTTCAAGCGGCTGATGGCGCAACTGGCCCGCAAGTCGCTCAGGCAGGGGCTGAAGGAGGCCGGCGAGCGGGCGGCGAAGGAGGTCACGAAGGGCGGTGTGCGGGGGTTCAGCCGCCGCGCGGCGCTGAGCGGGGTGTCCGAGGCGGCCGAGGAGAGCGGCATCAACCTCGCCACCCAGGCGTACCAGAACTCGACCGGCCGCCGGCACGGGCTGGACGTGACGGAGCTGGGCACCACGGCGCTCGGCGGTATGGCCGGCGGGGCGGTCGCGCCGCTGGCCGGCCTCGGGCGGCACGCCACCGGCCGGGGCGCCCGGATCGGGGAGCACTTCGGCCGCGAGATGGCCGGCGAGGTGATGGCCGATCAGGCCGCGAGCCTCGCCACCGGCCAAGGGCTGACCTCCGTGGAGGACGCGGCCCGCGCGGCCGCCTCCGGCGTCCGGGGTTCCGCCACCGCGCAGGCCGACGCGGCGTTGCAGGCACGGCTCAACGGCCAGATGAGCGCCCTGGCCGGGATGCCCTCCATCTCGGTGGACAGTGGGGCTCCCACGCAACCCTCGACCCCAATCGCAGGTTCGATGCCGGGTGTGGAGGCGTCCCGCCACGCGCTCTCGACGCTCGACGCGGAGACGCCCCGATCGGTGCCTGCCGTCGGGGTCGACACGCCAGTCGAGGCGAGGGCGGCGACCGCGACGCCAACGTCTTCGGACGCTGGTGCACCCGAGTCCGACAGCCGGATTCCCGAGCAGCGCGTGGCCTCGTCCAGTACGCCGTCTCAGGTTTCCGACTCGGTCTCCGCCGCCCATGCGGTCAGCCCGGCGGTTGAGGGTGTGCCCGCGGAAGCACGAACCGCTCCACCGCCCCCACCCGGCGTCGACCCCGGGAATCGGTCCGTATTCCCGGCGTCGCAAGCCGAGGCGCCCAGGGCTCCGCTCGACCCGACGCTCTCCTCAGTCGCGCCTGCCGCACCTTCGACAGTTGCTCATGCCCCGTCGGTGGTCCCTGGTCCCGTCAACGAATCGGTGCCCGGTTCCGGGCTGGCCGCGCAGAACACCGGCGTCGCGGCAACCAACCCGCCGACGACCGGGGGACCAGCGCCCCACGGTTCAGCAGCGAACCCACCGCTCGCCGGGATCTCGGCGCAGGCGTCCCCGGTCACCGCTACGGGGCCGGCAGCGTCCGGTGAGACGACGACGAGAACCGCAGGGCCGAAGGTGGGCTCATCGCGCGTCCCAGACGTGGGGCCGGGGACGCCTGTGGTCCCGTCACCGACAGACCGGACGCCCGAGGCGGTGCCACACCCGTCAAGAGCCACAGGGCAGCCACCTCCGCGTCCGCGCACGCCGGAGTGGTACGCCGCCAGATGGGCCGCGGACCAGGACGCGTTCGAGCGGCGCCGCTACCGGGGGCACTTCGAGTTCCAGCGCAGGACTCATGAGGAGAACCGCCGTCTGGACAGCGCGGCGCGACTGCGTCAGGCCGCAGATCGGAGCTACGACGAAGCCCGGTGGCTGGTCAGCGAGGGCCGTCGCCTGGCGCAGGCCGGGCATCGCGCTGCCGCCGAGCGCTACTTTCTGGGGGCCCGTGACCGGGAGCGCTGGTGTCACCAGCAGAGGGATCTGGCAGAAGCGGTCCTCGCCGGAGCAGCCGCCCCAGGCGTCGTCGCCGTCGATGGTGCGGACTTCCGCCGGATCAACGACGACGTCGGCGACCTGGCATACGGTGCCGTGGAGACCGGCGACCGCTCGGCCTTGACAGGCGACGACTACCCGCCGCCGATCGACCGGTCCCGGAACTACGGCCGGCCCGGCGGTCTGCGTCCGCCGCTGGCCCTGCACCAGACCGACATCGAACGGCAGTTGCCCCGAGAACCCGACGGGAGCGTCCGGCGCAACGCCGACCCGCGAGTGGGCGGCTGGTTCGGGTTGGTCAACGACGGCGGACCGCAGGCCGACCCGACCCGCGGCATCAACTGCATCGACTGCACCCTGTCGATGTTCGACACCTGGATGCACGGTCGCCCCCGGGTGGCCGCTCCCCGCACCTTCGACGCCTACCTGGCCGGCGACATCACGTGCCCCATCAACGGCGAACGCGACGGCATCGGGCGGGTGGAGGACATCACCGGAGGCCGTTTCCAGCGCCTCTGCCAGCCGACCGAGGACATCCAGGGTGTTGAGCGGCAGCGGGCCATCGACACGGGATACCGCAACCTGCACGACCAGCTTCGCCTCGGCGGCCACGGCAGCTTCGCCTTCGTCATCAACAACTGGGAGCAGGGCGGTTCCCACATCTGGGTCGCCCTCAACCAGAACGGCACCATCCTCTACCTCGACCCGCAGACCGGCACCGTGTCGACGACACCCCTGTACCGGCACCACGGCCTCCCGCATCCGCACAACGCCGTCGACACCGAGGTCCTGGTGATCGGCTCGGACGGCAGACCGATGCCGCTGGGTGGACTGCGGCGGGGGCGGTTCAGCCAGCGACCGGACCTGCCGGAGTACCCACCCGTCGAAACCGACCAGGGTTACGGCGAACTGTTCCTCAACCGCATGCACCTGCTGGACGGGCCGGGCTCAGCTCCGTCCGACGGGTCGATGCCACCAGGGCTCCCACGACAGTCCGACGAGGCAGAACCGGCTCCCGAACGCAGCGACACACCGTCCGAGGACCTTCGGGCGGCGCGGGAACGCGCGCAGGCGGACCGGGCGGGGAACCCGGTTGCCGTCGGCGCGATCCTGGCCGCAGAGTCCGACCTGGAACGGGTCTTCGCCGCCGGCGTGACGCCGGCCGAGGTGGCGGCCGGCGTAGACCCCCCGACACTCCGGCGACTCGTACCGCGACTTGACGACGCGGGCGCCGAAGACGTGGCACGGCTGTTCGCGGATCCACGCGTGCAGCGGATGCTGGACGAGACGTGGCGGCAGCCGCCCAAGGACGAGCCGATGTTGGCCGAGAACCTCGTCCGACAGTTGGCGCAGCGACCTGACCTGGCGCGGATGGTCCTCGCTACGCCTGAGTTGGCCACTTCCCTGACGGCTCGTCCCGTGACGCTGCATCATCTCGCCAGTCAGCAACAGGCGGTCAACGTCCTCGGGTCGGTCTTGGATCACATCGAGAAGTCCGGTCTCGAAGCGGTGCCCGCCGTAGAGGTGCGGCCGCCTGAGGGATCTTTGAGTGACGAGCTGAAGGCGCTCAGCGACTCGGTCAGTCCTCGGAAGCGAAAGGTCCACCAGCCCGGCTTCGACCCTTCCCGAAAGGAAGACGAGAACTATCGGTTGGACTACCTCAGCAATCTCTACAGAGAAGCCTCGGCGGCTCAACTGGAACTCAACGAACTGGCGGTACGAATGGCCGGCGAGCGTGGTCTGGCAAGCTGGCGCGAGAAGCCCAAGGACCATCAGCGCGTACTCGACAAGATAGGTGAATATGGGAACGATGTTTCGTCTCTAAAAGATCTCGCCGGAGCCAGGATCCAGTTCGACAGCCTGAGCGACCTGTATCAGACCCTCTCGCGAATCGGTCAGGATCCCGACGTCGAGGTGATAGCTAAAAAGGATCGTTTCCTCGGACCCCAGTTGAGCGGGTACCGAGATGTGCTGTTAAGTTTGCGGCTGTCAAATGGTCACATCGCGGAACTTCGCCTGCAACTCCTTGCGTTGGATGAGGTGGCAGAGTGGGAGCACGCGCTTTACGAGGTGCGCAGGGACCTTGATGTCATGGCAGAATCGCAAGGTCGTCCCTTGACGACAAGAGAGTTGGCAATCAGGGACGGACTCGCTCTGAAGGGGCAGGAGGCGTTTCGGCTCGCCCTAGAGCGCCACCAGGAAGGAGGGGGGGAGCGGTGAGCCACCGACCTCCGGGCAGTCTCCCGGCCTTCTTCAGCTACTACGAGACTCCGGTCAAGCTGGTGGCTGATGAAGTGGGCCATGTGATCGGATGGAAGCTTTCGAAAGCTGATGGCGGCTGGGAACGAGCCGACGATCTCGTCAGGAAGATTCTCCTTGTCGGCGGCGATGAGATCGAGGAGTTGTCGCGCAAGGAATTCATCGAGTACACCGAACATGACCGAGGGAGGTACCTTCGCGGCGCCGGCCCGATCTTCGCGCTTTACGAGACAGTAAACGCGATCGTGGAGCAGGCGGACCTCGAGCGGCGGCCGCTCACGCCGCACGAGTCGGCGTTGGTAGCAGGTATCCGAAGAAAGACCTTCGTAATGTTCGAAGAGCAACTTCAACAGGCGGGTGACCCCGCAGCTGATCCTTCCTTGGGGATTGACGGGAGCAGTTCTTCCTGAGCTTGGCGCGCTGCGGAGACCTGTTGCGGCTCGTCGAGCCCTGACTCGGGACGCTGGTATGGCTGACTCTCCGTCGACCGAGCCGCCGCCCTCTCCAGGGATGCCTCTACCCGGCGCTTCGGCTGGTCGAACTCGTTCCTCCATCGACGGAGATCCCTGCTCGGGCGGCGACACGGTGGATGGGGGGCCTGCTCTTCGAGTGCTGCTGGACCAGCGGTCACCTATGAACCGAGGTGCGTCTCCTGCTCCCAGCCGGCTGGTAACCCGCCGTCGCAAAGAGGCGCAGATGCAGGTTGGCTTGCCGGGCCGGAATACCATGGCGAAATGGCTGAATCAGACAATGGGCAGAAGTCGTCCGGCGCTAGTAGGTGGCGTTCCAACACCTGGACCTGGCCGGTCGGCCTCCTGCTCGGTCTGACCATCGGCCTGGCCGCACTGGACGGGGCCGCCGGTGTGGGCGTCGGCATCGCGATGGGGGTGGCCTTCGCCGTCGCTCTGGGAGCCGGCAGCACCCAGGACGACGACAGTAAGGACGACGACAGTAAGGACGACGACAGTAAGGACGCGGTCAGCGATCCCGGCAGCGAGGACGACGACGGGCGGAATGCTCACGGGCAGGGCGCCGAGCGGCAGCGAGTCGGCCCGGAGGGTGCCGGGAAGCCGGGTACCGACGGGCAGGACGCCGACAGGCCGCGTACCGACGGGGCGTCGTGACGTCGGGCGAACCCCGGGCCGTGCGGGTGGGGACGACCGGGGCGCCGGACCCTCGGGCGGTCGCGCCGGGCAGCGTGGCGGAGGCGCTGGCCGTACAGGAGCGGTTGCGGCCGCTGGTGGACCTGGTCGGACCCGGTCCGGCCGAGCCCGCGACGGTGGCCGGCCTGGACGTGGCATACGCCGAGAGCGGCGACCGGCTCGCGGCGGCCGTGACCGTGCTGGACGCCCGGACCCTCGCGGTGGTCGACTCGGCGGTGAGCGTGGGCCGGCCCGCGTTCGCGTACGTCCCGGGGCTCTTCGCCTTCCGTGAGCTGCCCGCGCTGCTCGACGCGCTCGACCGGCTGACCGTGCGGCCCGAGCTGCTGGTCTGCGACGGGCACGGGCTGGCCCATCCGCGCCGGTTCGGGCTCGCCTGCCACCTGGGCGTGGTGACCGGCCTGCCGGCCATCGGTGTGGGCAAGACGCCCCTGCTGGGGGAGTGGACGCCGCCGGCCGACCGCCGGGGCTCGTGGGCGCCGTTGCGCGACGGGGACGAGATCGTGGGTCGGGTGCTGCGTACCCGGGACGGCGTGAAGCCGGTCTTCGTCAGCGTCGGCTACCGGATGAGCCTCGACGACGCGACCGTGCGGGTGCTGGCGTTGACGCCGCGCTACCGGCTGCCGGAGACCACCCGGACCGCCGACCGGCTCTGCCGCGACGCCCTGGCCGCCGCCGAAGCGACCGCCCGTGCCAGCTGAAGCCGCCGCCGGAACGACCGCCCGCGCCACCTGAAACCGCCCCGGAGGGGCCGCTCCCGCCATCCGGGGGCCGCCGCCGGAGGGACCGCCCGCGCCGCATGAAGCCGCCGACGGAACGACCGCCCGCGCCGCCTGAAGCCGCCACCGGTTCCGGCGGCCCCGGCCCGACCGGCGCGCGAGGCGTCCCGCCGCCGGCCAGGTACGCGGACCGGGTCGCGGGGTAATACGGCGCACATCCGGGGCGCTCAATGACCGGGCTCCTACCGGGCCCGGTAGTAGCCTGACCGGCGGACCCCCGTCGGGGGAGGAACGGCGAGGTGATCATGGCGGTACGTCGGCACGCGGCGCGGCTCGCGACGGTCTGCGCGTTGCTGGGCGGCCTGGTGGCGCTCGGCGCGACGCCGGCGCTCGCCGCAGGCGACTCGGTCCGGGTGCGTTCGGCCGGCAGCTTCACCGCCGGCGGTTCCGCCGGAGGCGTCTCGATCGAGGTGCGCAAGCGCAGCGACGGCTGCGTGCTGCTGCGTACCGCACTGGGACTGCGCCTGGCCGGCCTGCGCGCCGACCAGGTCAGCGCGCAGGTCAACGTGGGCGGACGCTGGTTCCCGGTGCCGCTCTCCGGGGGCCGGGGCAGCGCGGCCACGTCGGCCACCTCGCCGCTGAACCCGAGGCTGTGCAAGGGCAAGAGCATCACGGTGCGCTACCGGGTGGCGTTCGCCGCCGAGGTGTCGGGCGGCCGGCTGACCGTGAGCGGCGCGGCCAGCGACGCGCTCGGGCGGGCCCTGGGCCGGGGCGCGGTGGCGTCCCGGGTGGTCGGCGACCCGGCCACGCCCTCGCCCACGCCGAAGCCCTCGAAGAAGCCGTCGCCGACCCCGAGCGCGGTCGCCACCGAGGTGCGGGCCGGCGCGGCGGACCCGAGCCTGGCCGCCGGCCAGGGCGCCGGCGCCGTCAGCAACGCCGCCGCCGAGGAGGAGTCCTCCGGCGGCTCGGTGGTCATGTTCTTCGGCATCGCCATGGTCGCCGTCGGGATCCTGCTCATCGTCCTGCTGTTCCGCCGCTCGCGGGCGGACAAGGAGCCGGCCGACCCGGGCCACGTCCCGCTGCCCCGCAACCCCGGCGGCACCACCTACCGCTCCGGGCAGGGCCCGGCCGCCGCCCCCGGCCCACCCGGCCAGGTGTACGGGCAGCAGCCTCCCGCCCCCGGCCTGTACGGCGGCACGCCCGCGCCGCGCCCCGCCGGCGGCGTGTACGGCAGCCGCCCGGCACCCGCCCCGGAGGCCACGCAGGTGGTGCCCGGCGCGCCCACCTCCCCGCCCGTGTCGGCCCCGCCCGCCAGCCCGAGGCCGGCGCCCCCGGTGCCGGGGCAGTACGGGGCGCCGCCGCCCGTGCCGCCCGCCCAGGGCAAGCCCGGTGACCCGCCGCCGGAGACCGGCGGTGGCGACCACACGGTGTTCATGCCCCGGCTCCCCGGCTGAGCCGGGCCGCGCGGCGCCCCTCCGATACGCTCAGGCCGTTGAGGACCTGCGGCGCAAGGAGCGAGACCGGTGTCTGATCTGTCCCAGATCGTGAAGGCCTACGACGTCCGTGGGACGGTGCCGGACCAGTGGGACGAGCAGGCCGCCGAGGCCCTCGGCGCGGCCTTCGCGCAGGTGCTGAACGGCTTCGGCGAGCCCGACGAGGCGGTGCTCGTCGCGCACGACATGCGCGCCACCGGGCCTGGTCTGGCCGCCGCCTTCGCCGCCGGCGTGCGCGCCGAGGGGCGTGCGGTCGTCGAGCTGGGCCTCGCCTCGACCGACATGCTCTACTACGCCTCCGGGGCGCTGGGGCTGCCCGGCGCGATGTTCACCGCCAGCCACAACCCGGCGCAGTACAACGGCATCAAGATGTGCCGGTCCGGGGCCCGCCCGATCGGGCAGGACAGCGGGCTGGCCGAGATCCGCGAGCGGGCGCAGGCCCTGCTGGACAAGGGCGAGCGTCCGACCGGGACGCCGGTCGCGCCGGCCGAGCGCCGCGACCTGCTGGCCGACTACGCGGCGTACCTGCGGCAGCTGGTCGACCTCTCCGGCATCCGTCCGCTGAAGGTGGTCGTCGACGCCGGCAACGGGATGGGCGGCTACACCGTCCCGGCCGTGCTCGGCGACACCGTCCTGCCGGCGCTGCCGCTGGAGATCGTGCCGCTCTACTTCGAACTCGACGGCACCTTCCCCAACCACGAGGCCAACCCGCTGGACCCGGCCAACCTGGTCGACCTCCAGCGCGCGGTGATCGAGCACGGCGCCGAGATCGGCCTGGCGTTCGACGGCGACGCCGACCGCTGCTTCGTGGTCGACGAGCGCGGCGAGCCGGTCTCGCCGTCGGCGATCACCGCCCTGGTGGCGGCCCGCGAGCTGGCCAAGCACCCCGGCTCGACGGTGATCCACGGCCTGATCACCTCCCGGGCGGTGCCGGAGATCATCCGCGAGCACGGCGGCGAGCCGGTCGTCTCCCGGGTCGGGCACTCCTTCGTCAAGGCGGAGATGGCCCGGACGAACGCGATCTTCGGCGGCGAGCACTCCGCCCACTACTACTTCCGGGACTTCTGGTTCGCCGACACCGGCATGCTCGCCGCGCTGCACACGCTGGCGGCCCTGGGCGAGCAGTCGCTGCCGCTGTCCGTGCTGGCGAGCGAGTACGAGCGGTACGTGGCCTCGGGCGAGATCAACTCGACGGTGGCAGACCAGGCCGCCAAGGTGGCCGAGGTGCGGGCCGCGTACCCGCAGGCCGACGCCGACGAGATGGACGGGCTGACCCTGCGCTTCCCGGACGGCGCGTGGTTCAATCTGCGCGCCTCCAACACCGAGCCGCTGCTGCGGCTCAACGTCGAGGCCCCGACGCGGGAGCGGATGGCCGCCCTCCGTGACGAGGTGCTCGACCGGGTTCGCCGATAAGATCGCCTGCGCCGGTCGGCACCGTCGATCGGTGAGACCGCATACGTGGAAGGAGCCGCGCCGTGGCCCTGGACCCGCAGTTGCTGGAAATCCTCGCCTGTCCGGACACGCATCACGCCCCGCTCGACTACGACGCGCAGGCGCAGACGCTGACCTGCACCGAGTGCGGCCGGATCTTCGAAGTCCGCGACGACGTGCCGGTGCTGCTGCTGGACGAGGCGCGCGGCCCTTCGGAGCAGTCATGATCGACGGTGCGGCCGGGGTCAGCGGCCGTCGCGAGCCCGACGAGGCACTTCTCGACGACCCGGCCGCGCTGGCCGAGCACGACCCGGGCGGGATGCTGCGGCACACCGCCTCCGCCGGGGCGCAGGTCCGCGAGACGGCCGCCCTGGCCGCCGAGGCCAACCTCCAGGTGCTCGCCGACGAGGGCCGCCCCCGGGCGGTCGTCATCGCCGGCATCGGCACCGCCGGGCGTACGGGCGACGTGCTGGCCACCGTCGCCGGGCCGCGCTGCCCGGTGCCGGTCATCCCGCACCGCAGCGCCGGCGTGCCCGGCTGGGTGGGCGCCGCCGACGTGGTCATCGCCGTCAGCGCGTCCGGTCGCAGCCCCGAGGCGCTGGGTGCCGCCGAGGCCGCGCACCGGCGGGGCGCCCGGCTGGTCGCCGTCGGCGCGCCCGACTCGCAGTTGCAGTCCGTGGCCGAGCGGGCCCGGGCGCCGTTCATCCCGGTGCCCCGGCGCGCCCCGGCCCGGGCCAGCCTCTGGGCGCTCACCGTGCCGGTCCTGCTCGCCGCCCGTACGCTCGGGCTCGTGAAGGTCAACGAGGCGGACCTGGCGGAGACCGCGGCCCGGTTGGACGCGGAGGCCGACCGCTGCCGTCCGACGGCCGAGTCCTTCGTCAACCCGGCGAAGTCGCTGGCCCTGGGCCTCGCCGGCTCGGTGCCGATCGTCTGGGGATCGTCGCCGCTGGCGACGGTCGCGGCCCGCCGGTTCGGCGACACCCTGTCCGCCAACGCCCGCTACCCCGTGGTCAGCGGGGCGCTCGGCGAGGCGGGGCGCGGTCGGGTCGGCCTGCTCGACGGCGTCTTCGGCGGCCTGGCCGAGGGGGAGCGCGACATCTTCGCCGATCCCGACGCGGAGGCGCCGTCGGGCACCCGGCTGCGGTTGGTGCTGCTGCGTGACGGTGGGCTGAACCCGGAGGACGACGCCGACGAGCCCCTCGACGTCGAGGAGCGCCGCGCGGACGCCGTGCAGACCCTCGCCGAGCGGCGGGGTGTGCGCTGCGACGTGGTGACCGCCGAGGGTGGCTCCGCGCTGGAGCGGCTCGCCTCGCTGGTCGCCGTGCCGGACTTCGCCTCGATCTACCTCGCCCTGGCACACGGACTGGACCCGATGGCCGTGCCGGCCATCACCGAAATGAAGGAGCTGGCAAACCAGTGAGCGATAGCAGGGAACGGGTCGAGCGGCGCGCCGCGCCGATGCCCGGCGGTGCCGCGCGACACAACGGAGCGACGGCGTGAGCGCCAACGGTGGTACGAAGGCGATCGTCGCCGCCCTGTTGGCCAACTCCGGCATCGCCGTCACCAAGTTCGTCGCGTTCCTGCTGACCGGGTCGTCGTCGATGCTGGCCGAGTCGGTCCACTCGGTCGCCGACGCCGGCAACCAGGGGCTGCTGCTGCTCGGCGGGCGGCGGGCCAGGCGCGCGGCCACCCCTCAGCACCCCTTCGGCTACGGCCGGGAGCGCTACATCTACGCGTTCATCGTCTCCATCGTGCTGTTCAGCGTCGGTGGCCTGTTCGCCCTCTACGAGGCGTACCACAAGTGGTCGCACGCCGAGGGCATCACCTCGTGGCACTGGGTGCCGGTCGCCGTACTGGTGGCCGCGATCATCATGGAGATCTTCTCCTTCCGCACCGCCATCGTCGAGTCCAACCTCGTCCGGGGCAACCAGTCCTGGGTGAAGTTCGTCCGGCGCGCCAAGGCCCCCGAGCTGCCGGTGGTGCTCCTGGAGGACCTGGGCGCGCTGGTCGGTCTGGTCTTCGCGCTCTTCGGCGTCGGCATGACGCTGATCACCGGCAACGGCCGGTGGGACGCGGCGGGCACCGCGATGATCGGTGTGCTGCTCGTGGTCATCGCGATCATCCTGGCCATCGAGACCAAGAGCCTGCTGCTCGGTGAGGGCGCCGAGGCGCACGACGTCGCCGCGCTGGAGAAGTCGGTCACCGACGGCCCCGAGTTCGAGCGGATCATCCACATGAAGACGCTCTACCTCGGCCCCGAGGAGCTGATGGTGGCCGCCAAGGTCGCCGTGCCGGCCGGCGTCACCGCAGAGGTGTTGGCGCAGAGCATCGACACCGTCGAGGGTCGGATCCGCGCCGCCGTGCCGAGCGCCCGGGTGATCTACCTGGAGCCGGACATCTACCGCGCCACCGCCGAGCGGGCAGGTGCCGGCAGCGCGTCGCCCGCCGAGCCGGGTGAGGTCGCCGGGCGGCCCGGGAGCTGACCGGTGGAACTGCTGCACGGACCGATCCGCGACTACGCCTGGGGGTCCCGCTCGGCGATCGCCGAGTTGCAGGGGCGCCCGGCGCCGAGCGACGGCCCGGAGGCCGAGTTGTGGCTGGGCGCCCATCCGGGCGGCCCGGCCCTGGTCGACCGCGACGGTGACCGGGTGAGCCTGACCGACCTGCTGCTCGCCGAGCCGCACCACTGGCTCGGCGAGCGGCTGGTCGGCCGGTTCGGCACCCGGCTGCCGTTCCTGCTCAAGGTGCTCGCCGCGGACGCCCCGCTGAGCCTCCAGGCGCACCCGGACGCCGAGCAGGCCCGCGCCGGGCACGCCGCCGACGCCGCCCGCCCCGACGGGCAGCGCAACTACGTCGATCCGTACCACAAGCCGGAGCTGCTGGTCGCGCTCTCGCCGATGGAGGCGCTCTGCGGGTTCCGGGACCCGGCGGTCTCGGCGGCGGCGTTGGCCGGCTTCGGCGTACCCGCGCTGGAGCCGGTGCTGGCGGCGCTGCGGACCGGGCCGGCGGGCCTGCGCGACGCCGTACGACTGCTGCTGACCTGGCCCGCCGACCGGCGCGACGCGCTGGTGGCAGCCGTGGCGTCGGCGCCGGTCGCGGGGCCGGACGCGGAACTGGCCCGGGACCTGGCCGCCGCCTACCCGGGCGACCCCGGGGTGCTGGTGGCGATGCTGCTCAACCGGGTGCGCCTGGCCCCGGGCGAGGCGATCTGGATGCCGGCGGGCAACCTGCACGCCTACCTGCGCGGCACCGGCGTGGAGATCATGGCGGCCAGCGACAACGTGCTGCGCGGCGGGCTGACGCCGAAGCGGGTGGACGTCGAGGAGTTGCTGCGGGTGCTGCGCTTCGAGGTGCTGCGCGACCCGGTGGTGCCGCCGCTGGTCCTCGCCCCGGGCGTGGTCACCTGGCCGGTGCCGGTGGAGGACTTCGCGCTGCACCGGGTGACGGTGGGCGCGGGGTTGCCGGAGGTGACGGTCGAGGTGCCCGGGCCCCGGGTGGTGCTCTGCCGCTCCGGCGAGGTCTCCGTCGACGACGGGGCCGGCGCGGTGACGCTGGCGCCCGGACGGGCGGCCGTCGGGAGCGCCGCCGCCGGACCGCTGCGCCTGGGCGGCGCGGGGGAGGCGTACGTCGCGAGCTGCGGCCTGCGCTGAGGCGCGAAGCGTCGGACGGTGGAGCTGGGGCGTCGGGCGGCGGCGCAAGTCCGACTTTCCCGGAATAGCTTGACTCGGCTCTGGCCGAGTGTGACTCTATGAGTACGCAGCGTTATCGCGACGAAGGTCCGACAACGCGCGGGGGAACCAAACCGGGGGGATGCACGGGGCGGTCGGCTGGTGAACGGGACACCGTTCACGACCGACCGCCCCGTGCGCTGTCCGCTGATGTCTTCGTGCTCTCTTCACCGGCCGGTCCTCGCGGCAGCGGTCCGCGAGCGTAAGGTGAATGGTCGCGCAGCACATCGTCCGACAGGAGATTTCATGACCAGCACCCTCCCGGCGTCCGCCAGCGGCACGCCGTCCGAGGCCCGGCCGAGCACTCTCGCCGAGGGCGACTACAAGGTGGCGGATCTGTCGCTCGCCGAGTTCGGGCGTAAGGAGATCCAGCTCGCCGAGCACGAGATGCCCGGCCTGATGGCGATCCGTCGTGAGTTCGCCGACGCCCAGCCGCTCGCCGGTGCCCGGATCACCGGGTCGCTGCACATGACCATCCAGACCGCCGTCCTCATCGAGACCCTGGTCGCGCTCGGCGCGCAGGTCCGCTGGGCGTCCTGCAACATCTTCTCCACCCAGGACCACGCCGCCGCCGCGATCGTGGTCGGCCCGGAGGGCACCCCCGAGGCCCCGGCCGGCGTCCCGGTCTACGCCTGGAAGGGCGAGAGCCTGGAGGAGTACTGGTGGTGCACCGAGCAGGTGCTCGCCTGGCCCGACGGGCAGGGCCCGAACATGATCCTCGACGACGGCGGCGACGCCACCCTGCTGGTGCACAAGGGCGCCGAGTTCGAGAAGGCCGGCGCCGTGCCGCCGGTCGAGTCCGCCGACTCCGAGGAGTACGCGGTCATCCTCGGTGTGCTGCACCGCTCGCTCGCCGAGGACGGCCAGCGGTGGACCCGGATCGCCGCCGGCATCAAGGGCGTGACCGAGGAGACCACCACCGGCGTGCACCGGCTCTACGAGATGCACCGCGCCGGCACCCTGCTCTTCCCCGCCATCAACGTCAACGACTCGGTGACGAAGAGCAAGTTCGACAACAAGTACGGCTGCCGCCACTCGCTGATCGACGGCATCAACCGGGCCACCGACGTGCTGATCGGCGGCAAGATGGCGGTCGTGCTCGGCTACGGCGACGTCGGCAAGGGCTGCGCCGAGTCGCTGCGCGGCCAGGGCGCCCGGGTCGTGGTGACCGAGGTCGACCCGATCTGCGCCCTCCAGGCGGCGATGGACGGCTACCAGGTCGCCACCCTGGACGACGTGGTCGACAAGGCCGACATCTTCATCACCGCCACCGGCTGCTTCGACGTCATCACCAACGAGCACATGGCCCGGATGAAGCACCAGGCCATCGTCGGCAACATCGGCCACTTCGACAACGAGATCGACATGGCCGGCCTGGCGAAGCGTTCCGACGTCGAGCGGGTCAACATCAAGCCGCAGGTCGACCTCTGGAAGTTCGCCGACGGGCACGCCATCATCGTGCTGTCGGAGGGCCGCCTGCTGAACCTGGGCAACGCCACCGGCCACCCGAGCTTCGTGATGTCGAACTCGTTCGCCAACCAGACGATCGCCCAGATCGAGCTGTACACCAAGACCGAGGAATACCCGATCGGCGTCTACGTGCTGCCGAAGCACCTCGACGAGAAGGTCGCCCGGCTGCACCTGGAGGCGCTCGGCGCCAAGCTGAGCACCCTGACCAAGGAGCAGGCGGCCTACCTCGGCATCTCCGTGGAGGGCCCGTTCAAGCCGGAGCACTACCGGTACTGACACGCACCGCACCGACCGGGCCGGCCGCTTCTTTTCCAGCGGCCCGGCCCGGTCGGCGTTCCGGGGCGGGCGCGCGCCGCCGGGCGGTCAGTCCCGGGGGGAGCGGCGACGGGCGGGGCGGATCCAGCTCCACACGCACCAGACGAGCCAGGCCACCGAGACCACGGCCGCCAGCGTGCGCAGGCGCAGCGCGTCGAGCAGCAGCACCACGGCGAGGACGGCCAGCCACGGCCCGAACGCCCTCACGACCGCCACCGGCCGAGCACCATCCGGCGGACCAGCGGCGGAGCGATCCACGACCAGACGCAGAAGAGCATCCAGGCCAGGGCGAACAGGCCGCCGAGCACGTTCAGGCCGGCGGCGCTGAGCAGCACGATCGTGCCGACCGCGAGCAGCCAGGTCCGGAAGATCCCCAGCCGGTAGAGCGGGCGCAACGGCAGCAGCAGCGGGTGCGCGTACACCCGGGTCTCCCAGGCGGCGTCCGCGTAGTCGGCGTCGGTCGGGTCGTGCGCCGCCGCCTGGCCGAAGGCGCGGTGGGCGTCGCCCACCCGGCCGCGCCGGGCGGCGGCGACGCCGTGCAGGGCGAGCGCCACCGGATTGCCCGGCCACGCCCCCAGGAACTCCCCGGCGACCCGCTCGGCCGCCCGGTCGTCGCCCCGGGCGTACGCGAGCTGGAAGCGGGAGGCGAAGACGGCCGGCGCGTCCGGGACGATCGCCGCGGCGCGGGCCACCAGGCGTTCCGCCTTGTCGGTCTGGCCGACGGCGCAGCAGAGGTCGGCGTACTGGCAGAGCAGCCACGGGTTCTCCGGCTCGATGGCGAGCGCGTCCAGCAGCGCCCGCTCGGCGAGGTGGTGCTCGCGGCGGTGCCGCAGCGCGAGGCCGAGCCGGCCGAGCAGCTCGGCGTCCGGGCCGTGCTCGGCGAGCCCCTGCCGGGCCACGGCGACCACGTCGTCCCAGCGGTCGAGCACGGTCAGTGCGCCCGCCCGCAGCCGGAACGCGAGCAGGCTGGTGGCCAGCGGGGCGGGCAGCCGGTCGACCTCCGCCAGGGCCTGCTCCGGGCGGTTCACCTCCAGCAGCTGGGCCACCCGGGCGAGCTGCATCTCCGGGGCGGTCACGCGGCGGCCACCAGGAAGACCAGCACGGCCTCGGTGAAGCCGAGCAGGAGCACCGCCCCGAGACCGGGCAGCCACAGCGAGGCGGGCTGGCCGCCACGCAGCTCGTACGCCCGGAACTGTCGCTTCTGGGTGGTGGCGGCGACGAGCCAGACCAGCCCGCCGGCCAGCGCCCCGACCAGTCGTACGGGGCGGTTGCCGCCGTCGTCGAAGATCGCGAGCGTGATCGTCAGCCGGGCGAACAGCGCGGCCAGCCCGGCGCCGAGCACCGCCAGGCGTGCCGGGCGGGACACGCCCAGCCGGTGCCCGTTGACCAGGGCCAGCACGGTGACGGCCGTCGGACCGCCGAACACGGCGGGGAAGATCAGCGACTGGGGCCGCCACGGCGGGCGTCGCACCTCGTACGTCGGCGGCGCGATCGTGGGGGTGAACAGGTCGTCAGCCACGGTCATCCTGTCTCGTAGGGGCGAGCCGGATCCTGCCACAGCCGGCGCCCGGCCCGCTTCCGCGCCGCGGCTCAGGTGTGGGAGTCGACCGTGGACGGGGCGTCGTCCCGCATCGCCGGTACGACCGCCGGTCGTAGCGCCGGGGCGGCCTGCGCCGGCACGGCGGGCGCGGCCACCAGGGCGAGGTCCGGCGCCGCCGGCCGGACCGGGCCGGGCCGGGAGGTGGCGCCGGGCGGTCCGGACACCAGCTCGGGCCAGAGCGTCGCGGCGGCCGACCGGCCGAGCCCCAGCCGGTAGCGCGCCCGCCGGTGCCGCTCGCCGAGGACCGCGGCCAGGTAGACCGACTCGGGCATGCCCGGTGGCGGGGGCGGCGCGATCACCGCCGAGACCTCGGTCCACAGCCCGCGCCCCAGCTGCCCGCGCGCCGGCTCCGCCAGCTGGTGCACCCGGGCCAGGTACTGGCGGGCGGCCAACGCCAGGCCGTCGTCGAGCCGGCTCAGGTCCACCGTGCCCGCCCAGCCGGCCAGCGCGGGGACCGCCGTGGGGACGGGCCGCCAGGCGGTCGCCGTCCGGGTGTGCACGACCAGCGTGCCCGCCACCAGGTCGCCCAGTCGACGCCCGCGCCGGTCGGTCACCATCACCGTCACCCCGGCCACCCAGCTCAGCAGCGGCAGCACCAGACCGGGCCACTCCACGGCCACGCCGACCAGCGCCCGGATCAGGGACTGCCGCGCCGCGACCGGAGCGCCGTCGGCGCTGACCACGCGCAGACCGACCGCCATCTTGCCCAGCGTGCGGCCGTGGTTGAACCGCTCGCACAGCACCGGGTAGCCGACCAGCACCACGATCAGGCCCACCGTCGCGAGCCCGCCGGCCAGGGCGCCGTCGACCAGCCCCTCCGGCAGGTTGAGCAGCGCGACGCCGACGCTCATGGAGAGCACCAGCATGAGGGCCGCCTGCGCCAGGACGTCGAGCAGCAGCGCGAGCACCCGGGAACCGATGCGGGCGGCCCGGACGTCCAGCTCCACGGCCTCCCCGCTGACCAGCCCGGCGTCGCCCCACGGGGCGGGTCGGGCCGGCGGTCGCGGTTGTGCTCTCACCCCGACAGTGAACACTATGATCGCCGGACGGGGGTGACGGTGGATCTCGACGCGTACGTCGCGGAGCACGGCGGGGAGTGGCGACGGCTGGAGGAACTCTCCGGGCGCGGCCGGCTCGACGCCGCCGAGGTCGACGAGCTGGTCGCCCTCTACCAGCGGGCGACCACCCAGCTGTCGGTGCTGCGCAGCCGCTCACCCGACCCGGCGCTGGTCAGCCAGCTCTCCCAGGTGGTGCTGCGCGCGCGGGCCCGGCTCACCGGGCGCCCGCGCCCGTCGTGGGCGGCGGTCGGGCGGTTCCTCGTGGCCGGCTTCCCCGCTGCGGTCTACCGCGCCTGGCCCTGGTGGTGCGGGGTCGCGACCGGGTTCAGCCTGCTCAGCCTCTTCCTCATCTGGTTCGTCGCCGGCAACCCGCAGACGGCGGCGGCCTTCATCGGCGACGCGGCGGCCGCCGACCTGGTCGAGTCCGGCTTCGCCGGCTACTACACCGAGTTCTCCGCGCCGACGTTCGCCTTCCACCTGTGGACGCACAACGCCTGGCTCGCCGCCCAGTGCCTCGCCGCCGGGGTGCTGATCGTCCCGGTGCTCTACCTGCTCTGGCAGAACGCGCTCAACATCGGCGTGGTCGGCGGGGTGATGGTCGCCTACGGCCGCGCGGACGTCTTCTTCGGCCTGATCACCCCGCACGGGCTGCTGGAACTCACCGGCGTCTTCGTGGCCGCCGGGGTGGGCCTGCGCATCGGGTGGGCGTGGATCGCACCGTCGACGCAGCTCACCCGGGGGCAGGCGGTGGCCCGGGCGGGACGCGAGGGCGTCCTGGTCGCCGTCGGGCTGGTGGGGCTCTTCGCGGTCTCCGCCGTCATCGAGGCGTTCGTGACCCCCGCGCCCGTGCCGGTTCCGCTCCGCGTCGCCGCGGGCGCCGCCGTCTGGCTCGCCTTCCTGGCGTACGTGGTGGTCCTCGGTCGCCGTGCCGTCGCCGCCGAGCCTGATCAGAGCTGACCGAGGGCCTTCAGGCGCAGGTAGGTGTCGGCCAGCGCGGGGGCCAGCCGGCCCGCCGGGGCGTCGACCACGGTCACGCCGTGCCGGCCCAGGGCGGCGCGGACCCGGTCGCGTTCGGCGAGCGCCCGCCAGGCCGCCGCCGCGGCGTAAACGTCCCCCGGGCGCTGCGGGACGCCCGTGGTGAGGGCGGTCAGCACCGGGTCGTGCGTCGCCGCGATCACCACCTTGTGCCGGGCGGCCAGCCGGGGGAGCACCGGCAGCAGCCCCTCGCCGAGGGCGCCGGCCTCCAACGCGGTGAAGAGCACCACGAGGCTGCGTTGGCGCTGCCGGCGCAGCAGCTCGCCCGCGATCAGGTCGAAGTCCGTCTCCGCCAGCGTCGGCTGGAGCGGGGCGAGGGCGTGCACCACCCGGGAGAGCAGGGCCGGCCCGCCGGTGCCGGTGACGGTGGCCCGCACCGCCGTGTCGGCGGCGAGCAGGTCGACCCGGTCGCCGGCGCGGGCGGCGAGGGCGGTGAGCAGCAGCGCGGCGTCGATCGCGGTGTCCAGCCGGGGCTCGTCGCCGACCCGCACCGCAGACGTCCGCCCGGTGTCCAGCACGCAGAGCAGCCGGCGGTCCCGCTCCGGCCGCCACGTGCGCACCAGGACGTCGGCCCGGCGCGCGCTCGCCCGCCAGTCGATCGACCGCACGTCGTCGCCGACCACGTACTCGCGGAGGGTGTCGAACTCGGTGCCCTGACCCCGCCCTCGGCTCACCTGGGTGCCGTCGATGACCCGCAGCCGGGACAGCTTCTCCGGCAGGTGCCGGCGGGAGTCGAAGCGGGGCAGCACGCGCACCGTCCACGGTGGGGTGGCCGGCCGGCCGGAGCGCTGCCGGAACCCGAGCCCCAGCGGCCCGAACGAGCGCACCGTCAGCGCCACCGCCGGCCGGTCGCCCCGCCGCACGGGGGTGAGCCGGCTGGGCAGCGCCACGGTCGTGCCCGGTTCGACGCGTACCAGCCGCGCCGGGGGCACGTCGGGGCGGGCGCCGGCGGAGGGCACCCAGGCGTCGCGGACCTTGGCCCGCAGCGTACGGCCGGAGGGGTTGTGCAGCAGCAGCGTGACGGTGGCGGTGCCGCCGAGGCGGACCGCGCGGTCCCCCTCGCGGGCGGCGGTGAGCGCGCCCGGGGGCGCGGCCAGCGCCCGGTCGAGCAGCACCAGCAGCAGCACCGCCCCGGTCATCACCAGCAGCCCGACGAACGGCGACGGCCAGGCCGGCAGGGTCAGCGCGCCGACCGCCAGCAGGAGCGCCGCCCGCCAGGTCATCGCGGCGTCGGCACGGTGGCGAGCACCGTGTCCAGCACCGCGTCCACGCCGACGCCCTCCAGCTCCACCTCGGGGCGCAGCCGCAGCCGGTGCCGCAGCGTCGGCCGGGCGACCGCCTTCACGTCGTCCGGTACGACGTGGTCGCGGCCGGCCAGCCAGGCCCACGCCTTGGCCGTGTTGAGCAGCGCGGTGGCGCCCCGGGGCGAGGCGCCCAGCTCCAGCGCCGGGGTGTTACGGGTGGCCCGGCAGAGGTCCACGATGTAGCCGAAGAGCGGCTCCGCCACGTGCACCCGGCCGACCGCCGCCCGGGCCGCCGCCAGGTCGGCCGCGTCGGCCACCGGCCGTACGCCGGCGGCGCCCAGGTCGCGGGGGTCGAAGCCGGCGTGGTGCGCGCGGAGCACGCCCAGCTCCTCGTCCCGGTTGGGCAGCGGCACGGTGAGCTTGAGCAGGAACCGGTCGAGCTGCGCCTCCGGCAGCGGGTAGGTGCCCTCGTACTCGATCGGGTTCTGGGTGGCGGCGACGATGAACGGGTCGGGCAGCGCCCGCCGTTCGCCCTCCACCGAGACCTGCCGCTCCTCCATCACCTCCAGCAGCGCCGACTGGGTCTTCGGCGGCGTCCGGTTGATCTCGTCGGCGAGCAGCAGGTTGGTGAAGACCGGCCCCTCGCGGAAGGTGAAGGCGGCGGTGCGCGGGTCGAAGATCAGCGAGCCGGTGACGTCGCCCGGCATCAGGTCCGGGGTGAACTGCACCCGCTTGGACCCCAGGTCGAGGGCGGTGGCCACGGTGCGGATCAGCAGGGTCTTGGCCACGCCCGGCACGCCCTCCAGCAGCACGTGCCCGCGGCAGAGCAGGGCGATCACCAGGCCGGTGACGACCGCGTCCTGCCCGACGACCGCCTTGGCGACCTCGGCGCGCAGCCGGTGCAGGGCGGCGCGGGGGTCGACGGGGTCGGTGGTCGGCGGCTCGGCGGTGCCGGCGGGTCGGGTCACCGGGGGTCTCCTTCGGCTCGGTGCGGGTGCGGTGCGGCTGGCGGGTGCGGCCCGGCGGCTGCCGGCGGCGGTGCCTCGGCGGGCGGGTGCGGGCCGTCGGAGGCGTGCGGGGCGGCGACGCGGGTCAGTCGGTCCAGCGCCCGGGCCAGGTCCAGCAGGTCCTGGTCGGTCTCGGGCCCGGCGCCGTGCAGCACCTCGTAGGTCCACCGGGGGTCGTCGCCGGTGCGGGCGGCGACCGCCGCGGCCACGTCGGCCGGCGGCGCGGTCGGCGGCAGGTGCAGCCGGGGCGTCAGGCGGTCCAGGGCGGCGGTCCGCAGGGTCCGCGCGGCCGCGTCCCGGGCGCCCGCCTTCTCGTAGAGCCGCGCCCGGCCGAGCACCGTCTCCGCCGAGCGGACCGTGACCGGCAGCGGCTCCACCGCCGGCGGGCCGAGCCGGCGGGCCCGCCAGAGCGCGGCCAGCAGGGCGGCCACGGCGAGCTGGGCCAGCAACGCCCACAGCCACGCGGGGAAGGCGGACCAGAGCGGGTTCGGCGGGTCGGGCCTGTCGGCCCGGGAGTCGTCGCGGCCCTCGCTGTCGCTGTCGTCGTCGGGCTCCCCGCCCGGGTCCGCCGGGTCGCCGGGGCGCCCGTCGCCGGTGCCGTCCCCGGTGCCGGTGCCGCGGCCGGGGCCGCCGTTCCCGGTGGAGCCGCCCGGCGTCGGCGACCAGGCCGGGCTGCCGGTGTCGCCGTCGCCGAAGACCGGCGGCGGCTCGGGGCCGTCCAGGTCGAGCCACACCACCCGGCCCGGCCCGCCGAGCAGCGCGGTGGCGAACGCCCGGTTGTCCCACTCGTCGATCCGGTCGTTGCGGAACGGGTCGCTGGCGCCCACCGCCACGGTGCTCTCGGGGACCCGGGACAGCAGGGCGAGCCCGTCGGCGAAGCAGAACCGGACGGGCGCCGACGCGCCCGGGGCGAGCGCGTAGCGTTGCAGCCCGACCGCCACGCGTCCGAGCTGGCGCAGCTCGGGCAACGGGCAGGGCAGGCCGCGCGCGTCCGGCCCCACCGCCTGCGCGGCCCACCGGCGGCCGGCCGGTTCCACCGGCAGCAGCCTGACCGCCTCCAGCACCCGCCGCGGCGGGTCCACCAGCACCAGCCTGGTGGTCGAGGGCAGCGAGTCCAACGCGCCGATCGTGTCCGGGTGCAGCAGCTCCGGCGCGGGCACGAAGAGCGTGGCCGCGCCGCTTCGGGCGGCCAGCAGGGCGCGCAGCGTGTCCGTCTCCCGCTGCACGGTGACGCCCTGTTCGCGCAGCGCGTCGGCGAGCCGGCTGCCGCCGTCGCCCCCGGTCGCGGCCGGGGAGAGGAAACCCCGGTCGCCGGGGTCGGGCTGGTCGACCGAGTGGGTGATCAGGGTGGTGGCCAGGAGCGCCGCGGCCAGGCCCAGCGGGATCAGCAGCCGGTGCCGGCGGCGTCGTCGCCGGGGGGCGGCGTCCGCGCGTGGCGCCGGTGGGACGGCGGTGGCCTGTGCGCTCATGGTCGTGGCCCGTCCTCGGCTCGGCCGGTCAGCACCCGGTCCAGGTCGGCGGCGTGCTCCCGCATCCGGTGGTCGTGCTCGGCGGAGGCGGGGCGCTGGCCGTACCAGAGCTCGGAGAAGATCCCGCCGGCGGCGCTCAGCGGTGGGCCCACCTGGGGCCGGGTGTCCGTCGCGGCCCCCACCAGCTCGGCGACGGTCATGCCGGGCTGCGGCTGCACAACGCCCCGGGCGGCCAGTTCCCGGACCATCGCGCGCAGCCGCTCCCGGACGGCTTCGGCGTACCGGCCCTCGGCGGCGAGCCGGTCCGCGAGGGAGACGTACGCGGCGGCCGGCAACTCGGGCTCGCGGGGAGCGGGGACGACCGGCGGCGGGGCGTCCGGCGGCGAGGTCTTCCGGCGGCGTCGGCGCAGCCGGGGCAACCGTCGGGGAACCCAGGCCGGGAACGTGTACCAGCCGGCCGCGACCAGTACCGCGGCGAGCACCAGCAGCAGCGCCACCAGGGACAGCGGCACCCGGTCGCCGAGCGCCGCCGTGGTCTCGGTCCACCACCGGCTGAAGCTCATCGCCCGGCCGCCAGCAGGACGGTCTCCGGCGTGCCCGCCCGGGCCCGGGAGAGCCGGATGTCCAGCCCCTCGGTACGCATCCGGGTCTCCAGGTGCAGCACCGCGTCCAGGCAGGCCAGGGCCGGGTAGGCGACGCTGTTCACGCCCGCCCAGACGGCCAGCGACAGCCACCCGGCCCAGGGGCGGTTGACGAGGTCGAACGAGTCCAGCCCGAGGTAGACGCCGACGCCGAGGCCGACGCGGACGATCCACCACACCAGGTAGCCGAGCAGCCGGATCCAGCCGGCCCGGCCGGCGGCGCGGACGGCCAGGGCGGCGGCGCGCAGCGGGGCGCGCAGCGGGTGCACCCGGTCGACGACCAGTGCCGGCGCCACGGCGCCGAGCAGGGCGAACCCGACGATCCACGCCGGCCCGAACAGCGCGACCCCGCACATCAGCACGCCGACTCCGACGGCGAGCAGCGCGGTGGCGCCCCAGCGCGCGCCGGCCGGGCGGAGCAGTTCCCGGGGGCCCGCGGCGCGACCGAACAGCGCGGCCCCGGCGGCCCGGGCGGCCGGGTTGCCGAGCAGCAGGACGATCACCGCCTCGGTCGCCGCGCCCACCGCCAGCAGCAGCCAGTACGCGCCGAACCGCCCGAACTCCGGCAGCCAGGCGGGTGGCGCCGTGCCGGCGGCGAGCCGCAGCGGGTGCAGCAGGAGCTGCTCGGCCACGGCCAGCACGAGGGCGACCGGCACCAGCACCCGGGCCTGGCCGCGCAGCAGCAGGACCGCGGAGTCCAGCAGCTCGCCGACCGTGAGGGGGCGGCGCGGGAGCACGGCGGTCGGGCCGGCGTCGGGCACGCGTACTCCTGGGGAGGGACGGCGGTGGCGCGTGACGGCGCACGCGGGGATCATGGTGACACGCCCGTTCCGATCGGGTGGACCCGCACGTCGGGGCGGCGACGCCGGGCACCTGCTGCTGGGCGGCGACGTCCCACGGCAGTACCGTGCCGGGTGACGGGGATCCCACCGAACTGAAGGGGATGGAAACATTAACCCCATGAGAGCCCGGGTACTGGTGGTCGACGACGACCCCGCGCTCGCCGAGATGCTCGGCATCGTCCTGCGCAGCGAGGGGTTCCTGCCCTCGTTCGTCGCCGACGGCGAGCGGGCACTGGCCGCGTTCCGCGAGAACCGCCCCGACATCGTCCTGCTCGACCTCATGCTCCCCGGCATGAGCGGCATCGACGTGGCGCGGTCGATCCGGGCCGAGTCGGGCGTGCCGATCGTCATGCTGACCGCCAAGAGCGACACCGTCGACGTGGTGCTCGGCCTGGAGTCGGGGGCCGACGACTACGTGGTCAAGCCGTTCAAGCCCAAGGAGCTGGTCGCCCGGATGCGGGCGCGGCTGCGCCGGGGCGAGGACGTCGCCCCGGAGATGCTGACCATCGGGCCGCCCGGCAACCAGATCACCATCGACGTGCCGGCGCACACCGTCAGCCGCAACGGCGAGGAGGTGAAGCTGACGCCGCTGGAGTTCGACCTGCTGGTCGCGCTTGCCCGCAAGCCGCGCCAGGTCTTCACCCGCGAGGTGCTGCTCGAGCAGGTCTGGGGCTACCGGCACGCGGCGGACACCCGGCTGGTCAACGTGCACGTGCAGCGGCTGCGGGCCAAGATCGAACCTGATCCCGAGCGGCCGGAAATCATCCTCACCGTGCGGGGCGTGGGCTACAAGGCGGGCACCGGATAGCCTGGTCACACTGTGGCCACCTCCCCGATTCCGGACCCCCCGACGGCAGCTCCGCGCCGGCGTGTCGCCGCGCGCGAGCTGTGGCGCGGCGTGAGCGGCCGGGCCGCGCGCCTGCTCGCCGGGTTGCACCAAAGCTGGCGGCGGTCGCTCCAGCTGCGGGTGGTGACCATCACACTGGTCGCGTCCAGCCTGCTGGTGGGCGGTTTCGCCTACCTGATCGCCGACAAGATCACCGGCATCCTCGTGGAGAACGTCGAGACGGACGTGCGGATACGGCTGGGCAGCGGCGTGGACTACGCGGCGAAGCAGTTCGGCCTCTACAACCAGCCGCAGGAGGGTCAGCTCCAGGAGACCATCGACGGCACGGTCAACTACCTGGCCGGCGGTGACCCGCAGCAGACCACCGGCGTGATCGTGGCGCTCACCGCCGACAACCACACCGGGGCCATCCAGCCCCGGTCCTCGCCCGCGGTCAACGTCCGCCCGCTGATCAGCCGCGAGCTGCGCGAGACCGTGGCCGGGGGCAAGGTCGCCAGCCAGATCCGCACCGGCCGACTGGGCGAGAAGCGCACGAAGTACCTGGTCTACGGCTCGCCGGTGCCCACCCGGTTCGGCCAGGTGGAGCTCTACTACCTCGTGCCGCTGGCCCGGCAGGACGCCACGGCCGCCGACGTACGGGGCACCGTGGCCGCCACCGGGGCGGCCCTGGTGCTCCTGCTCGCCCTGCTCGCCGGCCTGGTCACCCGGCTGGTGGTGACCCCGGTACGGGTGGCCGCCCGCACCGCCCAGCGGCTCTCCGCCGGCCTGCTCGACCAGCGGATGGTGGTCAACGGCGAGGACGACCTCGCGCTGCTCGCCGCGTCGTTCAACCAGATGGCGACCAACCTGCAACGGCAGATCCTGCGGCTGGAGGAGATGTCCCGGCTGCAACGCCGCTTCACCTCCGACGTCTCGCACGAGCTGCGTACGCCGCTGACCACGGTCCGGATGGCCGCCGACCTGATCTTCGCCGAGCGCGACGAGTTCGACCCGGCGGTGGCCCGCAGCGCCGAGCTGCTCCAGGCCGAGCTGGACCGGTTCGAGGAGCTGCTCACCGACCTGCTGGAGATCAGCCGCTTCGACGCCGGCTTCGCCATGCTGGACTCCGAGCCGACCGACCTGGTGCCGGTCGTGCACCGGGTGGCCGACCGCCTGGCCGGCCTCGCCGAGCGCGTCGGGGTGGCCATCGAGCTGGACGTCCCCGGCACCCCGGTGATCGCCGAGGTCGACCCCCGGCGGGTGGAGCGGGTGCTGCGCAACCTGGTCGGCAACGCCGTCGAGCACGGCGAGGCCAAGCCGGTGCTGATCACGCTCGGGGTGGACGACACGGCGGTGGCGATAACCGTCCGCGACCACGGGGTGGGGCTCAAGCCGGGCGAGGAGAAGCTGGTGTTCAACCGCTTCTGGCGGGCCGACCCGTCCCGGGCCCGGCAGACCGGCGGCACCGGGCTCGGCCTGTCGATCAGCCTGGAGGACGCCCGGCTGCACGGCGGCTGGCTGGAGGCGTGGGGCGCGCCCGGGCAGGGCGCCCAGTTCCGGCTCACCCTGCCGTCGCGGGCCGGCGACCGGTTGACCACCTCGCCGCTGCGGCTGGTCCCGGCCGACGCCACGCTGCCCTTCGGCGGGCCCCGGGCGGGCGGGCTGCTGGCCATCGGCCCCGGCACCGGGGGCGCGCTCACGATCGGGCCGGGCACCGACGGCGCGCTGGCCGGCGGTCCGCGCCGGCCGGGCAACGGCGGGCACGCGGAGGTGGGGTCGTGAGGCGTCGGCTGCTCGCCGGCCTGCTCGGCGGCGCGCTGCTGCTGGGCGGCGCGGTCGCCTGTGGCATCCCGGAGAACACCGAGGTCAGGGTGGACGGGCCGGGGCCGGCGGCGGAGGGCGGCTCGACCAGCGGCAGCCGGGGCGAGCCCCCGAGCCGGAGCGCGGCCGGCGCCGACGCGGAGCTGTTCGTCGAGAACTTCCTCTCCGCCGCGGCCGGCGAGCCGGACCGGGCCTACCAACGGGTCCGGCAGTTCATCGCGCCGGCCGACCGCGACCGCCTCCAGGTGAAGCAGGGCAGCGAGGTCGCGCTGGCCGTCGTCCGGCTCACCGAGGAGCCGGTGATCGCGCCCGCCCCGGACCGGACCGAGGTCACCCTCAAGGTGCAGCAGGTCGGGCAGTTGCGTAACGACGGCACGCTGGGCCCGCCGGAGACGAGCACCACGACGTACACGTTCGAGCTGCGCAGCCAGCCCGGGCAGGAGGGCCTGGCGGACGGGGGCCTGTACGTGGCGAACCCGCCGACCGCGCTGCTGCTCAGCGTCGAGGCGCTGGAGACGTACTACCAGAGCCGGACGATCTACTTCTGGAACAACGACCGCAGCCGCCTCGTCCCCGACCAGCGCTACCTGCCCCTCGCCGTGCCGGACGAGCGGCGGGTGAGCGAGGTGGTCAAGTGGCTGACCGCCGGCCCCTCCGCCTGGCTCGGCACGGCCGTGAGCAGGCTGCCGGACGGCACCCGCCTGATCAACAACGCCACCCGGACGGACGGCCGCTGGGAGGTCGACCTGGAGATGCCGGAGAACAAGGCCCGGCTGGAGCAGCTCGGCACGCAGCTCGCCTGGTCGCTGCCGGACTTCGACGGGCCGCTCGACATCAAGATCCGCAACCAGTCCCAGGAGTTCATCCCGGACCTGGAACGGCGGCGTCTGGACCGCCCGGTGCACCAGCTCCCGGAGAGCTTCCAGCGGTTCTGCGTCTACGAGGGAGCCGTCCACCCGCTGGCCTACGCTGGCGAGCCCAGCGGCCCGGTGCCCGTGGACGCCAAGGCCAACCGGAACGTCGTGTCCGCCGGGCTCAGCCGCGCCGACAACCAGATCCTGGCGGCGCTGGTGGTCACCGACGCCGGCCGACAGTGGCTCTCCGTCGGCACCGGCACCGACCCGGTGGCCGTGTTCAGCCGCAGCGCCAAGGGCTACGCGGCCATGAGCCGGCCCGTCTGGCTGCGCTCGACGTACCGGGGGCAGCCGGCGGGGCTGGTGGTCGCCGACGGAAGCCTGTACCGCTTCGACGCCCAGGCGCAGCTCACCGCCGTGTCGCTGGGCGTACCCGGCCCGGTGACCGCGGTGGCGGCCTCGCTGGACGGCCACCGGATCGCCGCCATCGCCGGGGGTGCGCTCTACGTCGCCGCCCTCAGCCCCGACGGTGCGGGGGTCACGCCCGGCCCGGCCCGTCGGCTGCCCACCCGGCTGACCAGCCTGTCGGCCGTCGACTGGTACGGCGATAATGCCCTGGTCCTCGCGGGTGCGGTCGGCCGCCCGGCGGTCTACGAGGTCAGCGTGGACGGCGCCCGGGAGAGCCGGCTGGAGGACAAGATCGGCGCCCGGGTGACGCACCTGGCCGCGTACCCGGCGAACGCCGTGGGGCGCGTCGGCGCCGCGATGTACGAGGCGAACGGGGTGGCGTACCGCAGCGGCCCGTTCGAGCGGATCCAGCCCGAGCAGGTGCAGGAGGTCGCGCCGTCGGCGGGGGCGCGCGCCGGCAACCCGACCGCCCCCTTCTTCCTCTACTGATCTCCGTGCGGGATCTCGGCGGGCTCTGGGCGGATCTCACCGACCTGGTGCTGCCCGTGGAGTGCGCCGGCTGCCGCGAGCGCCGGCCGGGGCTGCGGCAGGGCGTCTGCCCGGAGTGCGTGGCGGCGCTCGGCGCGCTGCGCCCCCGGGCCGTACGCCCCACTCCCGCCCCGCCCGACCTGCCGCCCTGCGTCGCCCTCGGCCCGTACGCCGGCCCGCTGCGGGAGGCGCTGCTGGCGTACAAGGACCACGGCCGGCACGGGCTGGCCCGGCCCCTGGGCGCGCTGCTCGCCGAGGTCGTGGCGGCGGCGGTCGGCGGGGTCCGCCCGGTGACGCTGGTCCCGGTGCCGGACACCGCGGCGGCGGCCCGCGCCCGCTACGGCGACCACCTCGGCCGGCTGACCCGGCACTGCGCGGCCCGGCTGCGCCGGGCGGGCTGGCCGGTGCGGGTGCGGCGACCGCTGCGGGCCCTGCCCCGCCCCGACTCGGTGACGCTGGACAGCGCCGGTCGGGCGGCGGCGGCCGAGGCGGCCTTCCGGGTGCGCCCGCGGGTCCCGTCCGCGCCCGACGGGGCGGCGGTGGTGGTGCTCGACGACATCCTGACCACCGGGGCCACCCTCGCCGCGGTGGGGCGGGCGCTGACGGCGAGCGGGCTGTCACCGACGGTCGCCGCGGTGCTCGCCGCGACCGAGAAACGGCGCAAGTTGTGACGGTGCGTGTTTCCGTTTCACCCGTTGGTGTATGAGCTGTGAAAAATTGTTGGGTGTCGTGGCGACGGGGGGTGACTGTCGGGCGAACAGGAGTTAGCGTTTTCGTGTCGGGGGTAGGAGGTCTTTCCACCCGCCCCCGGCGGTGAAAGGAGGCGTAGCCGCACTGACCGGTCGACGCCGAGTGGGACCTCCCCCAGGGGCGCGCGACCGGATGCCGGAACGAACGACCGTCCGAACTAGGGAGGTCACATGGACATCGTGGTCAAGGGCCGTAACGTCGAAGTGCCGGATCATTACCGGGTGCACGTGGCGGAGAAACTCGCGAAGATCGAACGCTACGACCACAAACTTATCCGTGTCGATGTAGAGCTGTTTCACGAGCGCAATCCACGCCAGGCGGACCACTGCCAGCGCGTCGAAATCACCTGCGTTTCCCGTGGCCCGGTGATCCGGGCGGAGGCCTGCACGAACGACTTCTACAGCGCGCTCGACGCGGCCATCGCCAAGCTGGACACCCGGTTGCGGCGGGCGGCCGACCGCCGCCGCGTCCACCGGGGCCGGCACGCGCCGCTCTCCGTCGCCGCGGCCACCGCCGGCCTGCCGGTAGCCGGCCTCGACGCGCCGCTGGGCGCGTCCCCCGACGGCGCCGGGACGGCCACCGCCGTCGCCGAACGGGTCGAGGAGGAGGAACGCGACCAGCCCTGGCACATCGCGCGGGAGAAGGTGCACCCCGCCGAGCCGATGACCGTCGACGACGCCCTGTTCCAGATGGAACTCGTCGGCCACGACTTCTACCTGTTCCAGGACAAGGAGTCCGGCCGCCCGAGCGTCGTGTACCGGCGGCACGCCTACGACTACGGAATCATCTCCCTCGCCGTCTGACCCTCCGGCGCCGTGGTGGCGGCCCACCCCGCCACCACGGCCCGCCAGGGGCGGGAAGTCCGCCGGGCACCCGGGGCCGACGACGCCCCGGGGCGCCCCGGCAGCCGAGCCGGGCGGACGGGCGGTCAGCGGAGTTCGTCGGGGAGCAGCCCGAAGACCAGGTCGTCGAGCCGGGTGCCGGCGAGCCCCGGCAGCCGCCCGCGCAGCAGGCCCTCCCGGCGGAATCCGACCCGCTCCAGCACCCCGTGCGAGGCGGTGTTATCGGGCACGGTGCCGGCGACCAGCCGGGCGATGCCGGCCGGGCCGAACGCCCAGCCGGCCAGGAGCCGCACCGCCCTGGTGGCCAGCCCGCGTCCCCGCTGGTCGGGCAGGAGCGCGTAGCCGATCGAACCCTCACCGGCCTCCGGGTCGGAGAGGCTGAGCCCGCAACTGCCCGCCGGCTCGCCGGTGACCGCGTCGACGATCAGCAGGCGGGCGATGGTGCCGGTGAGCCACGCGCTCTCGGCCAGCAGGCAACGCCGCTCGATGGCCGCCCGGGTCGGGGGCACCGGCGGGGCCTGGTTCGCCACCACCTCCGGCCGAGTGTGCAGGCGGTACATCACGTCGACGTCGTCCGGGCCGAGCCGGCGCAGGGTCACCACGCCGTCGGTGAGCCGGCCGTCGGGCAGGTCCGGCAGGAGCCGGGGTGCGGGACCGGGCGGGTCGTCGGCGAGCCGTACCCATGCGAGCAGGTCCGTCCGGCCGCCGCCGCGCAGCTGGCCGGCCGCCCGGCGTACCCCCTCGTGGGTGAAGCCGGCGGCGAGCGCCACCCGCTGGCTGGCCGGGTTCTCGGCGTGGGTCATCAGCTCCAGCCGGTCGATACCGTGCCGGAGCGCCGAGTCGGCCAGGGCCCGCGTCGCGGCGGTGGCGATCCCGCGCCGCCGCGCCCACGGCGCGACCCAGTAGCCCACCTCCGCCTGCCGGCGCGGCGCCACGACCTGGCCGATGCCCGCGCCGCCGACCAGCCGGTCGGTGGTCGGGTCGGCGATGGCGTACGCGGCCCCGCCGGTGGCCCAGGCCGTCGGGGCGCCCTCGGCGATCCACCAGCGGGCGTCGGCCTCGGTGTACGGCTGCGGCATGCCGGGGTTGAAGCGCAGGTTGACCGGGTCGCCGCAGCCGGCGGTCAGGTCGGCGGCGTCGGCGGGGCGGAACTGCCGCAGCCGCACCCCGTCGGCCTCGATCACCTCGGGCGTCACGTCAGGTCCCCGGCGAGCAGCGCGCCGACCCAGACGTCCACCCGCTCGCCGCGGTGGGTGAGCCCGCTCCGGGCGATGCCCTCGACCGTGAAGCCGGCCTTCTCGGCGACCCGACGGGAGGCGGTGTTGCCGACGTTGGCCCGCCACTCGATGCGGGCCAGGCCCAGCGTGGTGAAGCCCCAGGCGCTCAGGGCGGTCAGCGCGGCCGACAGGTAGCCCCGGCCCCGGGCCGCGGGGGCGGCCATGAAGCCGACGTCGGCCAGCAGCGGGTCGGCGGCGGAGAGCCGCAGGTCGATCGTGCCGACGTACCGGTCCTCGGCGTCGGCGACCACGAAGCAGGCGCTGGTGCCGCCGGCCCAGGTGCCCCGGCCGAACTCCAGGTACGACTCGGCGTCCGCCCGCTCGTACGGGTCGGGCACGCTGGTCCAGCGGAGGGTCTCCCGGTCCCGGCAGGTGTCGACGATCGCGTCCAGGTCGCGTTCCTCCATCGGGCGCAGCCGCAGCTCGGTGGCGCCGGCGGTGGCGAAGAGGACGGGCGGGGGCGCGCCGAAGACGGCGGCGCGGCGGGCCTCCAGGGTGCCCGGGCCGGCCGGACCGGTCTCGCCGGGGGCGGGCACCTCGCCGGGGAGCAGCGAGCCGATCCAGCCCTGCGCACTGCCGCCGGGGGCGGGATCGGCGAGCCGCAGCCGGCCCTCGACGCGGAAGCCCGTCCGGAGCGCGACCAGGCGGGAGGCGTGGTTGCCCACCTCGGCCTGCCAGATCAGCCGGCGCAGCGCCAGCGAGTCGAAGGCCCAGCGGGCGACGGCCCGGGCGGCCCGGACGCTGACGCCCGCGCCCCGGGCCCAGGGCGCGGTCCAGTAGCCGATCTCGCCGGAGCGCAGGCCGGCGTCGATCGAGACCAGCCCGCAGGAGCCGAGCAGCTCGCCGGTGGCGGCCTCGCAGACCGCGAACGGCGCCCCGGTGCCCGCCGCCCAGTCCGCCGGGGTCACTTCGGTGACGAACCCGAGGGCGTGTTCGGCCCGGTACGGGCGCGGTACGGTGGTCCAGCGCTGGATGTCCGGGTCCTGGCACGCCCGGTGCACCGCGTCGGCGTCGGTCGCCCGCCAGGGTCGCAGCAACAGGCCGTCCTCGGTGATCTCCACAGGTTCCACCCGAGCCATCGTGCCGGACCGTTCGCGGACGGCGTAACCGGATTTCGGCGGGCCGGCGCGAGTCGAGCGTGTTATGTCGGTTTCGCCGGCTCGGAGGGCCGCCACCAGTGACCATCGCGCCGATGAAGCGCCTACGATGGTTCGAGACTGTCTAGGGGAGCGTTGATCCGTGTCGATTCTGGAAAAGGTCCTCCGCGCGGGCGAGGGCCGTATGGTGCGCCGGCTCAAGGCCATCGCCGCCGCCGTCAACTCGATCGAGGACGACTACGTCAACCTCACCGACGACGAGTTGCGCGGCATGACCGACCAGTTCAAGGAGCGGCTCGCCGACGGCGAGACCCTCGACGACCTGCTGCCGGAGGCGTTCGCGGTCTGCCGTGAGGCGGCCGCCCGGGTGCTCGGCCAGCGGCCCTACGACGTCCAGGTCATGGGCGGCGCGGCGCTGCACTTCGGCAACATCGCCGAGATGAAGACCGGTGAGGGCAAGACGCTGACCTCGGTCATGCCGGTCTACCTCAACGCGCTCTCCGGCAAGGGCGTGCACGTCATCACGGTCAACGACTACCTGGCCCAGCGCGACGCCGCCTGGATGGGCCGGGTGCACGAGTTCCTCGGCCTCACCGTGGGCGTGGTGCTGCCCAACCGGCCGGCCACCGAGCACCGGGCCGCCTACGAGTGCGACATCACCTACGGCACCAACAACGAGTTCGGCTTCGACTACCTGCGCGACAACATGGCGTGGTCGAAGGAGGAGCTGGTCCAGCGCGGCCACAACTTCGCGGTGGTCGACGAGGTCGACTCGATCCTCATCGACGAGGCCCGCACCCCGCTGATCATCTCCGGCCCGGCCGAGCACTCCGCCCGCTGGTACGGCGAGTTCGCGGGCGTCGTGGCCCGGCTCCAGCCCGGCAAGGACGGCGAGGGCGACTACGAGGTCGACCACTCCAAGCGCACCATCGCGGTCACCGAGCGCGGCGTGGCCAAGGTCGAGGACCGGCTGGGCATCGACAACCTCTACGAGTCGGTCAACACCCCGCTGGTGGGCTACCTCAACAACGCCATCAAGGCCAAGGAGCTCTACAAGCGCGACAAGGACTACATCGTCAGCGACGGCGAGGTCCTGATCGTCGACGAGTTCACCGGGCGCATCCTGCACGGCCGCCGCTACAACGAGGGCATGCACCAGGCGATCGAGGCCAAGGAGGGGGTGGAGATCAAGCAGGAGAACCAGACCCTGGCCACCATCACCCTCCAGAACTACTTCCGCCTCTACGAGAAGCTCTCCGGCATGACCGGTACCGCCCAGACCGAGGCGGGCGAGTTCAACAAGGTCTACAAGGTCGGCGTGGTGACGATCCCGACCCACCGGCCGATGGTCCGGCAGGACCGGCCGGACGTGATCTACAAGACCGAGAAGGCCAAGTTCAACGCCGTGGTGGAGGACATCGCCGAGCGGCACGCGATGGGTCAGCCGGTGCTCGTCGGCACGGTCTCGGTGGAGAATTCCGAGATCATCTCCCAGCTGCTGCGCCGGCGTGGCATCCCGCACTCCGTGCTGAACGCCAAGTTCCACGCCCGCGAGGCCGAGATCGTCGCCCAGGCGGGCCGCAAGGGCGCCGTCACCGTCGCCACCAACATGGCCGGCCGCGGCACCGACATCCTGCTCGGCGGCAACCCCGAGTTCCTCGCCGCCAACGAGCTGCGCCAGCGCGGCCTCGACCCGGTCGAGCAGGAGGAGGAGTACGCCAAGGCGCTGGAGGAGGTCCTGCCCCAGTGGAAGCAGGCCTGCGACGCCGAGGCGGAGGAGGTCGCCGCCGCCGGTGGGCTCTACGTGCTGGGCACCGAGCGGCACGAGTCCCGCCGCATCGACAACCAGCTGCGCGGTCGGTCGGGCCGCCAGGGTGACCCCGGCGAGTCCCGCTTCTACCTCTCGCTCCAGGACGAGCTGATGAAGCGCTTCCGCTCCGGCGCCGTCGAGGCGGTCATGGAGCGCTTCAACATCCCGGAGGACGTGCCCATCGAGTCGAAGATGGTCACCAAGCAGATCAAGAGCGCGCAGGCCCAGATCGAGGGCCAGAACGCCGAGATCCGCAAGAACGTCCTCAAGTACGACGAGGTCATGAACAAGCAGCGCCAGGTGATCTACGCCGAGCGGCTGCGGGTGCTCAACGGCGAGGACCTCTCCGACCAGGTCCGCAACATGATCGACGACGTCGTCGGCGCGTACGTGCAGGGGGCCACCGCCGACGGCTACGGCGAGGACTGGGACCTGGAGCAGCTCTGGGCCAGCCTCAAGCAGCTCTACCCGGTGGGCGTGACCATCGAGGAGCTGGAGGAGGAGGCCGGCGGCTCCCGGGCCGGCATGGACGCGGACTTCCTGCTCGCCCGCCTCAAGGAGGACGCGCACGCCGCGTACGACCGGCGCGAGGAGCAGCTCGGCGAGGAGGGCACCCGCCAGCTGGAGCGGATGGTCCTGCTCCAGGTCATCGACCGCAAGTGGCGCGAGCACCTCTACGAGATGGACTACCTCCAGGAGGGCATCAGCCTGCGGGCGTACGCCCAGCGCGACCCGGTGGTGGAATACCAGCGCGAGGGCTTCGACATGTTCGCCACCATGATGGACGGCATCAAGGAGGAGACGGTCGGCTTCCTCTACAACCTCGAGGTCCAGGTCAACGAGCCGGAGCCCGAGGCCGAGGAGGTCCAGCTGCTCGACAAGCCGGTCGAGATCCGGGCGAAGGGCCTGGGCCGGGCCCCGCAGCAGCAGGGCCTGCAGTACTCCGCGCCGACCATCGACGGCGAGGCCGGTGCCGGCGCGGTGGCCGTCGAGCGTGACGAACAGCAGGCTCCCGCGCTGGGTGTCGGTCGTCCGGTCCCGGCCGCCCCGGCCGCGCCGGGGACGACCGCCCCGGCGGCGCCGCAGCGTCCGGCGTCCGGCCTGCGCGGCCCGGGCGTCCCGGCCGGCAACAACCGGCGGGCGGTGTCGGGGCAGGCGGAGGCCGGCAACGGCCCGTCCCGCAACGCGCCGTGCCCGTGCGGGTCCGGCCGGAAGTACAAGCGCTGCCACGGCGCCCCCAACGGCGGGGCGTGATCAGCAGTTGAGCGGGCCCGCGCCCGCCCGAGCAGTGTGAAGCCGCGGTCCTTCGGGACCGCGGCTCCTGCGTTTCAGAGCACCTGGAGGGCCGTGCAGAGCCAGCTGCCCCGGCGGTGCTCCAGGCGCAGCGCCATCGCCCAGGTGCGCCCGCCCGTGCTGGCGAGCACGGCGGCCACCTCGACGGCGGCGGCGCGCGGCTCGCAGACCCGCAGCCGGAGCAGGCGTACGGCCGGTCGGGTCGACCGGCGGCGGACCGGACCGGAGCGGGCGGTGGCGCGGGCCAGCTCGGGCAGCAGCCCGGCCGCTCGCGCCGGGTCGAGCAGCGGCCTGAGCTGCCCGGGCGGGCGGTAGCCGTTGAGCACCTCCAGGCAGGTGCGGACGAAGCGGTGCGCGGCCCGGGTCGCCTCGGGGGTGGCGGTCACCAGCGCGTCCAGCGGCACCGGGGCGGCGGGCCGCCGGCCGGGGCCGCTCGGCACCGGCCGCTGCCGTCGGCCGGGCGGCCGGTCGGCCTCGCGCCGGGACGGCTCGAACAGGTCGAGGACGAGCTGGGCGTGGCCCGCAGCCGGCCAGTGTGCGGCGTCGTCGTCGGTGAACGGCGGCTCGAACGAGGGGGCGGGGCGCAGCCGGACGGGAGGTCTAGCCGGCCCGGGGCGGCGGGGGTCGGTCATCCGGATACCTCCATAATCTTGCGTTTGCCTTCGTTTGCCTTCGACAGGCTCCATTCTCGGGCATGGCAGAGCCCACGGTCAATGCCAGTGCGGATCGGTCCGGTTACTCCGGGTCGCGGTCGGCCAACGGGTTGCTCCGCACCCAGTCGGCCGTCTCGGCGTACTTGCGCTCGATGTACTCCTCCAGCCGGGCGCGTTCCACCCGCCACTGGCCACGCCCGCCGATCTTGATGGCGGGCAGTTCGCCGCTGCGCACCATGTGGTAGACCTGCGAGTCCGACACGTTCAGCTCGGTGGCCACGTCGGAGAGCAGCAGGAACCTCGGCTCCACGAAAACCCCCGGGGTTGGCGTCGTTTGGTTCAGTTTGCCACCGACGGCCGACAGGGCCCAGCCGCCGGGACGCGACCTGCGGCGACACGCCCGGGACACACCGGCGGGACGCTTCCACCGGGAAGGTGCGCGGTGTATGACGGTCACGGCATAGGGCATGATCGGCCGGGACCGGCGGAGGCCGGCGCAGGACCTGAGCGGGGGAGACGACCGGTGACCGAGGAGCTTGTCCGGGTGTACGTGCCGGCGACCGTCCCGATGCTGACCCTGCTGCGCGGCGCGGGCCTGCCGGTGGCCGCCGCGCACGCGGTGACCCCCACCCTGCGGGAGTGGTACGCCGAGGGCGACGAGGAGGAGCTGGAGTACGTCGCCTTCACCCGGGCCGCCCAGGACGCGTTGCAGCTGCTCCGGGCCGACCCCGACGCGCCCCGCCGACGGGTCGTCGTCTCGGTCGACCTGCCCGCCACGGCCGTGGGCCGGGGCGACGGGGAGCTGGGCTCCAGCGTGGTCGAGCTGAGCGCCCCCGTGCCGGTCGGCGCCGTCGCGGCCGTCCACGTGGACGGGGCCGACGCGGTCGACGACGTGTCCGCCGCGGCGGAGGTGGTCACCGAGGCCCTGGCCGGCGACGAGGACGCGCAGTTCACGGTCGACGGTGCCGAGGACCACGAGCTGGAGTGGTACGACGTCACCGAGCTGGACCTGCTGCTCCGCGCGACCTCCTGACCCCCGCGCGCCACCTGCGGCGCCCGCCGTCGGGGTGTCGACCGACGCGGCGGCACCAACGGGCGGCGCCCGACGGCGCGGCGGGTGCCGGGGTCAGCGGGTGGGGGCGGCCTCGGCCGGCTCGTCGTCGTCGGCGTGGGCCGGCCCCAGGGTGCGGCCGAAGGCGATCATCGCGGTCAGGGCGCCGACGAAGAGCACCCAGATGGCGTTGTCGATGCGGGAGGTGCCCAGCGAGGTCTGGGCCACCGCGTCCGCCTCGCTCAGCGCGCCGGCCAGGTCGAGCAGGGACCGCCCGCCGACCCGGATGATCACCTCGGCGACGATCAGGAGCAGGCCGGGGCCGGCGCCGGCCAGCAGGTAGGCGGGCCAGCGGGGCGCGGGCGCCGCCGCGTCGTGCCGGGCGGCCCGGCGGCGGGCCAGGGTCAGGTATCCGAAGGCCAGCAGCCCGGCCAGCAGGCCGGCGAGCAGCGACTCGGTGCGGGACACCCACTTGGCGGCGCTGAGCAGCGACTCCTGGGTGTCGCCGCCGCCGAACAGGTCGAAGAGCGGGTCGCGGGCCCGGCTGAAGGCCACCACGAAGATCAGCGTGCCGAGGGCGGCGGCCACCACGGCCCCGACCACGGACCCGCTGCGGGCGCCGGCGATGGCCCCGCCGACGGTCGCGGCGGCGGCGGTGGTCGCGGCGATCACGTTGGTGGTCGCGTTGTCGGCGTACGTCAGGTTGATCGCGAACGCGGCGGCGAGCCCGACGAGCAGGCCGGTGCCGATCGCCGCCACGAAGCGCAGGGTGACCCGGTCGCTGCCCCGGCGGGCGAGCAGGTCGACGCCGAAGAGGGCGAAGCCGGCGCCGGCGACCAGCGCGGCCGAGATCACCCCCGGCAGGGCGAACGCGGAGAGGCTGATGGCGGTGAGCCCGGCGGCCGCGGAGCTGATCACCTCGCGGGTCGACCAGAGCATCGCGGCCAGCCACCCGAGCGCCAGGAGCGCGAGCACCGGCGCACCGGGCGCGAGCGGCAGCGCCGTCCCGCCCCGCGGGTCGGCCGGGGGGCCGGCCTCTGTTCCGTCGGCGGCGTCCACCGGTCGGGCGGTGGCGTCCTGCGCTCCGGTGGCTCCGATGGCGTCCGTCGTCTCGGGAACCGCGTCGGCGGCCGGCGCCGACCGGTCCGACTCCGCAGCTGCGGAGCTGCCGGGCTGCTTGGTCATCGTCTTCCCTCCGACGGACGCCGGCCCCGGTGGGCCGGCAGTTCACCGGCCACCCAGCGTACGCGTCCACCACCCCCACCACCCGTGGCCCGCCCCGCGCAGGGTGGGAAGGCCGAGGGGCCGGGGCGTGGAAGAATCGGGGAAGGTCCCGCTGCCGTGACCGGTCAACCCGGCGCGGCGTCGGCGCCGGTCACCCGGCCGGTGCCCGCGGGTCCGGTTTCGCCACCGCTGTCGAGATCGCCAGGAGCCTTGATGGACGCCGTGTTCTCCGTACCTGAGCCGCGCAACGAGCCGGTGCGCAACTACGAGCCGGGCAGCACCGACCGGGAACGGCTCCAGCGGCGGCTGACCGAGCTGGCCGCCGAGCGGATCGACCTGCCGATGACCATCGCCGGTGAGCAGCGGATGGCCGGCGGCGAGTCGATCGACGTGGTGCAGCCGCACAAGCACGCGCACGTGCTCGGCGTCACCGCGCACGCCACCCACGACGACGCCCGCGCCGCCGTGAAGGCCGCGAAGGACGCCGCCCCGATGTGGCGGGCCCTGCCGTTCGAGGAGCGGGCCGCGATCTTCCTGCGCGCCGCCGAGCTGCTCGCCGGCCCGTGGCGGGACACGCTGAACGCGGCCACCATGCTCGGCCAGTCGAAGACCGTGATCCAGGCCGAGATCGACGCGGCCTGCGAGTTCATCGACTTCCTCCGGTTCAACGTGCACTTCGCACGGGAACTGCTCGAGGCGCAGCCGATGTCGTCGCCGGGGGTGTGGAACCGCTTCGACCACCGCCCGCTGGAGGGCTTCGTCTACGCGGTCACCCCGTTCAACTTCACGGCCATCGCCGGCAACCTGCCCTCGGCGCCGGCCCTGCTGGGCAACACCGTGGTCTGGAAGCCGGGCCCGACCCAGCAGTTCGCCGCGCACTTCACCATGCGGCTGTTCGAGGCGGCCGGCCTGCCCCCCGGCGTGATCAACATGGTCACCGGGCGCGGCGAGGAGGCCTCCGACGTCGTCCTCGCCGACCCGGACCTGGCCGGCATCCACTTCACCGGCTCCACCAAGGTCTTCCAGCACCTGTGGCGGACCGTCGGCGAGAACATCTCCCGCTACCGGGGCTACCCGCGGCTGGTCGGCGAGACCGGCGGCAAGGACTTCGTCGTCGCGCACACCAGCGCCGACGTCGACGCCCTGCACACCGCCCTGATCCGCGGCGCCTTCGAGTACCAGGGCCAGAAGTGCTCGGCGGCGTCCCGGGCGTACGTCCCGCGGTCGCTGTGGGAGGGCGGGCTGCGCGACCGGCTGGCCGCCACCGCGGAGTCCCTCACCTACGGCGACGTCACCGACTTCGGCAACTTCGGCGGCGCGGTGATCGACGCCAAGGCGTTCGAACGGCACACGGCCGCGCTGGAGCTGATCTCCGGCGACGACGCCTGCCGGGTCCTCGCCGGCGGCACCGCCGACGACTCCGTCGGCTGGTTCGTCCGCCCGACGCTCTTCGAGTGCACCGACGCGGCGCACGAGACGTTCACCACCGAGTACTTCGGGCCGATCCTCGGCGTGCACGTCTTCGACGACGGCCGCTTCGACGAGGTGGTCGGCCAGGCCGAGTCGATCGCGCCGTACGCCCTGACCGGGTCGATCTTCGCGACGGACCGCCGGGTGGTCGACGCGGTCGCCGAGAAGATGCGGTACGCCGCCGGCAACTTCTACATCAACGACAAGCCGACCGGCGCGGTGGTCGGGCAGCAGCCCTTCGGCGGCGCCCGGGCCAGCGGCACCAACGACAAGGCTGGCTCCTGGCACAACCTCGTCCGGTGGATGTCGCCCCGGACGATCAAGGAGACCTTCGTCGCGCCGACCGACCACACGTACCCCCACATGGGCTGAGGCGTGCGCAAGGGGCCCTCTCCCGACGTAGGGGAGAGGGCCCCTTTGCGTGCCCGCACCGCGAGAGGCGGGGGCGGCCGGGCGGCGGTACGGTGGCCGCTGTGACCCACCCCACCCCCGCGCAGGATCCCCACTTCGGCGAGCAGGGTGGCCTGCTCACCTACACGGACTATCTGCGGCTGGCCGACCTGCTGGCCGCCCAGGTCCCGGAGTCCGACCCGGCCTCCCACGACGAGCTGCTCTTCATCACCATCCACCAGGTCTACGAGCTGTGGTTCAAGCTGCTGCTCGCGGAGCTGACCGACGCCCGGGACCGGCTGCTGGCCGGCGAGACCTACCTGCCCCGGGTGCGGCTGGAGCGCTGCCACGTGGTGGAACGGGTCCTGATCGGTCAGGTCGACGTGATCGACACGATGACCCCGCAGGACTTCCTGGCCTTCCGCACCAAGCTCGCCCCGGCCTCGGGCTTCCAGTCCGCCCAGTTCCGGGAGATCGAGTTCCTCTCCGGCCTCAAGGACCCGGACTACCTGCGCCGCTTCCGGGGGCTGCCCGACGTGGAGCGGCAGCGGTTGGAGCGGCGGCTGGCCGAGCCGAGCCTCTGGGACGGCTTCCTGGCCGTGCTCGGCCGGGCCGGCTTCGACGTCGCCGAGGAGGAGTCGCGCTTCGCCGCGTACGCCACGATCGCCGGGGACCGGGAGCGGTTCGGGCCGCTGTGGGACCTCGCGGAGGCGCTGGTCGCCCACGACCAGGCGTTCTCGCTGTGGCGGGCCCGGCACGTGCTGATGGCCGAGCGGCAGATCGGCACGAAGCCCGGCACCGGGGGCTCGGCCGGTGGGGCGTACCTGCGCTCCCGCGTGGAGACCCGCTTCTACCCGGAACTGTGGGAGCTGCGTAGCCGACTGTGACCGTCCGGCGGCGCGTCGCGCGCCTCCCCGGCGGACTGTCTCGCGCCGACAGTGCACATAGGAACCCGACCGGGTGGCGAAAATGCCAAATCCTGGACGCCGCGTCGGCAAAGTGGCAGCGTGAGGGGCATGGCGGATTCCGGAGTCAACCCCACGGCGGCGGCCCTGCTCGGGCTGCTCCACGAGGGCCCCATGACAGGTGGCCAGTTGATGGCCGCCGCCGAGCGCCGATTGGCGCCGTACTGGTCGATGACGCGTAGTCAGGTCTACCGGGAGCTGCCGGTGCTGGCCGAGCGGGGCCTGGTCCGGATGGGCAAGCCCGGCCCGCGCTCCAGCCAGCCGTACGCGATCACGGCGGCAGGAAAACGGACATTTTCCCGCTGGTTGGCCGAGGAGCCGGGGCGGGACACCATCCGCAACCCGATCGCCCTGCGGATCGCCTTCGGCGAGCTGCACTCGGCCAGCCAGCTCAAGAACCTCCAGGCCGCGGCCAACGACTACCACACCGAGGCCCTGGCCAAGGTCCGGGAGCAGGTCAAGAACGCCAAGAAGGAGGGCGACGCGTACGACGCCAGCGCGCTGGAGTTCGCCGTCGCCTACCACAAGGCCGCCCTGTCCTGGCTGAAGAGCGCCCCGGTCGGCTGACCGCCGCCGCTCCCCAGACTCGTTTCTCGCACGAGCTCAACCTTCTTGGCTCGTGACTGCGGGGCTGGCAGGCCCGTTCCTCGCACGAGCAGTACCCTTGTCTGTCGTGACCGCTGCCGATTACGCCGAACAGCTCAAGGACCTCGACGCCACCCTGCGCAACATCGAGGCGGTGCTCGACATCGACCGGCTGCGCGCGGACAAGGACCGCCTGGAGCAGGAGGCCTCCGCGCCCGACCTGTGGGACGACCAGGCGAAGGCCCAGCAGGTGACCTCGCAGTTGTCGTACGTCAACGGCGAGATCAGCAAGCTCGGCAGCCTCCGCTCCGGGCTCGACGACGCCAAGGTGCTGCTGGAACTGGCCGAGGCGGAGTCCGACCCGGGGGTGCTCACCGAGGTCGAGGCGGAGATCGCCTCGCTGGGCAAGGCCATCGAGGAGATGGAGGTCCGCACCCTGCTCTCCGGCGAGTACGACTCCCGGGAGGCGCTGGTCGCCATCCGAGCCGGCGCCGGCGGCGTGGACGCGGCGGACTTCGCCGAGATGCTGCTGCGCATGTACCTGCGCTGGGCGGAGCGGCACGGCTACCCGACGGAGGTCTACGAGACCTCCTACGCCGAGGAGGCGGGCCTGAAGTCGGCCACCTTCACGGTCAAGGTGCCCTACGCGTACGGCACGCTCAGCGTCGAGTCCGGCACCCACCGGCTGGTGCGGATCAGCCCCTTCGACAATCAGGGGCGCCGGCAGACCAGTTTCGCCGGCGTGGAGGTGCTGCCGGTCGTCGAGCAGACCGACAGCATCGAGATCCCCGAGAACGAGATGCGGGTCGACGTCTACCGCTCCTCCGGGCCGGGCGGGCAGAGCGTCAACACCACCGACTCGGCGGTGCGGATCACCCACATCCCGACCGGCATCGTGGTCACCTGCCAGAACGAGAAGTCCCAGCTGCAGAACAAGGCGTCCGCGCTGCGGGTGCTCCAGGCCCGGCTGCTGGAGCGCAAGCGCCAGGAGGAACAGGCCAAGATGCAGGGCCTGAAGACGGACGCCGCCGGCTCGTGGGGCGACCAGATGCGCTCGTACGTCCTGCACCCGTACCAGATGGTGAAGGATCTCCGGACCGAGCAGGAGACGGGCAACCCGACCGCGGTCTTCGACGGCGATCTGGACAAGTTCCTCGAGGCGGGCATCCGATGGCGCAAGCAGCAGCAGCTCGCTGGCGACACTGCGTGATCAACCATGGGCGGAGCGCGTCGTCGATCTCTCCGGTACGCCCGAATTGGATGACGCGACCCGCAACGGCGGGGCGTGGGGCTTGGCTCCCCGGTTACACCGCGTAGACTCACCACCCGTGATTCAGCTTGAGCAAGTGACGAAGACGTACCCGAAGGCGTCCCGGCCTTCGCTCGACAACGTGTCCGTCTCGATCGAGAAGGGCGAGTTCGTCTTCTTCATCGGTCCATCCGGCTCCGGCAAGTCCACCATCATCAAGTTGCTGCTGCACGAGGTCTCGCCCAACAAGGGCCGGGTCGTCGTCAACAGCAAGGACGTCACGTCGATGCGTTCCTGGAAGCGACCCCACTTCCGGCGCTCCATCGGCTGCGTGTTCCAGGACTTCCGGCTGCTGCCGAACCGCACCGCGTACGAGAACGTGGCGTTCGCCCTCGAGGTGATCGGCAAGACCAAGGCGGTCGCCCGCCGGGTCGTGCCGGAGGTTCTGGAGCTGGTCGGGCTCGGTGGTAAGGAGCACCGCTACCCGCACGAGCTCTCCGGTGGTGAGCAGCAGCGGGTCGCCGTCGCCCGGGCGTTCGTGAACCGTCCGCTGATCCTGCTCGCGGACGAGCCGACCGGAAACCTGGACCCGGACACCTCGATCGAGATCATGCGCCTGCTGGACCGGATCAACCGCACCGGCACGACCGTCGTGATGGTCACGCACGACTCCAACATCGTGAACCAGATGCGCCGCCGGGTCATCGAGATCGAGAGTGGCCGCATCGTGCGCGACCAGGCCCGCGGCGTCTACGGCTGAGCCGACGCCACCCCTGCGCAGCCTGACGACGAACACCTCATGCCGGAGACCCGGAGGAAATCCCGATGCGCGTGAAATACGTCCTGTCCGAGGTACTGGTCGGACTGTGGCGCAACGTGACCATGACCATTGCGATGATCATCACGATGGCGGTCTCGCTGACCATGCTCGGCGCCAGCGGTCTCATGTACCGCCAGGTCGACGACATGAAGGACCTCTACTACAAGAACATCCAGGTCTCGATCTTCCTCACGCAGGAGGTGACTCCCGAGCAGCGCGACACCCTGAAGGCGAAGCTGGAGGGCGACTCGCTGGTCAAGGAGGTCATCTACGTCAACAAGGAGGAGGCGTACAAGCGCTTCCAGGAGATGTTCCAGGACGCTCCCGACCTGCTCAGCGCGGTCAAGGCGGACAGCCTGCCCGAGTCGTTCCGGCTCACGCTGAACAATCCCGAGCAGTACAAGAACATCTACGACCAGTACAAGGACGCTGAGGGCGTCGACGAGATCGTCGACCAGAGCCGGCTGCTGGACAAGATCTTCGACATCCTCACCGCGATCCAGAACATCGCCCTGGCCGCCGCGATCGTGATGGCCGTCGCCGCGCTGCTCCTGGTCGCCAACACGATCCAGGTGGCGGCGTACAGCAAGCGGCGTGAGGTCGCGGTCATGAAACTGGTCGGCGCGTCGAACTGGTTCATCCAGGCGCCGTTCGTGCTGGAGGCCGTGGTCGCCGGCCTGATCGGCTCGCTGCTCGGCCTGGTGGCCCTCATCGCGGCCAAGTACCTGCTCTTCGACGGGTCGCTCCAGGCGCTGCAGGGCCTGCTCTCGCCGATCAGCTGGGGCGACATCCTGTTCATGTTCCCGCTGATGGCCGGCGTCGGTGGCCTGGTCAGCGCGGTGACCGCCTGGGTCACGCTCCGCTTCTACCTGCGGGTCTGACGCCGTACGGCTCGACGGGACCCTCCCGCGCCAGGAATAAACGGCGCGGGAGGGTCCTTGTCGTTCGGGTAGCATGATCCCCGCCCCGCGGCCGGTCACGTCCGGCGGCGGATCACCGGAAAGGGGGTGGCGCCGATGCCACGGGAAAAGGGACGCAAGGTTGTCGCCTCCAACAAGAAGGCCCGGCACGACTACGCGATCCTCGACACCTACGAGGCGGGCATGGCGTTGACCGGCACGGAGGTCAAGTCGCTGCGGGCCGGGCGCGCGTCGCTGGTCGACGCGTTCGCGCAGGAGCGCAACGGCGAGCTCTACCTGCACGCAATGCACATTCCCGAGTACACGCAGGGCACGTGGACCAACCACGAGCCCCGGCGGACCCGCAAGCTGCTGCTCAAGCGGCTGGAGATCGACCGGCTGATCGGCAAGACCCGCGAGGGCGGCCTGACCATGGTGCCGTTGCAGGTCTACTTCTCCGACGGCTGGGCCAAGGTGGAGATCGCCCTGGCGAAGGGCAAGAAGTCGTACGACAAGCGGCAGGACCTCGCCAAGCGGGACGCGGACCGGGAGATCGCCCGGGTCGCCGGCCGGCGCGGCAAGGGCATGGATGACTGAGGTGTCCGTCCTGTCCGGTTCGGCGCGCCCGCCGGGGGCTCGGGATGAAACCCGTTGCGGCAGGCGTTACGCTTGTCAGTGCCGCCACAAGGGCGGCCCGTCGAGGGGGTGACTGGTTTCGACTTCGTACGCAGCGACAGGGGAAGCGAGCCGAGGAAGCCGACGTCGTCTCGAGAATCGGTCGTCGGAAACCAATAAGCGCCAAGAACAATCGCGCTGACTTCGCTCTCGCCGCCTGAGGCGAGTAGTGAGTCTGTCGGCCTGGGAGCGCCTTCGACCCAGTTAGCCGGCATCAGCTAGAAGGCTGGCCAATCGGACCCGGTCGCGGGGTCCGTGCGGCGAGATCAATCAGCGACTGGGCCCGTCACACCAACTTGCTCGCGTGAGCGGTGGGGCCGAGTAGAGGCATAGCGAGCTGCGCTCGGAGAAGCCCTGACAAACCGGCGAAGGACCCGGGTTCGATTCCCGGCACCTCCACCAACCAGACGATGCGCCCCGGTCCACCGGACCGGGGCGCATCGGCGTCTCCGGGGCCGGTCGTCCCTGGGGCGCCCGGGTCCCACGGGACGGGCGCGACGGATGGGAACGATGAGGTCCGCCCCGCCTCTGGACAGGGCGGACACGCGGGTCCACCATCGCTGTACGCGGTCAGACGCGACGCGGGAGGTGCCCATGGTCACCGGTCCGATCCAGCAGCCGCCCACCCCGCCCGGACGGCTCCGGCCGCCCGCCGCGCGCCGGCTCCCCGACACCCCGCCCGGGGACCTGCACCCGCTCGCCCGGGCGCTGGCCGTCGCGCCGGCCGGACCACGCTGGCGGGAACGCTTCCTCGTGGGGCTCGGCCCCGTGCGACGGGGCTTCACGGAGCACGTCCGGGTCACCGAGGGGCCCGCCGGCCTCTACGCCGAACTGCTCGGCCAGGCGCCCCGGCTGGAACGCGGGGTGCGGCTGCTGGCCCGGGAGCACGTCGCCATCGCTGCCGCGCTGGGCGCCCTCCAACGGGCGGCGGAGCTGCCGGACGCCTCGCTCGACGAGATCCTCGGCCGGGCCGCCCACCTGCTACGGGCCCTCGCCCGGCACCGGCAGCGCGGCGCGGACCTGCTCTGGGAGGCGTACGAGACGGATCTGGGCGGAGAGACCTGACCGGGGGAACCGGCGTGGGCGTGCCGGCGTCCAACCCACATGCGCCGTACCGCCGCCCTGCTGGGCCTTCCGCTGTTGATGATCGTCGCCGGGTGCGCGCCGGCCGGCTCCGACCCGGCCGTCGACCCGGTCGACTCCGACCCGCGTCGGGACGCCTTCGTCCAGCGGGCCACCGAGGTGGCCGACGCGTGGCGACCGCTTCCGGCGTGGAAGTCCGGTTACGTGCCGATGCAGGACCCGACGGTGCTCATCGGCGACCCGGGCTTCACCGGGGAGACCAAGATCGCCTTCCTCGGCGGCTGGTACCGCGACCAGGTCGACCTGCCCGCCGCGAAGCCCGCCGACGGCACCATCCGGTTCCCGGACGGCACGCTGACCGTCCCGCTGGTCAGCGCCGCCACCGCGTACGGGCAGCTCGACCAGGGCGACCCGCCGCCGTGCGGCGGCCGCCCCAAGGACCCCGGACCGAAGCTCCCCGGTGGCGGCCCCACCATCGAGCCGGGGCCCGACGGTCCGGTGAGCAGCGCCCCGCAGACCGCCTGCGTCCCGCTGACGGTCACGGCCGTGAAGCTGGGCACCGCGCCCGTGCGCACCAGCCGGGGCGAGGCGCAGGTGCCGGCGTGGCTGTTCACCGTCGAGGAACTCACCGCGCCGGTGGCCCGGCTCGCCGTGGCACCGGAGGCCGTCACCGCCCCGCCCGAGCCCGCCCCGCCGGCCAGCCCGCCCCCGGCGGGCCTGGTCGGCGCACAGGACGTCCAGTCCGTGGACGGCACCGAGCTGACCTGGCGGCTCGGCGTGGGCAGCTGCGACACCGGGATCACCCCGCTGGTGCAGGAGCGCGACGACGTCGTGGTGGTGGGCGGCAGCGTGATCACCGCCACCGGCGTGTGCAACGCGATGCTGAAGATGGAACCGGTCACCGCCACGCTGAAGGCGCCGCTGGGCGACCGGCCGATCCTCGACGTGCTCACCGGCACGCCGCTGCGGCTCGCGGCGAGCTGACGCGAGCGACCGGGCGGCGGCTCACAGGAGCCGGGGCACCTCGGTGCTGACCGGCACCGGCAGCACCGTCGGGCCGTCCGCGCGCAGCCCGGCGGCCAGGGCGTCGCCGAGCTGCTCCGGGGTCTCCACGACGGTGGCCGCGCAGCCGTAGCCCCGGGCGATCGCGGTGATGTCCAGCCCGGGCAGGTCCAGGCCGGGCACCCCCGGGGTGTCCTTGAAGTCGGCGAAGGCCTTCAGGATGGCGTACTGCTGGTTGACCGGCACCACCACGACCAGCGGCAGGCGCAGCCGCGCGGCGGTCCAGAGCGCCTGCACCGAGTAGTGGAACGAACCGTCCCCGATGACCGCGACCACCGGCCGTCCCCGCCCGGTGTCGCGCTGTGCGAGCGCGATGCCGACCGCCGCCGGCAGCCCGTACCCGAGGCCGCCGCTGGCCATCGTGAAGTACGACCCGGGGCGGGTGCTGCGCAGCCGGCGGCGCAGCGCCGGCAGGTTGGACGGCGACTCCTGGACCAGGATCCCGTCGGCGGGCCAGTGCCGGGCCAGGGCCGCGAAGAGGGCGTCCGGGGCCAGCGGCAGCCCGTCCGCAGGCGGGGGCGGGTCGGGGCGCGCCGGCGGCGCCGGCCGGTCCGCGGCCGGGAGCAGGTCGACCAGGGCCGCCAGGGCCAGCCCGGCGTCGGCGAGCAGGCTGTCGCCCACCGGCGCGCGGGCCGCCTCGTCCGGGTCGTCGGTGACGTGCAGCAGGCGGGCCCCGGCGGGCAGGTGGTCGCCCGGCACGTGCGGGTAGTAGCGGAACACCGGCGCCCCGACCACCAGCACGGTGTCGTGCCCGTCCAGCGCCTCCGAGAGCGGCCCCATCGCGAACGGGAGCACCCCCCGGAAGTGCGGGTGGTGCTCGGGGAAGGCGGCCCGCTCCGGCGCGGGGGCCGACCAGACCGGCGCGGCGAGCCGCTCCGCCAGGGCCACGGCGGCGGGCCAGCCGTCGGCCCGGTCCACGGCCGCGCCGAGCACCAGCGCGGGTGCCCGGCTGGCGGCCAGCACGGCGGCGAACTCGCGCAGCCGGCGCGGGTCGGGCGCGAACCGGGTGGCCACCGTCCGCACCGGCGGTGGCGGGTCGGCCGGCTGCGCCCAGTCGTCGAGGGGCAGCGAGAGGAAGACCGGCCCGGCGGGCGGCTGCACCGCCGTCGCGTACGCCCGCATCAGGGCCGCCGGGACGTCCTGTGCGCGGACCGGCTCGTGGCTCCACTTCACGTACGGCTGGGGCAGCTCGGTGGCCCGCCGGCTGGTCAGCCGGGGCTCGATCAGCAGCATCTCCCGGGTCTGCTGGCCGGCGGTGACGATCAGCGGCGTGCGGTTGTGCCACGCGGTGACCAGGTTGCCCATGCCGTTGCCCGTGCCGGGGGCGGTGTGCAGGTTGACGTGCGCCGGCCCGCCGGTGGCCTGCGCGTAGCCGTCCGCCATGCCGACGGCCGACGCCTCGTGCAGGGCGAGCACGTAGTGGAAGTCGTCCGGGAAGTCCCGCAGGAACGGCTCCTCGGTGGAGCCCGGGTTGCCGAAGACGGTGGTCAGGCCGAGGGCGCGGAGCAGGTCGTACGTGGTGTCGCGGACCGTTGCCATCGCCCCCAGGCTATCGGGGCGACCCGGGCGATCCGGGCCTTTCGCGCTCCTCGCCTCAGGGGAGCGCGAAGGGCAGGGTGATGCCGTCCAGCGCGCGTCCGCAGGCGCAGTCCCGCTCGGCGGGCAGCGCGGCGACGGCCGCCAGCAGCAGGCCCCGCAGCCGGTCGGTGTTCTCCCCGAAGACGCGGAACACCTCCTCGTGCGTCACCGCCTCGCCGCCCTCCACGCCCGCGTCGAGGTCGGTGACCAGGGCGATCGAGGAGTAGCAGAGGGCCAGCTCGCGGGCCAGCACCGCCTCCGGGTGGCCCGTCATGTTGACCACCGTGCCGCCGATCGAGGCGTACCACCGCGACTCGGCGCGGGTGGAGAAGCGCGGGCCCTCGACCACCACCACCGTCCCGCCGTCCACCGCGGGAACGTCCCGGCGGGCCGCGGCGGCGAGCAGCGTACGCCGGCCGGCGGGGCAGTACGGGTCGGCGAAGGAGACGTGCACCGCGCCCCGGTCGTAGTAGGTCTGCGCCCGCCCGCTGGTGCGGTCGATCAGCTGGTCCGGCACCACGAACGTGCCCGGGCCGAGCTCCGGCCGCAGGCCGCCCACGGCACAGGGGGCGAGCACCTGGCGTACCCCGAGGGAGCGCAGCGCCCAGAGGTTGGCCCGGTAGGGGATCAGGTGCGGCGGGTGGCGGTGGTCCCGGCCGTGGCGGGGCAGGAACGCCACCCGCCGGCCGCCCACCTCGGCGATGGTGACGGCGTCGGACGGCGGCCCGTACGGCGTCTCCAGCACGTGCTCGGTCGCGCCGTCGAGCAACGCGTAGAGCCCCGAACCGCCGATCACCGCGAGTTCCGCCGTGGGGTCCACAGGTCCTCCCTCGTGTCCGTCGATCTACCGCACGTCAGACCTTAGCCACCGCCCCGGGGGCAGGCTATGGTGCCAGACATGGCGTTCACAGCGCGGATGACACCGGTGCCCCCGGGCGTCCTGGTCCGGTCGGTCTGACGGGTGTCCGGCATGCAGGGAGAGGGGCAGGCGATCGGCGGGCGGACGGGGTCGATGACCGGGCGGCTGCTGGTCGCGACGCCGGCGCTGAAGGACCCGAACTTCGACCGTACGGTGGTGCTGCTGGTGGCGCACGAGCCCGGCGGCGCCCTCGGCGTGGTGCTCAACCGGGCCACCGAGGTGCCGGTCGCCGACGTGCTCGGCGACTGGAGCGACCTGGCCCGCGACCCGGCGGTGCTCTTCGAGGGCGGCCCAGTGCAGCCCGACTCGGCGATCTGCCTGGCCCGGATGCGCCACCCGGTGCAGCGGCTCAGGGGATTCCACCAGGTCTCCGGGGCGGTCGGCACGCTCGACCTCTCCGTCGACCCGGGGCCGCTGCGGGAGGGCATCACCGGCATCCGGGTCTTCGCCGGCTACTCCGGCTGGGGCACGGGGCAGTTGGAGCAGGAGATCGAGGACGGCTCCTGGTTCGTGCTGGACGCGCTGCCCGGCGACGCCTTCGTCGACCGGCCGGACGACCTGTGGCCGATGGTGCTGCGCCGCCAGGGCGGCATGATGGCGGCGGTCGCGCACTTCCCGCCGGACGTGGCGCTCAACTGAGCCGCGCACGGGCGGGCCCCCCCGCGAGATGACCATGCGGCGGGCGCTGTGTATAGTTCTCTCGTGCCCGGGTGACCGGGACGAGGCAAGGGGCCGTGGCGCAGCTGGTAGCGCACCACACTGGCAGTGTGGGGGTCAGGGGTTCGAGTCCCCTCGGCTCCACCCTTGTTTTTGTAGGTCAGCGGCCTGGTCGAGAGCGATTCGACCAGGCCGCTGATGTGTTTCCGGCTCGTCCATCCCACCGCTTCGTGCGCCACCCAGCGGCCGGGCGCCCGCCGCCGGCGTGGTTGCCGGCGGGCCCGGCGTGATGCCCCCGGCACACGCCCCCCGATGGCGGCGAACGCCTGCTCATCGGGGGTTACACCCGGCACGGACTGCTGGCATGATCGGGCACATGCCGCAGGTGATCGACTCGTCCCCCACGGACCAGGTGACCCGTGGCCACGAGGCGACCCTGCCGCCGACCTGATGGCTTCCCCCGGTGGCTGGCCACCGCGGGGAGTCGGCGGGCAGGCGGCATCGCATCGCTCGGCCCCAGCAGACCGCCTCGACCCGACCGAGCCGAACCGCTTCGGTCTGCGACTGCGCCGGCATCGCAGCGACGCCGGCCTGACGATCGAGGAGTTGTCGGCAGCGTCGCAGGTCAGCGTGCGGGCGATCAGCGACATGGAACGCGGGCGGAGCCGGGTGCCGCAGCGGCGTACCGTCGAGGCGCTCATTCGGGCGCTGGGTCTGTCGGCCAGCGCGGCCACCGCGTTACGGGAGACCGCCCGCGCCGGCCGTCGCGTCGCGCGGTCCGCGCCGGCGTTGGCGCCGCCGCGGACCGTCGCCGACTTCACCGGTCGGCACGGCGAACTGCGCTGGTTGGGCGACCTCGTCGCCCGCAGCGCCGAACCACCCGACCGGCAGGGTGCTCCCGTGGTCGCGGTCGTGTCCGGGCCCCCCGGCCTGGGCAAGACGGCGCTCATCTTGCAGGCCGCGACCCGGTACGCCGAGTCGTTCCCGGACGGTGTGCTCTTCGTCGACCTACGCGGCCTGGACGCCGACCCGCCCCGCCCGGAGGATCTGCTGCTACGCCTGCTGACCGCGCTGGGCGTGGCGGAGACCCAGGTGCCGGGCGACGCGCACGCCCGCAGCGCCCAGTACCGGGCCCTGCTGGCCGAGCGGCGCAGCCTGCTGCTGCTCGACAACGCCGCCGACGAGGCGCAGGTCCGCCCGCTGTTGCCGGGCGCCGGGAGCACGATGACGATCGTCACCAGCAGGCGCGGGCTGGTCGGCCTGGAGGCGGTCGACCGGCTTCCCCTGCCGGCGCTGGCCAGGGGCGAGGCGGTCACGCTGCTGCAACAGATCATCGGGCCGGACCGCGCCGCCGCCGAGCCGGACGGCATGCTGCTCGGCCTCGCGCAGGCCTGCGGAGACCTGCCGCTGGCGCTGCGGATCGCCGGTAACCGCCTGCTCAGCCGCCCGGACTGGAGCATCGAGTTCCTGTTGCGCCGGCTGGCCGACCAGGACGACCGGCTCGACCTCCTGGTAGCCGGCGACCTCCAGATCGCGGCGCCGTTCATGCTCTCCTACCGGCAACTGTCCCCTGCCGCCGCCCGCACGTTCCGGCGGCTGTCCCTGATCCCCGGCCCGGACGTCGGCCTGAAGCTGGCCGCGCAGGCGGCCGGCCTGGGCGGCCGGGAGACCGAGGCGGCCCTGGAGGAGCTGGCCGAGCTGGGGCTGCTCCAGCCGGCCAGCGACGGCCGCTACCGGTTCCACGACCTGATGAGGTTGTTCGCCCGGGCACGCCTGTCCGCCGAGGAGACCTCCCAGGCGCGGCGACAGGCCGAGAACCGGATGGTGACCTGGTTGCTCGACGCCGCGGTCGCCGCCGGGCGGTGGTTCGAGCCGGAGTACGCCGGCGGGGCCGGCGGCGGGCCGGCCTCGGCTGCGGAGGCCAGCCGCTGGATCGAGCAGGAGAGCCTGAACTGGCTCGGCGCGCTGCGGACGGCCTTCGCCACGGGCCGGCACACGGAGGTGATGGCCGTCGCCGACGCCATGCACTGGTTCTCCGACCGGTGGACGCACTGGGAACACTGGCTGGAGGTGTACCAGCTCTCGGCGGCCTCCGCCGAGGCGCTCGGCGACCCGCGCGGGCGGGCCGTCCACCTGAACTACGTCTCGTGGGCGTACACGATGTGTGCCATGCGTCCCGACCTGGCGGAGGTGCCGGCCCGGGAGGCGTTGCGGCTGGCCGTGGCCGCGGGCGACCCCCGCCAGCAGGCGTGGGCGTGGACCTACCTCGGGTCCGCGGCCCGGCGTCGTGGCGACGCCACCGGGGCGCAGGCGGCGGCCGGACGGTCGCTGCCGTTGTTCGAGGCCGCCGCGGACTGGGACGGTTACGCGCAGGGGCTGTCCCTGCTGGCCGGCAGCCTCGCCCAGGGTGGCCGGCACCGCGAGGCCATCGAGCAGTACCGGCGGCTGGAAGCCCTGCTGGCCGACCCGAGCCGGGCGCCGTCCCCGCAGATCGGTGACCTGACCGCCGGTCACCTGCACCTGAACGTCGGCCTGAGCCTGCTGGCGCTGCGCCGGTGGGCGGCCGCCGCAGCCAGCTTCCGGGTGGCCTTGCCGCTGCTGCAGCGGGCCGGGGTGCGGCAGAGCGAGGCCCGCTGCCGGTACGGGCTGGGCAGCGCGCTCGTCCGGCTGGGCCGGGTGGACGAGGCGCGCGGCGAGCTGCGGCGGGCGGTCCGCATCGCCCGGCACGTCGGCCCGGCGGATCTGGTGGACCAGGCCCTCAGCCGGCTCGCCGAGCTCGGGCCGCCCGCCGGTCGCCGGGTCTCCTGAGACCGCGGGGCCGGGCAGATCATGCCCGGCCCCGCGGGTCCCACACCGGTTACCTGACCTGGTAGGCCCGGTAGACGGTGGTGGTGACGGTGTTCCCGTCGCTGTCGACGGCGGTGGCGCGCAACGACGCGAAGCCCGACGCCTTCGGGTTCCGCACGGTGGCCGTGTACTTCCCGTGCTTCTCAGCCGTCCGGGCCGCCGTCCAGGTCCGGCCGTCGTCGAACGACACCGACACCTTCGCCGACGTCACCCGGCCCGCGGTCGCCTGCTGGGCGAACGTCAGCGGGACGGTCAGCGAGCTGCCGGCCCGGACGCTGTTGTCCAGCGCCAGCGCCGGCTGGAACCCGATCGAGGTCAGCGGCAGCGCCCCGGCCTTGTCCGCGGAGGTGGTGAAGGTCCACTCCGTCTCCAGGCGCCGCGACAGCCGGTACGGATCGGGCAGGTCGAACGCGTACCGCATCCGGTATGAGGTTGGCTCGGCGGCCACCTCCCACGATCCGTACAGGTAGTCGAACTCCTTGAGCAGCGTGTCGCCCTGATGCAGGGTGAGCTGGTGGTTGTGCATCGCGTACGGCAGACCCACGTGGCCGGCGCCGTCGGTGTAACCGCTGAAGGTGGCCCGTACCGTGTTGCCCTCCCGCGAGACGGCCGGCGAGTCGGCGTACACCGGGATCAGGGTGGTGTTGAGCGCCGTGCCGCCCCAGCGTTCGACGTAGCGGCTGCCGGGCCGGTAGGTGACCGGATCCTGCTGCGCCAGGTTGAGGATCAACAGGCCGCCGTCGACGGTCTTCTCCTGGACGTCGGCCTGCCAGGGCCCGTCGCCGCCGTAGTACTCGGTGCGGCGTCCCGGCGTCGGCACCGCCGGCAGGACGCTGGTCAGCACGATCCCGCCGCCCGGGAGTTCGGGGTCGGGGCTGCCGTTGGTGCGGTCCACCGCCACACCGGTCGCGTTCTGCGCGTACTGTGCCTCGACGGTCGCCAGGTCACGCCGCGAGACGTGCTTGACGAAGCCGTTGATGAAGGATCCCCGGATCCGCCAACCGAGCTGGTAGACGTCCGGCGCCTGGTCCCGGCGGGCCGGCCCCTCGAAGACCGCGTGCACCTGGGTGGTCACGCCGGGCAGGTCGGTCGGGCCGACGTCGGCGGTGTGGATCTTGTCCAGCTCGCCGCTGACACCGGCGTAGGTCCGCAGCGGGTCGCCGCTGCGCAGCACCATGACCCCGGCGTCCCGCGCCTGCGCCCGGTCGTCCGGAACGGTGATGTCGAGCGGTCGCGCCCGGCGCGCGTCGAGCACCACCTCCTGGTTGCTGTCGGCGATGATCCGGTTGTTGGTCAGCAGGGAGACCGTGCCGTCGTCCTCCTCGATGTACGCGGACAGCCGCCAGGAGCTGTTCAGCGGCACCCGCAGCGACGTGCTCGACGTGTAGAAGGTGTAGTTGGCGTAGTTCTTCGGATCGGGGTTGAACAGCTCGATCAGCACCGTGTCGGCGGCGGCGCCGTCCCGGCCGATGGCGTTGATCTTCAGGCCCGCCGCCGGCTCCTCGTGGTAGACGCTGAACGGGGTCTGGAGCTTGAGGTCACCGGCGGTGGCCACCAGGTGCCCCTTGAACAGGCCGTACGAGGTGCTCGCCCGCTCGTCCACGGTGACCTGCACGGTCGCGTCACCGCCGGCGGGCACGGTCAGGGTGCGGGCGCTCAGCGCCAACAGGCCCGCCGGAGCGTCGCCGGCCAGCGCCAGGTCGATCGTCAGCGGCTGGTCGCCGCGGTTGTGATAGGTCATGGTCCGCGCGGTCGGCGCCTCGGTGTGCGGCCATTCGAGGATGCCGAGGCTGAGCGACGGCGGGGTGACGGTCAGCGGCTGGGTCAACGCCCTGCCCACGTTGACGAGACCGGCGCCCTGGGCGAAGACGTCGTACGCCGGGTTCGGCAGGGCCGAGGCCATCAGGGCCTCCTTGAGCTGCGCCGCCTTCCAGCCCGGGTTGGCCTGGGTCAGCAGCGCGGCGGCGCCGGCCACGTGCGGGGTGGCCATCGAGGTGCCGGTGGCGGCGAAGTACGGCCCCACGGGCAGGTGGCCGAGCGCGCTCGGCGACCGGGCGGCGGTGATCTCGGTACCAGGCCCGCCGATGTCCGGCTTGATGCCGAAGTCACCGAGCCGGGGACCGCGCAGCGACGACCAGTTCAGCTCGCCGGCCTTGTCGAAGTTCGCCACCGACAGCGCCGCGTCCGCCGTGGACGGCGACCCGACCTGCATCTGCCAACCGTTGTAGTTGCCCGCGGCGACGACGAAGAGGGTGCCGTACTCGGCGGTCAGGTCGTTGACCGCCTGCTCCAGCGGGTCGACACCGGCGGCGTCCTGGCCGCCCAGGCTCATGTTGACGATGGTCGCGCCGGACTCGGCCGCCCACTGCATGCCGGCGAGGATCGCCGAGTCGGAGCAGCTGCCCTGGCCCCCGACATTCCAGCACACCTTGCCGTCCAGCAGGGTCGCGCCGGGAGCCACGCCCTTGTACCTGCCACCCGAGGCGGCGCCACTGCCGGCGATCGTCGACGACACGTGGGTGCCGTGCCCGTTGAGGTCGACGCCGGTCTCCCGCTCGGGGACGAAGTTGCGCCGCCCGACCACCTTGCCGGTGAGGTCGGGGTGGCTGTCGTCGATGCCGCTGTCGAGCACCGCGACCTTCACGCCGGTGCCGTCGTACCCGGCGCCCCAGACGGCCGGGGCGCCGATCATCGGCACGCTCGTGTCCAGCTTGGACTCGCGAACGCCGTCGGCCCAGATCTTGCCGCTGGTCAGCGACGTCCGGGTGGTCTGCCAGGTCTTCGCCAGGTCGGCGCGAGGCACCTTGGTGGCGAAGCCGTCGACCGCCTCCAGCTCGCGGCCGGTGGCCAGGCCCCGCACGGCGGTGGCGTCGGAGACCACCAACGGCAGGTACGACAGCTCGTCGAAGCCGAATTCGAGCAGCGCGGTGACGTTGAACAGCCGCTCGTCCAGCCGGTCGGCCTTGAGTAGGGGGATGGCGTCGGACGGGATGACGTAGTCGGCCTTGTTCCGCTGGAGGCGCACGAAGTGGACGCCCTTGCGTTGGGTCACCGTCACCTGCTTGCCGCGCACGGTGACCTGGTCCCCGGTCAGCAGGGTCAGGCTCCGCGTGGGTTCCGGGCCGCCAGCCGAGGGGGCTGCCGGAGCCGGTGGTGCCGCTGCGGGTTGGGCAGCGGCCGGTGCAACTCCGACCAGCAGAGTCGCCAGCGTGGCGCCGAGCGCGCCGTACGCCAGGAAACGGCGTTGTCGCATGGGTGGGTCGTCTCCACTTCGGGGTATTGATCGGCACGGTTGCTCGATCGGGTACGGGGGGCAATCGGAATGACGCCACCCGCACGTTTCGTAGCGGCGGCGGCAGCGTGCCGCAATGGTTTCGCCAGTGGCGGCTGTTGCCGGGCGCGTCGACGTATCCGCAGGTCAACTCGATGTGGCCGAGAGTCGCCTGTGACATTCACCATCCCGGGGAGCGCGCCTTCCGCAGGCGCTTCTGCCTGTCGTTCTGCCGGAGCCGAACGGTCAGCCTGATCGGCACGGACCGGCCCGCCCGCAGCCTCTAACCACCACGGGCGCAGATCACCCGTCGGGCGGCCCGAATCGGTCTGGGCGCCGGATGGCTGGCCACCCACCGGCGGAGCAGGTGGCAGAGTTGACCGATGACCTGCGCCAGTTGGGGTGACAACGCATCCGATTCGCGCAGGTTTGCCGAGTGCCCCCTGCCGCCGGTCGGCGACGGCCTCCCGGAAATAGGGGGCCTGTCGCACAAATGAGGCGTTGTCGCACACCGGGCCTTCTGCCACGATCGCCGCACTGGAGGCTCCTCCCCGTCCGGTGGTGGGGCTCAATCCCGTGCGGCCAGCGAAGGAGCCGATGGTGGACCACCCCCACGCGTTGACAGCCGAGCAGTCGGAGCAGTTCCGGCGCGACGGGCACCTGATCCTGCGGGGCGTGCTCCCCACCGCGACGCTGGACGCGCTGCACGGCTCGTTCAGCCGCGTCGTCGACCACCTCGCCCGGCAGTGGCAGCAGCGGGGAATGATCACCGAGACCTTCGCCGACCTGCCGTACGACCAGCGCTACCTGCGCCTGATCGAGTCCAGTCAGGTCCGCGTGCCGGCCGCCTGGCGGCGGATCCTGGTGGGACGGCCGGTGTACGACCTGTGGCGCACCCCCGAACTGCTCGGCCCGGTGCGCAGCCTGATCGGTGACGAGGTCTACGCGCACGGCGTCTGGAACGCCCGGCCGCGCGACCCCCACGGGCGCACCCAACAGGTCGCCTGGCACCAGGACGCCTACTACTACAAGGGTTGGGACGCCTCGGTCGGGCCGCTGCTGTCGGTGTGGATCCCGCTGGTGCCCGTCGACGAGGACACGGCCTGCCTCCAGTTCGTCACCGGCTCGCACACCCGGGGCTGGATTCCCCGCGACCGCCTGCCGAACGGCGAGTACGGCACGTCGGACGCGGCCGTCGGGGACGGCCCGGTGAGCACCGCCCGGATGGAGCCCGGCGACGCGGTGATCTTCACGGACACCACGCTGCACCGCTCGACGCCCAACGTGTCGGACCGCATCCGGTGGAACATCGACATCCGGTTCGCCCCCGCGGTCGACGAGGTGATCCGTAACTCGCCGCGCGGCTACCGCTGCTTCAGCGGTGCCGACCCGGCGCAGGTCGAGTCGTTCGAGACGTGGGCCGGCCGGTACCGGTACGAGCCGGAGGACCTGCTGACGGAGCTGACGAACTTCGAGGAGGGCTACGACCTCGACGCGCTCAGGGCGTTCTCCCGGGCGTCGCCGTACGCCGACATCTACTGAGGACGCCGCGGCTCAGCCGAGGTGGCGCTCGATCTCGGTCAGCTCCTCGGCGCCGAGGTCGAGGTTCTCCAGCGCGGCGACGTTCGCCTCCAGCTGCGGCACGCTGCTCGCCCCGATGATCAGGCTGGTCATCCGCGGGTCGCGCAGCGCCCAGACGAGCGCGAGCTGGGCCAGCGACTGGCCGCGCCGCTCGGCGACCGCGCCGAGCGCCCGGATGGTGGCCATCTTCTCCTCGCCGAGGTCGCTCTCGCTGAGGAAGACGCTGGTGCGCACCCGGGAGTCCGCCGGGATGCCACCCAGGTAGCGGTCCGTGAGCAGGCCCTGGGCGAGCGGGCTGTACGCGATGCAGCCCGCGCCGACGCGCTCCAGCGTGTCCAGCAGGCCGTCGTCCTCCGTCCAGCGGTTGAGCATCGAGTACGACGGCTGGTTGATCAGCAGCGGCGTACCCAGGTCGCGCAGGATCGCGGCGGCCCGCTCGGTCTGCGCGGAGTCGTAGTTGGAGACGCCGACGTAGAGCGCCTTGCCGGCCCGGACGACGGCGTCGAGGGCGCCCATCGTCTCCTCCAGCGGGGTGTCCGGGTCGAAGCGGTGCGAGTAGAAGATGTCGACGTGGTCCAGCCCGAGGCGGCGCAGCGACTGGTCCAGCGAGGAGATCAGGTACTTGCGGGAGCCCCACTCGCCGTACGGGCCGGGCCACATCAGGTGACCGGCCTTGGTGGAGACGACGAGTTCGTCCCGGTACGGCCTCAGGTCGGTGGCGAGCATCCGGCCGAAGTTCTCCTCGGCGGCGCCCGGCGGCGGCCCGTAGTTGTTGGCCAGGTCGAAGTGGGTCACGCCGAGGTCGAAGGCGCGACGGACGACGTCCCGCTGCCGCTCGTACGGCCGGTCCGGGCCGAAGTTGTGCCACAGCCCGAGCGAGATGGCGGGCAGCCGCAGTCCGCTGCGCCCGCTGCGCCGGTAGGTCATCTGGTCGTAGCGCTCATCCGCGGCGAGGTAGGTCACGGTGACCGAGCCTATCCCCGCCGATCGCGGGTGTCCGCGGCGAACGGGCCTGCGACAACGGACGCCGGGGTAGTTTCGGGACCATGCGTTTCGTCCCGCTCGACACCCCCAAGCCCCTGTCCAAGATCGGCCTCGGCACCTGGCAGTTCGGGTCCCGGGAGTGGGGCTACGGCCCCGAGTACGAGCGCCGGGCCGCCGACATCGTCCGGCGCGCCGTCGACCTCGGCATCACCGTCTTCGACACCGCCGAGCTGTACGGCTTCGGCCGCAGCGAGCGGATCCTCGGCGAGGCGCTCGGCGACGACCGGACGAAGGTCGTGCTCGCCACCAAGATCTTCCCGATCCTGCCGGTCGCCCCGGTGGTGCAGCAGCGGGCGGTCGCCTCGGCCGCCCGGCTCGGCGTCACCCACCTCGACCTCTACCAGGTGCACCAGGCCAACCCGCTGGTCGCCGACCACACCACCATGCGCGGCATGCGCGCGTTGCAGGACGTCGGGCTGGTCGGCGAGGTCGGCGTCAGCAACTACGGCCTGCGCCGCTGGCAGGTCGCCGAGGCGGCGCTCGGCCGGCGGGTGCTGAGCAACCAGGTCCGCTACAGCATGGTCGACCGCGGGCCCGAGCACGACCTGCTGCCGTACGCGAAGCAGGCCGGCCGCTTGGTCATCGCGTACAGCCCGCTGGCCCAGGGCTTCCTGTCCGGCCGGTACGACGCGAAGAACCCGCCGAGCGGGGCGGTGCGCCGGGCCAACCCGTACTTCCTGCCGGTGAACCTGGAGCGCGGCGCGACGCTGATCGAGACCCTGCGGCAGGTGGCCGACGCGCACGACGCCACCCCCAGCCAGATCGCCCTCGCCTACCTGCTGCGCCACCCGAACGTGCTGGCCATCCCCGGCGCCTCCGGCGTGGAGCAGGTGGAGCGCAACGCGGCGGCCGCCGACATCGACCTGGCCGACGACGAGCACGCCGCGCTCGCCCGGGCGGCCAGGGAGTTCCGCCCGATCACCGGACTCGCGGCGGCGCCCCGCCTGCTCCGGGCCCGCACCGGAAAGTGAGCCGATGGACGACATCACCGCACTGATCCTCGACGACCACGCGGCCTTCCGACGGGGCTTCGCCCGCCTCGACGACGCCCGCGACGAGCACGAGCTGCTGGCGATCTGGGACGCGCTCGCCCTGCACCTGGACGTGCACGCCGAGGCGGAGGAGGCGATCCTCTACCCGCACCTGGTCCGCCACGGCGATGACGGCGAGGCCGAGACCGTCGACGCGATCGGCGACCACAACAAGATCCGCGACGCCGTCGCCGAGTCGAAGCTGCACCCGGTGGGCTCCGACGAGTGGTGGGCGGCGGTGCGTACCGCCCGCCGGGAGAACAGCGAGCACCTCGCCGAGGAGGAGGACGAGGCGCTGCCCGACTTCCGCCGGCACGCGAGCGACGAGCTGAGGGCCGAGCTGGGCCGTCGCTGGCTGACCTTCCACGGCGAGCACAAGTTGGGCCGCGACCTGGCCTTCGCCGACAAGGACCCGCAGCGCTACGTCGACGAACACCGCCGCTGACCGGACGTCGCCGATCTCCCCGACGCGGGGGAGTCGGCGCGGGGCGTGACCGGGACAGAATGGGCGGGTGAAGCCCCGCACGGTCCTCGCCCCGCTGACGGCCGGCAGCACCTGGCGGCGCGGCGTGTTCCTGCTGCTCGGCGGGGTGCTCGTGTTGCCGTACGTGCTGCTGGCGGTGGCCTTCGCCCAGATGCTGACCCGGTCGGACGTGCCCCGGCCGCTGGTGCTGGCCCTGCTCGGCGTCGCGGCGACCATCGCGGCGGTGCCGGTCTTCCTCGACGGCCCCCGCGCGTTGGAGATCGCCGCCGCGCGGGCCCTGCTCGGCGTCGACCTGCCGGACCCGGCGCCCGGGCACGCCGTCGACCGGGAGACCCGGCTGCGCTCGGCGCTCTGGATCGGGCTGCACCTGGTCAGCGGCGGACTGGTGGTGGCCGCCCTGTTCAGCGCCGTGCCGATGGCGCTGGCCTTCATCGGGCAGCAGTTCGGGCTCGACACCGGAATGGCCGGCGGCGACCGGCTCGGGCCGCTCGACGGGCGGGACACCGGCTGGCTGACCCTCGCCGGCGTCGTCGTGCTGGTGGCGCTCGGCTACGCCGTGGCCGGGCTGGGCGCGCTGGCGGTGTCGATGGCCCCGGTGCTGCTCGGCCCGGCCCAGGCGGAACGGATCGCGGCCCTGGAGGCGCGCACCACCCGGCTCGCCGAACGCAACCGGCTGGCCCGGGAGCTGCACGACTCGGTGGGCCACGCCCTCACCGTCGCCACCCTCCAGGCCGGGGCCGCCCGCGAGCTGCTCGACCAGGACCCGGAGTTCGTCCGGCGCGCGCTGGGCGCGATCGAGGAGGCCGGGCGGACCGCCATGGACGACCTGGACCACGTGCTGGGCCTGCTCCGCGAGCCCGACGGCCGGCGGGCCGCGCCGGCGCCGCAGCGTACGCTCGCCGACCTGGACCGGCTGGTGGCCGACACCCGCGCGGCCGGCCTGCCGGTCGACGCCCGGCGCACCGGCGACCCGGCCGACCTGCCGGCGGCGGTCTCCCGGGAGGGCTACCGGATTGTCCAGGAAGGGCTGACCAACGCGGCCCGGTACGGTCGGGGACCGGTCACGCTGCGCCTCGACGTGCACGCCGACGCGCTGGAGCTGGAACTGGAGAACGCGGTGGGCCGGCGCCGCCGCGACGACCCGGGGCGGGGCGGCCGGGGCCTGGACGGGATGCGGGAGCGGGTGCTGCTGCTCGGCGGCCGGCTGACCGTCGGGCCGGACGGCGACCGCTGGCGCATCCGGGTGCGACTGCCGTTCGAGAGGACCCCATGACGACCGGAACCGCGACGGCCACGGGCGTGCTGATCGTCGACGACGACGAACTGATCCGGGTCGGGCTGCGGGCCATCCTCGACGCCCAGCCCGACCTGCGGGTGCTCGGCGAGGCCACCGACGGCGCGGAGGTGCCGCCGCTGGTCGCCCGGCTGCGCCCCCGGGTGGTGCTGATGGACGTGCGGATGCCCGGCATCGACGGCATCCAGGCCACCCGGCGGCTGCTCGCCACCTCCGCCGACCCGCCGCGGGTGCTGGTGGTCACCACCTTCGAGAACGACGAGTACGTCTACGACGCGCTCCGCGCCGGGGCCAGCGGGTTCCTGCTCAAGCGGGCCCGGCCCGCCGAGGTGGTGGAGGCGGTCCGGGTGGTCGCGCGGGGCGAGTCGCTGCTCTTCCCCGCCGCCATCCGCCGCCTCGCCGGGGCGTACGGGGGGCGGGGCGCCGACCGGCTGGCCGCCGCCCGGCTCACCGACCGGGAGGCCGAGGTGCTCCGGCTGATGACCACCGGACTGTCCAACCCGGAGATCGCCGCGCACCTGGTGGTCGGGGTGGAGACCGTGAAGACCCACGTCGGCAACGTGCTGGCCAAGCTCGGCGTCCGCGACCGCACCCAGGCGGTGATCGCGGCGTACGAGTCGGGGTTCGTCACCCCGTCGGGCTGAACGTTCCCTCTTTCGGGGGAGCCGGTTCACCGCCGCACGGGAGGGCGTACGCGGCCCGTCGGCCGAGGCTGGGAAGCATGACGACGACCACCGCTCCCACCCACCGCCCGGCCCCGGGCCGGCCGGACCGGCTCGCCCCGCTGGCCGCCGGCTGGCTCGGCCTCTGGGGCCTGCTCGCCCTGCTCTGCGCCGTCACCGGCGCCGGCTACCCGTTCGGGGCGAACGATCCGCGCGGCGGCGAGGCCAACCTGCTCCGGCTGGTCCCGACCGACGTCGGGCCACCCCTGTTCGCCGTGCTGCTGCTCGGCGCCGCGGTGGCCGCGCTCGCCATGACCGGGCCGGCCCACCGCCCGGCCCGGCCGCTGCGCACCCTGCTGCTGGCGTACGCCTGGACGGTCGCCTTCCTGCTCGCCGTCGTCGTGCCGGACGTGGGGGTGCTGACCATCCTCGGCTACACCCCGATCCTGATCATCGGCGCGCCGTTCGGCTGGCCGCCGGTGGACTACGCCGACGTGTTCACCTGGGCGCTGTTCGCCCGGTTCGCGGCCGTGGTCGGCGGGGTGCTGCTGGCCGGGGCGGTGCTGCGCTGGCAGCGGCGCACCGCCGACGCCTGCCCGGCGTGCGGGCGCGACGGCACCGACCACGGCCGGACCACGCCCGCCTCGGCGGCCCGCTGGGGGCGGGTGGCGGCCTGGACCGCGGCCACCATCCCCGCCCTGTACGCGGTCACCCGGCTCGCCTGGGCGGTCGGCGTCCCGCTCGGCATCGAACGGTCGTTCCTCGACGAGATGCGCGAGTCCGGGCTGGTCTGGGCGGGCGCCGGGCTGGGCGGCTTCGCCCTGGTGGGCGCCGTCCTCACCCTCGGGCTGGTGCAGCGGTGGGGGGAACGGTTCCCGCGCTGGATGGTGGGCCTGGCCGGGCGGCCGGTGCCGGTCGGGCTGGCCGTCGTCCCGGCGACGCTGGTCGCGGTGGCGGTCACCGCGGCGAGCCTCGGCCTGCTCGCCGCCCCCGACTTCTGGGACTTCTCCGACGGGCTCAGCCTGGCCACCGCGCCGATGCTGCTCTGGCCGGTCTGGGGCGTCGCGCTGGGCGCCGCCACGTACGCGTACCACCTGCGCCGCCGGGGCGCCTGCCGGCGCTGCGGGCGCGGCTGAGCCGTACCCCCGGCGGGGGTGCCCGGTCGACGGACCGGGCGCCCCCGCTTTCGTGAGCTAGCGTTGGTCGGGTGACTGCGCCTTCCCCGGTTACCCAGGCCCCACCGGCCAAACTGCCCGGCACGCTCGGCGAGCTGCGGGCGGCCGGCCACGCGTACCGCACGGTCAAGCAGGAACTCCGCGACAACCTCCTGGCCCGGATGCGTGCCGGCGCCGACCGCTTCCCCGGCATCGTCGGCTACGACGACACGGTGCTGCCCGAGGTCGAGCGGGCCCTGCTCGCCGGGCACGACATGGTGCTGCTGGGCGAGCGGGGCCAGGGCAAGACCCGGCTCATCCGCTCCCTCGTCGGCCTGCTCGACGAGTGGACCCCGGTGATCGCCGGCTCGGTGCTCAACGAGCACCCGCTGCACCCGCTCACGCCGGGCACGCGGGCGCTGGTCGCCGAGGCCGGCGACGACCTGCCGGTGGCGTGGCTGCACCGCTCGATGCGCTACGGCGAGAAGCTGGCCACCCCGGACACCAGCGTCGGCGACCTGATCGGCGACGTCGACCCGATCCGCATCGCCCAGGGGCGCACCCTCGGCGACCCGGAGACCATCCACTTCGGCCTGGTCCCGCGCACCAACCGGGGCATCTTCGCCGTCAACGAGCTGCCCGACCTGGCCGAGCGGATCCAGGTGGCGCTGCTCAACGTGCTGGAGGAGCGGGACATCCAGGTCCGCGGCTACCAGCTGCGGCTGCCGCTGGACCTGTTCCTGGTGGCCAGCGCCAACCCGGAGGACTACACCAACCGGGGCCGGATCATCACTCCGCTGAAGGACCGCTTCGGCGCCGAGGTCCGCACCCACTACCCGGTCGACCTCGATCTGGAACTGGCCCTGATCCGGCAGGAGGCCGACCTGGTCGCCGAGGTGCCGGAGCACGTGCTGGAGGTCCTCGCGCGGTTCGCCCGCGCGGTGCGCGAGTCGCCGTCGGTGGACCCGCGCTCCGGGGTCTCCGCCCGGTTCGCCATCGCCGCCGCCGAGACGGTCGCCGCCGCCGCGTTGCGCCGCGCCGGCCTGCTCGCCGCGGCGGAGCCCGCCGAGGGGGTGCGCCCGGAGGCGCCGGTCGCCCGGGTCGGCGACGCGGTGTCGGTGACGTCGACCCTGCGCGGCAAGGTCGAGTTCGAGAGCGGCGAGGAGGGCCGGGAGGTCGAGATCCTCGGCCACCTGCTGCGGACCGCGACCGCCGACACGTTCCGGTCCCGGCTGGCCGGGCTGGACCTCTCCGGCTTCACCGCGCTGGTCGACGACGACGCGGTGATCGAGACCGGGGAGCTGGTCGGCTCCGCCGAGTTGCTGCGCCAGGTGGGCACTGTTCCCGGCCTGGCCAAGGCGCTGGACCGGCTCGGGCTGGGCGACGCGCCCACCCCGGAGCAGGTCGCGGCCGGCGTGGAGTTCGTCCTGGAGGGGCTGCACCTGACCCGCCGGCTCGGCAAGGACGTCACCGACTCCGGCCGGACCCGCTACGGCGGCCGGGCCTGAGCATGGCCGGCGACCGGTTCCGGTACGGGCAGTGGCGGGGCGGCCCCGACCCGCTCGCGCCCCCGTACGACGTGCGGGGGGCGGTGGACGCCGTCGGTGCCGAGGTGCTCGCCGGCGGCAGCCTCCGGGAGGCGCTGCGGGGCCTGCTGCGGCAGGGGCCCCAGGGGCGCGGGGGCCTCGACGACCTTGCCGCCCGGGCCAGGCGGCTGCGCCGGGAGGCGTTGCGCCGGGGCGACCTGGACGGGGCGGTCACCCGGGCCCGGGCCCTGCTCGACCAGGCGCTCGCCGCCGAGCGGGACGAGCTGCGCGGGCGCGACGACGACGACGCGCGGTTCGCCGAGGCGGTGCTGGACAACCTGCCCCGCTCGACGGCCCGCGCCGTGGCGGAGCTGACCGGTTACCGGTGGACCAGCGACGAGGCCCGCCGGACGTACCAGCGGATCCTCGACGGGCTGCGCGACGACGTGCTCGGCCAGCGCTTCGCCGGGCTGCGCGACGCGGTGCGCGCCTCGGCGGACCCGGCCGCGCAGCAGCGGCTGGCCGAGATGATGCGCGACCTCAACGACCTGCTGGCCCGGCACGCCCGGTCGGAGGACACCACCGACGCCTTCGCCGAGTTCATGCGCCGGCACGGGGCGTTCTTCCCCGAGCAGCCGGCCGACGTCGACGAACTGGTCGACGTGCTGGCCCGGCGGTCCGCCGCCGGCGAGCGGCTGATGCGCTCGCTGTCCGACCGCCAGCGCGAGGAACTGGCCGGCCTGATGCGGCAGTCGCTCGGCGACCGGCTCGCCGGGGAGCTGTCCGCGCTGGACGCCAACCTCCGCGCGCTCCGCCCCGACCTGCACGGGGGCCCGGGCGAGCGGGTGCGCGGCGAGCGGCCGCTCGGCTACGGCGAGGCCGCCGGGGCGCTCGGCGAGATCGCCGAGCTGGACGGGCTGCTGGACCAGCTCGACCAGGAGCATCCGGGCGCGACCCTGGACGACGTCGACGTCGACGCGGTGGCCCGGACGCTGGGCCGCGACGCCGCCGACGACGTACGCCGGCTGCGGGAGCTGGAGCGGGAGCTGCGCCGGCAGGGGTGGGTGAGCCGGGACGCCGACGGGCTGACCCTGAGCCCGAAGGCGCTGCGCCGGCTCGGCGGCACGGCGCTGCGGCGCGTCTTCGCGGACCTGACGGCCGGGCCGCGCGGCCAGCACGACCTGCGCTCGGCGGGCGCCGCCGGCGAGGTCAGCGGCGGCTCCCGGCCGTGGGAGTACGGCGACGAGCAGCCCCTCGACGTGGTGCGGACGCTGACCCGGGCGGTCCGCCGCGCCGGCTCCGGCGTGCCGGTGCGGTTGGCCGTCGAGGACTTCGAGGTGGTGGAGACCGAGCTGCGGGCCTCGGCGGCGGTGGTGCTCTGCGTCGACCTCTCCTACTCGATGATCTCCCAGGGCCGGTGGGGCCCGATGAAGCAGACCGCGCTGGCGCTGGCGCACCTGATGGCCACCCGGTTCCCCCAGGACGCGTTGCAGATCGTCGGCTTCGGCCTGGAGGCGCTGCCGCTGACCCAGCAGGAGCTGGCCGCCGTCGAGCCCGACCTGCGGCAGGGCACGAACCTCCAGCACGCGCTGCGGCTGGCCGCCCGGCACCTGCGGCGGCACCCGGACGCCGAGCCGGTGGTGCTGGTGGTCACCGACGGGGAGCCGACCGCCCACCTGGACCCGGACGACGGGGAGGCGCTGTTCCACTGGCCGTCGCTGCCGGAGACGATCGAGGCGACCGTACGCGAGGTGGACCGGCTCGCCCGCTACGGCGCCACGCTCAACCTGTTCATGCTCGGCGACGATCCCGGCCTGCGCCGCTTCGTCGACGCCGTGGCCCGCCGCTCGAAGGGCCGCATGTTCACCCCGGACCTGGAGGACCTCGGCGAGTACGTGGTCTCCGACTACCTGCGTACCCGGCAGCCGCGCCGGCGCTGACCCGGCGTTTCCGGCCGGTCCCTTCCGGGTGAACCGTCCGCGGGAACGCCGGGTCGGACGGCGCGGGCCGGGATTGACTGGGGGCATGGACAGCGGGGCTTTGCGGGGGGCGTACGCGGAGGTGCTCGCGGAGGTCGACGCGGGCGGGTTCGGGCCACCGCCGGCCGGGCAGCTGAGCGCCGAGCAGATCGTCGCGCACCTCGCCGCCAACGACGAGCTGATGACCGAGGCGACCGAGGCGGTCATCGCCGGCGCGCCGTTCGCGTACTACGACCTGGAGACCATTCACCGCCCGCAGGTGGACGCGCTGGTCGTCGAGTGCGGCGGGCTGGCCGGGCTGGCCACCCTGCTGCGGGCCACCAGCCAGAAGCTCTGCGCGCTGACCGAGCGGCTCGGCGCGGCGGCGCAGACCCCGGTCGACACCCACCTGCGGGAGGGCTTCGACCTCGTCGTCGACGAGCCGTTGCCCTGGGGCCGCACCCTCGACCTGCACGCCCGCGTCCACCTGCCGAAGCACCTGGCCCAGCTGCGCATGCTGCGCGCCGGCTGAGGGGCGCGTCAGTCGACGACCCGGACGTCCTTCCAGAAGGCGACCCGGTCGCGGACCATCTCCGCCTCCGGCTTCGGCTCCGGGTAGTACCAGACCGCGTCGGCGCTGGTCCGGCCGTCGTGTTCCAGGGTGTAGTAGGACGCGGTGCCCTTCCACGGGCAGACGGTGTGCGTGTCGGACTCGCGGATCAGGTCGGCGCGCAGGGCGGCGCGCGGGAAGTAGTGGTTCCCCTCGACCAGCACGGTGTCGTCGCTCTCGGCCACGACCAGGTCGTTCCAGACGGCTCTCGGCATGGCTCCCACGCTATGCCGGCGGATCGGCGACGGCCAGTGGTCGACACGGCCGCGAGCGCGCCGGTGGACGTCCCCCACGGCGGGCGCGCTGGCGCGTACAGTGATCGCATGTGTGCGGTCCGTGTGGATCATCATCCGGTCGACCACGACGGTGCGGTGGTCCGGTTGCGACAGTCGTACGCGGCGGTGCCCGCGGGCGAACCGGTGCGGCTGGCCAAGCGCACCTCCAACCTGTTCCGCCCGCGGTCCGCCCCGCGCGCACCGGGCCTGGACGTCAGCGGGCTCACGGGCGTGCTCGCCGTGGACCCGGTCGCCCGCACGGCCGACGTGCAGGGCATGTGCACCTACGAGGACCTGGTCGACGCGACCCTGCCGCACGGGCTGATGCCGCTGGTGGTGCCGCAGTTGCGCACCATCACCCTCGGTGGGGCCGTGACCGGGCTCGGCATCGAGTCGACGTCGTTCCGCAACGGACTGCCGCACGAGTCGGTGGTCGAGATGGACGTGCTCACCGGGTCCGGCGGGATCGTCACCGCCCGTCCGGAGGGGGAGCACGCCGACCTCTTCGCGGCGTTCCCCAACTCGCTGGGCAGCCTGGGCTACGCCACCCGGCTGCGCATCGAGCTCCAGCCGGTACGCCGCTTCGTGGCCCTGCGCAACGTCCGGTTCACCCGGCTGGAGGCGCTCGCCGACGCGCTCGCCGAGGTGAGCGCGACCCGGTCCTGGGCGGGGGAGGCGGTGGACGCGATGGACGGGGTGATGTTCAGCCCCGGCGAGGCGTACCTGGTGCTCGGCACCTTCACCGACGACGCGCCGCCGGCCAGCGACTACACGGGCCAGGACATCTACTACCGCTCGCTGCGCCGGCGCACGCACGACGCACTGACCACGTACGACTATCTCTGGCGCTGGGACACCGACTGGTTCTGGTGCTCGGCGGCGTTCGGCGTGCAGCACCCGGTGCTCCGGCGGGTCTGGCCGGCGCGGTGGCGGCGCAGCGACGTCTACCACCGGCTGGTCCGGTTGGAGCACCGCCACGGCGTGGCCGCCCGGATCGACCGCCTGCGCGGCCAGCCGGCGCGCGAGCGGGTGGTGCAGGACGTGGAGATCCCGCTGGAGCGGATGGCGGAGTTCCTGCGCTGGTTCGCCCGCACCGTCGGGATGACCCCGGTCTGGCTCTGCCCGCTGCGGCTGCGTGAGCCCTCCGGTCCGGGATCGGCCCGGGCCTGGCCGCTCTATCCGCTCCGGGCCGGGCAGAACTACGTCAACGTCGGCTTCTGGGGCAGCGTGCCGATCGCGGCGGGCGCCGCCGACGGCGACGTCAACCGCGCGATCGAGCGCATGGTGTCGGAGTCGGGCGGCCACAAGTCGCTCTACTCCGACGCGTACTACGACCGGGAATCGTTCGACCGGCTCTACGGCGGCGCGACGTGGCGCGCGGTCAGGGACCGCTACGACCCGGACCACCGGCTCACCGGACTGTACGAGAAGGCGGTAGCACGAGCATGAGCCTGACCGATCGAGACCAGGGGGCGGCGAGCGCTCCCGCCAGCCCGCCGGCGGGGAGCCGGCGCCCGGGTCCGACCGTGGCGGACGTCGTCCGCGCGTTGACCACCGGTGCCCTGCCGGTGCGGGTCACCGGGTACGACGGCAGCGCGGTGGGCCCGGCCGACGCCGGGATCACCCTGTCGATCCGTTCCGAGCGAGGCCTGACGTACCTGCTCACCGCCCCGGGCGACCTGGGCATGGCCCGGGCGTACGTCGGCGGCGACCTGGCGTTGCAGGGGGTGCACCCCGGCGACCCGTACGAGGCGTTGCGGGTGCTCAAGGACGAGCTGCGGCTGCGTACGCCGTCGCTGGCCGAGGGGCTGGCCCTCGTGCGCGGGCTGGGCTGGGAGCGGCTGATGCCGCCGCCGCCCCCGCCGCAGGAGGCGCTGCCGCGCTGGAAGCGCCTGGTGAACGGGCTGCGGCACTCCCGCACCCGGGACAGCACCGCGATCTCCCACCACTACGACGTCTCGAACGCCTTCTACGAGAAGGTGCTCGGCCCGTCGATGACGTACACCTGCGCGGTCTTCCGCTCGCCCGACGACACGCTGGAGCAGGCGCAGGCGGCCAAGTACGACCTGGTGGCGCAGAAGCTGGCGCTCAAGGCGGGGATGCGGCTGCTCGACGTGGGCTGCGGGTGGGGCGGCATGGTCCGGCACGCGGCCCGCGAGTACGGCGTGAAGGCGCTGGGGGTGACCCTGTCCCGGGCGCAGGCCGAGTGGGCCCGGGCGGCGATCGAGCGGGAGGGGCTGACCGGCCTGGCCGAGGTGCGCCACCTCGACTACCGGGACGCGCCGCGCGAGCAGTTCGACGCGGTCTCCTCGATCGGCCTGACCGAGCACATCGGGGTGCGCAACTACCCGGCTTATTTCGGCGCCCTGTCGGACCGGCTGCGGCCGGACGGTCGGCTGCTCAACCACTGCATCACGCGGGCCGACAACCGCGCGCCGCACCGCTCGGGCGCGTTCATCGACCGCTACGTCTTCCCCGACGGGGAGCTGGCCGGCCCGGGGCGCGTGGTCGGCGAGATCCACGACGTCGGGCTGGAGGTGCAGCACGAGGAGAACCTGCGGCTGCACTACGCGCTGACCCTGGCCGCCTGGTGCCGCAACCTCGTGACGCACTGGGACTTCTGCGTCTCGGAGGTGGGGCCGGGCACGGCCCGGGTGTGGGGTCTCTACATGGCCGGGTCCCGGTTGGCGTTCGAGCGCAACGGCATCCAGCTGCACCAGGTGCTGGCCACCCGAAACGGCCCGGAGGGGGCGAGCGGCTACCCACTGCGCCCCGACTGGCTGCCCTGACCCGCGTCCGACAGCCGCGCCGCCCGTCGGCGCGGCTTCCGGCGAAGCCATTGACAAACAAATTTTGTACGTACAAACTGATTTTGCCATGAGAGACGTCCTGTACCTGGAACAGATCGAGCAGGCCGAGGTCCTGCTCAAGCCGCAGCGCGTCGAGGTGCTGCGGCAACTGGCCGAGCCCCGCACCTGCACCGAGGTCGCCACCCGGCTGGAGCAGACGCCGCAGCGCGTCTACTACCACGTCAAGCAGCTCGTCGCCGCCGGCCTGGTCGAGCTGGTCAACGAACGCAAGGTCCGGGGCATCACGGAGGGCATCTACCAGGCCGCCGCCCGCTCCTACTGGCTGTCCCCCCGACTGGTCGGGCGGATCGGCCTGCGCCGCGCCCGCGACGAGCTGAGCCTCGGCTACCTGCTGGACCTGATGGAGGAGGTCCAGGAGGACATCGCCGGGCTGGACCGCGCCGCTCCCGAGCTCCCCTCGATCGGGGTCGCCGGCGAGATCCGGGTGCCGGTGGAACAACGCCAGCAGTTCCTGCACGACCTGCAGACCGCTCTGCAGGACCTGTTCACGCGCTACGGGGGCGCCGAGGGCGACGCCTTCAAGCTCGCCGTGGCCTGCTATCCGAAGGGGAAAGAACGTGAGTGAACCGATGAAGCTGCCCGTCCGCCTCGCCGCGCCCGTCGCGACCGTCCGCCGCGCCCTGACCGACCCGGCCGAGCTGCGCCTCTGGCTCGCCGAGCACGCCGAGGTCGAGCTGCCGCGACGGTACGAGTTCTGGGGCCGGTACACCCCGGAGGGCGACGCGCCGCACCAGCGGTTGTTGCACGCCGACGACGACACGCTGCGCTTCACCTGGCTGCTCGACGGCGTCGAGACCACCGCCGAGTTCGCCCTGCGCGCGGAGGGCCCCGACACCACCGTGCTGACCCTGACCCAGAGCCACTTCGACTTCGCCGAGGCGATGAGCGGCAGCACCATCCGGGGCGTGCTCCAGACCTTCTGGAGCCTGTCGATCGCCAACCTGGCCGCCCACCTGGAAGGGCAACCGCTGCTGCCGAAGGTCGACTTCACCTCCGCCGAGCTGCGCGGCGAGCTGCTGATCGACGCGCCGACGGCGAAGGTGTTCGAGTCGCTGACCGACTCCGAGCAGGCCAGCGCCTGGTTCGGCTACCCGGTCGGCATCGAGCCGTGGGTCGGTGGCCGCTACGCCATGGGCGGCTTCGAGCACGGCTACGCGGCCAAGGTCGTCGACCTGGAGCCCGGCCGGAAGCTGTCGGTGGACTGGGGGCCGACCGGCGTCAGCACCTGGGAGCTGGCCGAGTCGCAGGGGAAGACGAAGCTGACCTTCGTGCAGTCCGGCTTCGACGAGCAGAACCCCCCGTACGGGGCCTGGGCCGGGTCGCTCTCGGGGCTGTTCGAGCTGCGCCGCTTCCACGAGATGGCGGACTGGCAGCCGATCTGGCTCCCCGCGGAGGTGCCGGGCCTGGAACCCGCGCCCGCGAAGGCGACGAGCTGACGTACGCCTCGGGCGCGCTCCCGCCGGAGCGCGCCCGGGGCCGTCGAAAGTCGCAGGTGATAGACGGGCGACTGGTGGGTACTGGGGGGCGATGTTCTTCATCTTCGGGCTCCGGACCAAGGTCAGCCAGTCCGGCGTGGTGCAGCAGGTCTGCCGCAACTGCCACAACCACGCCGCGCAGGTGATCACGCGCCGATCGACGAAGTTCAGCCTGTTCTTCGTGCCGATCATCCCGATCCGCACCCGCTACGTGCAGCAGTGCACCTTCTGCGGCGCCCAGTACGAGATCTCCCGGTCCGAGGCCGAGCGCCTCCCCGTCGGCTGAGCCCCACCGATGGCCCGTTTCCTCTGCTGGCTGATCGGCCGGCAGCCCGCCGTGCCCGCCCCGGCCCCGGTGCACACCGTCTCCCGGCCGCCGTGCACTCCCGGACGTCGCCGCCGTCGCCGCGACCGCCGGCCGCTGGCCGGCACCGCCCTGCCCCGTTCACCCTGGAACCGCTCCGCCGGGCGCTGACCGGTCCGTGATCCGCAGAGCCTCGGCGGACTGGTGGGGCCGTGCCAGGATGTGGCGGTGTCGTACCCCCCTCATGCGTCGTACCCGCACATGCCCGGCCCCGTCACGCCGATGGTGTACCCCCACCCGATCGCGCCCCCGCCCGGCTACGCGGTGCTCGCCGTCTCGGTGAACCGTGGCCCGTACATCGTGCCCGCCCCCACCACGAGCAAGTTCAAGGTCAGCGGCCAGACGGTGCCGATCCCCGGCGAGGGCACCTGGTACGTGGTGATCCCTCCCGGGTCGCACGACGTCCGGTACACCGACTTCATGGGCCTGCCGCTGATCACCACCGCGCTGGTCGCCCAGCCCGGCGCGGCCTACCACCTGGCGTTCCGTTTCGGTGGCTGGCGCAACCGCGCCTACGACGGGTACGGCACCGACGTGACGAAGTTCGGGCTCTGGTCGAACTACAGCATCATGCTGGTCACGTTCGGCGTCATCGGACTGATCTGCTGCGGTGTCCTGGGGCCGTACGCGGCCCTGCTCTGAGCCGGTTCCGCCCGGCCCGGCCCCGGGCCGCGGTCGCGTCGGGTGCCACCGGCCGGGGCGGCGCCCGGCGCGGGCGGCGGTGACCGCCTATCGTGGCGGATCGTGACGAGCACCGAGGAACGACTGGCCGCGATCCGCGGCGGCGTGCCACCGAGGCGGCACAACGCGCGCACCATCGCCGCCCTGACCAGCAACCCGGGCTGCACCCGGCGGGCCGTGCTGGACGGCGCGGGGGTGGACAAGCCGAAGCTGGCCGAGCGGATCGGCTTTCCCGCCCGGTTCGGGCAGTCCCGGTTCGCCATCACCCGGGGCAACGCGTTCGAGGCGCAGGTCAAGGCCGACGGCGGGGCCGAGCTGCTGCGGCTGGTCGCCGAGCGGCTGGGCGTACCGGTGCCGGCGGCGGCGAGCTGGACGGACCTCGGCGACGGCGTCGAGGACGACACGGCCGCCCGGCACCGCCGCTCCGCCGCGCTGCTGACCGGCGCGACTCCCGGCGGGACGGACGACGGCGCCGCGCTGTTCGACCACCCGCTGCTGGGTCTGGACGTCGCCGGCCGCCGGGTGCACCTGGAGCCGGACCTGGTCGCCGCCCGGCTCGCCGGCCGGTTCCACGTCGTCGAGATCAAGTCGTTCCCGGTGGTCGACGGCCAGGCCGACCCGGCCAAGGTGTCCGCCGCCGCGATCCAGGCCGCCGTCTACGTGCTGGCCCTGCGCGAGCTGCTCGCCGCCGCCGGCCACGACCCGGAGCTGGTGTCGCACGACGCGGTGCTGGTCTGCCCGCGCGACTTCGCCAACCAGCCGGTGGCCAGCCTGGTCGACGTGCGCAAGCAACTGCTGGTGCTGCGCCGCCAGCTCGACCGGATGGCCCGGGTCGACGCGCTGCTGGCCACCGTGCCCGAGGACTTCACCGCCGACGTGACGGCCGAGCCCGCGGCGCTGCTCGCCGCGCTGTCGGGGGTGGCGGCCCGCTACGCGCCCGAGTGCCTGGCGGCCTGCGAGCTGGCGTACTTCTGCCGCACCGAGGCGCGCGGCCACACCGGGGCGCTGGGCCGGCCGGTCCGGGAGGCGCTCGGCGGGGTCGCGGAGGTCGACGAGGTGCTGGCGCTGGCGGCCGGCGAACGCACGCCGGAGCCGGGGCAGGAGGAGGCCGCCGCGCTGCTGCGGGCCGCCGCCCGGCTGCGCGCCGACGCCCTCACCGGGACCCCCGCATGAGTACGCCGGCCGCCCGTCGCCACCACCCGGCCGATCCCTCGCCGCCCCGCGCCGGTTCACTCGCGGGGCCGGGGCGGGCGGCGCGGCCACCAGCCGCCGCCGGCCGTGCGGGCAGGTCGGCGTGAGCACGTTGCGCGCGTTGGCCCGGGCCCAGGCGCTCGCCGCCGGGGTGGCCCAGCCGGTGGCCACCGTCCGGCACCTGCACCTGGCCGAGCGACCGTTGGTGCTGGTGCCCCTGGCGATGGCCGGCGAGGCGAACGCGCCGCTGGCGGCGCTGGTCGGCGACGCCCCGGACGCGGCGCGGCTGCTGGTCGTGCCGCAGCCCCGCAACCGCGACCAGCGGTTCGCGTTCGCCGCCGAGCTGGCCGGGATCGTGCTGCCCTACCTGGACGGGTTCCGGGGCGTCTCCGAGGCGGTGCCGGTCGACCGGGGCCGGGACGTGCGCTACCGCCACGTCGACGCCCCGCAGCTGCTGGTGCCGAACCCCGCCGGGATCACCTTCCTGCGGCTGCTCGGCCGCTCCACCCGCTTCCGCCGCCCCGACGGGGAGTATCCGGTGCACCCGTCGGTGCCGGTGCTCGGGCGCTGGCTGACCTTCTTCGCCGAGCGGGCCGAGCATCCCGGCTCGTCGGCGCTGCTGGCGATGACCGACGCGCTGGCCCTGCACTGGGCCACCGGGCAGAGCGTGGTGGAGGACCTGCACCTGCCGGCGCTGCTCGGCTGGATCGACCCGCCGGCCGGGCTCACCGGCGCCGAGGCGGCGGCCCGGGCCGAGGACCCGGCGACCTGCCCGCCCGCCGGCCCGGCCACCGACCCGGACTTCGACAACCGGTGGCTCGCCCCGGCCATCGCCGCGTACACCGACGCCGAGGACGACCCGGTCGCGCGCGCCGGGGCGTACGCGGAGCTGGAACGGCTGCTGCGCGATCAGCTCGCGCCCACCTGGGAGCTGATGTGGCGCGGCGTGGGGCTGCTGCGCGGCCTGCCCCCGGGCGCCCGGGTGGCCGGCCGGTGGGACGGCGACAAGGACGCCTTCACCGGCTACGCCGAACACGTCGACGCGGGCGGCGCGCCGCAGCCCCGCCGCGACGGGGCGGTCGCCGCCGCCCAGCGGCTGCACCGGCTGGAACGGGCCCTGACCTCGTACGCGGTGCAGCGCGCCTACGACGACCCGCTGGTGATGGCGGAGCACCGGCTGACCGGTGAGGCGTTCGTCGGCGAGGTGACCCTGGCGGACCCGAAGCGGGTCGACGACACCGGCAAGCGACCGGTGCTGCGCCCCCGGATCCAGCTGGTCACCACCGAGCCGGTGCTCGTGCCGGTCGGCGCGACGCTGTACTCGCCGGCCCGGCCGGCGCAGAAGGCCCGGCTGGTCTTCGTCACCCCGGCGGCGGACGGCAAGACCGAGGTCGTGCTGGAGCTCTCCGGGGGGATGGGCCGGGGCCTGACCGCGCCGCCGGGCAGCGTGCCCGAGGTGGGGGAGCGGCTCTGCTACACCACCCTGTCGGACGCGTTCATGCCGGCGGGGGCGTTCCCGGCGGTGGATGAGACGCCCTGGACGCACGGCGGACCGCCGGTCGTCGCCGCCCCGGCGGACGACGCTGGACCGGTTGGCCCGGGGCGGGACGGCGACCCGATGGAGGAGTGGTCCTGAAGGCCCGTCAACGCTGACGCACCGCCCCGGGTACTGGCCGATTCAATGCCATATGTCTCTGGTGGAGGCTTTGCGAGTGGGGCCCCCGGGCCATGCACGCGGCTCGATAGCATGCGCGCGATCCGAGCCGCCTGATCGGCCCGGATGACACCTAGAGACACGGGGGACCACTTTGTCATCTCGTCGCGTACGCCGGTGGATCGCCGCCCTGCTGGGCGCCACCCTCGCGGCCGGACTGTTGGGCGGGGGCTCCGCCTCGGCCATCGCCGCCGCCGATCCGGTCCCGGACGGCAGCTACCTCTTCAACGCCAAGATCACCTTCGGTGAGGTCCGGGCCTGCTCCGGCGCGCTCATCGACCCGAACTGGATCGTGACGGCGAAGTCCTGCTTCGCCGACGGCACCGATCCGACCGTCGCCGGCGCGCCCGCCCGGGCGACCACCGCGCTCGTCGGCCGCACGGACCTCACGGCCACGTCCGGAGTGCACCGCCGCGTCACCCACGTCGTGCCCCACCCGGGCCGCAACCTCGCACTGGCGCGGCTCTCCGCCCCGGCCACCGGCGTGCCCACGGTCGCGCTCGCCACCACCGCGCCGACCGCCGCCGAGACCCTACGGGTCACCGGCTACGGCCGCACCGCCACGGAGTGGGTGCCCAACCGGCTGCACCAGGGATTTTTCACCGTCCAGGACGTGACCGGCGGATCCGTCGGGCTGGTCGGCGCGTCGGCCGGCGCCACCCTCTGCAAGGGCGACGCCGGCGGCCCGGCGTTCCGCGAGGACGCCGGCACCGTCGAGTTGGCCGCCATCGCTGCCACGTCCTGGCAGAAGGGGTGCCTGGGCGAGACCGAGACCCGCGACGGCGCCACCGCCACCCGCGTGGACGACCTCGGCCCCTGGGTCCGTGAGCAGCTCGCCGACGTGCAGATCTTCGGTGTCCTCGCCAGCGGTCAGCTCACCTACAGCGTCATCGACTCCGCCACCGGCGACCTGCGGGCCAACCGGCAGTCGACCGCGACCCTCGGCTTCACGCCCAAGGCGATGGCGACGCTGAACGAGAACACGATCCTGATCAGCGACACCGGCGGCACCCTGTACCGGGTGGACGTCACCGGACACGACCCGCTGACCTTCACCACGACGAGCATCGCCGCCGGGTGGTCGCCGTACGACCGGCTGGCCTACGACGGCTACGGCTCCCTCTACTACATCAACGGGAGCACCAACCACCTCTACCGGCGCACGATCACCAGCGCCAAGCCGACCGGCGCGGATCTCACCCGGGCGACGGCGGTCTCCACCGGCTTCGGTCAGAAGACCATCACCTCGCCGGCCCCCGGACGGATCCTCGGCACGGTCTCCGACGGCCGGCTGCTCTCCTACCGCGTCTACGGAGACGGCCCGGGTGGGTGGACCGTCAGCACGCTGGCCACCACGGGCTGGGCTGCCCCGACGCACCTCGTCTCGCCCGGCGGCGGCTTCTACTACGCCCGCAACTCCGCCGGCCGGCTGGACCGCTACCGCGACGCGAACCCCGTCGACGGCAGCGGCACCGATATCCAGAGCTTCCCCACCGACCCGGTCAGTGCCTCCGGCTGGAACCAGGTGCTGCTCTCCGCCCGTCCCTGGGCCGGGCTCGTCTCGGTCTTCGGCGCCAAGCCCGACGGCCGCCTGTCGTACACCGCGCTCGATCCGGTGACCGGGGCGAAGAAGGTCAGCACCGTCTCGGCGCAGACCCTCGGCTTCACCCCGAAGGCGATGGCCACCCTCAATTCGGACACCATCGTGATGACCGGCACCAACGCACACCTCTACCGGGTGGACGTCACCAGCCACGAGCCGCTGGCCTTCACCGTGTCGGCGCCGATCGCCACCAGCGGGTGGACCCACGACCGGCTGGTCCACGACGGCAACGGCGGCCTCTTCGGCACGGCCAACGGCTTCCTGCGCCGCTACAAGGTGACCAAGGCCAAGCCGGGGCCGGGCGACTTCCCCAGCTGGCCGGTGTACGACAACAACGGCGATCCGGCCACCGGGTTCAGCCTGCCCACGCTGGGCGCCACCGGCAAGAACCGGCTCGTCGCCACGGCCGGCAGCATCCTGGTGGCGTACGACGTCGACGCCAACGACGTGTGGCACCGGCAGGACCTGGTAACCACCGGCTGGAGCAACATGACCTCGCTCTTCTCCCCCGGCGGAGGCCACTACTACCGGCGGGACGCCAACGGCGTGGTCACCGGCTACCTGGACGCCAGCCCGTTCAACGGCAGCGGCACCGACGTGACCGCCTACGCGCCGACGGGCCCCGCCAGCACCGGGTGGGACCCGATCCTGTCGGCCGTGCCCTACGATGCGTGGCCGGACAGCACCCGCCGTTGGTGAGGCGCTGACGATCTGACGTAATGACCGTGTGGGCCGCCCGGAGACCGGGCGGCCCACACGCGTTCGGGCGGTACCGACCGATCGCCGGCCAACCGCGTGGCGTGGGTCGCAGAATCGGGCTTGACCCTCACGTAACGGCAGGCGGGAGCCTCGGTGGCGGAAGGGAGGGAACCATGGCATACACGGTGGGACAGGTGGCGAAGGCGGCCGGCGTGACCGTGCGGACGCTGCACCACTACGACGAGATCGGACTGCTCTCGCCCGGAGGGCGCAGCGGCGCGGGCTACCGGCGCTACGGCGACGCCGACCTGGAGCGGTTGCAGCACATCCGCTACTACCGGGAGCTGGGGTTCCCGCTGGAGGAGATCGCCGCGATCCTCGACGACCCGGCGAGTGACCCGGCGGCGCACCTGCGCCGCCAGCACGAGCTGCTGACCGTACGGATCAGGCGGCTCCAGGAGATGGTCACGGCGATCGAGTTCGCGATGGAGGCGAGCAGGTTGAACATCGGACTCACCCCGCAGGAGCGGTTCGAGGTCTTCGGCGACTTCGACCCGGACGCGCACGCCGAGGAGGCCGAGCGGCGCTGGGGCGGCAGCGAGGCGTACCGGGAGTCGAACCGGCGCGTGTCGCGCTACACGAAGGACGACTGGCTACGGAACAGGGCGGAGAACGAGGACTGGGGGCAGCGGTTCGCCGAGGTGATGTCCTCCGGCGCGCCGGCCGACAGCCCGGCGGCGATGGACCTGGCCGAGGAGCACCGGCAGCTGATCAGCCGCTGGTTCTACGAGTGCTCGTACGAGATCCACACCGGACTGGCCGACATGTACGTGGCGGACGAGCGGTTCACCGCGTACTTCGAGAGGATCAGGCCGGGGATGGCCGCGTACCTGGGCGAGGCCATCCACGCCAACGCCATCACCCGCGCCTGAGGCGCGCCGCCCCCGGAGGTCAGCAGTGCTCATCGTCGCCGGCAGTCTCTACGTCGACCCGGACCAGCGGGACGCCTACCTGGCCGACTGCGTGGAGGTCGTCCGGCAGGCGCGGTCCGCGCCGGGTTGCGTCGACTTCGCGATCGGCGCGGACCTCGTCGAGCCCGGCCGGATCAACGTCTACGAGCGTTGGGAGTCCGAGGAGCAACTGCTCGACTTCCGGGGCTCCGGCCCCGCCGAGGAGCAGGCGGTGGCGATCCGCGGCGCGGAGGTGCACCGCTACCTCATCTCCGGGGTCGAGGCCCCCTGACGGGCCCCGCCGGGCGGCGCGCCGGCCGGCGGGCCCCGGGTCACCGGTGCCGGCGACGCCGGGCCGGTGTCGGCGCCCCCGGCGGCGTCACCCGTCCGGGCGGCACCCTACCGCGTCGGTGGTGCCGGTGCCGGTGTCGGCGGCAGGCCCGGGGCGAGGCGGCGCAGCGAGGTGAACGTGGGGATCAGCGCGTCGTAGAGCCCGGCGAAGAGCGGCAGCAGGGCGGCGTACGTGGCGGCGGCGGCCGGATCCGGGCGTGCCGTCTCCTCGATGCGCACCAGGTGGGCGGCGACCTCGATGGAGGGGATCAGCCCCAGCGCCTCCATGCCGAGCAGCGCCGCGCCGAAGCCGGAGCCCTCACGCGTGGCGGGGAAGTGCACCGGCACGCCGAGCACGTCGGCCAGCATCTGCCGCCACAGTGGGCTGCGCGCGAAGCCGCCGCTGGCGCGGATCTCCCGGACCTCGTTGCCGGCGGCCCGCACCGAGGCCAGCACCAGCGCCAACTGCTGGCAGACGCCCTCCAGCGCGGCCCGCACCAGGTGCGCCCGGCGGTGCCCGTTGGTCAGCCCCACGTACGCGCCGCGCGGCAGCGCGCTCCAGTGCGGGGCGCGCTCGCTGAGCAGGTACGGCAGCATGATCAGACCGCCGGAGCCGACCGGCGCCCGGGCGGCCTGCGCCAGCAACTCCTCCTCGGCGTCCTCGCCCAGCTCCGGGGCGAGCGCCTCGCCGGTCCATTCCAGCACGACGCCGCCGTTGTTGATCGCCCCGCCGACCACCCAGCGGTGCTCGGTCAGCGCGTAGCAGAACACCCCGCCGAGCGGGTCGACGCCGGGACGTTCCACCATCACGCGCATCGCGCCGCTGGTGCCGATCGTGCAGGCCATCACGCCCGGGGCGACCGCGCCGAGCCCGAGGTTGGCCAGCGGGCCGTCCCCGGCGCCGACGACCACCCTTGTGTCCCGGGGCAGCCCGGTGGCCTCGGCGGTCTCGGCGGTGAGGCCGGGCAGCACGGTGGTGGTGGGGACCAGCTCCGGCAACTGCTCGGCGGTGATTCCGGCGATCCCGAGCGCCTCCTCGTCCCAGGAGAGCTGGTGCAGGTCCATCAGCCCGGTGGCGGAGGCGACCGAGTGGTCGGTCACCAGCGCGTCGCACAGCCGCAGCAGCACCCAGTCCTTGATGCCCACCCAGTACGCCACCCGCCCGAACAGCACCGGCTCCTGCTCGGCGAACCAGAGCAGCTTGGGCAGCGGCGCCATCGGATGGACCGGGGTGCCGGTGCGGCGGTGCAGCGCCAGCCCGGACGGGACCGCGCGCAGCCGCTCGGCCTGCCGGCTGGCCCGCGAGTCGGCCCAGGTGACCGACGGGGTGAGCGGGTGACCGTCCGCGTCCAGGCCGATCAGGCTGTGCATCGCCGTGCCGAAGGAGAGCCCGGCGACCGGCCGGTCCAGCTCCGCCACGACCGTGCGCACCGACTCCAGCACCGCCGCGTGGATGTGCCGCGGGTCCTGCTCCGCGTAGCCGGGGTGCGGCTCGTCGAGCGGGTAGCCGACCGAGTGGTGGGCGAGCTGGGCACCGGCCACGTCGTACGCGACCGCCTTGGCGCTGGTGGTGCCGATGTCGACGCCGATCACCACGGGGCGGAGCGGCTCGCCCACCGGTCCCACCCCCTCGTCGACCCCGGGTGCCGCCGACGTTACCCAGCGTCCGGGTGGTCCGTAGGGGGAACAACCCGGTTTCCCGGTCGGGTCTTCCTCGGCACGCCCGCGCCCGGCGAGAATGCCGGTCGTGTGAACTTCTCACACGTCCACCGGACGGGAGGAAGTCCCGATGAGGCCAAGGCCGCTCTGCGCACTGGTCACCGCCCTCGCCACGGTCGCCACCACCGCGGTCGCCGGCGTTCCGCCGGCCGCCGCACGGCACCGTGACGGCGGCTACTCGGCGGAGATCCGCCGGGCGTCGTACGGCGTCCCGCACATCACCGCCCGCACCTTCGCCAGCCTGGGCTTCGGCGTCGGCCACGTCCAGGCCGAGGACAACATCTGCGTCATCGCGGAGAAGGTCGTCACGGTCAACGCCGAGCGGTCCCGTTACTTCGGAGCGGCGAGCCCCACGGACGCGAACGTCCGCAGCGACCTGTTCCACCGCAAGGCGATCGACGACGGCACGGCGGAGCGGCTGCTGCACGGGCCCCGCGACGGCGTGCACTCCCCGTCCGACGAGGTCCGGGACCAGATCCGCGGCTTCGTCGCCGGCTACAACAGCTATCTGCGCCGCACCGGCGCGGCGAACCTCACCGACCCGGCCTGCCGGGGCAAGCCGTGGGTGCGTCCGCTGACCGAACTGGACATGTGGCGCGCGAGCTGGGCCAGCATGGTCCGGGCCGGCTCGCGGGCGGTGCTCGACGGGATCGTCGCCGCCGCCCCGCCCACGGCCACCGGCCCGGCCGCCGCCCTCGACGCGCCGGGCGCCGCGGCGGTCCTCGCCGCCCGCGACGGCGCGCCCGCCGGCGTCGGCAGCAACGCGTACGGGCTGGGCGCGCGGGCCACCACGCACGGCGGCGGGATGGTGCTGGCCAACCCGCACTTCCCGTGGGAGGGCGCGGAGCGCTTCTACCGGATGCACCTGAAGGTCCCGGGCCGCTACGACGTGGAGGGCGCGGCGCTGGTCGGCGACCCGATCATCGAGATCGGGCACAACCGCACGCTCGCCTGGAGCCACACCGTCTCCACCGCCCGGCGCTTCGTCTGGCACCGGCTCGCGCTGGTCCCCGGCGACCCCACCTCGTACTACGTGGACGGCCGGGCCCGCAAGATGACCACCCGCACGGTCACCGTCCAGGCGCCCGCCCCGGGTGGCGGCACCGTGCCCGTCAGCCGCACCTTCCACGACACCCACTTCGGTCCGGTGGTCGTCGTCCCCGGCACCTTCGACTGGACCACCACCGCCGCGTACGCGATCACCGACGTCAACGCGACAAACAACCGGGCCTTCGACGGCTGGCTCCAGATGGGCCGGGCGAAGACGGTCCGCGAGCTGAAGCAGGTCCTCGACCGGCACCAGTTCCTGCCCTGGGTGAACGTGATCGCCGCCGACGCCCGTGGCGAGGCGCTCTACGCCGACCACTCGGTGGTGCCCCGGGTCACCGACGAGCTGGCCGCCGCCTGCACCCCCGCGCCGTTCCAGCCGCTCTACGCCTCCAGCGGCCAGGCCGTCCTCGACGGCTCCCGGTCGGCCTGCGCGCTGGGCCGCGATCGCGACGCGGCGGTGCCCGGCATCCTCGGCCCGGCCAACCTGCCGATCCGGTTCCGCGCCGACTACGTGACCAACTCCAACGACAGCCACTGGCTGGCCAACCCGGAGGCGCCGCTGGAGGGCTACCCGCGCATCATCGGCAACGAGCGCACCGAGCGCAGCCTGCGTACCCGGCTGGGCGTGGAGCAGGTGCGGGAGCGCCTCGCCGGCACCGACGGGCTGCCCGGGCGCGGCTACACCACGTCCCGGCTCTGGCAGACGGTCTTCGGCAACCGCGCGTACGGCGGCGAACTGCTCCGCGACGACCTGGTGGCGCTGTGCGCCGCGCATCCCACCGCGACCGCCTCGGACGGCACCACGGTCGACCTGCGCGGGGCGTGCGCGGCCCTGAAGGGCTGGGACCTGCGCGTCGACCTGGACAGCCGGGGCGCGCACCTGTTCACGGAGTTCGCCCTGTCGGGCGGCATCCGGTTCGCCGACGCGTTCGACGCCGCCGACCCGGTGCGCACCCCGAGCCGGCTGAACACCGCCGACCCGCGCGTGCTCACCGCGCTCGCCGACGCGGTCCGCAAGCTCGCCGGCATCCCGCTCGACGCGCGACTGGGCGACATCCAGACCGAGCCGCGCGGCGACCGGCGCATCCCGATCCACGGCGGACGCGCCGAGGCCGGCGTGTTCAACATGATCGTCAGTCCGTTGGTGCCCGGCGTCGGCTACCCGAAGGTGGTGCACGGCTCGTCCTTCGTGATGGCCGTCGAGCTGGGCCGCGACGGCCCCTCGGGGCGGCAGATCCTCACCTACTCCCAGTCGGCCAACCCGAACTCACCCTGGTACGGCGACCAGACCCGGCTCTACTCGGGCAAGGGCTGGGACACCATCAAGTACACGGAGGCGCAGATCAAGGCCGACCCGAACCTGCGCACCTACTGGGTGGGAGAGGGCCGCCGCCACTGACCCGCCGTTCCGTCGCGCCTGTCCGTCGCGCCCGTCCGGTCACCGCGACCGGGCGGGCGCGACCGCTTTCACGGGTGCGCGGTCCGGGTGGTGCGCTTCGGGGTGCGGGGCCTGGGGTGGTTGCGGGAGGGTGGGTGCCTGCGGCGCGTTGGGTGGCTGGGCTGCGTCGGGGTGATTGCGGTTCGTCGTGGTGGGGGTGTGGCCCGCCGTACCCGGCTCCGGGCGGTCAGGCTTGATCCCTGCGCCGGGCACGGCGGGCCACACCCCGTCGGTGCCCACTCTCGCGTCCGCGCGCCGGCCACCTTTCAGATCTTGGCGAGAAACCGCCCCTCCAGGGGCCCTCCGGTACCAAGATTTCCGCCGGCGGACACCGACCGCCTGTTGGCGGCTGTCCGGTGCGGTGGGCGCGCCGTCGGACACGCCCGACTGATGCGAAACGACTCGACGAAATCCACCTATCGCCCGTTTTCGCCCGTCGTTCGGGCATTTCGCCCGTTGCGGCGTGTCCCCGCCGGCCGTTGTCACAGTTGACAGCTGTGACACCCCGGTTGGTGGCCTGCGCGGCGAAGGAGTCGGCGTGGCAAGGACTGATTCGACGGGTTCCACGTGGCGGTACCGGTGGGTGCACCGGCAGAACGAACGGCGGCGGCGGGAGTTCCGCAGCGCCGACAAGGCATGGCGACGACGCGACGACGAACTGCGCCGCCTGCGTACCCTCGCCGAGGAGTTCCAGGGCTCGGCCGCGGCGGGCGCCGGCCTGGCCCTGGAGCTCGCGCCCGACGAGGTGGTGTTCTGGGTGCTGCCGGCCGCGCAGTTGGTGGAGGTGCGGCACACCACGGTGCTGCCCGCGCCCGACCTGACGGTCGCTCCGGCGGCCGCGCCGCCGCGCCCCCGTAGGCCGGACGGCGTCCGGGTCGCCGACGCCGGCATGGCGGTGATCACCAACCGCCGGCTGGTGCTGCTTGGCGGTCGCGGCCGGCGCGACTGGGCGTACGGGAAGATGACCGGCCTCGCCCACGACCCGCATGCGCCGGTCACGCTCATGCAGGTGCTGGACCGGCGGCGAACCTCCGGCCTGATGCTCCCGGCCGACGTCGCCGCCGACTTCCGGTTCAAGCTGACCCTGGCCTTCGCCGACGCCATCGAGCAGCGCGGCGCGGTGCTCGACCAGCTCGACGAGGCGATCGCCGAGCACGCGCAGCTCAAGCCGTTCCGGCCGCTGATCGCCACCCCGGCGCAGGCCCAGCCCTTCGCGTTCGTGCCCGGCGGCCGGCGCACCGTGGCCGTCGCCGCCGGCATCGCCCTGCTGGTGCCGGCCGCGCTGCTGGACACCGACCCCGCCGATCCGACCGGCTCCGAGGTCGCCGTCGCCGCCACCCCCGCGCCGGACGCCGCCGTCCCGCCGGTCGCCCTGCCGACCGCTCCGGCGAAGGCGCCGCCGGCCGCGTCGAAGCCGCGACGCACCGCCTCGCCCTCGCCGACACCCGCCCGCGAGCGGCTCTGCGGCGCCCCCGCCAATCCGATGGGGTACGACTTCTGTGGCGGCGACCGCATCCGCCGGCCGGCGATCGAGATCTGCGACTGGTTCGACTGCGCGCCCGAGTTCTGGGCCGGTCGGGGATACCTGGTGCAGTGCCGCGACGGTTCGGTCAGCCTCACCGGCGGGCGACGCGACGCCTGCGCCGCGCACGACGGGGTGCGCCGCACGGTCTGGCGCTGACCGTCCGCCCTGCCCCGTTCCGGATGTGCCGCCCCGCCGGGCGCCGGTGCGGGCGGGTGCTCAGCGGAGGCGTTGCAGGGGGAGCAGGCCGGCGAGGATCAGCGCGGCGGCCAGTGGCAGCAGGTCCAGGTTCACGGCGATCCCCAGGAAGCCGAGCAGGACCGGCACGGGCACCCACGGCGGCAGCAGCCGGGGCCGAGTGGTTCCCGCCTGCGCCAGCAGGACGAGGATGCCGACCTGGAACAGCAGCGGCCCCAGCGCCATGGCCGGGTCGGGCAGCGGCGCGGCGTCGGCCAGGCCGGGGAAGAGGTCGCCGAGGATCACCCAGACGAAGGCGGCCACCCCGACCAGGCCCAGCACGGTCGCGGCCTCGGTGAGCACCCGTCGCCGCGGCGCGGCGGCGAGCAACCGTCGGCGCAGGCCGACGACCAGCGCGCCGAAGAGCAGGATCCCGACGAGGAAGAAGGTGTGGCCGACGTTCCAGGCCCAGCCGTCGCCCCGGTCGCCGTCGAGGCCGTCGACCAGGCGGAGCAGGCCGTAGAGCAGCAGGAGCGCCGGGCCGCCGACGGCGGCCGCCGGCACGAGTCTCGCTGACGTCCGCGCATCGGTGTCGGTCATCCGTCCAGCATCGTCGCGTGACGGACCGTGCTCCATCCGGGACTTCCCGTACCGGCCCCCGACCTGAGCACCCCGAGCGCAGGCCGAGGGATCGCGGGTGGCGCGGCCGGCGCATCATGTTCCCTGTGATCAACCTGAGGGGCGACCGGCGTCGCAAGAAGAAGAAGGACTGGTTCGACAACTGCGACGCGTGCAACTGCAACATGCCCAGCTGCGACGTGCCCTGTTGCGATCTGGGGCTCTTCTCGTTCCTGCTCACCCTCGGGGCGCTGCTCGCCCGGCTCGTGGCGCCCGGCCGGGCGTCGACGACGCCGACCGCTGCCGCCGGGCGGGTGCCGTTGGTGGACCGGGCCGGGCGGGCCGCGATTTTGGGCTACCGGCGCTGGCTGTCGCACCGCTGGCCCGGGCAGTGCCGCTTCACCCCGACGTGCAGCGCGTACGGGCTGGCCGCCGTGGAGCGTTACGGGCTGGCCGTCGGCGGGCGGATGGCCGCCGATCGGCTGCGCCGCTGCCGGCCCGACGTGCCGAGGGGCACCCACGACCCGGTGCGCTGACCGGCACCCGCCTCCCGGTGCGCTGCCCGCCGGGTGCCCTGACCTGCGTGGATGCCTCAACAACGCCCCCTGGATCGGTCATGATGGCAGCATGGAGATCCGCTCCGACGACGGCGCCCGGGTCAGGATCCGGCCCGTGGGCTACCAGCCCGGGGTCGGGCCGCCGGACGACCCGGACGAGGCGGCGGACTGGGACGACTGGCTGCTCGTCGAGACGGACGCCCGCACCGCCGACGGGCAGGCCTGGTCGCACCTCGAACCCTGCCTGACGGTGGCCGAGGCGTACGTGCTGGCGGGCTGGCTGCGGCAGCAGGCCGAGACGACCGGCGATCCGGCGGAGCCCTCGGCGGTGGCCCGCTTCACCGAGCCGAACCTGGCCTTCCGCACCCGGGTGCTGCGGCGTCGCCGGCTGGCGCTGACGGTCGAGTTCTCGTGCGAGTCGCTGCCGCCCTGGATGCGGCGGCAGCCGCCGGGCGCGGTCTACCCGCTGACGCTCACCGTCTCCGCCGACGCCCTCTCCGTGGCCGCCGAGCAGTGGGCGCGCGAGGCCGACGCGTACCCCCGCCGGGTCGCTCCCTGACGGCCGCCGATCGGGCGTGAACCGTGCCGCACGGGCAAGCGGTGTGAAAGCCCCTCCGTCGTCCGGTGTGCCGCGGCTACGGCCGGACGATCGTGCCGTCCGCGTCATGGTGGCTCCACCATGTGGGGCGGTGTTTGCGTAGACTCCCCGCGACGCGGGTCAGCAGCAGCAGGTCGTAATTGAACATCAGGGCCGCGTCTTCGGTCCGTTCGCTCAGGACCCGGGCGGTGGTCGCCAGCACGTTGGGGATCCCCTTGTCGGCCAGCACGTCCTTGCGCATGTAGAAGCCGATGTCGACGTACGTCTCCGGCTCCCACACCCACAGCGAACCGTCGTCGTCCTCGGCCTCGTAGTAGCCGTGGGTGCCCCCGGTGATGTCGACGACGAATCCGCATTCCTCGTTGAGCGCCGAGGTGAGCATGCGGTTGCCGGACGCGGTGCGTGTCTCGACGGCATTCGGTGCGGCGAGGAAGGCCACCTCATCGAGGGTGATCTCGCCTGCCAGCATCAACTGGAACTCAACAGCCATCTCGCAGTCACTCCCTCAGTTCCGCCGCACGATCTGCGCGATCACACCGCTCCGCTGCACCGCCACGAGTTCCTTCAGCCCGGGCACGGGCCAGTCGTCGAACTGCTTCTGAAGGGCGGCGAGGTCCCCGGTCCAGTCCTCCAGGTTCAGCACCACGCGTTGAGTCTGCCCCTTCTCGACCTTCTCGGAGACCGCGGCCCAGACGCCACGCACCGTCTTGGGGGGAGTCGGAGAGTAACAGTCGAACACGTGGCCTTCGATCAGGTAATCCGGAGTCTTCTGCGGGTCTCCCGTGTCGCCGGCGCTGAGCCTGCCTGCTGCGATCTCCAACTTGGTGGGGTTCTGGTGGATCCGATAGCCCCTGTCGGCGATCGTGTCGGCGCACTCGTTCTCCAGTTCCAGTGCACGTCGCACCTCGTCATCCGACTTGGGCGGAATCCTGGTCGGTGCTCCCGTCGGCGATCCCCCGACGGCGCCGCTGGGTCTTCTGTCCCAGAACAGAGTTGCACCGAGGCCAGTGCAGGCGGCTTCACCGGTAGCCGCTGACGACGGGGGATCGATGACGGCAGACACGGGGCTTGCCGGTGTGGGTCCACCAACGGCGATCACTTTCCCGGCTGCCCCGAGTTGTCGTACCTCGGCGATCGCCGACTCGACGATCTGCCGGGCGGTGTTGGTGCGCTGCGCCACTGGTAGCAGGACCTGCCTGACACTCTCCAGAGCGTGTATCAGTGGCCCGGGCTGCCCGCCGTGCAGGATCACGGCGACGGTCTGCTGCGCCCCTCCGATGCGGGCGATGGCCTCGCTCGCCGCGTCACGAGCCCGGTCAACCGCGCTCATCACGGTTTGCAGTACGGCAGCCGCTTCCTCGGGCGTGGCCCCGTGGGGCAGGGCTGCGGTGGCTCCCGCCGCCGCAGTGAGCGAGTCGACGAAATCTGCCAGGGCCCCGTGGAGTTCCGCGATCCTGTCGCGTACGCGGGCGGTGCCTGCCGCCACGGCGGTGAAGCCGCTCCCTGCGGCCCGCAGGCCGACTTCCTGCGCCCTCCTGTCGGCGGCAGATGCCAGCCCTCGCGCTCGCTCGACGCCTGCCGACAGCGCGCGTAGTTCGCCGTTGATCCTATCTACGTGCGGCATGCGGGCGATGCCCTCCGATCCGAAGGCGGTCGAGTTGCGGGGCGACGACCCCGTGTCACTCCGTGTCCCTGTCACCTTCCACGTGCGCCGCGCGCCGGTCGAAGTCGGGGACGGTGAGCGCGCCGCCCGGGTCGAGCGGGAAGCCCGGGTTCCAGGCGATCTCCCAGACGTGCCCGTCGGGGTCGGCGAAGCAGCCGGCGTAGCCGCCGTAGAAGGTCTCCCGTGCCGGCACGGTCACCTGCGCCCCGGCGTCGGCCGCCGCCGTCAGCAGGTCGTCGACCTCGCCCCGGGAGCGGACGTTCTGTGCCAGCGTCATCCCGCCGAACCCGCCCGCGCCCCGGTCGGGCACGCCCGCGTCGGCGGCCAGCTTCTCCCGGCCCCACAGCACCAGCGCCAGGCCGCCGGCCTGGAAGAAGACGGTCTCCTCGACCTCCTGGCCGCGCCAGCCGAGCCGCTCGTAGAAGGCGCGCGCCCGGGTCACGTCGGCGACGCCGAGCGTCACGAGGCTGATCCGCTGCTCCATCACCCGACGACCTCCACGCGCGACCCGCACCGTCCACCGTCACCGTAGCGTCGACGCCTCGGGCCGGCCCGGCTCCGGTGGCTCAGCTCCGTCCCGTCATCCGGTCGGCGAGGCGGCGCAGCGCCGGGGCGGCGGCGAGCAGCGCCTCGCGGTCCGGGCCGTCCAGCTCGGCCAGCGCGGCGCCGAGCAGGTCGCGCCGGTGCCGCCCGTACGCGGCCATCCGCTCCCGGGCCGCGTCGGTCAGCTCGAGCCGGGCGGTGCGCCGGTCGGCCGGGTCCCGCTCCCGGCGCAGCAGGCCGGCGGCGGTCAGCTCGCCGACGAGGGTGCTGATCGTGTTGGGGGCGGTGCCCAGCCGCTCGGCGGCCTCGCGGACGCCGATTCCCGGCCACCGCTGCACCAGCCGCAGCACCTCCACCTGGGCGTCCGGCAGGGCGGTGCGGCCGGCCCGCTGGGTGGCCGCCCGGCGCAGCACCCGGTGCAGGTCGCCGAGCGCGCCGGCGAACTGGTCGACCGTCTCGTCCGTCACAGTCGGGCCCTCCGTCGGTGCAATAGCTCTGTAGTCAGAGCTACCTTAACCGGGCCGAGCCGTCAGTGAGGGGACCGTCATGCCGCACGCCACCGCACCGCCCGTCCGCCCGGACGAGCGCGTCGCCGCGCCCACCGGGCGGGCCGCCGTCGTGCTGCTGGCGCTGCTCGGCACGCTCACCGCGTTCGGGCCGCTCTCCCTGGACACCTACCTGCCGGCGTTCCCGGAGATGACCCGCGACCTGTCCGCCAGCCAGGCGCAGATCCAGCTCTCGCTCACCACCTGCCTCATCGGCATGGCCCTCGGCCAGCTCGTCACCGGCCCGCTCAGCGACCGCTTCGGGCGTCGCCGACCCGTGCTGGTGGGCGTCGCCGCGTACACCCTGCTGTCGCTGGTCTGCGCGGCCGTGCCGTCGGCCGAGACGCTGGCCGCCGCGCGGCTCGCGCAGGGCTTCGCCGGCGGCATGGGCGTGGTCGTCGCCCGCGCCGTCGTCCGCGACCTCTACTCCGGCCGCGAGGCCGCGAGGTACTTCTCCCGCCTCACCCTGGTCTTCGGCATCGCCCCGATGGCCGCGCCCGCCTTCGGCAGCCTGGTGCTGCGCTTCGGCGACTGGCGTACCGTCTTCGTCGCCCTCGCGGTGATCGGCGCGCTGCTCGCCGCCGCCGTCGCGTGGCGGCTGCCGGAGACGCTGCCCGCCGCGCGGCGCAGCACCGGCGGCCTCGCCGCCACGGCCGCCGCCGGCCGCTCGCTCTTCACCGACCGGATCTTCCTCGGGTACGCGCTGGCGCAGGGCCTCGCCTTCGCCGCGCTCTTCGCCTACATCTCCGGGTCGTCCTTCGTCTTCCAGGACGTCTTCGGCGTCTCGGCCGGCGCGTTCAGCCTCATCTTCGGCGTCAACGCGCTCGCCCTGGTCGCCGCCGGCCAGCTCAACGCCCGCCTGTTGGACCGCTTCGAGCCCCGCACGCTGCTGGTGCGCCCCCTGGGCGTGGGGCTGGTGGCCGCCGCCGTCCTGCTCGTGGGCGCGGTGCTCGGCAGCCTGCCGCTGGTGGCGGTGGCGCTCTTCGTCTTCGTCGGCTCGCTCGGCATGGTGATGCCGAACGGCACCGCGCTCGCCCTGGACCGGCACCCCGCCCACGCCGGGACGGCCGCCGCGCTGCTCGGCACCATCCAGTCGCTGGTGGGAGCGATGGCCGCGCCGCTGGTCGGGCTCGGCGGCGAAGGCAGCGCCGTCCCGATGGCCGTGGTGGTCGCGGGGGCGGCGGTGGCCTCCCTCGCCGTCGTCGGCACCCTGGCCCGCACCCGCCGTCCCTGACGCCGGCACCACTGACCAGTCGTACGACGGGGCGAGGGCTCCGGGAGTCCTCGCCCCGTCGTACCGGGCTCAGCGGAGCGTGGCGGCTCCGGCGTCCGCGTACCGCTCGTCGAGGTCGCCCGAGGGCGCGCCACCGACCCCGATGGCGCCGACGACCTGCCGGTCGACGGAGACCGGCACGCCGCCGGCGAGGAAGAGCGTTCCAGGCATGTCGCGCAGGGTGGCGCCCGGCCCGGTGACCCGGCCGCCGAGCGCGGAGGTCGGCTGGCCGAACGAGACGGCGGTGAACGCCTTGCGGGTGGCGGACTCGGCGGTCTGCGGGCCCGCCCCGTCGCCCTTGAGCTGCACCTGGACGGTGCCGGAACGGTCGAGGACGACGACGGTGACCCGGTGGCCGTCCTTCTCGGCCGCCTTCAGGGTCGCCTGGGCCGCGCGCAGCGCCGCGTCGATGTCGAGCGACGGGTTGGCGACGACGTCGCCTCCGGTGGCGGGCTTCGCTGCCGTTCCCGGCCCGGCGGTGGGCTTCGCCTGCGCCGCCGTCCCGGCGGCGCTCGGCTTCGCCTCCGTCAGCGGGCCGGCGGCGGAGGCGTTGACGGCGACGCCGGCGACGGCGCACAGGCCCAGGGCGCCGGCGCCCAGGCCGAGTGCCGCCCGGCGGCGAATGTTCTTGATCATGTGGTGCTCCTCAGGTCGAGGCGTCGGGTCGAACTGGCAGCTCCCACCCTCGCCGCGACACGGGGCCCGCACATGGCGCGCCCGATGCAATCCCGATACATCGGATGGTTGATTCACCCGTCCCGAAACTGCCGTACGCTGGACTTTGTCAAGATCATCTGATCGTTCGGCGGGAGGTGGACACGATGCGGCGGGACCGGCTGCGCCCGGCGATGCGGTGGGGGTTCCTGCTCCTGCTGGCCGCCGCGGCCTCCCGCTACGTCGTACGCCACGACTGGGACGACCGCACCGTCGTGGTGCTGACGCTGACCGGGGCGCTGCTGGCCGCGTACGCCGTCAACGAGCTGGGGCGGGCCGCGCCCGGCACGCGCTTCGCGGCGATGCTCGTCGCGTTCCTCGCGTTGGTGCTCGTCGCGCCCAGCTTCGCCCTCGTGTCGATCCCGCTGTTCTTCGTGGGCCTGCGCCAGCTCCCGCGCCGCGCGGTCTGGCCGCTGGCCGGGCTGCTCACCGGCGCGGTCATCGTCGCGCAGGTGCGGCTCGCCGACCGGTTCGACCCCAGCCTGATCCTCGGGCCCGTGGGCGTGGCCGCCATCACCACCGTCGTCTTCCTCGAACTCGACCGGCAGAACCGGGCCCGGCAGCGCGCCCTCGACGACCTGCTGGCCGCCCGCGACGAACTCGACCGCAGCCAGCACGAGGCCGGGGCGCTGGCGGAGCGGGCCCGGCTCTCCCGGGAGATCCACGACACCCTCGCCCAGGGCCTGTCCAGCATGAACCTGCTGCTCCAGGCCGCCGACCGGGACTGGGACGCCGAGCCGGCGCAGGCGCGCGGGCACGTACGGCAGGCCGCCGCCACGGCCCGGGAGAACCTGGCCGAGGCGCGCCGCTTCGTGCGTGGCCTGGCCTCGCCGGCGCTCGACGGCGCCTCCCTGACCGACGCCCTGCGGCGGCTCTGCGCGGCGACCGAGCGCGACACCGGGACCCCCGTCCGGTTCACCGTCGCCGGCCCGGTCGCGCCCCTGGGCGTCTACAACGAGGTCGCCCTGCTGCGGGTGGCGCAGAGCGCCCTGGCCAACGTCCGCAGCCACGCGCGGGCGCGTTCGGCCGCCGTCACCCTGACCTACGGCGACCAGGAGGTGATGCTCGACGTGTACGACGACGGCACGGGCTTCGACCCAGCCCTGACCAGCGGGTTCGGGCTGACCGGCATCCAGGAGCGGATCGCGCACCTCGGCGGCACCCTCGCCGTCGAGAGCGCACCCGGGGAGGGCACCGCGCTCGCCGTCAGCCTGCCTCTGCGGGACACCCGGTGACGCCCCCGCTGCGGCTGATCCTGGTCGACGACCACCCGGTCGTCCGCGCCGGGCTGCGCGCGCTGCTGGGCGGCCGGCCCGACATGACCGTGGTCGCCGAGGCCGCCACGGCCGGCGACGCTGTCCGGCAGGCCGCCGCGCTGCGCCCCGCGTGGTGCTGATGGACCTGCAACTCGGCGACGGGGTCGACGGCGTCGCCGCCACCACCCACCTCCTCGCTCTGCCCGACCCGCCGCGCGTGCTGGTGCTCACCACGTACGACACCCAGGAGGACATCGTGCGCGCGGTCGAGGCCGGCGCCACCGGCTACCTGCTCAAGGATTGCCCGCCCGACGACCTCTTCCGCGCCGTGCACGCCGCCGCCGCCGGGCAGACCGTCCTGTCCCCGCCGGTCGCCGCCCGGCTCATGGACCGGATGCGCGGCCCGCAGGAGAACCTCAGCGCCCGGGAGGTGGAGATCCTCACGCTGCTCGCCCGCGGTCACGCCAACAGGGAGATCAGCCGACGGCTGTTCATCAGCGAGGCGACCGTCAAGACCCACCTGGTCCGCATCTACGCCAAACTCGGCGTCGACTCGCGTACCGCGGCGGTGCACGCCGCCGTCGAACGGAAGCTGATCCGACTGTGAGACGCCGCGCCCTGCTCGCCCTCACCCTCGCCGCCCTCGCGCCGGCCGGCTGCACGCCGCCCGATACCACACCCGCCCCGGAGGACACCATGACCGCACCAGCGAACCAGGGCCTGCTCGCCGCCGCGAGCGCCGGCGACCCGACGACGGTACGCGCCGCGCTGGCCGCCGGCGCCGACACCGAGGCCCGCGACGAACGACGGCGTACGCCCCTGCTGCTGGCCGCCGCCAACGACCACGTCGAGGTGGCCCGGATGCTGGTCGAGGCGGGCGCGGACCCGGACGCCCTCGACGACCAGCACGACACCCCGTGGCTGGTGACCGGCGTGACCGGCAGCGTCGCGATGCTGGAGGTGCTGCTGCCCGCCAGGCCGGACCTGACGATCGTGAACCGCTACGGCGGGATCTCCGTCATCCCGGCCAGCGAACGCGGCCACGTCGACTACGTCCGGCGGGTCGTCCGCACCGGCATCGACGTCAACCACGTCAACAACCTCGGCTGGACCGCCCTGCTGGAGTGCGTGATCCTCGGCGACGGCAGCAGGCCGTACCAGGAGATCGCGGAGATCCTCGTGGCCGCCGGCGCACGCGTCCAGCAGCCCGACCGCGACGGCGTCGACGCGCTCGAGCAAGCCCGCCGGCGCGGCTACGCCGAGATCGTCGCCATCCTCTCCCGTTGACCGGCGGTGCTCCCGGCGGCCAGTCGCGCTGACCCGGTGCGGCCGGCCAGCGGCTTAACCGGTCGCCGAGGTTCGCGGGCCGGCGGTAGCGTGCCGGCGTGTCCCGAACCGTGACCCTCGTCCTGGTCGATGCCGCGGGCGCCCCGCTGGGCGCGCTGCCGCCGTTCGACGTCCCGTCGCCGTGGTGGCAGGAGGTCGCCCCGGTCGTGGCCGAGGCCCGCCGGCGGTACGGCGTCGAGGTGGCCGTGCTCCGCCTGCTGACCGGCGACGCGCCGCAGCCGATGGGCGGCACGGTCACGTACCTCGCCCAGGTCGACGGGCCGCCCGCCACGCCGCTCGTACCGGCGAAAGTAGACCTGTCGGCGGACCCGCTGCGCGCCCCGTACGCCGAGCCCGGCGGACCGGCGCGCAGCCTCGCCTGGGCGACGGCGCAGTTGCGGCGGCTCGGCCGCCCGGCGGAGACCGTCACCCAGCAGCGCACCTGGAACCTCTCGGCGGTCTGGCGGCTCGACGGCCCGGACGGCACGGCCTGGCTGAAGCAGGTGCCGGCGTTCTTCCGGCACGAGGCCGCCGTGTTGCGCTGGCTCGGCCGGGCCGCGCCCGGGAGGACCTCGACGCTGCTCGCCGACGACGGCGACGGCCGGATGCTGATCGAGCACGTGCCCGGCGAGGACCGCTACGGCGCACCCGTCGAGGAGCGGCTGGCGATGGCCGCCGACTTCCACCCGGTGCAGGTGCGCTCCGTCCCCGACGTGGCGGAACTGGTCGCGGCGGGCGTGCCCGACCTGCGCGCCGACGCCCTGCCGGCCTGGATCCGCGACCGGCTGGTCGGCTGGGACACCTCGCCGGTGCGGTCCCTGCTGGCGGGGCTGGAGGCGAGGCTCGACGAGGTGCGCCGGTGCGGGCTGCCGGACACCCTCGTGCACGGGGACCTGCACCCCGGCAACGTGCGCGCCGACGCCGGGCGGCACGTGGTCATCGACTGGGGCGACGCGTTCGTGGGACACCCGGCGTTCGACGCGCTGCGGCTTACGGAGGGGCTCGCCGACGATGTCGCCGCCCCGGTGCTCGCCGAGTGGTGCGCGCGGTGGCGGGCCGAGGTGCCGGGGTGCGAGCCGGAGCGGGCCGTGGAACTGCTGCGGCCGGTCGCGGCGCTGCGGATGGCGGCCGTGTACGCGATGTTCCTCGACGGGATCGAGGAGAGCGAGCGGGTCTACCACGCCACGGACGTCGACACCTACCTCGCGCACGCACTCGCGTCCGTTGCCCCCTGACTCCCTTGTGGTGGCGGGTGCCGGACACCATTTTTCGCCCGATCGCGCGGAAGCTCACCCAGGAATCCTGATCCGCCTCGAAATCTCGGTTAGATCGACGCCCAACTGATCGCTCAGGTTCCGCACCTCTGTTGGGGGCGATGTGAGTGGGGTGATGCGAGCGCCTGGTGGCGGTCCGGGATACTCGGCAGTCATCGACAGCGGCGTCCTGGTGCCGGACAGCTGATAGAGCCGCCAGACGGCCATTCGTGAGTCGACCAGCACCATCGTCCGATCGACGCGCGCAATGAGCACGGTGCATCGCGGGTTACGGGCCACCGCGACGACGCAACCAGTTGCCCGCCCGAGTTCCGTCGCTACCCGAGCTGCCGTCCGGTACGCGTTACCGAACTCACCCTCTGCCCACCAGACGCCCTGGTCGAGACGGACGGCTAAACCGGCTTCCTTGAGCGTCGCCCGGGCCTCGGCGTAAGGATCCTGCCTGGTCTCCTTAGCTAGCACGATAGTGTCCCAGAGCTCCCGGGCACTCACGACGCGGGCGAAGGGCTGGCTGGCAGGGAGGAGTTGCTGTTCGGCCAGCTCAGCGTCGGCCTCCGCGACCCACTCGGATGCGTCCCGCCAGGCGTCGCTCGCGAGCACGTCCGCCTCCCGGCCGCCCTGAAGGTGCGAGCCCTGGCGGAGCATCGCCATGGCGACCGCCAGCAGGGAGTAGAGGTGTTCGAAGGCCTCGGCCGGCAACTCGTCGAGGATGGCGTCGTCGGGGACCAGCGCCCACACCAGCCACCGGAGTTCGGCACGCCAGTCCTCGTCCTCCTGCCACACCCCGGCCGCAAGCAGCGTCAGGTACAGCGCGGTGACCGTCATCCGCAGGTGTACCGGCGGCAAGGTCGACCAATTGTCCTCGACCGCCGGCTCGGTCACTGAGGCAACCCAGCGGGCCGCGAACCGGCGGTACCGGATGCGTTCGTTGGGGGGAATATCGGGCACGGACCTGGCCGAGGGGGTATCCGGCTCTTCTGTGAGGCCGTCGAGCACACCCTCGTCCTCATCCTCTGCGAGCTCGCTCTCATCGGTGTCGTCGATGGACCAGCCGGCTACTGTGGCCTGATTCGTGGCCGACGTGCGCGGGAAGATGAGCCCAGCCAGCCCTCGCCCCAGCAGCCGGTCGCAGTCTTCGAGGTAGTCCGCCCATCGGTCACCCGGTGCCACTCCGGTATCTACCGGCGCGGTCGAGGATGCGGGCACGGACCGGCCAGTCGCGCCGGTCAGCTCCACCAGTCGAGCCAGGTCCGCGGTAAAGCGCTGGGCGATTAGCGGATCGGTGAAAAGTTCGTCCGGCTCGTACGCCCGCGATAGCCGTGGTTCGTCGGAGACGTCCCGGCGGGGGCGGCAGCGGGACGGGTCGGTGATGAAGACGGCAGCCGACTCCCGGCGCACGCCGTCGAGCTCAATGACCGCGCGGACCGCGCCCCCGGTGAGCTCCGGAACCAAGAAGCGCGCGGTCTGCTGCCCGACGGGCACGGCGCCCACAGCTAGCCAGCTGCCGGGTACCGCCGACGGCGAGGTCTCTACGACTACCCGCTGCCCCGCCGGAGTGGCCAGCTCGACGACGAGCGTGCCGTCGCTCAGCGCGCAGCCGAGTAGCACTGGCGCGGCACCCACGGGATCGGTCGCCGTCGGCGGGGTAGACGCCAGATGCCGGAACGTCGTACAGGGCTGCGGGTCGCCTTCCGGGAACAGCGAGTTGCTGTGTGGCGCGATAACGGCCAGCTCGCAGTTGCCACCCTGCACGGTGCTGAGCAGCAGCGCCGACGTGGTGACGTTCGCGCTGCCGGTCATCCCGGCGGTCGTGCCGTCAGTGGTGTCCCACTCGATGAGCTTGCCGTGTTGGGCCGGTCCCGGACCCAGCAGCCGGAACTCCTGGTCAATAGTCGACTCGGTGGCCCGAACCAGTGCGGCGCCGTCGAACATGGCGATCGAGGGCTGCACGGCCACGCGCACCGAGCGTGGTTTGGTCCGGTTAACCAGGGCGCTCACCGCGCGGGCGGGCGGGTCGTAGAACGGGGCGGCCAGGCGCAACTCGTCAATGGGATCGGTGGGCAGCCGTTCCAGCAGCGGTCGCCGCAGATTGCCGTAAGCGCGTACCGGCAACCAGCGCTCATCGACCGCGCCAGGTCGCATCCGATCCGCTACCTGCCGCAGCGTCGCCGCGATCCAACTCGCCATCCCGACCACGTCAGGCAGGTCGTGCAGCCATTCCGCCACGTCTACGACGAGCTGGGGCCCGTACTGCCGGGTGCCGTGTGCGGTCACCCACAGCTCACGGTTGTAGCCCCAGCCTGACAACGTCGGATTGCCCGATCCGACCGTTAGCCAGACGTCGTCGTCGCCGAGTAGCACGACCAGCTTCGGGTGGAAAGCGCGGGGGCAGACCGCGTGGCCATGTTGGTAGGCCACCCCGGCTCGCCGCACGTCAACCGGGTCGTGCACGGCGTGCCCGGCATCGCCGAGTACGGTGATTCGCGCGCCGAGCGCCCGCGCCGTCGGAATGGCGAACTTCTCCAGGAACCCGAGGTCGACCGTGTAGCCGGTGATGACGACCTCGCGCAGCCGGGCCCCGTCGGCCCGGTCGCGCCACTGCTCCAACAGCGTCAGGGGTGAGCGGAAGGATCGGGTCACCTCGCTCATGCGGGCACGTCCAAAAGTTGCCGCCCCCACGGGGTCACCGGATCCTCGGGCTCTGCGCTGAGTAGACCGACCTGTACCGCGATCTCGGCGAGCTGGTGGACACGCAGGCCGATGTTGCCGCTGCCCTCCGACGAATCAGCGAAGTACACCCCATTGCGTTCGTGTAGCCGGCTGAACAGTGAGATGGTGCCGTCCGAATTGAACGCCACCTTCCGCAGCGCTACCCGCCGCGACTGGGCGAGCATGTCATCGACGAGCCGTCGTCCCAGATCGGCGACTGGGCGCTGCGCGAACTCCCGCCGTAGCTGGGCCACCCAGGTGGGATCGAGATAGGTGGGTCTGCGCCCCTTGAAGGTCCGCAGGGTAAGGCCGGTCAACGAGTCGAGTCGGCGGGCTCCCAATAGCAGCAATGCCACGTCGGTGACGACGCCAGCGTCGTCAGCGACTAGCGCGTCCTCGGCCGGCGTCGGGTCGCCATGTCCATCGACGACGGAGGGTAGGCCGGCCTCGAAATCGGCGACGGTGCCGCCAGGCAGCTGCCCGGCGATCCAATCGTGCAGGTAGCCCCGGGAGGCATTCTCCGCATTGCGGACCTCGTTGACTAGCGCTGCCCAGAGGTGCCGCCATGCGCCGACGGAGTGGTGCCGAAGCACCACGCCCCGCCACGCGGCGGTGCGTTCCTCGCCAGCGAGTAGCGGGTCCTCGCGGGCCGCCGACCCGTAGGCGACGCCGGCCGCGAACGCCGCTAGCCAGGTCTCCGCGTCGGGATTGAGCTGCCAGGACCGGGCCAAAATGCGTAGCGTTGCGCGTCTGGTCCGGTCGTCGCCGGTCCACGCCTCCGGGTCGTGGCGGCCCTCGATGGTCGCGCTGAGCACGCCGCCGAGCGGTTCGAGGTCAGGCGTGTCGTCGTCCTGCTGGAGGCTCAGCCGGCCGAGCGCCACCGATGGGAGAGAGAGGCCGGGGCCACGGTCGGCGGCGGCGATCAGCGGGGCGTACATCTCGGTGATCTGAGGTGGGCAGGGGTGCCGCCCAGGGCGCAGCGCGCCGCCGTCCATCGCGACCGTGCCGAGTGCCCCGCTAGGTCCGTTGTACTGCGACCAGAATCCCCAGGCACGCGGCGAGTAGGAGCGGGAACCGGTAGCGTCGGCCACTGAGAACTCGGTGCCCTCGTCGGGGCCGAGCCGCGCTACCGCATCCACCCCGTGCGCCAGGCCGAGCGGGTGGTCGTGTTCGTCGTACGCCTGGGAGATTCGCGCCATGCCAACCTCGGCCCGGCGGACCAGTCGTCGGCAGGCGTCGCGGTCCAAGCCGGCTTCCTCGGCGTGGGCAGCGAAGGCCCAGTAGAGGCTGTAGTAGCGGGCGTAGCGGGTCACCGTGGAAACGCCGGGGACGAGCATGTCGACGGCGGCCATCACCGGGGCTTCCACGGCAAGCGGGTACCGGCCGGCGCGGGCAAGCAGACCCGGGTCACACCAGGCCGGCCCCTCGACTAGCGATCGTGAGCCGGCGGATCCGGCCATCGCATCGATCGGTGCCCTCGTCATGTCGGCCATCCTGGTTGAATAAAAGCGTGCGCGGAATGCCCCATCGAGGTTGATCGAGAACCATTCGGGCCGGTCGATGGTGGCGAAACGGGCCTATCGGCTGATGAAGCCGTAGCGAGGTGAGCCGATCCAAAATCTCCCGGCCCGCCGTCATGCGGCGATCGCTCGGGCGGTGGCGTACACGTCGGCGGGGAGGGCGTGTGCCAGCCGCCAGATGATGCGCATGGGCCGGTCGCCGGTGTGCTCCTGGTAGGTCATCGGGCCGGCGTAGAGGTAGGCCGGCGCGCCCAGGTCCCGGTCTGCGTTCCGGGTCTCCCGTACGAAGAGGTGCACGGTCGAGCCGCGCGAGGCGTGGTGGACGTAGCGTTGGCCGGTCGCCGAGGCCGACGACGTGGTGCTCTGCGACTCCCACTGGAACAGGCTGTCGGTGATGGCCCGGTCGGCGTACATGGTGGTGGGGGAGTAGTGCGCCTCCGACTTGACCAGGGTGACGAAGAAGAGGTCCGCCTGGGCGTCGGGCAGCCACTTCACGCCCTCCCGCAGCGATCCCGGGTTCGGCATGCCGAAGGCGGCGCACGCCTCGTTGCGGCTGTAGCGGGCGTGCACCCGCAGCGGCACCTCAGCCGACAGCGGCTGTGGCGTGACCCGGTGGATCCGTTCGCGCAGCACCTCGGCCACCTGCCGCAGCTCGGCGCAGCGGGCCGGCTCCGCCCAGAGCCGCGCTAGCCGCTCGTTCCGCGAGGTCAGCGGCGCGTTCGGCCCCCACAGGTCGAAGTGCAGCATGTCCCAGAGCCGCCCGGACGCCGGCCGCTGGCCCGCCGCCACCCGGGTCAGCAGGTCGAGGCGGTCTGGGTCGTCGAGGTGCAGCATCCGCCCGATGGCCCGGCCCAACTCCCGGTCGTCCGGCCCCGGCGTCGACGACTCCAGCCCGGCGAGCCGCCGCAGCCCGGTCCACCCGCCGATGGTCGCCGACCGGTACACGTCCTCGACCTCCACGTCGGTCTCCCGCAGGAACCCGGCGAGGCTGACGTCCCCGAGGTGCCGCAGTTCCGCCAGCAGGCCGTTCTTCGACGTCGGCATGACGGTACGCAGGTTGTCGAGCACGACCTTGCGGGCGACCGGGTCCAACTGGATGTGGCAGCCGCTGGGTAGCGACGGGAAGTCCTGCTCGACGGCGTCCCTGATCTCCCGGCGGCTGACCCCGGTCAGGGCGCGCCAGCGCAGGTCGAAGCGGAAGTTGGCGTGCTGCCCGCCGATGAAGTCGAGCACCGTCAGGCAGGGCTTGTCGTCGTCCAGGCGCAGCCCTCGGCCGAGTTGCTGGAGGAAGATCGTGGCGCTCTCGGTGGGCCGCAGCATCAGGATCGTGTCGACCATCGGCAGGTCGACGCCCTCGTTGAACAGGTCCACGGTGAAGAGCACCCGCAGCTTGCCGGCCTTGAACTCCCGCAGCAGATCATGCTGGGCGAGTCGATCCACGTGAGAGGTCACCGCCGCCGACGGCACGCCGTACCGGGTGAACCACTCCGCCATGAACCGGGCGTGGGCGATGCTCACGCAGAACCCGAGCGCCCGCATCCGGTCCACGTCGACCGTGTCGCGCACCGCCTTCAACACCAGCCGCGCCCGCGCGTCGTTGCCGGTGTAGAGGCCGTCAAGTTCGCCGACGTCGTACCCCTGGCCGCGCTTCCAGCGCAGGCGCGACAGGTCTACGTCGTCGTGCAGCCCGAAGTACTGGAACGGCGCGAGCAACTGCCGCTCCAACGCCTCCCAGAGGTGCAGCTCCACCGCCACGCGGCCGTCGAACCACCGCCGCACATCCCGACCGTCGGCGCGGTCGGGGGTCGCCGTCAGCCCCAGCAGTACGCGCGGCTGAAGCCGCTCCAACAGCCGGGCGTACGTCGGTGCCTCCGCGTGGTGGAACTCGTCGACGATCACCATGTCGTACGCCTCGGGGTCGATCTCCCGCCGATGCAGCGACTGGATGGAGGCGAAGACGTGCCGCCACCTGGTCGGGGTTTTGCCCCCGACCAGCGTCTCGCCGAAGCTGCCGTCGAGCATCACCTGCCGGAACGTCGCCAGGCTCTGGGTGAGGATCTGCTCCTGGTGGGCGACGAAGAGCAGCGAGTCGACCTGGTTCTTGCGGTGCAGGCGCCGGAAGTCCAGCGCGGCGACGACCGTCTTGCCGGTGCCGGTCGCCATCACCACCAGGTTCCGGTGCCGGCCGTGCACCTGCCGCTCGGCGTCCAGGTCGGCGAGGATCTCCGCCTGGTACGGGTACGGCCGCACGTCCAGATTGGCGATCTGCGTCGGCGAGTCCTCGCGCCGCTCCCCGCTGAGGGCGTTCCGCAGCCGCTCCGCATCCCTGCTGGCGTCGTAGTCCTCGAACGCCGGGTCGTTCCAGTAGTCCTCGAACGTGGCGGTGAACGTGTCGATGACGTGCGGCTGCTCGACGTTGGAGACACGCACGTTCCACTCCACGCCGTCGATTAGCGCGGACTTCGACAGGTTCGACGAGCCGACGTACGCGGTGGTCATGCCGTTGTTGCGGCGGAACAGCCACGCCTTGGCGTGCAGCCGGGTGGTCCTGGTCTCGTAGGACACCTTGATCTCGGCGCCCAGCTCGGCGAGCCGGTCGAGGGCCCGCTGATCGGTCGCGCCCAGGTAGGTCGTGGTGATGACGCGCAGCTTGCCGCCCCTAGCGATCAGCTCGCGGATGGCGGGCTCGACGATGCGCAGGCCGTACCACTTGATGAACGCGCAGAGGAGGTCGACCTGCTCTGCCGACGCCATCTCGTGGGTGACCTCGTGGCCGATGCGGGGCTGGTGGCGGCCGTTGACCAGTAGGGCACCGGTGGAGAGGGGGGTGGTGGGGCGTTGGGGGAAGGCTGGTTGCGCCGGTGGGGTGGGTGGGGCGGCGATGGCGTGCAGGAGGTGCTTGGCATCGGTCACCTGGTCCTGTGCCGTCGACGCCTGCGGGCTTTCGGCGGCGATGGCGTCCGCGATGCGGTTGGCGAGATCGATCTGGCGGTGGAGCTTGTCGTCGCCGCTAGGGACGGCGTGCAGGGCTCGGTGGGCCAGGGCGGCGATGTGACGGGCGAGGGTGTCTGGTGCGTCGGCGGGGTCGAGCTTGTGGTGCTGGACGAGAGCGGGGTCGACGTGCTGGAGCCGGTCGGCTAGCGCACGGGTGATGAGGTGCTCGTAGATGCCCCGCTCAAGATCCGTCACCCGGGCAAGGTAACTGTCCTCGCCGTACGACGCTGCCCTCTGCCACGCCGCGCGCGGCTGGTGTCGGGTCTACGACAGGCTCATGCAAACGCGACCGTCCGCGTCACGACTCGCCAGTCCAAGTCGGCATCGAGATCGACGATGATGGTTCCCGCGTGACTCAACCTTTCGATGCTCGTGGCATAGGCCGGATGGCCCGCGAGTTCTGCTTTGACGTTTGGAAAGGCGTAGACGGGCAGTCCTGCGCCCAGCGACTGGTTGAGGACGCCAAGGGCGGGAGTGTCGTTGATGCCGTGTGCCCACTTGTTCATGACGTTGAAGGTGGCTGGCGCGACGACGGCCACGTCAGCGGTGGGGTGAGGCTCCGATTCACCGGGTAGCCGCCAATTCACCCGAATTGGGTGCCCCGTCTGATAGGCGAGGGCATCCAGATCGATCCAACTGGCTGCGGTTGGCGTAGCGGTGACGCAGACGCTCCAACCTTCCCCCATCAGCAGGTCGATGAGTTCCCTGATGCGCAGCGCTGGCGGAGCGGCGCAGACAACGAGCGCTATCACCGGCCGCCTGCTCACACCAGCAGCCCCGCCCGCTCAGCCAGCGGTCGAAGCCCTGGCATGGTAGGACGCCGCTCCTTTGACAGCAGCTCACGCAGCAACTCGCGCGCCTGGATGCTGGTGTGTACCACCTCTGCGGCGACTCGCTCGGCCTCGATCAGGTGGAGCACCGCGGCGGCCTGGTTCAGCGATCCCATCATCGCTGCCGCAGCAAGGTCGACATGCACCTGGGCGCGCCGGCCGACAAGGACCGTTGGTAGACGTGAGGTGTCAAGCCGGCTCCCAACTTCGACGGCGCGGCTAGCGTTTCCGGCGCGAATCGCCGCCGAAACGGTGTGGATGGCGACATTGGTAGGACCGAAGCCGGTCCAGAGGCAGTTGCGGTCCGATCCGAGCTTCCTGGCCAGCGTGCCGGCATCGGCGAGATTTCGATCGGCTTCTTTCGGGCTGCCCCGGCCAGCGGCGATGACCGCAGCCAGGAGCAACAAAGCGCCTCGTGCCGAGAGAAGGTCAGGGGTGACCGTCTGCGTCCCTGAGGCCAGCCGCGCGATGCTGGTTTGGGTGACCTGCTCAGCAGCGCCCCCTTTCCCGGGCAGTCGCAGGAGCCCGCATGCTGCCTGGTAGGCCGCGATACCCGCCAAAGCACGATCGCCAGCGAGTCCTGCCGATATCGACGCCCGATCTGCCGCCAACAAGGCCGTGTCCCCGTCTCCCACCTTGGCCGCGAGCTTCGAAGCCGCCAGGTAGGCGGCGGCGAGCAGCCGGAACGCGCTGGTGCGTTCGGCAGTTGATGCCTGCCCTGCTAAATCGGTGGCCTGGCCGAGTACTTCCGGCAGCAGGCGAGCCGTGGATCGGTAGCTCGCGCGCTGGTAGAGGTTGTGGACTCGGCCCACGCCTCTACGTACTTCAGCGAGGGAGCGCGCCGGTTCAGCAGATTGGCCAGGTATGTAACTAGCGAGGAAGGCGCGCAGGCCAGTAAGAAGTTCTGCGCGGGTCGTTACCGGTGCGGGACTGTGGATGTCCTTGCCCATGGTCTTTCCTCGACGCTTCGCCACTGACACGTCTATGAGCATCTCGTCGAGCTGTTCGAGAGTGATCCAAAGCGCCGAAGCGATCCGGCTCCGATGCCACGGCTGCGGGTCGGTTTCGGCGCTTTCCCAACGAACCACCGTTGACCGCTCCACCCCGAGTGTCTCGGCCAGTCGCTCCTGACTGAAACCGAGCGCCTTACGCCGCTGGCACAGCCGGTGTCGCTTCAGCGCCACGAAGCTACTCCCCTCCGTATGTCGTCACTGTAGTAACAGCCCGTTGGTGACGTGGGTACTCGCGTGCCTCATTTCTGCGCCATTTCGGCCCCTCGAACGCTGTAGTTACCGATCACCCGGGCCAGGAAGCTGAAACGCATGGCCCGGGGCGGGTGCTGGCTCCGGAACTGCGGCGGTCCCCGAACGACGCAGCTCCGCTCCCGCCCGCCCCGGCGCCACTCCATCAGCCGCGCACGAGGGGCAGAAGAACGTGACCACCCTGACCGACGCCATCCCGCTTCTGACCATCGCCACCGCAGAGGAAGCCGAAGCCCGGGTCGAGCAGGGTGGCTGGGCGTGACCGCGCAGGAGGCGGTCGGCCAGTGGCTGCGGCTCGTGGTGGCGGACGCGGAGCTGTCGCCGTACCTCATCGGGGTCGACCTGGAGCGGCTCGGCGCGCACCTGGCGGCGGGCCTCGCCGCGGCCGTCGACGGCCAGCCGGCGACGGACCCGTGGCGCGGGTTCGGCCTGTCGGAGGAGCAGCATCGGCGGATCGTCGACTACCTGGCGGGGGTACTCTGGGCGCTCGACGTGCCGGACGACCGGATCGCCCGCGCCCGCCGGGCCTTCGCCGGCGAGGTGGGCGCGTGAGCATCGCCGCCGCCTGGGAGGCAGCCGTCGACAAGGCCGTCGACGGGGGCGCCAACGACTTCTGGTGCACGCTGGAGGACCGCCGCCCCGGCCTGCTGCCCGAGCGGGACGCGCCGCTGCTCTTCGCCGCGCTCGGCCGCCTCACGGTCGGCGGCGACGACCCGGCCGGGCGGGCGGCGCTGCTGGCGGTGCTCGGCCGCGCGTACCGCCAGCTTGGCCTGCTGCCGCACGCCGCCACCGTCGGCGGCGCGCTGCTCGCCGCCGTCGCCCGGCACGCCCACCCGCGGTTGACGCCGCAGCTCGTCGACGCCTGGGAGCGCGCCGGCCGCCGCGCCGCGGAGGCCCTGCGCCGCGCCGCCGCCCGTGCCGATGACGGGCCGGCCTGGTGCCCCGCCGAGGTGATCGGCCACGACCGGCCGTGCGACACGATCGCGATCCTGACCGTACGCCCCTGGCAGCGCCTGCCCTTCCAGCCCGGCCAGGCGGTCCCGGTCTGCACGCCGCGCCGGCCCGGCCGCTGGCGCTGGCTCTCCCCGGCCAACGCCCCGCGCCCCGACGGCGCAGTCGAGCTGCACCTCCGCGCCGTCGCCGCCGGGGCCGTCGCCCACAGCCTCGTCCACGACGTACGCCCCGGCGAGCTGCTCCACCTCGGCCCACCGCGCGACGCCGGCCTGCGCCTGGACCCGTCCGCGCGGCGGGACCTGCTGTTCGTGGCCGGCGGCACCGGGCTGGCGCCGCTGCGCGCCTTGGTCGAGCAGGTTGCCGCCGCGCCCGACGGCCGGCGGGTGACCCTGGTCGTCGGCGCGCGCACCTTCGCGGACCTGTACGACGCGACCGCCCTCGACAAGCTCCAGTCTGCCCACGACTGGCTGACCGTCGTGCCCGCCTTCAGCCACGACCCCGGCGCCGAGCCCGCCGAGCAGGGCGACGCCCTCACGATCGCCCTCGACCACCACCACCCAGACCACGACGTGTACGTCTGCGGCCCGCCCCCGATGCTCGCCGGCGCGCGGCTGCGGCTGCCCGCCGCCGGGGTGCCCGCCGACCGCATCCACCTGCCGGCGGAGCTGGTGCCCTGACCGTCGAGCTCCTGCGCGACCCTCCGACGCCGTTGCGTCGGCGTCGCGGCGACCACCGGAGAGCGAGCCGTCGTCGATGAGTCCGACCGATCCTGAATGGACGATGGCGATGCCGCCCGGTCGGCCGAGGGCTTGGTGATCACTAGGATCGGCGCCGTGATGATCAAACGACGGCTTCCAGCGGTCCTCTTAGGACTGTTGGTGGCCTTCCCGACACTGGGCGTGCCGCCCGCCTACGCCGACGAGCACGAAACCGAACCCGTCGAGCCACCCAAGGTGGAGCTGGTGCTCGACGTCAGCGGCTCGATGCGCGCCAAGGACATCGGCGGGCGTTCCCGTATCGCCGTGGCCCAGGAGGCGTTCAACGACGTCGTGGACGCGCTGCCCGAGACGACGGATCTCGGCATCCGCGTCCTCGGCGCCACCTACGGCGGGGACGACAAGAAGGTCGGCTGCCAGGACACCCAGCAGCTCGTACCGGTCGGCCCGGTCGACCGGGTGAAGGCCAAGAACGCCATCGCCACCCTGCGCCCGACCGGCTTCACCCCCGTCGGGTTGGCCCTGCGCGAGGCGGCCAAGGACCTCGGCACCGGCGAGACCACCCGGCGCATCGTGCTCATCACCGATGGCGAGGACACCTGCGCGCCGCCGGACCCCTGCGAGGTGGCCCGCGAGCTGGCCGCCCAGGGCACCCACCTGGTGGTCGACACGCTCGGCCTCATCCCCGACGAGAAGGTACGCAGGCAGCTCGTCTGCATCGCCTCGGCGACCGGCGGGACGTATACCTCCGCGCAGAGCAAGGACGACCTGACCCGGCGGATCAAGCAGATCGTGGAACGGGCCAAGGACACGCACACGAAGACGCCGGCGAAGGTGACCGGCACCGACGTCTGCGCCAAGGCGCCCGTGCTCACCCCCGGTGTCTACACCGACCGCGAGCGTTTCGAGGAGCACCGGTGGTACCGGATCCCGGTCCAGTCGGGGCAGGAGCTGCGGGCCTCGGTGAGCATCGGCCTGGACCGGCCGTTGAACCGGGACTACGGCGTGCTGCTGCGGGCCACCGCCACCGACGGGCGGGAACTGGTCCGGGGCAACGACGCCGGCAGCGGTCGTACCGACGTGTTGTCGACCGGGGTGCGCTGGTCGGCGGCGGACGACGAGGACGAGGAGGAGTCGGAGGACGACGACAAGGGCGGCGTCTTCACGGAGCCGACGGAGAAGGCTCCCGAGCCCACCGTCGTGTGCCTGGTGGTCAGCAACTCCTTCTCCGCGAAGGCGGGTGCCGGTCAGGCTCCGGGCATGCCGCTCGAACTGACCATCGACCTGGTCGACGCGTCGCCTGCCCCGAACAGCCCGGGTCTCGGCCGGGGCTGGGTGCTGTTGGGCGTACTCATGCTCGCGGGCCTGCTCAGTGGGTTGATCGTCGGTTGGCTGACCCGTTGGTGGGTAGCGGTCTGGAGGACCCGATGACGATGTGGAAGGCTCCGGCCCTGATCTCAGCCCGCCGGGCGGCGGTGCTGCTCGCCGCCACCGGCATCGCCGTCGCGCTGCCGGCCGCTGCCGGCGCGGACACGCCCACCCCGTCGCCGGGGGCCGCCACCATCAACAAGGCCGGCACCTCGTTCCTCACCGCCGCCGGGATCAGCCCCGGCCAGCCGGTACGGGTCGGTGCCTCCGTGGGCGACTACCTGTACTGGTCGTTCACGGCTGCGGCGGGGGACACCCATCACGTGGCGGCCACCGTGTCGCTGCCCGCCGCGGCGAGCCGGAAGGGCGACTCCACCTGGACGGTCGAGGTCTTCGACGGGCTGCGCCGCCGGCAGGCGTGTGTCGCGGGGGCGCAGACTCCGGTGGCCTCGAAGAGTGCCGCCACCGTCGAACTCGACTGCGAGCTGCGCCAGGTGCGCTCGTGGGCCGAGCCGTGGTCGGGTGACCCGTTGCCGGGCACCTACTACGTCCGGCTCTCCGGCACCGAGTTGCCGGAGCAGGAGCTGGGCCTGCCGATCGAGGTGAGCCTGCTGGTCGGGGTGGAGTCCGACGGCGACACCAAGCCGGAGGGCGGCGACCTGAAGGCGCCCCTGGTCCCGGCGGTGAACCCGGGCAAGGTGCTCGCCGGCGACCCGACCGCCAGCACTCCGGCCCCGGGGGCGGCCGGTGACGAGGAGGACGGCTGGTTCGACTGGGTCCGGTGGCCGAGCCTGTCGTCCCGCTGGTACTGGACCGTCGGGGGCGGCATCCTGGCCGCCGTCGCGGGTGTGGTCGGCTTCGCCCTGACCCGCCCCCGCCAGCGCGTCGGCTGACTAATGCGCGGTTTCCGGCACGGTTGACGGCCGGCGCACCGGCCCCGATCAAGATCGACGATGACGGCAGGGCGGGCATGACCGAACGGGTCATGCCCGCCCCGTCATCAGGAGACCGTGATGACTCGGCACACCGGCCGGCCCGGTGACACCTCGGCGATACGTCGACCCCGGCGGCGAACGGGTCGACGGGTCAGGCACCCGGAGGTTGGTATGCCACCTGCATCCGGAGCGCCTCGTCCACGTCCTCGGGGGTCAGCAGCGGGCTGACCCGGGTGTCCAGGCCGCCGGCCGCCCGGATGGTGGTGGCCAGGGCGATTGCGGTCCGGTGGTCCGGAAGGTCGCACACCACGTACGTGTCGTACTGGCCGAACCCGAAGTACAGCGCCTCCATCCGGCCACCGGAGTTGTCGATCAAAGCTCGGATGACCTCGGCGCGTTTAGTCCCGCCGTCCTTCATCAACCCGTTGATCCCCTCGACCGTGTAGGTCGACGTGAGCATGAACTTCGCCATCCGGGCGTCACCTCCGGTCATCGGACGGGGCCTCTCCGCCTCCCCCTCCGCGTTCACGTTAGTGCCGGTTCCCGCAGGTGGGGGCACGGTTCCGACATTCCCGCGCGGCCGGCCGCGCCCGGGACCGCGCTCACGGCGACGCACCCTCTACAGTCGACGGATCTTGACGATCGGGACGGCGAGAGGGCACAAGTGCGGATCGGCATCAACACGTGGGCATGGGCGGCGCCGCTGACCGACGAGGCGCTCGCCCGACTGGCCCCACGGATCAGGGCGTGGGGCTTCGACGCCATCGAGCTGACCGTCCAGGCGCCGGGGGACTGGGACCCGGCGCGGGCCGCCGACCTGCTCGCCGGGCTGGGCCTGGCCCCCGCCGTCTGCGCCGGCCTGCTGCCCGAGCACGACCTGCTCGCCGACGACGAGGAGGTCGTGCGGCGTACGGAGGAGTTCGTGCGGCACTGCGTGCGGGCCGCGAGCCGGGTGGGCGCCGACGTGGTGGCGGGCCCGCTCTACGCGCCGGCCGGCCGTCGCTGGCTGCTCGACGCGGACGCCCGGCGGGCCGCCACCGCCCGCCTCGTGCAGCGGCTCCGGCCGCTCGCCGACGAGGCCGCCGGGCAGGGCGTGACGATCGCCATCGAACCGCTCAACCGGTTCGAGACGAGCCTGCTCAACACCGTCGACCAGGCGCTGGAGGTGGTGGCCGGCGTCCCGGGCCTGGGCCTGGCGCTGGACACCTTCCATCTCAACATCGAGGAGCGCGACCTGCCGGGCGCCATCCGGCTGGCCGGCGACCACCTCGCCCACGTGCAGGTGTGCGGCAACGACCGCGGGGTGCCCGGCGGCGACCACCTCGACTGGTCGGGGATGTTCGACGCCCTGGCCGGCATCGGCTACGCCGGCCAGGTGAACATCGAGTCGTTCACCGCCGAGGCCCTGGCCGTGCCGATGTCCGTGTGGCGGCCCCTCGCCGCCGACCCCGACACCCTCGCCACGGAGGGGCTGGCGTTCCTGCGCGGCCTGACCAGGGCGTAGTGTCCCGTAGACCTCGCGGGGAGGGGGAATCGATGCGCTCCGGGCTGGAGGTGCCGCCGGCGGTCGAGGCGGAGCGGGTCATCGCCGCCGTACTGGCCGACCTGCGCTCCGGCGACCATCGCGGCGTGGTGGTCGACTCGCCGCCGGGGGCCGGCAAGTCGACCCTGGTGGTGCGCGCCGCCGTCGAGCTGGCCGCCGCCGGCGAGCCGTTGATCATCATCGCGCAGACCAACGAGCAGGTCGACGACCTCATCGACCGCCTGGCGCGCAAGGCGCCTGAGCTGCGCATCGGGCGGCTCTCCGCCGCCGACTACCGGCCGTCCGAGCGGGTCAGGGGCCACGAGACGGTCAGGGTCGCCGCGAAGGTCGCCGACCTCGGCGGTCCGGCCGTCATCATCGGTACGGCCGCCAAGTGGGCCACGGTCGCCGAGGGCTCCTGGCCGTGGGCGATCGTCGACGAGGCGTACCAGATGCGCTCGGACGCCCTGCTGCGCGTGGCCGGGCGGTTCGAGCGGGCGCTGTTCGTCGGCGACCCCGGCCAGCTCGACCCGTTCTCGACGGTGGAGACGGGGCGCTGGACGGGCCTGACCTGGGACCCTATGCAGTCGGCGGTGGCCGTGCTGCTGCGGCACAACCCGGAGCTGCCGGTGCACCGGCTGCCGGTGTCGTGGCGGCTGCCCGCCTCGGCGGCGCCGGTGGTGGCCGCGGCGTTCTACCCGTTCACCGGGTTCCGGGCCGGCACCGGCCCCGCCGACCGGGCGTTGCGCCTCGGCGAGCCCGGGGCGGGGGACGCCCTGGACCGGGCGGTGGACCTGGCAGCGGCCACCGGCTGGGCGCTGTACGAGCTGCCGGCGCGGCAGACCCTGCGTACCGATGCCGAAGCCGCCTCGGCCTGCGCGGCGCTGGCGCTGCGGGTGCTCGAACGCGGCGCGGTCGCCGTCTCCGAGCACGCGCCGGCGGGCGCGCCGGTCACCGCCGACCGGATCGCCGTCGGGGCCGCCCACCGCGACCAGGCCGCGGCCATCCGCGCGCGCCTGGGGCCGGCGGGGGCCGGCATCACCGTCGACACCGCCAACCGGCTCCAGGGCCGGGAATACGACGTGACGATCGTGCTGCACCCCCTGTCGGGGCGGCGCGACGCGACCGCGTTCCACCTGGAGTCGGGGCGGCTCTGCGTGCTGGCGTCGCGGCACCGCCAGGCGTGCGTCGTCGTGGCGCGCGCGGGGATCGGCGAGCTGCTGGACGCCCACCCGTCGACGGAGACCGTGCACCTCGACGTGCCGGTCAAGTTCCCGGACGGCTGGGAGGCGAACCAGACGATCCTCGCCCTGCTCGCCGGTGCCGGCGTGCCGGCCGACGGTATCCGGCATCCCGGCTGACTCGCCTCTGGCGGGTCAGCCCGCCGTCGGAAGCGCGGTCGAAGGGCTTTCGGACCCATCGATCACCGTGAGAGGGTGCTACCCAGGGTGTGTGGGCGAGCACATGAGGTGATGGTGTGGATGCTTCCGGCGGTCCATCCCGGTGGTCGGTCGAGAGGTTCGGCCACCCGCTGGCGGCTGCCCTGCGCCAGGAGATTCCGGCCGCCCTCCATCGCGCCGTCGAGCTGGCACGAGGCGCGCGCGAGGCGTCGGCACTCGACACCGACCACGCGTTCGGGCCGGTGCGCTGGAAACAGCAGTACGAGGTGCTGCACGAGCACCTGATGGAACTCCCCGGCGTGACGGACGTCCATCCTCCCCGCGCCCAAGTGCGCGTCACCATCTGCCGCGACCATCTCCTGCTGCCCTGGCGGTACGCGAAGCGCGGCGACGTCGACATGAGGGACGTCCGGCCGGGCAACGACCTCAGCCGGTTGATCCTCTTCGGTCCCGAGCCGAGCCACCGGGAGGTGCCGTTGCCGCTGATGCCGCTGACGCCCGAGGAGGAGCGGGACCGCTCGGCCCTTCGGGAGGCCATCGAGAAGCTGGCTCCCCGGCCGAGCGTGCTGCTGGTCGGCTTCGCGTGCAACTCCGACGCGGGCCTGCTCCGGGTGTCCTGGGGCGAGGCGGCGCTCATCGGAAATCGGGAGCTGGAGTGGGGTCACGTCGAGGACCTGCCGCTGCCCGGGAGGCGCGCCGGACCGTGAACCGTCGTCGTGTCACCTGACGAGGAGCGTGCACCGAGTCGGTTACCGGACGTAGTCGGTTTGGAGATAATGCCTGGTCAGCTGACTACGTAGCGTGAGCGCGTCATTCGGAGTGCCTCGGTGGCGCGTGCACCGCCCGTCGTGACGCGGGCCTTCGCCGGCCGGGGCGACAGACAGGAGAGTCAGATGTCAGCTCAGGCAACAGCCCGCCGGCTCGGCCCCCGCGCGCTTAGGATCGCCGTCGGCCTCGCCGTGGCGGTGGTAGTGGTCGTCCCCGCCACTCCCGCCTCGGCCGCCGTCCCCGGCCTCGTGCGCATCGCCGTGACGAGCGCCAGCGACTCGACCGACTTCCGCAGCGTCACGGCGACCTGCCCGGTGGGCAAGGTGCTGACCGGGACGGGCTACGAACTCAACGGAGCGACCGGCGAGGCGGTGGTCGACGACCTGCGCCCCAACGGCGGCCCGGCCGCCGCGCCGACCGCCGTCACCGTCGGGGCGTACGAGGCGGAGGCGTTCGCGGGCAACTGGTCCCTCACCGCGTACGCCATCTGCGCCAACCCGCTCGCGGGCCTGGTGCGGGTCCTGGCGACCACCGCCAGCGACTCGAACGACTTCCGCAGCGTCACGGCCGCCTGCCCGGTGGGCAAGGTGCTGACCGGGACGGGCTACGAGCTCAACGGCGTCATGGGCGAGGGCGTCGTCGACGACTTCCGGCCCAACGGCGGCCCGGCCGCCGCGCCGACCTCGGTCTTCGTGGGCGCGTACGAGGCCGACGCCTTCGCCGGCAACTGGTCCGCGACGGCGTACGCGATCTGCGCCAACCCCCTCGCCGGCCTGGTCCGCGCCTCCGCGGTGAGCCCCAGTGACTCGAACGACTTCCACAGCGTCGCCGCGGCCTGCCCGTTCGGGAAGGTGCTGACCGGATCCGGCTACGAGCTCAACGGCATCATGGGGGAGGGCGTCGTCGACGACTTCCGCCCCAACGGCGGCCCGGCCGCCGCGCCGGCCACCGTCACCTCCGGCGCGTACGAGGAGGACACCTTCACCGGCAACTGGACCAACACCGCGTACGCCATCTGCGCGACGGCGTAGTCACCACGCACCGGCCGGTGGTGCCGCCCCGACCCGGGGGCGGTGCCACCGGCCGGCCCTGCACGGTCGGCGCGCCTCAGGCGAACGTGTCGCCGAACTCGCGTACGCCGTCCACGTCGAGGGTGATCCGGCTGTTGTCGGTCCACCGGCCGGTGGCGGCGCGCCAGCTCGGGTCGTCGCGTTCGTCGATGTCGGTCCAGCCGTGCCGGTGGTGGCGCAGCTGGATCGGCCCGGACGACGCGCCCGGGGCCAGGACGCCCTCGATGAAGGTCAGCTCCACCCAGCCGGGGACCGGCGTGCCCGGCAGCGGGTACCGGGTCGGCGTCGGGGTGGGCGTCGGCGGACCGCCGGGCGGCAGGGGCGGCGGGAAGTACGTCATGCTGCGGCGGATCCTGTCGCAGCCCAGCGCCGCCCAGTCGCAGTTCAGCACGAGGGAGGTGTTGCCGCCCTCGAACACCAGGTGGTAGCGCACCCGCACGGTGGCCAGGTCGAGCGGCGCGGTGCCGGTGTTGGTGACCTGGAGGACGTGCTGGATCTGGTTGTCCGTCGGTGACCAGTCGAGGTTGAGGTAGCTGACCTTCGCCCGTCCGTACGCCGTGCGGACACCGGTGACGGGGGAGGGTTCGGAGTAGCCGCCGAGGGTGTAGGCGCTGACGACGAGCCGGTACTCGCTGCCCGGCGCCAGGTTGGTCAGCGTCAGGGTGGTGCCGGTCGTGCTGCCGAGGCTTCGGTAGACGTACGGGCCCAGCTGCGCCCGCACCTCGTACGTGATCGGTTCCTCGCCGGCCGGCTCGCCCACCCAGGTCGAGGGCGTCCAGGAGAGGGTGAGGTGGTGGGGCTCGTCGACCACGACGACGGGGCTGCCGGGCGTGGTGAGCGCCGGGGTGTCGTCCGCCCGTGCGGCGCCGACGGCGAAGGAGCTCAGCAGCGCGGCGAGGACGGCGGCGATGGTGACGCGACGGGCACGCATGACGGGGATGCTACGAGCATTGATGGACGCTTATCAATCGTTAGGCGCGCATCCGACCCGGCGGGCGCGGCGGCGGCCGACAGCACATCGACCGGGATTCCGCCGCCGTCGATCACCGGCGGCGGTGTCGGTTCACCGATAGCGGAGCGCCCCTCCTGATCTACGTCTGTCGATAGCGTGTCGTGATACAGGCCGTCCATGAAAGGCGGACCATGAACAATTCCCACACCTCACTGTCCCGGCGCCGGATCCTGCTCGGCGCCGCCGCGGCCTCGGCGGTCACCGTCACCGGGGCGGCCGCCGCCCACGCCGCGCCATCCACCGCAGCACCCGCCGGGGAGGCGCCCCCGGCGCGGGGGGCCCGGCATCTCGTCGTCCGGGACCGGATAGCGGGCGCCCGGCTCGCCGGCGGCCCGGCCCGCTTCCAGGCGGACCTCCACGAACGCCTCGACGCCTGGCTGGCCTTCTGGTCGGCCAACTCGCCCCGGGTCTGGAGCACACCCGTGGAGGTCGAGGGCCGGGTCGGCGCCGGCGGCGACACGTTCACCCTGCACGCCATCCGGGTCACCCGCGACGACGAGACGCGGGACGCCTTCGCCGCCGGGCGGTCCGACGCCGCCCACCTGGCCACCCTCGCCAGCCTGCACCATCACTTCCCGGCGGTGCGCGTCGAGGCCGACGGCGCACTGCGGGTGGCCGACGGCCCCGCCGGCTGGAGCGGCTCGGGCGAGCAGGTGGCGTTCGCGGTCACCGCCTGCCGCGAGCTGTGGGGGCTGCGCACGGCCGACCCGACGAACTGGCGGGAGCACGTCAGCCGGGCCGGGCACGCGATCGACCCCGCCTCCCGCTCCGGCTGGGCGGCGTTCACCAGAGCGAGTCTGCGGCGCGGGCTGCGGACCGAATCGTACTGACCACCGGAGGTAGGACATGGCACGCAGCGAATTCCGTTTCGTCGTCGACGGCGTCGACCTGACCACCGAACAGCAGAGCCTGATCGCGAGCGAGATCCAGAAGGCGGGCCTCAACGCCCTCTCCGTCTCCGGCAGCAGACTGACCACCCCGCTCGCCGTCGGGCACGCCAACCTCAAGCTCCGCCCCGAGTGGTACGGCATGTGGGTCATCGACGGCCCGTTCGCCCAGGAACTCGGCCAGAAGATCAACGACATCGGCTTCTGGATGCAGCGGTGACGGACGCCGCCCACCGGCCGGACCCGCCGGAGCGGATGTGCCCGAGCACCCCCGCGGCCAACGCCACGGTGTTCCTCGGCATGATCACTCCGGCGGGGCGGGTCGCCTACGTGACGCCCCCGCTGCCGGCCGAGGTCGCCCTCGCCCAGGCCGGCACGGACACTCCGGTCGAGTCGCGCTACCGGCTGGCCGGCCCGTGCGTGACCGCGAAGTGCGGCTTCTGGACGGGCGAGCACTGCGGCCTGGGCGAGCGGGTGGCGGCGTCCTTCCAGGAGGCCGCCGGTCCGGCGGAGGAAGACCTGCCCCGCTGCGCGATCCGCCGGACCTGCCGGTGGTACGCCGAGCAGGGCCGTGCCGCCTGCGCCGCCTGTTCCCACGTGGTCACCGACGCCCGCTGAACCCCGGCCTGACGGCGTCGTTCCCTCTCCGGAGGATCGCGCCGCCCGCCGGGTAAAGGGCTCGCGATGTCCCACCGTTCCGCTACGGTCTGTGCGTCATGGATCCGCGGTACGACGAGGACGTCATCGGGCGGGAGCATCCCGCGGGTCTGCTGCGCGCCGAGATCGACCGGGTCACCACCAGCCACGGCGGTCTGGTCCTCGTCGCCGGGGAACCCGGCATCGGCAAGACGACGCTGGTCACGGCGGCGGCCGGCGAGGCCCGACGGCGGGGCGCGCTGGTGCTCGGCGCCGCCTGCTGGCACTCCGACAGCGCGCCCGGCTACTGGCCCTGGGTGCAGGTGCTGCGCGGCCTGCGCCGCTCGGCCGACGACTGGGCGCTGGCCCGGGAGTCGGCCGAGCCGGCCCTGGCGGCGCTGCTCGGCGAGGCGACGGGTGGCACCGCCGGGGAGCCGGCGAACGGCGACGCCGGGGCGGTCGACGGCGATGCCGGGGCGGTCGACGGCGCCACCGGCGAGCCGGCCGGCCGGCCGACCGGTGACGACGGCGTCGACCAGGAGGAGTTCGCGCTGCACGACGCGGTGACCACCGCGCTGGTCGCGGTGTCCCAGCGCCGGCCGGTCGTGGTCGTGCTCGACGACCTGCACTGGGCCGACCCCGCCTCGATGCGGCTGCTGCGCTTCGCCGCCCAGCACACCTGGTTCGAGCGGCTGCTGCTGATCGGCACCTACCGCGACGCCGAGGTCGAGTCCCCCGACCACCCGCTGCGCGGGCTGCTGATGCCGCTGGTGGCGAAGGCGACCACGCTCACCCTCACCGGCCTGTCCCGCGACGAGGTGGCCGCGCTGATGACCCGCGCGGCCGGCCGGGCGCCGGACGCCGGTCTCCTCGACGAGGCGCACCGGCGCACCGGTGGCAACCCGTTCTTCGTGGAGCAGACCGCCCGGATCTGGCGTGCCGACGGCCGGATCGGCACGATCCCCCCGGGCGTACGGGAGGCGGTGCGGGGCCGTCTCGCCCAGTTGCCGGCGGCGGTCGTCGAGGCGCTCACCGCCGCCGCCGTGCTGGGCCGGGAGTTCCACCGTCCCGTCCTCGCCGCCTGCGCGGGCACGCCGGCGGCGCAGGTCGACCGGCTGCTCGACCGGGCGGTGACCGCCCGGCTCGTGGTGTCCCGTGGCGGCGGCCGGTTCGCCTTCGTCCACGACCTCGTGCGGGAGACCCTCTACGACGCGCTGCCCGACGACGACCGGCGCTCCCGGCACGCGGCGGTCGTCCGGGCCGTCGACGGCGCACCGGCGCTCGCCGAGCGGCTGATCCCTGCCGACCTGGCCCGGCACGCCCACCTCGCCGGCGCCCACCTCGACCCGGCTCGCGCCGCCGAGCTGCTGGTCGCCGCGGCCCGCGCCGCGGCCGGTCGGCTGGCCGTGGACGAGTCGGTGGTCCACTTCCGCCGGGCGCTCGAGGTCGCCGACGACCCGACCCGACGCGTGAAGATCATGATCGAGCTGGGTGAACTGCTGCACCACACGGGCGCGGGCGACGAGGCCCGGCGGCTGCTAGCCGAGGCCGCCACGCTGGCCGTGGCGGCCGACGACCCGGTGGTGCTGGCCCGGGTCGCCCTCGTCGTGCACCGCCGCCACGCCGACGGCCCCGGGCGGCTCGCCGACCCGGAGGGCGTGCTGCGGGAGGCGCACCAGCGGTTGATCGGCGAGTCCGCGGGCGCCGTCCCGGTCAGCACGATCGTCACCGACCTGATCGCCGCCACGGAATCCCTGGCCCGGCGCGGGCACGACGACGAGGCGCTCACCTTCAGCCTGTGGGCCCGCCACGACACCACCTGGGGGCTCGGCTCGGCCCGCGACCGGGCCGCGATCACCGCCGAGATCCGCGACGTGGCGCGCCGCGGTGGCGACCGGGAGACCGTGCTCTGGGCGACCGCGCTGCGCTGGGTCGCCCTGCTGGAGCTGGGCGACCCCCGCTACCACGACGAGTTCACCACCTTCGCCGCCGGGGCCCGCCAGGGCGACGCCCGGCACCGGGCGGCCGCCACGATGGACGACGCCATCATCGCGGCCTTCCGTGGCGACTTCGCCCGGGCCGACGAACTGGTTGACGAGCTGACCGGCCTCAGCGAGTGGGACCACTCCGACTTCGCCTTCATGGGCCACCACCTGCGCTGGTCCCGGCTGCACCTGCAGGGGCGGCCCGACGAGGTCGACGCCCTCCTCGACGAGCTGTCCTCGACCGGCTACCCCCACCCGGAACTCCTCCGTGGCGTCACCGCGGCCGAGCGCGGCGACGTCGAGGCGGCTCTTCGGGTGGCCACCGGCATCGAGGCCGCCGGCACGACGTACCCGGGATCGGTGTCGCCGCTGTGGCTGCGGCTGCGCGCGGGGGTCGCCGCCGCGAGCCGCGACCCCCGGCGCTGCGCCGAGGCCCGGGACGCGCTGCGACCGCACCGCGGGCAGTGGATGTCGGCGATGTTCGGCTGCGACCTCAGCGGCCCCGTCGACCACTGGCTGGCCCTCGTCGACGCCGCGCAGGAACGCTGGGACGACGCGGTGGCCGGGTTCTCGGCCGCCCGCGACGCCGCCGACCGGCTGGGCGCCCGCCCGTGGTCGGTCCTGGCCCGCGCCGCGCTGGCCGACGCGCTGACCGGTCGGGACCGTCCGGGCGACGCGGCGGCCGCCGCCGCGCTGCGCGTCACCACCGCCCGCGACGCCACCGACCTCGGCATGGACCGGACGGCCCGTCGCCTGGCCGGCGGGCCGCCGACGGGGGCCGAGGCGTCGGCCGCCGGCCGGCCGGGGGCCGTCGCCGCGCCCGCCGGTCCGCAGCCGGCGTCGGCCGGCGCTCCGGTCGCCGGCCCGGCACGGGCCGTCGCCGCCGGGTCGGCCGGTCCGCAGGCGGCGGTGACCGGGTCGCACGCCGCGCGGGCGGTCGCCGCCGGGCCGCACCCGTCCGCCGTGGGGGAGCAGCCGGACCAGGCGTACGGGTTCCGCCGCGACGGGCCGGTCTGGCAGCTCACCTACGCCGGCGTGGTGGTGCACCTGCCCGACGTGAAAGGGCTGCGCGACCTGCACGTGCTGCTGAGCCGGCCGGGCGTCGACGTCCCGGCGGTCGAGTTGCTCGACCCGGCCGCCGGGCCGGAACTGGTCGCGGCCCGCCGGATGGGCGGCGACCCGGTCCTCGACGACGAGGCCAAGGCCCGCTACCGGCGGCACCTCGAACGGCTCGACGACGAGATCGACCGGGCCGCCGAGCGCGGCGACGGGCGGAGGTTGGCCGACCTCGACGCCGAGCGCGGCGCCCTGCTCGCCGAGCTGCGCGCCGCCGCCGGACTGGCCGGCCGCAGCCGACGCCTCGGCGACGAGGCCGAGCGGGCCCGCAAGACGGTCACCGCCCGCATCCGGGACGCGCTGCGCAAGCTCGACCAGCGCCACCCGGGCCTCGCCGCCCACCTGCGCGACACCGTCTCCACGGGCAGCACCTGCCGCTACCTCCCGCCCGGGCCACTGCCCTGGCGCCTCTAACCCCCGGGCACCGGTCGACCGCCGGCATCGAGAGCCGGTAAACCCCGCAGCCCCCCGCGGTGTCTTGCTGACTGAGAGAGCGGGAGGGGCCAGATGCGAGATGCGCATGGCGCGGAGTTCGACGACTTCGTCCGTACCCGGTCCGTGGCGATGTTGCGGGTGGCCTACCTGCTGACCGGCGATCGACACGCGGCGGAGGACCTGCTTCAGGAGGTACTGGAGCAGGTGTACGTGCGCTGGCGCCGGGTGCGCACCTCCCCGGAGGCGTACGCCCGGCGGGCCCTGGTCAACCGGTCGATCAACCGGTGGCGGCGGCGGGCCCGGCGGCCGGAGCAGGCGTTGGGCGACAACGACGGGGTCGCCCGGGACCACGCCGACGACATCGCGCTGCGCCAGGCGGTCGTCGCGGCGCTGCGTACCCTGCCGCCCCGGCAGCGCGCCGCCGTCGTGCTCCGCTACCTGGAGGACCTGTCGGTCGCCGACGTGGCCGGGGCGCTGCGCTGCTCCGAGGGCACCGTGAAGAGCCACGCCTCCCGGGGCCTCGCCCACCTCCGGGAGGCGGTGGCCGGGTCACATCTCGTCCTGTCCGTCCCGACCGACACCAGGAGTGCGCGATGACCATCGAAGAGACCGACGTGCGGGGCGTCCTGCGTCGGGTGACCGACGACCTCGTCGGCCCGCCGACCCTGCTCGACGACGTGCGACGGGGTGGGCGTCGCCGGTTGCTGCGGCGTCGAGCCGTCCTGGCCGCGCTGTGCGCGGCCGTGGTGGCGGTACCCGTCGGCGGTGCGCTCCACCTCGCCGACGACGGGGCGGCGGTGGAGGTCGCCTCGCCGCTGCTCGACGAACCCGCCCGCGGCGACCTGGCCGGCGACGAGGCGTATCTGCGACAGGTTCGCGAGGCGTGGCGGCATCGGGCGAGGCAACTCGGGAGCGGCCTCCGGGGCGATCCGCACGTGGTCTGGGCGGGAGACACGCCGGCCGGGCCCGCCGCCTACGTCGCGCACCGGACCGAAAGCAACCCGGTGGTGTCCAGCCCGGACGGCGCCCGCCAGATCGGCCTGGCCGCGTTCGTCGAGCCCACCGCCGCCGGACCGCGGGTCATGACGACCGAGACACTCGTGGACTCCGGCACGGACGGCAACTCACAGGCCGTGCTGCTCGGGCCGCGCCGCGACGTGCTGGTCGTGCTCGACGCCGGACACCCGGTGGAGTTCTCACCGACACTCCGGTACGCCGCCGACGGCCGGATCGAGCGCACCTTCCAGCCGGTGGCCTTCCGGGACGGGGCCGCCGTGCTGTCGGTGCCGCCGCAGCGCGACAGGGTGACCGTCGCCCTTTCCCGGACGCCAGTCAGCATGGCGAACGTCGTCCACATCACCAATGCGGCGGAAATCCTCTTCAACGGGAAGGACAGTACGTCGCCGCGACAGCTCACCTACACGTTGCCCGGCGCGGACCGGGTGTGGGGCGACGCCCCCGCCGCGCAGGTCGGCAGGGACCCTTTCGAGACGGAGGCGCTCGCCGCCCACGTCGATCCCGGCGGCACCCACCGGGAGGGGGAGTCTCCCCGCCTGACCGTCTACGGAGCGACCCCCGACGGCCGGCAGCTGCTGCTCCAGACCGTCCAGTACAACGACGACCCCGCCCGCGCGATCGCACTGCTCGCCCACAGCGGGGCGCCCTTCCATCCGGTGGCCAGTGGGTTCATCGACTGGACCACGCCGCTGCCGGTGCGGCTGCGGCTGCCGGACGGGCAGGGCGTCCTCGTCGCCACCGAGGGCGCGGCGCTGAGCTACCGGATCGGCGCCGGGCGGTGGCACGACGCCGGGCGTGGCGCGGCGCTGCTTCCCGCCGACGCCACCGAGGTACGCGTCACCGCCGCCGGCGGCACGGTGACCAACGTCCGGGTCGACTCCTAACCGGCCACCGAACGACGACGGGCACCGCCACCTGAGTGGCGGTGCCCGTCGTCGGCAGGATCAGCGGCGGTTGTAGCGGTGCATCGTGAGCGTGCCGAATACGACCAGGAAGCCGGCGCTCCACACCAGCGTCCACATCGTGGCCGACGCGTCCCAGCCGCCCGACATCACCGCGCGCACCGAGGCCACCAGCTGCGAGATCGGGTTGACCTTGACGAATGCCTGGAGCCAGCCGGGCATCGTGCCAGGGTCGACGAACACGTTGCTGAGGAACGTCAGCGGGAAGAGCACCATCATGCTCACGCCCATCACGGACTTCTCGCTGCGCAGGACGAGGCCGAAGAACGTCCAGACCCAGGAGAACGCGAACGAGAAGATCACCAGCAGGCCGATCCCGGCCAGCACGCCGGGCAGCCCGCCGTCGGGCCGGAAGCCCAGCACCAGCCCGACGCCGAGGATGACCACGGCCGCCAGCACGTACCGCAGCACGTCACCGAAGATCATGCCGACCAGCGGGGCGGGCCGCCAGACCGACAGCGTCCGGAACCGGTCGAAGACGCCCTTCTCGATGTCGGTGTTCAGCCCGACGCCGGTGTACATGGTGATCATCACGACGCTCGTCACCATGATGCCGGGCAGGAAGAACTGGAGGTAGTCGCGCGGGCTGTCGGCGAGGGCACCGCCGAACAGGTACGTGAACATCAGCACCATGATGATCGGGAACGCCGTCACGTCGAACAGCTGCTCCGGCACGTGCTTGATCTTCAGCAGCGCGCGCCAGCCGAACGTCAGCGACGCCGACAGCGCGTGGGGTCGGGGCGGTCGCGCGCCCGGCGCGAGGACGGTGGCCAGCGCCTCCGCCGACGGTACGTAGACGGACGGGGCGCGCCCGGTCGTGGTGGCGTTGGTCATCGGGCTGCCTCCAGCTGGTCGTCCCGCTCGTCGGCCGCGACGGCGGGGTGGTCGGTCAGGGCCAGGAAGACCTCGTCCAGGCTCGGCTGACCGAGGGAGAAGTCGTCGACGAGGATGCCGGCGCGGGCCAGGTCCCCGAGCGCGCGGGCCGCCTGCTCGCTGGCGTCGAGGTCGCTGCCGTCGCCGCCGACCCGCGCGGTCAGCGCGACCGGATCGGGTGCGAGCTGCACCGGCACGCCGAGGGCCGCCCGGAGCAGCCTCTCCGCCTCCGGCCGCTGGCCCGGGTCGCGCAACCGCAGGTGGACGGTGCCGGAGCCGACCGAGGACTTCAACTCGCCCGGGGTGCCCTCCGCGATCACCCGGCCGTGGTCCACCACCGCGATGCGGCCGGCGAGCTGGTCGGCCTCGTCCAGGTACTGCGTGGTCAGCAGCACCGTCGTGCCGTGCGCCACGACGGCCCGGACGATCTCCCACACCTGGTTGCGGCTGCGCGGGTCCAGGCCCGTCGTCGGCTCGTCGAGGAACAGCAGGTCGGGGGTGTTGAGGATGCTCGCCGCGATGTCGATGCGCCGCCGCATGCCGCCCGAGTACTTCTTGACCTGCCGGTCGCCCGCCTCGGTCAGGCCGAACGCGGCGAGCATGCCCTCCGCGCGCGCCCGGGCGGCCGGCTTTCCGTGCCCGAGCAGGCGGGCGAGGAGCATCAGGTTCTCCAACCCGGTCAGGTCCTCGTCCACGGAGGCGTACTGGCCGGTCAGGCTCATCCGTGCGCGTACGGCGTCGGCCTCGGTGACGACGTCGTGCCCGAAGACGCGGGCCCGTCCGCCGTCGGGGCGCAGCAGCGTCGCCAGCACCCGTACCGCCGTGGTCTTGCCGGCGCCGTTGGGCCCGAGCAGCCCGTAGACGGTGCCGGCGGGGACCTGGAGATCAATGCCGGCGAGCGCCCGGGTGGCCCCGAACGATCGGGTCAGGCCCTCGGCCTCGATGGCCAGGCCGGTGGTGCGTGTCATGCTCCCTACCTTCCTCATGTGTCACACGTTCAGGAGACGTACGGGCGCGCGGCGCGACCGTCGCGCAGGGCCAGGCCCCACCAGTGGAGCTGGTCGAGCAGGACGTCGGCGGCGCGTTCGCACCGGTCGGCCGTCGGGGGTGACGGCGCGCCGTCGAGCAGGTCGACGCCGACGACATCGCGCATCGTGACCGCGTGCAGTGCGGTGAAGACCGTCCGGAGCTGGTCGACAGCGTGCAGGCCAATGGAACCGCACCCGTACGACACGAAGCCGACCGGTTTGGCCTGCCACTCGTCGTACGCGTGGTCGATCGCCTGTTTCAACGAGCCCGGGAAGCTGTGGTTGTACTCGGGGGTGACCACGACGAACGCCTCCGCCCGCGCGACCTGCGCGACGAACGACCGGACGGCGGGAGTCGGCTCGGCCGGACAGCCCGCGGGGAGGTCGTGCTCGGCGAGGTCGACGACCGTCACCGCCAGCTCGTCGCGCCGCCGTGCCCGGTCGACGAACCAGCGGCCGATCCGGTCGCCCGCCCGTCCCTCCCGGGTGCTGCCGATGATCACGGCGAGGCCCAGCGGCGTCATGGCTCCCCCTCCCGGCTCCGGTTCCACCCGTCAGGCGCGAGACGGCGGCCAGCGCCCCGCCAGATCGGAACTGGCGGGGCGCGATGTCGGCGGCGGGTGCTTCCATGGGCGTCGGAGGAAGGGGTGGCTCATGACCGACGTGCGGATCGAGCCGTGGTGCGGGGACGACCTCGACCTGCTGCGGCGGCTCAACGCGCCCGAGATCCGGGAGCACACGGGCGGCCCGGAGACCGACGCGCAGGTCGTCGCCCGGCACGAGCGCTACGTGCGGTTCGGCGGCACCGGGCAGGGGTGCATGTACTCCGTCGTGCTGCCCGACGGCAGCAGGGTGGGCAGCGTCGGCTACTGGGAACGCGAGTGGCACGACCAGCGGGTCTACGAGCTGGGCTGGGCCGTGCTGCCGGGGCACCAGGGCAGGGGGCTGGCCACCGCCGCCGTCCGGGCCGCGGTGGCCGTCGTGCGCGCCCGGCGCAACCATCGCTGGGCGCACGCCTACCCGTCGGTCGACAACGCGCCGTCGAACGCGGTCTGCCGCAAGGCCGGCTTCACCCTGCTCGGCGAGACCGAGTTCGAATACCCGCCCGGTCGCCTCATGCGCGCCAACGACTGGCGCCTCGACCTGGCGGCCTGACCGGAGCCCGGCTCATCCCCGGGGGCCGGGCCGTGGCGTACCCCTGACCGCCTTCCCACCGGTGCTCCCCGGCTCAGGCCGGCTCGTCGAAGAGCACCGGCCAGGGGCGAGGCGCCGGCCCGGGCGGCGGTGCCGGGGGCGCCGAGCCGTCGGCGAGCACCTCCGCCGCGAGCTGCCCGAACATCGGCGCGGCCGGGTGCGCGGCCCGGCGCGGCCACGCCGCCGAGGTGCGCCGGACCAGCGGCGACCCGGCGATCGGCCGCCAGGCGATCCGGGGCTCCCGGCGCGCCGTCGCCGCCGGCTCGACGGCGACGCCGCCGCCCGCCAGCACCAACCCGAAGAGGAACTCCGGGTTCCGCGCCGGGCGGACCCGCCCCGGCGTGAACCCGTGCCGGCGGCAGACCTCCAGCAGGTGGTCGTGCCAGCCGGGCGCGGTGGCCCGGGGCGCGGTCACCAGGTCCAGTCCGGCCAGCGCCGCCAGCTCGACCTCCCGGGCCCGGGCCAGCGCCGAGGCGCGCGGCAGCAGCACCCCCAGCGGTACGTCGACGGCGGCGCCGAGGCGCAGCCCGTCGTCGGTGACGGGGTGGTGGAGCAGGCCGACGTCCAGCCGTCCCTCGCCGAGCATCCGCTCCTGCTCGCCGCTGGTCAGCTCGTGCAGGTCCACGTCGAGCCCGGGGGCGCGCCCGGCCAGCCGGTCGAGCAGCTCGCGCAGGGTGACCGCGGGGGTCTCCGGCGGCACCCCCGCCCGGAGCACTCCCGACACCCCGTCGCGCACCTGCCGCATCAGGTTGCGCAGCCGACCCTCCCCGGCGAGCAGTTCCTCGGCCTCGCCGAGGAGCAACTGGCCGGCGGCGGTCAGCCGCACCTGCCGCCGGGAGCGGTCGAACAACTCGACCGCCAGCTCCCGCTCCAGGCGTTGCACCGACTGGCTCAGCGGCGGCTGGGCCATGCCGAGCAGCTCGGCGGCCCGCCCGAAGTGCAGCTCGTCGGCGACCACCACGAAGTGCCGCAGGTGCCGGAGCAGGTCCACGGCCGGACCCTACGCCAGTGCCCCGACGCCGGCCGGGGGCGGCGGCTACCGTGCCCAGGTGGCGACGGAGCACATCGGCGAGATCTTCGAACGGATCGGGGTCACCGGCTGCCTGCACGTGGTCGACCTCGACGCGGTCGACGACGGCGGGCCCGAGGGCGCGGGAGCCGGGCGGCCCGACGGCGCGGGGCCGGGCGGATTGGAATCAGGCTGGCGGGAGGTGGCGGTACGGGCGGACGAGCAGGTGGTGATCGCCTCGATCTTCAAGGTGCTGCTGGTGCTGGAGTTCGCCCGGCAGGTCGTCGCCGGCCAGCTCGATCCCCGGGAACGGGTCCTCGTCACCGCCGACGACCGGCTCGGCGGATGGGGGATCGCCGGCTGCGCCGACGACGCCGAGGTGTCGCTGCGGGACCTGGCCTACTTCGCCATGTCGGTCAGCGACAACACCGCCGCCGACCTGCTGCTGCGCCGGGTCGGGGCGGACGTGCTGCCGATGCTCGCCGCCGAGCTGGGGCTGCCGCGGACCCGGATCGTCGGCGGCCCCCGGCACCTGGTCGAGACGATGCTCGCCGACGTCGGCGCGCGTACCGAGGCGGACTTCGCCCGGATCTTCCCCACCCTGCCGCCCGAGCGGGTCCGCGCGATGCGGATGTTCGACCCCGCGCACACCACGTCGAGCACCGCCCGGGAGATCACCCGGCTGCTCGGCCTGATCTGGCGCGACGAGGCCGGCCCGCCCGAGGCGTGCGCGATGGTCCGGGGCTGGATGGCCCGGCAAATCTTCTGGACCCGGCTGGCCGCCGGCTTCCCGCCCGGCGTGCGGGTGGCCGGCAAGACCGGCAGCCTGCCGGGTCTGCACCTGGAGGCCGGCGTGGCCGAGTACCCCGACGGCGGGCGGTACGCCATCGCCGTCTTCGTCCGCGCCACGCAGCTCGCCACCCGCCGCATCGACGTGGACCTGGCGATGGGCCAGGCCGCCCGAGCCGCCGTCGAGGTGCTGCGCGCCGGCTGAGTCTTCCGGCCGCGCGCGGCGTCGACAGCCCCGCTGAGCTGGTCCGATATGCGCCGGGATATCGACCGTGTCGGGCATGGATCTTGGACCTGACGGGGGTCGTGCTGATTGGCTCGGTGCCGACCGATCAGCACCACGACGGGGAGAGTTCCGCATGCCCAACCTCGACCGCCGCCGCTTCCTGCGCGACGCCGCCGCCAGCACCGCGCTGGTCACCACCGGCGGGCTCGCCGGCACCGCACTCACCGCGCCGGCGCACGCCGCGCCGGTCGCCGCCGCCCCGGCCGGCCGCAGCAGCGGCCCGGTCAGCTTCCGCTGGTGGGGTACGTCGGCCTGGCGCGTCGACGTCGGCGACCGGACCGTCCTGGTCGACCCCTTCCTCAGCCGGATCGACACGGGGCTGTTCAGGGGCGCCTTCGACCAGGCCAAGAAGCTGGAGGTCCGCACCGACGTCGTGGACTCCCTGGTGGACCGGGCCGAGACGGTGCTCGTCACGCACACCCACTGGGACCACTACATGGACGTGCCGCACATCGCCGGCCGCACCGGCGCCCGGGTCGTCGGCACGCTGACCGCCTACCACCTCGGGCTGGCGTACGGGCTGCCGTCGGGGCAGCTCAGCCCGGTGCGGGGCGGGGAGGTGCTGGACTTCGGCGCCTACACCGTGGAGGTGGTCGGCTCCCTGCACAGCCGCAACAGGTCGTACTCGATGGCCTTCCCCGGCGTCCGGGTCAGCCCGCCGGCGAAGCCGGGGACCATCGCCGACCTGCCCGAGGGCGACACCCTCGCCTACCAGCTGCGGGTGGCCGGCGGCCCGTCGGTCTTCTTCATGGGCGCCAGCGACTTCGACCAGCGGAACCTGACCGGGCTGGCCCCCGACGTGGCCATGGTGGCGCTGCCGAGCAGCACCGCCACCGCCGACTACGCCGAGCGGCTGCTCGACGCGCTGGACCGGCCGAAGATCGTGGTGCCGGTGCACTTCGACAACTTCGAGACCGAGCTGCGCAACCCCGTGCCCGTCGCGCCGACGGACCGGGAGCGGCTGGACGCGCTCCTCGCCGCCGTCCGCCGGGTCTCCCCGCGCAGCCGGGTCATCGTGCCCGAGTACCACACCGCGTACCACTTCTGAGCGACGGCACGACGGGCCGCGGGCAGAAGCCCGCGGCCCGTCGTCGCGTTCCGGTCCGCTGCCGAGGCGGGACCGGACGCCGGGGGCTCAGCTCGTCGACATCTCGGCGAGGGCCCGCACCGAGCGCCAGTTGCGGGTGGTCGCCACCACGCCGAGCTTCTTCTCCAGGTGGTTGTTGGTGAACTTCGACCGGCCGTAGCCGCCGTCGGGATAGTGCAGGTAGACCTCGCGACCGGCGACCGTGAACGCCAGGTTCTCGCCGCCGGGCACGGCCAGGGCGTCCACGGCGGACCGGCCGGGCGCGGTCGCGAGGAAGACCACCAGCAGCCGCGTCGGGTCGTCCTCCCGGTCGGCGTACGGGTTGCCGCCGGCCACCGCCGCGAGTTCCCGGCCGCTGCGCACCAGCACCGGCACCGTCAGCCCCAGTTCGTCGGCGATGGCCCGCTCGATGCCCCGCGCCAGCGCGTCGGCGTCGCGCACCGTGCTCCCGAAGACCACGTTCCCGCTCTGCAGGTACGTCCTCACGTCGTCGTGGCCGAGGCCGGTGACCAGCCGGCGCAGGTCGGCCATGGCGACCTTCGCGCCGCCGACGTTGACCCCGCGCAGCAGCGCGACCCACCTGTCCACCCGACCTCCTCGACCCGCGGTACGGGTCAGCCTAGGGGTCGGTCGCGTCGCTCGCGGCCATCGACGCCGGGGCGGGACGGGCCGCCCACGACGCCGTGCTGGAGCGACGCGTCCGTGATCCGTACCATCAGTGCTCGACAGCGGCGCCCGCCACGGGTGCCGCGAGCGGAGCGGGACCACCGACCACCGGCATGCGGGCTCATGCCGGTCGACCGGCGTGCGACCGTCTCCGCGAGAACCTCGCCCAGCGGTCCGCGCGCATCCATCCGTACCGGAAGGACACCGCTATGCGCGCTGCATGGACGCGCCGTCACCGCCTCCTGCCGGGGCTGTTGGCCCTGGCTTGCCTCGCCACCGTCGCCGTGGCCGCCGCCGTTCCGCTGACCACCCCGCCCGCCCGCGCCGCCGACCCCGTCCTGGTGCTCGACGCCACCTTCGAGGACGGCACCACCCAGGGCTTCCGGTCCCGGGCCGGTGAGACCGTCGCGGTCAGCACCGCCGTCGCCCACGGCGGTACCCACAGCCTGCTCGCCTCCGGCCGTACCGCGAGCTGGCAGGGCCCCGCCCTCGACCTGCTCGACGAGATGGTCAAGGGAACCCGCTACACGCTGACGGTGTGGGTGCGGCTCGCCGCCGGCCAGTCGCCCGGCCAGGTCCGGCTCAGCGTGCAACGCGACTCCGGCGGCACCTCCGCCTACGACCAGGTGGTGGGTGACACCGCGGTCACCGCCGACGCCTGGGTCCGCCTCAGCGGCACGTACGTGCTCGCGCACGACGTGGACGGGCTGTCGGCGTACGTGGAGACCGCCAGCGGCACCGCCGACCTGCACATCGACGACTTCACCATGGCGTACCAGCCGACCAGGCCGGTGCAGACCGACATCCCGGCCCTGCGCGAGGTGCTGGCCGCCGACTTTCCGATCGGGGCGGCGATCGGCAACCGGCAGATCATCGGCGACCAGGCGGTCCTGCTGCGCCGGCACTTCGACACGGTGACCCCCGGCAACGCGCTCAAGTGGGACGCCACCCAGCCGACCGAGGGCGCCTTCCGGTGGGCCGACGCCGACACGCAGGTCGGTTTCGCCACCGACAACGGCCTGGCGGTACGCGGACACACGCTCGTCTGGCACCAGCAGACCCCGGCCTGGGTCTTCACCGACACCGACGGCACCCCGCTGACCTCGGACCCGGCGGACAAGGCCCTGCTGCTGTCCCGGCTGGAGGCGCACATCCGCGCGGTCGTCGGCCGCTACGGCGACGCGATCGGGGTGTGGGACGTCGCCAACGAGGTGATCGACGAGAACCAGTCCGACGGGCTGCGGCGCAGCCGCTGGTACGAGATCAGCGGGCTGGACTACCTGCGGACCGCGTTCCGGGTGGCCCGGGAGGTCGCGCCGACGGCCGAGCTCTACATCAACGACTACAACACCAACGTGCCGGCCAAGCGCGACAAGCTGCGTGACCTGGTGAGTCGACTGCGCGCCGAAGGGGTGCCGATCGACGGCGTCGGGCACCAGATGCACGTCAACGTCCAGTGGCCGTCGATCGCCGAGACCGAGGCGATGCTCCGGGCGTTCATCCCGCTCGGCGTGGAGCAGCAGGTCACCGAGATGGACGTCAGCATCTACGTCGACAACGGCGAGTCCTTCCCCACCCCGCCGGCCGACCGGCTGCTGACCCAGGCGTACCGGTACCGGGACCTGTTCGCCCTGTACCGCCGCTACGCCGACGAGCTGACCTCGGTGACCCTGTGGGGGCTGGCGGACGACGACACCTGGCTGGACACCTTCCCGGTGGCCCGCAAGGACGCGCCGCTGCTGTTCGACACGGAACTCCAGGCCAAGTCGGCGTACTGGGGGATCGTCGACCCGACCCGGATCAACCCGACCCCGACGCCGACCGTCTCCCCGACGGCCAGCCCGACGGTTTCCCCGACGGTCACGCCGACCGCGGGGACGGACTCCTGCCGGGCGGCGTACACCGTCACCAACCAGTGGCCGGGCGGCTTCCAGGCGAGCCTCAAGGTCACCAACACCGGGGTGCGGGCGCGCGACGGCTGGACGGTGCGCTGGCGGTTCCCGGACGGGCAGCTGATCAGCCAGCTCTGGAACGGCACGGTCCGGCAAAACGGCCCGGACGTGACGATCACCCCCACGTCCTGGAACTCCGCCCTGCCCGCCGGCGGGACGGTCGAGTTCGGCTTCCTCGGCAGCTGGTCCACGAGCAACAGCCGCCCGGTCGGCTTCACCCTCGACGGGCTGGCCTGCACGACCGGCTGACCCACCGGGATGGCCGGGCCGGGCAGGCCCGGCCATCGCCGTCTCCGGTGCCCGGCCATCGCGGCGGAGCCGGGCCGGGACCCTGCGGGTGCCGAGGACGCCGGCGCTCGTCGGCACCGAGGCGAGCCTCCTCGCCGGGACGGGCGTCCGCTCTGCTCCGGCATCAGAGCCGGCGGATGGCGGCGGAGGCGAGGCGGAAGCCGATGGTGCGGTCGACGATGCGGGCGACCAGGTCCGCCTTCCGCAGCCCGGCGACGCCGCGCAGCTCCAGGCTCGCGGCGAGCACCCGCAGGTCGCGGGCGGTCCAGCCGGAGAGGTACGCCGTACCGTCGTCGCGCCGGGACATGGTCGCCAGCGCGGCCCGGGCCGCCACCGGGTCCGGCGCGGGCGCCGCCCGCCGGGCTGCCGGGCGCGCGGGGACGACGCCCCGGCCGGCGGGTGCGGTGGCCGGGAGGACCAGGTCGGCGGGTGCGGTGGCCGGGCGCCCGACGGGGGCGAGCCGGTCGGCGGGTGCGGTGGCCGGGCGCCCGGCGGAGGTGGTCCGGTCGGCCGGTGGGTCGGGTGGGGCCGGGTCGACCGGCACCACCGCGAGCCGGGCCCGCCCCTCCGCCAGGGCGGCGAGGTCGGCGGCGTTCAGCCCTCGGAGCAGCGCGGTCACCAGGTCGGCGACGTCGCGGGTCGGGTCGGTCACGCCCCGACCCGCTCGGGCTGGAGGTGGTCGAGGAACTCGGTGGCGAGCTGACGCAGCTCGTCGCGGACCGCCGGGGTGGCGATCCGGTCGCGGAGCACCACGGGCACGCCGCGCGGGGTGTTCGTGGCGAACGCGGTGACGTTCTCCCGCAGGGGGGTGGGGAAGACCGGCAGGCCGAGCGCCCGCACCTGGTCCATGTAGCCCTGGTGTGCGGCGATCGGCCGCTGCGCCATGAGCTGGATCATCGTGAACACCACGCCGGCGACGTCGGGGGCGACCTTGTGGTGCCGGCGGGTGGTGGCGAACCGGCGGGCGTCGGCGTTGTACTGGTCGACCAGCTCCCGGACGTTGCCGTGCAGGTAGTCGATGCCCAACGTGGACAGGTAGTCGGCCTTCGCCGGGATGAGCAGGTGGTCGCTGGCGATGATGGCCGACTGGGTGACCACGTTGAAGTTCGGCGGGCAGTCGATCAGCACCATGTCGTAGCCGCCGAGCGCGTCGTCGTGCAGCCCCTCGGCCAGGGAGCCGCGCACCCGGAACAGCTCGGCGTCGTACTCGTCGCCGTCGGCCACGGCCCGGGCCAGCGCCAGGTCGATGTCGACGAGCTGGAGGTGGGACGCGATCAGGTCGAGCCGGCCCGTGCCGCTGAGTCGCGCGTTCGCCGGGCCGGGGGAGACGACCAGCTCGCCCAGCGTCGTCGCGGGGGTGTCCCCGCGCAGGCCGTCGTACCAGCGCTTCACCGTCCGGCCGTCGCGCAGCCGGTCCCGCCAGTCGTCCGGGTCGTAGAAGCCGAAGGTGAGGCTGGCCTGCGGATCGAGGTCGATGAGCAGCACCTTCATCCCGCGGTTGGCCAGCTCGGCACCGAGGTTGGCGGTGACGGTGGTCTTGCCGACCCCGCCCTTGTAGTTGATCACCGACACGACGTACACCGGCACCTCCCCAGACCGGGAACGGTAGCGGGCCGGCGGACCGGCGCGGCACCCGCTCCGGCGGTCCGCCTTTGCACGTAACTACGTAAGTTCGTATTATCGAGCAATGACGGAGATCGAGGAACGGCTGAGCACGCTGGAGGCGCAGGTCGCCGCGCTGACGGAGCGCCTCGGAGCGGGACCGCCCCCGGCCGAGGCACCCCCGGCGACCGGCGACGTCTTCTGGGCCCTCGACGGGCTGAAGCAGCGGATCCCGTCCGACGGCGGCGGCGCGGTGCTCTACACCGGCACCGTCCGCCTCGACGACCAGCACTACGACTGGCAGTACGGCCGCACGGTCGACGACGTGCTCGCGGGCGACTGGACGGAGCTGGCCGGCGTGCTGACCGCCCTGGCGCATCCGGTGCGGCTGCGCCTGCTGCGCGAGATCCTCGGCGGCCGGCACGGCACCGGCGAGCTGGCCGAGATCGAGGGCCTGGGCACCACCGGCCAACTGCACCACCACCTGCGCCAGCTCACCGCCGCCGGCTGGCTGCGCAGCGCCGGCCGGGGTCACTACGCCGTCCCGGCCGAACGGGTCGTGCCGCTGCTGGCCATCCTCACCGCCGCCCGCCGCTGACCCACCCCGACGGAGGGAGCACCATGCGCAAGCCAACCGTCCTCACCCTGGTCGTCGGTCTCGTCGCCGCGGTCGCGGCCGTCGGGATCATGCCGCGCGCACCCCGGCTGACCGGGCAGAGCACCGGCGACACCGCGCTGGCCGCCGACGTCCGCGCGGCGGTGCCCGACCCCGAGGGGCACCGCGGCCTCGCCGTCGCCGTGCTCGAGAACGGCCAGGTCCGGACCGCCGGCCTGGGCGAGCGCGACGCGGCGGGCCGACCGGTGGAACCGGGCACCCCCTTCGAGATCGGCTCGATCACCAAGGCGATGACCGGGATGCTCCTCGCCCGGCAGGCCGCGACCGGCGCGGTACGCCCCGACGAGCCGGTCGGCACCGTGCTGCCCGCGCTCACGGGGCCCGCCCGCGAGGCCACCCTCGCCGAGCTGGCCAGCCACCGCTCCGGCCTGCCCCGCCTCGCGGTCACCTCGGCCGGGGACCTGGTCGGCACCTGGTGGGCGAACGTCACCGGCGGCAACCCCTACGCCGGTCGGGACGCCCGGTGGCTGCTCGACGCCGCCGGCGGGGAGGAGCCCGGCGACGGGCGCGGGCAGGTCCACTACTCGAACCTCGGCGTGGCGCTGCTCGGGCAGGCGCTCGCCACCCGGGCCGGCACGTCGTACCCGGAACTGCTCGACCGTGAGCTGCTGCGACCGCTCGGCATGACGGCGACCGTGGTGGCGACCGACGCCGGCGCCCTGCCGCCCGGGCGTGCCGAGGGCTCCACGGCCGGCGGCCGCGCAGTCGACGCCTGGGTCGGCGGCGGCTACGCGCCGGCCGGAGTCGGTCCCTGGTCGACCGCCGAGGATCTGGCCCGGCTGCTCGGCGCGACGCTCGCCGGCACCGCCCCCGGCGCCGACGCGGCCACCCCGCGCTTCACCGAGGACGACCGCAACCGGGTCGGCTACGGCTGGTTCACCACCCGGTACGGCGACCGCGAGATCGTCTGGCACAACGGCGCCACCGGCGGCTTCCACGCCTACCTGGGCTTCGAGCGGGCCACCGGGCGCGGCGTGGTGGTGCTCGGCAACACCGACAAGGGCGTCGAGTCGATCGGGCTGCGGCTGCTCGGCCTGCCGGCGCGGGACGCCGACGGCGACGGCCCGCCGCTGCCCGTCTGGATCGGCGCCGGGCTCGCGGTGGTCCTCACCTTCCTCGGCGGGCTGAGCCTGCTCGGCGCCACCCGCCGGGCCCCCGACCGGCTGACCCTGGCGCCCGCCGTCGCCTGGGCGGTGCTCTACCTCGCCCTGGGCCACCGGCTGGGCGACTGGTCGGTGGTGCCCGGCTGGTTCTGGCCGGTCGGCGCCGGCCTCTCGGCGGCCGGGATCGTCCTGGCCGCGTACCGCTGGCGGGGGCTGCCCCCGCTGGCCGGCGCCCCGCCCTGGCGGCGACTGACGTCGGCGACGTTCTCCGCCCTCCTGGCAGCCCTCGCCCTAGCGATCCTCACCCCCTGACCCCACCCCCACCCCCTCCCCCACCCCCTCCCCCACCCCCACCCCCACCCCCTCCCCCCACCCCACCCCGGTGATCATGAGGTTGGCGGGGGGAAATGCCGGAATCCGCGCCGCCATCCTCATGATCGACGCCGGGGTCGGGGGTGGGTGAGGGCTGTTAGAGTTCCGCTGCTCGTGGGTCGGGTGGGTGGGAGGGGGAGTGAGGATGGTGGTGCCGTTTCGTGACGCGCTGTCGCAGATGCTCAAGGCGCGCTTCCCGGTCCTCTACGTCGAGTCGTCCGAGGAACAGCGGGTGGTCGCCGAGGTCTGCGCCGTCGCCCAGGACGCCACCCTCGTCCGCACGCCCCGGGCGGTGTGGACCTGGTCGCTGACGACGGGGCTCGTGCAGCCCGACGGCGTCGCCCGCAAGGGCACCACCGACCCGGACGACGCGCTGGCCGCCGCGCTGCGCCTCGACCACCCCAGCGTGCTGATCTTCAAGGACCTGCACCCTGCGCACGGCGGCAGCGACCGGCCGGGCACCCCCGGCGTGGTCCGCCGGCTGCGGGACGTGGTGGCGGCGTTCAAGGCCGGCCCGGTGCCGCGCACCCTCGTCCTGGTCTCGCCGGTGCTGCACATCCCGGTGGAGCTGGAGAAGGACGTGACGATCGTCGACTTCCCGCTGCCCACCGAGACGGAGATCCGGCGGGTGCTCGACGGCATGATCGCCGCCAACTCCGCCGGCGGCCGGATCCGGATCGCGTTGGACGACCTCGGCCGGGAACGGCTCGCCAAGGCGGCCCTCGGGCTCACCCTGCACGAGGCGGAGAACGCGTTCGCCCGCGCCATGGTCAACGACGGCGTGCTCGACGGCAGCGACCTCGCCGTGGTGCACGAGGAGAAGCGGCAGACCGTACGCAAGTCGGGGCTGCTGGAGTTCGTCGACGCCCCGGTCGACCTCGCCGACGTCGGCGGGCTGGAGAACCTGAAGCGGTGGCTGGCCAAGCGGGACGGTTCCTGGCTGGCCGAGGCGGCGGCGTACGGGCTGCCCGCGCCCCGGGGCGTCCTGATCACCGGGGTGCCCGGCTGCGGCAAGTCGCTGACCGCGAAGGCGATCGCCTCGGCCTGGGGTCTGCCGCTGCTGCGGCTGGACGTCGGCCGGGTCTTCGCCGGGCTCGTCGGGTCGAGCGAGCAGAACATGCGCACCGCCATCCGGACCGCCGAGGCGACCGCGCCCTGCGTGCTGTGGATCGACGAGATCGAGAAGGGCTTCGTCGGCGGGGCCGGCGACTCCGGCACCTCCGCCCGGGTCTTCGGCTCCTTCCTGACCTGGATGCAGGAGAAGGCCCAGCCCGTCTTCGTCATCGCGACCGCCAACGACTTCGAGCGGCTGCCCCCGGAACTGCTCCGCAAGGGACGCTTCGACGAGATCTTCTTCGTCGACCTGCCGACCCGCGCGGAGCGGGCGTCGATCTGGCGAGTCCACCTCGCCCGGCGGCTGCGCAACCCGGCCGTCGCCGGCGCCCTGACGCTCGACGACGCCCTGCTCGGCGAACTCGCCGGGCTCAGCGAGGGCTACTCGGGGGCCGAGATCGAACAGGCCGTCGTCGGCGGGCTCTTCGACGCCTTCGCCGAACGGCGTCCGCTGCGCCGCGACGACCTGGTCCGGGCCCTGGTCAGCATGGTGCCGCTCAGCGTCACCCAGGCCGAACGCATCGACGCCGTACGCTCCTGGGCCGACGCCCGCGCCGTCGCCGCCACCGCCGCCGAGGACTGGGACCTCGGCGGTCGCCCCGCCGGCCCGAGCGGCTCCCGGCCCGGCGGTCCGGGGCAGCAACGGGGACAGGGCGGGCGAGCGGTCGAGTTCTAGTCTGTGGGTCGACACCGAGGGAAGGGCCCCGATGAGCGTCTCACTGATACTCCTGCCGCTGGCCGTCGCCGCCGTCGCCGCGACCCACGCCGCCACCGCCGGGCGGGACGGGGAGGGCCGCGTCGTCTGCGAGGTGCAGACCCGGATGCGGGACGAGACGCTGCTCGTCGCCGCGTTGGGCGACACCGGCGCGGTGGTCACCACCGAGCCGGATGCGATCATCGCGGACTGGGCCGAGGTGCGGGCCGGCTTCCGGCGCGGCGAGGACGGCATCTGGTCGGCGCACTTCACGGGCGAGGTCGACGAGCAGCGGGCCGTCGAGGCGGTCCGGGCCATCGACGCCGCGTACGGGCGGCAGGTCCAGCGGGCGGTGCTGGAGCGGCTGCGCGAGCAGGCCCCCGCCGCCGGGCTGCGGCTGGAGTCCGAACAGGTCACCGAGGACGCGAGCGTCCGTCTGGTGTTCGCCGTCGAGGGCAGGTCGTGATGGGCGGGCAGCCGCGGATCGTGGTCACCGTGACCAGCGAGGGCGTCGTGAGCGCCGAGACCAGGGACGTGCTCGGCGACGGCTGCCTCGACTACATCGCCGTGCTGGAGGACCTGCTGGCGGCCCGCACGGTACGCAGCGCGTACACCGCCGACCACGATCGGGCGGCCGTGGTCGCGCGGCAGGAGCAACGTGATGTCGAACGCGCCTAACCCCGGCTGGCCGCCCCCGGCCGTGTCCCGGCCGAGCGCGATGTGGCAGGTGTTGCAGAGCTGGTGGCTGCTGCTGCCTGTCCTCGGGTGCAGCTGCCTCGGCGGCTTCGGGTTCATCTACGTGGGCCTGCGGGCCCGGCGCGCGGCCTGGTGGATCCCCGGCATCGTCTACGCCGTGGTGGGCTGGGCGGCGTTCATCCTCGTCGGCGAGTCGGACGATAAGAGCGCCCTCAGCGACTGGGCGGTCGGCGCGCTCCTGGCCGTGTGGGTCGGCAGCATCCTGCACGCCGCGCTGATCAACCCGGCGTGGCTGCGCTGGCTCACCGACCGCCGGGCCAGGTCCGCGGCGGCGGGGGCGTGGCCCGGCGGCGCGTACCCGCTGGCTCCGCTGCCCGGAACGGCTCCCGCCGGCCCGATTCCCGCTCCCTACCCGGGCATGTCCCTGGCGTATCCGCCCGGGCCGCCGGCGGGGTACCCGTCCCCGGCGTACCCGCCCGCACCCCCACCGGGGTTCCCGCCCGCGTCGCCGTCCTACCCGGCCGCGTCGCCGGGACATCCGCCCGCGTCGCCGGCGTACCCGCCCGGATCGCCGGCCTATCCGCCGGGGTCGCCGGTGGGGTATCCGCCCGCGCCGGCGGGATATGCGCCGCCGGCGGCCGACCCGACGATGGTGCCGTACCAGCCCGTCGACCCCTTCGGGACCGGGCCGGTCGCCACGCCCGTGTCGCAGCCGGACCGGCCGGCCGCCGGGCAGCCGGCCCCGGGGCCGCTCGACGTCAACACGGCCGGGCCGGAGGCCCTCGCGTCGCTGCCCGGCTTCGACCCGCAGCGCGCCCGCCAGGTGCTGGCCGAGCGGGAGCGGCGCGGGTCCTTCGGCAGCCTGGCCGAGTTCGCCGCCGCCGCCGACCTGGCCCCCCACGAGTACGCGCGCCTGCGCGACGCCGTGGCCTGCCTCCCGCCCGTCGGGCCGGCGCCCGGGCAGCCGCCGCCCGGCCGGGTCCTCGATGTCTGACGACGGTCCCGGGCCCCGCCCTGCGGTCGGGGCGGAGGCGGTGTCGGTGGCCCGGTTCCTGTCCGCCACCCGTGCGGAGGGGCCGGGTGAGCGGACGGCCGTCTGGGTGCAGGGCTGCGCCATCCGCTGCCCCGGCTGCTTCAACCCGCACCTGTGGACCTTCCGGGGCGGGGAACGTGTCGCCCCCGCCGACCTGGTGCGCCGGGTGCTGGACGCCGGCACCGAGGGGCTGACGCTGCTGGGCGGCGAGCCCTTCGACCAGGCCGCCCCGCTGGCCGCCGTCGCCGCCGGGGTACGCGCCGCCGGGCGTTCGGTGATGACCTTCACCGGCTACACCGGGGCGCAGCTGCACCGGGCGGTCGACGCCGGCCGGGACGACGTCGCGGCGCTGCTGGCGGCGACCGACCTCCTCGTCGCCGGGCCGTTCCTGGCCGACCGGATCGACACCCGGCGACCCTGGGTGGGTTCCACCAACCAGGAGTTCGTGCTGCTCAGCGACCGCTTCCCGGGCCTGCTCGACGAGGTGTCGCGCAGCCCGGACCGGGTCGAGGTGACAGTCGACGCCGCCGGCCGGATCGCGGTGAACGGCTGGGCCGAGGTCGACGCCCTCGACGAGCTGCTGGCGTCGGTGACCGGCCGCAGCCCCGGCGGGCGGGCAGCTCCGGGCGCGGGTGACCGCCCCCGGTCCCGAGGGCGCGGGTGCCGCCCTCAGTCCCGGCGGGCCAGCGCCGAGCGCCGGTAGCCGTAGAGGGCGTAGATGACCGCGCCGATCAGGAACCAGACGGCGAAGCGCAGCCACGTCTCCGGGGCCAGGTAGGTGATCAGCCAGAGGGAGAAGGCCGCGCCCAGCGCCGGCACCACGGGCATGCCCGGCAGCCGGAAGGTGCGCGGCGCGTCGGGGCGGCGGTAGCGCAGCACGATCACCGCGACGCAGACCACCACGAAGGCCAGCAGGATGCCGATGTTGGTCAGCTCGGCCGCCTCCCGGATCGGCAGGAAGCCGGCGATCAGGGCCGAGCCCACGCCGACGATCCAGGTGACCCGGCTCGGCACCCGGCGGACCGGGTGCAGCTTGGCGAACCATCCCGGCAGCAGCCCGTCCCGGCTCATCGAGAACCACACCCGCGTGACGCCGAGCATGAAGGTGAACATCACGGTCAGGATGCCGATGATCGCGCCGACCGCGATCACGCTGGCCAGGCCGGAGAGCCCCACGGAGGCGAACGCGGAGGAGAAGCCGCTCTCCGGGTCGATGTCCCGGTAGTTCTGCATACCGGTCAGCACCAGGGTGGCCAGCACGTAGAGGACCATCGAGATCGCCAGCGAGTAGATGATCGCCTTGGGCATGTGCCGGCGGGCGTCCTTCGACTCCTCGGCGGCCGTGCTCATCGCGTCGTAGCCGAACACGGCGAAGAAGACCGTGGCCGCGCCGGTGAACGCCCCGCCCAGCCCGAAGGGGAAGAACGGCGAGTAGTTCTCGGTGCGGATGTGGAAGAAGCCGACCACGACGACCAGCAGCACCACGGCGATCTTCAACCCGACGACGATCGTCTCGAAGCGGGCGGCGGACTTGATCCCGAGGTTCAGCAGGAACGCGATGAACAGGCAGAGAACCACCGCGAACAGGTCGACCACCCGTCCCTCGCCGGTGCCCGGGGCGCCGAGCATCCAGGCCGGCAGGTCCACCCCCAGCTCGCCCACCAGGAACGAGAAGTAGCCGGAGATGCCGATCGCCACCACGGCCACGATCGCGGTGTACTCCAGCAGCAGGTCCCAGCCGATGAACCAGCCCACCGCCTCGCCGAGCACCGCGTACCCGTAGGTGTAGGCCGAGCCGGCCTTTGGGATCATGCCGGCGAACTCGGCGTACGACAGGGCCGCCGCCGCGCTGGCGAGCCCCGCGATCAGGAACGAGACCAGCACGGCCGGGCCGGCGGTCTCGCTCGCCACGGCACCGGCCAGGGCGAAGATGCCCGCGCCGATGATGCCGCCCACCCCGATGGCGGTGAGCTGCCAGAGCCCGAGGGAACGCGCGAGCCCGTCCCCGGTCTCGTCGGCGATCTCCTCGACCGGCTTGCGGCGGAAGATGCCCGTGCCGCCGCCCGCCGTCCGTCCCGTGGAGGTCATCGCCGTCCCCCTTCCCGACCCGCCCGACGTGCCCGACCCGCCGGCTGCGATGCCCGTGCGGGTACCCGCGAACGACGCCGGTAAATCTCCAACGAGGACACCGGGGCCGGGATGCGGCAGCGGGCTCACTCGGCGATCGGCAGCACGACCTCGTTGTGGCGCAGGAACCACGGCTTCCACGGCGGATCGAAGCGCGCGTACCGGACCGCGCCGGTGGGGCGCAGCCCGGCCGCGGTGACCGCGCGGCCCAGCGCCGTCGCCCGCCGGTCGAACGCGCGGGCCGTCCAGCGGCCCGCGAAGCGCGTCGCGGCGGCGAGCTGTTCCGGCACCATCCGGGTGCGCACCCGGGGGTCCGTCGGCTCGGGCAGCGTGTCGGGGGTGAGGCCCGCCGGCATCACGAGCCACACCAGCCAGTGGCCCGGTCGGTCCCCCTCCTCCTGCACGAACGGGACCGTCAGGGCGACCGGCTCCGGGCCCGTCCCCCGGGCGGTCGCCCGCCGGGTGCGGTTGGCGCCGCGCAGGTACGCGCCGAGCGGCGCGAAGGCGTCCCGGGCGGCCTGCTCGAACGCGCCCTCCGCCCGCACCTCGGCGACCAGGTGGGCCGGGTAGCGGCGCAGCTCGAAGCCGGGGTGCCGGGCCACCACCCGGTACGGCTGCTGCTCGGTCATCGCGCGCTCCCCGTGCCCCGGGCCCCGTCGGGAGCAACGCTACCGGCCCTCGACCTCCGGCTCAGCCGAAGTCGCGTCCTGCGGCCGGGGGTGCGGGGCGGCCCGGGTCAGCCGCCAGTACTGCCGCCGGCCGTCGTCGCGGACCACCACCCCGGTGCGGCCGAGCTCGCCGCGCAGCTCCCGGGCCTCGCCGCCCCGGTCGGCGTCGAGGGCCCGCTGCCGGGCCCGCAGCAGCGCGTCCGCGCCGGTCGGCAGCCCGGGCAGGCCCGGCACCCAACGCCGGTACGCGTCCCGGTGCGGGTCGCCGTCGGTCCACGGCCAGCCGTGCGCGCGGAAGGCGTCGCGCAGCCGGTCGACGGCCAGGTCCGACCGCTCCCGGACCAGCTCCTCGTCGTCCGCGCCGAGCAGCACCAGGTCCTTGCCGTCGACGAAGACGGCGCGCACCGGTCGCCGGTCGACCTGCCGGTCCGTGCGGTCGCGGCGCAGCCGGACCCGTGCGGTGTCGACGGTGACGGCGAGCCGCTCGGCGGTGCCGACGGCGGCGACCAGCAGGCCGCCCAGCGTGCCGAGAGCCAGCCCGCCGATGCCGGCCTGCGGGTCCGGCAGCCGGGCCACCAGCTCGAACAGGTCCCGCGCGGGGGCCCAGGGCAGCCCGGCGACCCACTCCGCGCCCGCGACGAGCAGCCACCCGGCGCCCGCGCCGAGCGCCGGGATGCCGCCCCAGAGGACCGCCAGTTCCGCCGCGCCGCCGTCGACGACGGTGGGGGCGCCGTAGCCGTCCACCGTCAGGACACCTCGCGCCGCAGCGTGCGGACCAGCCCCGCGACCAGCGGCACGGCCAGCCAGACCAGCAGCGACACGGCGAAGCGTCCCCACTGCCCGGCGGTCACGTCCGGCGTGAGCAGCGGCTCCATGGTCCGGCCCGTGTCGAGCCAGCCCGCCGGGCCGCGCAGCGGCCGGATCATCTCGCCGAGGATCGACCAGAGGGTCGGCAGCAGCAGGAAGCCGACGATCGCCACCGGGGTGTTGAGCAGCAGCAGGCCGAAGCCGGCCCCCATCAGCACGTTGGCCACCTGGAGCACCACGGCGTGCAGCACCAGGGCCCACTCCATGCGCCAGGTGCCGGCGCCGCCGGTGGCCCCGGCGACCAGCGTGCCGGCGGCGGCCACGCCGAGGCTCACCAGCACCGACGCCAGGGCCGCCAGCACCATCGCGGCCAGCTTCGCGACGATCACCCGGCCCCGCCGGGGCACCAGGGCGAACGTGGTGAGCGCCGTGCGCTGCGACCACTCCCCGGTGATCGACAGGATGCCCAGCACGGGCAGCAGCAGCCCGATCGGCAGCAGCGAGGAGAGGAAGAAGTTGGCGAAGGTCTGCGCGGCGTCGTCCGTCCAGATCAACTGGACCACCACGAGGGCGGCGGCGAGCAGCCCGATGGTGATCAGCAGCCAGAGCCCGGCCCGGGTGTCGACGAGCTTGCGCAGCTCCACGCCGGTGAGCCGGAGCAGCGACGGCCGGCGTACGTCGGAATGGCGCGCAGGTGCGGCGGCGGTGGGCGGGCTGGCGGTGGTGGCGGTGGTCATCGGACGGCCTCCTGGGTCGACGCGCCGGCGGTCAGGGTGAGGAAGAGCTGTTCCAGGCCGCCGCTGCCGGCCGACCGCAGTTCGGTGAGGGCGACGCCGGCGTCGGCGGCGGCCTGCCCGACCGCCTCGGCGTCGGCGTGGACCAGCAGCCCCTCGGTGCCCTCGGTGACGGCCAGCCCGGCCCGCTCCAGCGCGCCGCGCAGCGCGCCGGCGTCCCGGGCCCGCACCAGCGTCCCGCCGCCGGCCAGCAACTCGGTCTTGTCGCCCTGGGCCACGATCCGGCCGCCCCCGATGACCACCAGCCGGTCCGCGACCGCCTCCACCTCGCGCAGCAGGTGGGAGGAGAGCAGCACGGTGCCGCCCCGGTCGGCGAAGTCGCGCAGCAGGCCGCGCATCCAGAAGATCCCCTCCGGGTCCAGGCCGTTGGCCGGCTCGTCGAGGATCAGCACCCGGGGGTCGCCCAGCAGGGCGTGCGCCAGGCCGAGCCGCTGCCGCATCCCCAGCGAGTACGCCCGGAGGCGGCGCTTCGCCGCAACCTCGTTCAGCCCGACCAGGTCGAGCTTGGTGGCGACCTGCCGGCGGTCCACGCCCATGGTCGCCGCGGCCACGGTGAGCGCCTCCCGCCCGGTGCGTCCGGCGTGCTGGGCCGAGGCGTCCAGCAGCACGCCCACCTCCCGCCCGGGGTTGGGCAGTTCCCGGTACGGCCGGCCGCCGACCGTCGCACCGCCGCCGCTGGGCGGCGTGAGCCCGCAGATCATTCGCATGGTGGTGGACTTGCCGGCGCCGTTCGGCCCCAGGAAGCCGGTGACGGTGCCCGGCTCGCAGCGGAACGACACGTCGTCGACGGCGGTGTGCCGCCCGTACCGTTTGGTGAGGTGTTCCACGCTGATCATGCCGGTCACGCTGCCGGAGCCACCCGGTCACCCGCTGCGGCCGACGGTCTCGTCCGGCGGCTACCTTGGTCGACGCCAGGGTCTCGACTTTGGTAGCTGGTCGGCCCGCCGGGCGGCTGCCTAGCATGGGTCGCGTGACCAGTGCCGCCGTCCCGGAGCATCCCTGGCTGCTGCCGGGGGCGCTGAGCGTCGACCCGGCGGCCCGGGCGGGGCGGGCACCCCGCCGCACCACCCGCGACTGGGTGGTGGACGGCCTCTGCTTCCTGCTCTCCCTCGGCTGGGTCCTGCTCGCCACGGCAGACGCGGCCGCGCCCGACCCCGAGTTCGCCACCCCGCTCCCGCAGCGCTGGATGGTCCCGGTCGACGCCCTGCTCGGGCTCGTCTGCTGCGCGCTGCTCTGGGTGCGGCGCCGGTGGCCGCTGGGGCTCGCCGTCGCGACCACGCCGCTCACCCTGTTCTCGATGGCGGCGGCGGTCCCGCTGCTGATCATCTACTTCACCGTCGTGGTGCACCGCCGCACGGCCGTCGCGCTGGCGGTGACCGCCGCCGGCCTGGTCACCAACTTCGCCTTCAGCTACCTGCGCCCGGATCCCCACATGCCGTACTGGGTCACGACCGCCTGGGGGGTGGTGCTCAGCCTCTCCGTGCTGGCGTGGGGCATGTTCGTCCGGGCCCGGCGGCAGCTCGTCGTGTCGCTGCGCGAGCGCGCCGAGCGGGCCGAGGCGGAGCAGCAGTTGCGGGTGGCGCGGGCCCGGCACCTGGAGCGCACCCGGATCGCCCGCGAGATGCACGACGTGCTGGCACACCGGATCTCGCTGCTCAGCCTGCACGCCGGCGCCCTGGAGTTCCGGCCGGACGCGCCGCCGGAGGAGGTGGCGCGGGCGGCCGGGGTGATCCGGGGCAGCGCCCACGCCGCGTTGCAGGATCTGCGCGAGGTGATCGGGGTGCTCCGCGCGGAGACCACCGCCGAGGCGGATCCCGAGCGCCCGCAGCCCACCCTGGGCGACCTGCCCGCGCTCGTCGAGGAGTCCCGGTCGGCCGGGGCGCGGATCGGCGTCCGCGAGGTGGTCACCTCGGCGGAACGGGTGCCCGCGGCGGTGGGGCGCAGCGTCTACCGGATCGTGCAGGAGGGGCTCACCAACGCCCGCAAGCACGCGGCCGGCGCGGCGGTCACCGTCGACGTGGCCGGTGCCCCCGGCGACGGGCTGACCGTGGAGATCCGCAACCGGTGGCCGGTCGGCGGCATCGCCGGCCCGGAGATCCCCGGGGCCGGCACCGGGCTGGTCGGCATCGCGGAGCGGGTCAGCCTGGCCGGCGGCCGGCTGGAGTACGGGCGGGACGACGCGGGCGACTTCCGGCTGGCCGCCTGGCTGCCGTGGCCGGCGTGACCGGCGGGCCGGGGCCCGACCCCGACCGGCCGGTGCGGGTGCTGATCGTCGACGACGACGCGCTGGTCCGGGCCGGCCTGTCGATGATCCTCGGCGGGGTGCCGGACCTGCTCGTGGTCGGGGAGGCCGCCGACGGCAGCGAGGTGCCCGCCGCCGTGGCCGCCTGCGCGCCGGACGTGGTGCTGATGGACATCCGCATGCCCCGGCTCGACGGTCTCGCGGCCACCGAGGCGCTGCGCGCGTCGCCCGACCCGCCGGAGGTGCTGGTGCTGACCACCTTCGACGCCGACGAGCAGGTGCTCCGGGCGCTGCGGGCCGGGGCCGGCGGCTTCCTGCTCAAGGACACCCCGCCGGCCGAGATCGTGCGGGCGGTGCACCGGGTGGCGGCGGGCGAGGCGACGCTCTCCCCGGCGGTGACCCGCCGGCTGATCGACCACGTGACCGCGCCGGGCGCGGCGGGTGGCCCCGACCCGCGCCGGGAGCGGGCGCTGCGGCAGCTCGCCGGGCTCAGCGAGCGGGAGCACGAGGTCGCGGTCGCGCTCGGGCGCGGCCGGACGAACGCGGAGATCGCCGCCGAGCTGTTCATGAGCGTCGCGACCGTCAAGGCGTACGTGTCACGGCTGCTGGTGAAGCTCGGCCTGAACAACCGGGTCCAGGTCGCCCTGCTGGTGCACGACGCCGGCCTCGTCTGAGGCGGGATTGAACCTTTCGGGGCCGGGGGCCGTACCAGTCGCCGAGGATGCGGTGCGGCGGGTCAGCCGTGCCGCTGCCGGAGCCGCGGGAGGCCTGCCGTGCGGGTTGGTGAGCAGTCGACGGATCCCATCGACCAGATCCTGGGCGAGGTGCCGGTGCCGGCGCCGCTGACCCCCGAGGACGTCCGGCTCGCGGTCCGGGCGGTGGTGGTGCACGCCGCCGAGGAGTGGCCGGCCGGCCCGCTGTGCCGCAACGACGGCGCGACGTACCCGTGCCGGCTGCACCGCTGGGGTCGGCGGGTGCTGGAGCGGCACGGGCTCAACGAGCGGCAGATCGACGCCCTGGTGCGGCACGGCAATCCCTTCGTGCACGTGCCGTTCCCGTTCACGGTGACCGGCCCCGCGCCGACCACCCGCGCACCACGTACCACCGCCGGGCACCCGGGCGGCCCGCGCGCGGTCGCGCCCGGCGCCCGTCCCGCCGGCCCCGGCCGGCCGGTGGCTCCCCCCGCCACCGCGCCGCGCTGGCCCCGGGCGAGCTGAGCGGGGGTACGCCGGCACGACCGCCGGCCCCGGGCACGCCGAGCGGAGGTACGCCCGCCGACGCGACCGGGGGAGACGACGCCGGCCCGGTGCGCGGGGTTCCCACCCGCGCCCGGGCCGGCGTCGTCGTCCGGCCGGCTCAGTCGTTGCCGGCGCCGATCCCGCAGTCCGGCGCGGACCAACTGGTGGTGTTCGGGGTGTTGTCGCTGTTGTTCTCCCGCCGCGAGTCCACGTGCACGTGGTCGTCGTGGTCCGGGTAGCCGGGACCGTAGATCCCGCTGAAGCCCCGGTTGCGGGCGTCGCGGGCGATCTGGCACAGCGAGCTGGTGCGCGACACCACGTCGGCGGCGTTGCCGTAGAGGTGCTGGCTGTCGGACGCCCCGCCGACCTGGTCGTTGCAGGCGCGGCTGCGGAAGCCGCTGCTGACGCGCAGCGGCTTGTCGCCGAGGCTGCGCCGCATCGCCTCCAGCTTCCACATCGTGCGCAGCGCGTTCTGCCGGGTCTGCGCGGCGGAGAGCGGGCCGCCGGTCCAGCCGCCGCGACCGCAGCCGTCGTCCATCTCGCTGTAGCTGAAGTGCCGCGGCGTGCAGTCGTCGTCCTGGAGGGCGTAGAGCTTGCCGTACGTCTGCGGTCCGGCGACGCCGTCGGCGCGCAGCCCGTACGCGGCCTGGAAGCGCTTGACGGCGGCGGCGGTCTTCGGTCCGTAGCGGCCGTCGTTCTCCACGATGTCCCGGTTGCCGGCCCACCCGGCCACCCGGATCTGCAACTGGCGGACGTCGTCGCCGGAGCGCCCCTGGTAGAGGTTGCGCTGCCACGTGTAGCAGCCGTCGGCATGGGCCGCTGGCGCGGCGACCACCGTGGCGACAGCGGCAGCCGGCAACGCCAGGGCGAATGCGACAGCCGCCCGTTTCAGGGTGTTAACGCGCACAGAAGTCCTCCCGATAGGAGTGGGAATGGGGTGGCATCCGGGACATCGGCCTGGCCGTCCCGCATTTCCACAGTGGCAGGCCGACGGGCGGTTCGCGGCAATTAACAAGAATTGTCCTCACGATTCGCCGTTCCTGGGTGTGCCTGGGCATTACGCGAATTGCCAAACGCCCATTGATCGGCAACGGGCCACAGCAGAGCGCGAACGGCACGCAAAGGCGCAGTACGGCACACGCCGGGTGATGTTCTCCCGCCGGTCCGACCCGGTAACGTCAGCGCCGGCGGGACCGGGGGAGGGGGCGACATGGCACGTGGTGGCGTCTTCTGCATCGAGGGTCAGTGGCACCGCGACCTCAACGAGCGCGGCTCCGTCCTGCCCACCCTGGAACTGCTCGAACGGCTCGGAAAGATCCGCTTCATCCACAAGGACGCGGCCACCCGCGACGAGCTGTTCTACTTCCTCGACCGCTGGCTGCTCAAGCAGTACGCCGACCACCGCGTCGGCTTCTTCGCCATGCACGGCGAGCCGAGCCGGCTCTGCCTCACCGACTGGGAATCGGTGGCGCTCGCCGACGTCGCCGAGCTGATGGCGGGCCGCTGCGAGGGCCGACGGCTCTATTTCGGCAGCTGTTCGGTGCTGCGGGCCTCCGACGCGGTGCTGCGGGACTTCCTCGACGCCACCGGAGCGGCCCTGATCTGCGGATACACCCGCGAGGTGGACTGGGTCGAGTCGGCCGCCTTCGAAACCGTCCTGCTCGACGTGCTGGCCAACGGGCAGCGCCACAACGCCGCCGAGCTGCGGATGGGCTCCGCGCACTGGGCGCCGCTCGCCTCGTACCTCGGATTCCGGGTGATCTACGCCAACGGCCGCGCCTGGCGGCCCTCGGTCCGCCCCCGGGTGCCGGCCCAGCCCGCCGCCGGCCGCGCCGCCCCGCGCCCCCACTGAGGCCGCCGGGCACGCGCGACCGGAGGCGCGGCGCCCCGTCCCGCCCGGTGCGGTCGCCGGGCGGCGGTCGCCCTGGTAGGAACGAACGATGGCACGCAGCATCGCGACGAACACCCGGGTCGACCGGGCCGAGCTGACCGAGTTCCTCCGGCCACGGCACCGGGTGGTGCTGATCACCACCCGCGCCGACGGTCGGCCGCAGTCGTCCCCGGTCTCCGCCGGGGTGGACGGCGACGGGCGGTTGGTGATCTCCACCTATCCCGAGCGGGCCAAGGTCGCCAACGTCCGCAGCGACCCACGGGTGTCGGCCTGCGTGCTCTCCGACGACTGGAACGGCCCGTGGGTGCAGGTCGACGGCACCGCCGAGGTGCTGGACCTGCCGGAGGCGCTGGAGCCGCTGGTGGACTACTTCCGCTGCATCTCCGGCGAGCACCCGGACTGGGACGAGTACCGGGCGGCGATGCTCCGGCAGGGCAAGTCGCTGATCCGGGTCACCATCGAGTCGTGGGGCCCGATCGCCACCGGCGGCTTCCCCGCCCGCCTCGCCGACTGACGACCCGCCCGCCGACCCGCTGTCCCGCGCCGCCGTGGGTCACCGCGAGTGCCCGGGCCGCCGCCGCCCGGGCCGCCCTCAGTACGCGGCGGTGAAGCGGGCGTTCTCGTGGCGTGGCTGTTCGATCTCGTCCACGATCGCCACCGCCAGGTCCTCGTAGCTGAGCACCGAGCGGCCCTCGTGGTCGGTCACCGGCTGGTCGCCGCCGGTGCGGTAGTGCCCCGTGCGCTCGCCCGGATGGAACTCCAGCGGCGGCGGGGAGACGTACGTCCAGCTCACCCCGTCGGCCGAGGCGCGGTAGAAGTCGAGGGCGTCGGCCTGCCCCATGGCCGCGTCGCGGTACTCCTCGGGGAAGTCCGGCTCGTCGAGGTAGCGGGTGCCCTTCGGGGTGAGCAGCGTCGACCCGCCGCCCACGTGGATGATCCGCGGCGCGGCCGGCATCCCGCGCAGCACGCCGACCAGGTTCCGCGCCGCGTCGAGCCACAGATCGTGTCCGCCGCCGCCGATCGCCACCACCATGGCGTCCGTGTCGGGCGCCAACTCCCGTACGCTCCGCTCGCTGGTGGCGTCCCCGGTGACCACCGTGACCGCCGGCGGCAGGTACGAGGTGGCCTCCGGCCGGCGTACCGCCGCGGTGACCCGGTGCCCCCGGCCGACCGCCTCGGCGGTGATCCGCGACCCCGCGGTGCCACCCGCGCCGAACACGACGATGTTGCTCATGGCCGACCGCCTCCCGTCCCGCCCGACGTGGTCCGCCTCCAGGCTATTGACCTGCCCGGCCGGCCGGTGCCGTTACCGCGATCCCGGCCGTCGGGAGCGCCCGGTGCCCGGGCTCAGTCGACCAGGGCGGAGTAGACGAGCTGGCGCAGCTGCGGCCGGATCGGGTAGGTGCTCGACGGCATGAGCTGGGTGAAGAACAGGGCCGTGACCTCCTCGGCCGGGTCGACCCAGAACGCCGTGCTCGCCACGCCGCCCCAGTAGTACTCGCCGGGGCTGCTCGGCACCCGGCTCGGCACGGGGTCGTCGACCACGGCGAAGCCCAGCCCGAAGCCGATCCCTTCGAGGGTGGTCTCGGCGAAGCCACCGGCGGAGAGGGTCTCCAGGTCCCGCCCGCCGGGCAGGTGGTTGCGGGTCATGAAGCGCACCGTGCGCGGCCCCAGCAGGCGTGCCCCGTCCAGCTCGCCGCCGCGCAGCAGCATCTGGGTGAACCGGTGGTAGTCGGCGGCGCTGGAGATCAGGCCGCCGCCGCCGGAGAGCAGCAGCGGCTTCTCGTACGCCAGGGCGCCCAGCTTGTCGTAGCGGAACGCGCGACCGGTGCGCGGGTCGGGCGCGTAGAGGGCGGCGAGCCGGTCGGCGGCGTCGCCCCCGGCCCACCAGTGCGTGTCGGTCATGCCCAGCGGGCGGAAGATCCGGTCGGCGAAGAAGGCGTCCAGGCTCTGCCCGGAGACCACCTCGACCAGCCGGCCGAGCACGTCGGTGGCGACCGAGTAGCCCCAGGCGGTGCCGGGCTGGAACAGCAGCGGCAGCTCGCCGAAGGCCTGGCAGGCCGTCGCCAGGTCGACGTCCGCCGGCGGGTACAGGTCGTAGCCGGCGGCCCGGTAGATGGTGTCGACCACCGAGGTCTGCATGAAGCCGTACGTCAGGCCGGCGGTGTGGGTGAGCAGGTGCCAGACCCGGATCGGTTCGACCGCCGGCACCGTGTACGGCTTGAGGGCCGAGCCCTTGGAGTAGACCCGCATGTCGGCGAACTCGGGCAGCCACCGGCTGATCTCGTCAGTCAGCTGGAAGCGGCCCTCCTCCCACAGGATCATCGCGGCGACGGAGGTGACGGGCTTGGTCATCGAGTAGATGCGCCAGAGCGTGTCCGCCTCGACGGGCCTGCCCGCCTCCGCGTCGCGCAGCCCGTACGTCGAGGAGTGGGCGATCTCGCCACGGCGGGTGACCAGCACCTGCCAGCCGGCGAGGCGACCGTCGTCGACGTACCTGCCGAAGTGCTCGTCGATGCGCGCCAACCGCGCCGGGTCGAAGCCGATCTGGTCCGGGTCGATGCTGCGTGCCACACTCACGCCGCCGAAACTACTAGCCGGTACGCCTCGGTGGAAGGGCCGCCGGCCGTTGTCCCACCCCCTCGGTAGCCTGGTCCGATGCCCGAGCTGACCGAGGACGAGAGCTTCCGCAACGAGGACTGGTACGGCGAGGAACTGGTGGACCGGCGCTTCGTCCGGTGCGAGTTCTTCCACGTCGACCTGACCGAGGCGGTGAGCCGGGGCGCGGTCTTCGACGGCTGCACCTTCGGCAACGTGAAGTTCAACGCCTCCCGGCACACCGACTCGGCGTTCACCCGCTGCATCTTCCAGCGGTGCAACTTCTTCGAGGCGGAGTTCACCGGCTGCAAGCTCGTGGGCAGCACCTTCGCCCAGTGCGACCTGCGGCCGCTGACGGTCGCCGGCGGCGACTGGTCGTTCGTCGCGCTGCCCGGCGCCGACCTGCGCGGGGTCCGCATCACCGACGTCCGGATGCGGGAGGTGGATCTGACCAGGGCCAACCTCACCGGGGCCACGGTCACCGGCGTCGACCTCTCCGCCGCGCAGCTGCACAGCTCCCGGCTGTCCGGGGCCGACCTGCGCGGCAGCGACCTGACCGCGCTCGACCCGACGGTGGTGGAGCGGGCCGGGGCGATCGTCGACCCCGGGCAGACCGTGGTGATCGCGCAGGCGCTCGGCTTCGAGATCCGCTGAGAAAAGCCGACGCGGGTTGTCCGGATTGCCTGCCAGGCTGGGCCCCATGGCATGGTGGTCAGATCTCGTCCGGGACGAGCCCGGCTTCGCCGAGCGCGTCCGGGCGCGCTTCGCGGTACGCAAACACGGCACGATGGCGACGCTGCGCCGGGACGGCTCGCCCCGGATCAGCGGCACCGAGTTCGACTTCGACGGCGGGCACCTGCGACTGGGCAGCCTGCCCGGCGCGGTCAAGGCGCTCGACCTGCGCCGCGACCCACGGGTGGCGCTGCACTGCCCGACGGAGGACACTCCGGCCGACGCCCCGGGAGCCTGGGGCGGCGACGCGAAGATCGCCGGGCGGGCGCACGAGGAGCCTCCGGGCGAGGACGGCTCGCACCGGTTCCGGATCGAGTTGACCGAGGTGGTGCTGACCCGGGTGGGCGACCCGCCGGACCACCTGGTGATCGAGAGCTGGCATCCCGGCCGGGGTCTGCGCCGCCGCCGGCGGGACTGAGCCGACCGCCGCAGGACCCGCGACCGTGGTCCTGATCGATGTCCGCTACGGTCCGGTGACGAACTGGACACGCCCGTCCGTCCGGCGCGACGGACGAGGCGGTGCGGGCGCGGGCCGCCGCCCACAACGGACGCCCGCGTCCGGCCGGGGCCGGTGGGGAGTGGAGGGTCGGTGGCGGAGGAAGACCTCACCCGACAGCACATCCGGTCGTCGAGGTACGGCCGCCGGGACGGCGAGCCGGCAGCCCCGCCCGGGACGCCGCACCCGCCCCCGCCGCAGGCCGGGCACACCCGCACCGACCTGCGGCGGCTGGCCCGGGCGCGGCGGCGCCGCCGGTGGGCCGTCGAGGGGATCGCCGTGGTCGCCTGCCTGGTCGCCCTCGTGTCGTACCTGACCGCCGGCGACCCCGAGCCGGACGGCGAGAACGCCGGCGGCGTACCGGCGGGCGCCGGCCGGCCGAGCGGCTTCCCCGGGCTGGAGGGGCGCGACCTCGACGCCGGCCTGGTCTCGCCCGGGCTGCGGCCCCGGCAGCGTCCGCCGAGCCCGTCCCCGGCGCCACCGACGCCGTCGACGTCCGCGCCGCCGGTGCGGGCGGTGCTCGCCGCCAGCATGACCGAGGCGCCGGGCGAGGTGGACCTGACCACGGTGGGCCGCCGCGACTGGGTCCACTGGGGCCTGCGCGGCGCGGAGTCGGCGGTCCGCAAGCGCGGCGGCTCCGGCGAGATCCGCGACGAGGGCGGCACCGGCCGGCGGGGCGGCTGGGACGACAACCAGGAGAGCTTCAGCTGGCGCGACGGCAGCCCGGTGGCGTCGGTGAGCGGCTCGCCCCACGGGGTCTACCGGTGCGGCGCCGGCAGCCGCTTCACGCTCGCGGTCGCCGCCGACGGCAGGGCGCGCACCGTCCGGCTGTACGGCGGGGTGTGGATGGCGCGGGGACGGCTGGACGCCCGCCTCTCCGTCGGCGGCCCGAGCCGGACCCTGCGGATCGAGGACCGGCACACCAGCCGGTCCACCGAGTTCACGATCCGGTTCCAGGCGCCGAAGGGCAGCCGGCTGGTGCTGACCTGGACGGTGGAGCAGGCGTTCAGCGACGACTGCGGCAACGTCGGCGTCCAGGCGGTCGCCCTGCGCTGACGCGGGTCTCCGGGCGGCCTCGTTCGCCCGGCGACCGGCCGCTGCCCGGAGTAGCGTGGTCGCGACGACCGGGTGCGCGAGGGCGAACGGGAGGGCCGATGGGCGAGCAGGTGCTGGACAGTCCGCAGGGCTGGGTGGCCGACCACATCCGGCGGTACGTCGAGACCGACGGCGCCGAGGGGCACGAGTGGCGGCCCGGCGTCTTCACCCTGCTGCTGACCACCCGGGGCCGGCGCAGCGCAAAGCTGCGGCGCACCGCGCTGATCTACGGCCGCGACGGCGACGCCTACCTGGTCGTCGCCTCGCAGGGCGGCGACCCCAGGCACCCGGCCTGGTACCTCAACCTGCTCGACGAGCCGCTGGTCGAGGTGCAGGTGGGCGCCGAGCGGTTCACCGCGCGGGCGCGGACCGCGACGGCGGAGGAGAAGCCGCGCATGTGGTCCACGATGGCCGCCATCTGGCCGGCGTACGACGAGTACCAGGCGAAGACCGACCGGGAGATCCCCGTCGTCGTGCTCGAACGCGCCTGAGCGGGAGCACCCCGCCGTCGTTACCTGACGGGTAATCGACGCCGGGGGCGTGCCGGCGGAAGACTCGGCGTACCGCCCCGGTCGTCCGGCCGGGCGGACCGGCTCCCGGGAGGCACCATGCCCGCGTTCGCGCTCGCCCACCTGCACGACACCCCGGTCAACGAGGACATCCTCACCTACATCGAGCGCATCCAGGCCACGCTGGACCCGTTCGGCGGCCGGTTCCGGGTGCACGGCGCCGAGGTGGAGGTCAGGGAGGGCGACTGGCCGGGCACCGTGGTCGTCATCGAGTTCCCCGACCTGGACCGGGCCCGCGCCTGGTACGACTCGCCGGCGTACCAGGAGATCCTGCCGCTGCGCACCCGGCACATCCCGGGCGCGGCGCTGATCGTCGACGGCGTCGGGTCCGACTACGACCCCCGCCGGACGGCCGCCCGGCTGCGGGCGCGGGCGGCCGGCTGACCGGCGGCTCCGCCCCGAGGACGGTCCCGCCGCGGGCTCCGTGTCCACCTCGCGGGACAGTTTGTCCGTCGCGTTGCGTCAAGCCTGTCGTAACTTTCTGCTGTCCATCTCCGACAATCCCCTGTGGAGGCTTGACCGATGAGCAGCGTCACCACCCGCACCGTCCGCCCGGCCGCCTCCCGGGGCGCCGGGGAGTCGTCCGGGGAGGTGCTCCGGGACATTCCGCTGCCGCCGTACGTGACCGTCGAGGACGCCCAGTTCGCCGTGCGGGCGGTCGTGGTGCACGCGCCCAGGCTCTGGTCCGGCGGGACGGTCTGCCGCAACGACGCCAGCCCGCACCCGTGCCGGCTGCACCGCTGGGGCACCCGGGTGCTGGCGCAGCGCGGCCTGCGTCCCGCCGAGATCGCCGCGCTGATCGAGCGCGGCGACCCGGCGGCCGAGATTCCGCACCGCCCCGGCGCCTGAGCGCCGGCGGGGCCCCCGCACCGGGCCCCGCCGGCCCGTCAGCAGGCGTTCGGCTTGACCCAGGCGCACTCCAGGCCCTCCGGGACCCGGGGGGCGTCGGGCGCCGTCGGGGCCGCGACCCGCGCGCCGCTCACGCCCTTGGCCGTGTACGAGGCCAGGGCGATCGCGATCTGGTCCTCCAGCGTCTTCACCGAGGAGGCCAGGTAGTTGTTGAGCAGGATCGAGAACGCCAGCACCCGCCCGTCGGCGTCGGTGACGTAGCCGGAGAGGCCGGAGACGCCGGTCAGGCTGCCGGTCTTGGCGTGCACGTTGCCCGCCGCCGCCGTGCCCCGCATCCGGCTGCGCAGCGTCCCGCCGACGAACCGGTCCGCCTCGCCGGCGACCGGCAGGGCCGCGTACCAGGTGTCGAACCAGGGCTCGTCGCGCACGGCGGTGAGCAGGTCCACGAACTCGTCGGCGGGGATGAGGTTGCGCCGGGAGAGCCCCGAGCCGTCCCGCTGGCGCAGCGTGCCGGTGTCCATCCCGACGTCGGCGACGTACTCGCTGATCGCGGCCAACCCGGCCGACCAGGTGCCGGAGCCGGAGAGCACCCGGCCGATCTCCTTGGTCAGCACCTCGGCGTGCCCGTTGTTGGACAGCTTGAGGAACGGCACCATCAGCTCGGCCAGGGGCATCGAGTGGTGCCGCGCCACCTCGGCCGCGCCCTCCGGGGTGGCCTGGCCGGGCACCGTCCGGCCGAGCACCCGTACGCCGTGCCGGCGCAGCGCCGACCGGAAGACGTCGGCGGCGTAGCCGGTGGGCTCCCAGACGCTGACCCAGTCGCTCGCCGGCGCGGCGCCGAGCGCGATCTGCCCGGTCACCACGACCGTGTTGCTGCCGTGCGCGCGCTCGAAGGAGACCGACGTCTCCCCGCCGGCGACCGTCTCGGCCCGGTTGTCGATCTTCAGGTACCGGGTGGCCGGGGTGGTGGTGACGACCGGACGCGCGCCGGCGCTCGCGCCGGGGGCGGCGTGGACGATGACGGTGCCCGCGTCGTAGTCGGTGTCCGGTGCCACGGTCAGGGCGGAGACCTGCGCGGCGTAGTAGTACGGCTCGTCGTCCCAGGTCCAGTCGGGGCCGAGGCGGGTGCTGTCGTAGCGGGTGTCGTCGGCCACCAGGTTGCCGGTGACCACCCGGACGCCCGCGGCGGCGACCTGCGCGGCCAGCGCATCGTAGTCGGCGGCCAGCATGGTCGGGTCGCCGCCGCCGCGCAGGTAGAGATTGCCGGAGACCAGGCCCGCCCGGCGGGCGCCGCTGGTGCGCACCTCGGTGCTGAAGCGGTGGCCCGGCCCGAGCAGTTCCAGCGCCGCCGCCGAGGTCAGCAGCTTGGTGTTGGAGGCGGGCACCAGGCGCCGGTCGCCGTTGCGGTGGTAGACCGTCTCCCCGGTCGTCGCGTCCTTCACCACCACCGAGGTCTGCGCTCCGGCCAGCCGGCTGTCGGCGAGGATCGCGTCGATGGTGGCGTTCAGCCGGGTCGCCGCGGGGGTCGGGGACTCGGCGGTGGCGGTGGGCGCGCCCGCCGTGGCCGCGGCGGCGACCAGCGCCACCAGCGCGAGCGTCCGGGGGAAGAGACGACGATGCATGGGGTGATGCTGCCATGCAGGTATCTGCCAGGAAAGACCGTCGATGGAAAGAAATTTTCCGTGGGCCCGGCGGGCTGTGACCGGCGAGACGCTTCCGGCGGGCAGCCGGGCGGGCCCGCCGGTGTTGTACCCGGCATGGACGAGCGCTCCGTCGACGTGCTGGTGATCGGGGCCGGGCAGGCCGGGCTCTCCGCCGGCCACCACCTGGGCCGCGCCGGGTTCGCCCCCGGGGACGGCTTCGTGGTCCTCGACGGGGGCGACGGGCCGGGCGGGGCGTGGCGGCACCGCTGGCCCACGCTGCGACTCGACCGGGTGCACGGCTTCCACGACCTGCCCGGTCTGCCCTTCCCGGTGGCCGGGCCCGACCGGCCGGCGGCCGAGGTGGTCAGCGCCTACTTCGCCGCGTACGAGCATGAGTTCGACCTGCCGGTGCGGCGCCCGGTGCGGGTCCGGGAGGTGCGCGACCGGCCCGACGGCCGGCTGGCCGTGCACACCGACCACGGTTCCTGGACCACCCGTGCCCTGGTCAACGCCACCGGCACCTGGACGCGGCCGTTCTGGCCGCACTACCCCGGCCGGTCGACCTTCCGGGGCCGGCAACTGCACACGGCCGACTACCGGGGACCGGCGGAGTTCGCCGGCCGGCGGGTCGTGGTGGTGGGCGGCGGGACGTCGGCCGTCCAACTGCTCGCCGAGGTCTCGACCGTGGCCGCCGGCACCACCTGGGTGACCCGGCGCCCACCCGACTTCCGCGACGAGGAGTTCACCCCCGAGCGGGGGCGCGCGGCGGTGGCCCTGGTCGACGCGGCGGTACGCGCGGGCCGGCCGCCGGCCAGCGTGGTCGGGGTGACCGGGCTGCCGCTCACGCCGGAACTGCGCCGGCTGCGCGAGCGCGGCGTGCTCGACCGGTTACCCGTCTTCGACCGGATCACGCCCGACGGGGTGGCCTGGGACGACGGGCGGTTCGTGCCCGCGGACGTGATCCTGTGGTGCACCGGCTTCCGGGCCGCGCTGGACCATCTCGCGCCGTTGCGCCTGCGCGCGCCGGGCGGCGGTATCACGATGGACGGCACCCGCGTGGTCGCCGACGAGCGCATTCACCTGATCGGGTACGGCCCGTCGGCGAGCACGATCGGCGCCAACCGGGCGGGCCGCGCGGCGGTACGCGACATCCGCGCCCGACTCGCCCCGGCCGGCGCCGCGCACTGACCCCGCTCTATTTGACGGATCCCCCGACAGGGGGCACCGTAGGCCGTGGAGGGGCCCTGAGCTGCCCCGAAGCGCGACGGCGATGTGCGTGTCGCCCTTCCATCGCCTCCCACGTGTGCTCGCCCGCGGGCCGAACCCCGGTCCCGCACCGCGAATCCGAGAATCCACGAGGAGTTCCGCCATGCTCACCATGACCGACAACGCCGTGCTGGTCATCCGAGATCTCGCCAACCAGCAGGACGTCGCCGAGGACGGCGGAGTGCGGATCGCCGCCGACACCGACGCGGGCTCGCTCACCGTCGAACTGGTCGCCGAACCGGCCGACGGCGACCACGTGGTCGACAACCAGGGCGCCCGCATCTTCCTGGACTCCGACGCCGCCGAGCTGCTCGGCGACGCGTCGGTGGACGCGAGCGTCGACGACGAGGGCATCGTGCAGTTCGGGTTCACCGAGAAGCAGTGACGGCGGGGCGCCGCCTCCCCGCCGGTGCCCGGCGGGGAGGCGCTCAGCCGGCCCGGCGGGTCTCCCCGTTGCGGTGCCCTCGGGCGGGTCGGCCCCGCTCCGGCGGCGCCTGATCGGAGCGCCACGGCCCCGGCCGGGACTCCCGCCCCGGCTGGGGCAGCGAGGCCAGCACGTGCGCCAGGTGGTGCGAGGTGCTCCACGCCGCCCAGTTGCTGGCGGACCCGGCGCCGGCACCCCGGCGGGCGCGCCGCAGGATCTCGTGGTCACCCCAGGAGAAGGCCGCGCCCGTGGCCGGCCAGTGCGGCGCCGAGACCACGGTGCGGCACAGGTCCGCGAACCGGTCGTCGCCGCGTCCGCCCCGCCGCGACCAGCGGTACACCCACCAGGCGCCGTCGGTGGTGTAGCGGACGGTGGGCAGCCGGTCGCCCGACCGGTCGGCACCGGGCACCGCGGTGCCGACGCCGTAGTCGCCGTACCCGACGCCGAGGTCGGCCAGCCGCTGCCAGAGCTGCCAGTCCCAGCGGTCGAGGCGCACCGGTTCGTCGGTGGGCAGGGCGGACACCGCCGGGGGCATCCCGCCCGCCGCCACGCTCACGGAGCACCAGGCGTGCCGGCGGGCCCACTCCAGCAGCCGGCGGACCCGGGGCTCGGCCACCCGCACGTCGGCCCGGCAGCACACGTCGCCCGCGTCGAGGAGCAGGTCGCACTGCTCGGGCACCAGGCCGGTGAACCGCCAGACCCGCTCCGCCGCCGCCGTGGCCGCGTCCGGGCCGGCCCGGTCGTGGCCGACCCGCAGCCGGACGACCGCCCGCTGGGCGTGGGCCCGGGCCGCGGCACCGTGCGCCACCAGGCGCCGGTCACTGTCCGCGAGCCCGATCACCGGCACCAGCGGTACGCCCCAGCGGACCAGTTCGGCCTCCGGGGCGTCGGGCAGGCCGGTGACGTCGACGGCCGTGAGCAGCCCGGCGGGCAGCCGACGCAGCACGTCCAGCGTGAACCGGTCGAGGACGGACACCTGGAGGACCGGGGCGAGCAGGGGGGCGACGACGTCGTCGAGATGACCGAGCGCCTCCAGCTCACCCCGCCGGTTGGCGAGGATGGGGCGGTAGACCGGTTCCGCCGCCCGGCCCCGGTGGGCGGGCACCATACCCCAATGTAGCCAGACATCGGTGTCGGTCACAGGGCCGACCGGCCCGTCCCGCCTGCCGGGGCGTGCGGCACCCGTCGGCGACGGCAGCTCGCCGGGACGGTGCCAGTCGCTCGCGCCCCTGCCGCCAGCCCCGGGCCGGGCCCGCTCGCCGCCTGCCGCAACGGCGTCGCCGCCGTCCCGCGTGCCCGCAACGACGACGCCGCCGCCCCGCACTGGGCGGGACGGCGGCGGTACCGGCAACGGATCAGTCGTCGCCGTCGTCCGAGTCGTCGTCGTCGTCGTCATCGTCGTCGTCCCGGTCGTCGTCGTCATCGTCGTCGACCGGCTCCTGCTCGGCCTTGACCACCGTGCCGTCGCCCCGGTCGACGTCGATCTCGTGCTCGGTCTGCCCGGCCACGATCTCGACGCTCCACACGGCCCGGCCGTCCTCGTCCTCGCGCTCGACCTCGACGATCTTGCCGCCGCCCGCCCGGGCCAGCGCGATCTCGCCGGCCCGCTGCTCGGTCACCGCGTCGTCGCCGGTGGCCGGCGCACCACTGCCCGACGGGGCCGGGGTGCCGCCGGTGGTCGGCGCGCCGCTCGTCGCCGGGGCGCTGCTCCCGGTGCCGCTCGGGGTGCCCGGCGTGGCCGGGGTCGTCGGGGCGGTGGTGGCGGCGGCCAGGGTGGTCGCCCGGGCCGCGCCGTTGTCGGCCGCCGCGACGCCGAAGGTCGCGCCGGTCACGGCCAGCACGGCCGCGCCGCCGAGCGACGCCAGCATCAGGGACTTGCGCTTCATCTCGTTCACCCTTCCTCGGTTGCTGGTTCCCAGGATCGCGCCGGCCCGGATAGCGCCACGCTGCCCGAACGCTAAGGCCGGGTTAAGCCTGTCCGGGCGCGGCCGGAGGACGGGTCAGGACGAGGGCGGGCCGAGTTCGAGGCGTACCTCGGCGCCGCCGGAGGGCGCGGTGTGCAGGGTCAGGCGGCCACCGCTGGACTGGGCGGCGCGGCGGGCGATGTCCAGGCCCAGGCCGGTCGAGCCGGCGGTGCTCGCGCCCCGGTCGATCGTGTTGGGCGGCATCCCCGGCCCCTCGTCGGACACGGTCAGCGCCGCCCGGCCCGCCTCCGCCGCCACCAGCCGGACGGCGAACGCGGTGCCGTCCGGAGTGTGCGCGAAGACGTTGCCGAGCAGGGCGTCCACCGCCGCCGCCAGCTCGTCGGCGGGCACGCCCACCGGCAGCGGTCCCGGCGCCAGGTCGAGCGTCACGGCCCGCCCGGTGTCCTCGGCCAGCACCGACCAGAACGCCACCCGCTCGGCCACCACGGCCGCCGCGTCGGCGCTTGCCGCCCCGGCCGTCGGCACCCGCCACCGGGCCTGTCGGATCAGGCCGGTCACCGCCCGCTCCAGCCCGTCCACGGCCGCGGTCACCCGGGCCGCGTCCTCCGGGTCGCGCAGCGACTCGGCCTCCAGGCGCAGCGCCGTCAGCGGGGTGCGCAGGCGGTGCGAGAGGTCGGCGACCTCCTCCCGCTCCTGCACCAGCAGCACCTGGATCCGGCCGGCGAGGTGGTTGAGGGCACCGGCCACCTCACGCAGCTCGCGCGGCCCGGCGGGCGTGACGCGCGCGGCCAGCTCCGCGTTCGCCAGCCGGTGCGACACCGCGGAGAGCTCACCGATCGGCCGGACGAGGGTGCGGGCCAGCCGGTCGGCGACGGCCAGCCCGATCAGCACCAGCAGCACGCCGAGCAGGGCCAGGGCCAGCCAGGACCGGGTCACCCCGGCGGTCAGCTCGGCGGGCGGGACCACCGTCCGGATCACGGCGGTGCCGTCCGGCCGGCCCTGCACGGCGATCACCACCTCCCGCCCCCGCCCGGACTCGGCGGTGAGGCTCTGCCCCCGGGCGGCCAGCGCCACGGCGGCCGTACGCGGGGCGGGGGCGCCGAGGACCGTGTCGTCGGGCAGGAACACCGTGACCGGCCGCGCGGACTCCGTGGCCAGCTGGTCGACGGTCAGCCGGATCGTCGCGGTGTCGGCGGTACCGACGACGGTGACGAGGCTCTGCGCGTCGGCCGTGGCCCGCACGGTGGCCCGGTCGGCCGCGACGGTACGCACCAGCAGCGCCAGCGGCACCAGGAAGGCGACCAGGGTGAGCACGCTGACCGCGGCGACCAGCAGCGCCAGCCGGGCCCTCATCCGGCGCTCCCCGGCGCTTCGAGCCGGACCCCGACGCCCCGCACGGTGTGCAGGTAGCGGGGCGCCTGCGCGCTCTCCCCGAGCTTGCGTCGCAGCCAGGACAGGTGCACGTCCACGGTCTTGTCGGCGCCGCCGTACGGCACCCGCCACACCTCGGCGAGCAGCTCCCGCTTGGTGACCACCTGGCCGGGCCGGCCCGCGAGGTGGTGCAGCAGGTCGAACTCGCGCGGGGTCAGCTCGACGGGCGCACCGTCCAGGGTGACCTGCCGCGACCGCGGGTCGACCCGCAGCCCGCCCACCACCAGCGCCGGGTCCTCCTCCGGGGCGGACCCGGTCCCGCGGCGGAGCACCGCCCGGATCCGCGCGTCGAGCTGCGCGGCCGTGAACGGCTTCACCACGTAGTCGTCCGCCCCGGCGTCGAGCACCCGGACGATCTCGGTCTCGTCGTCGCGGGCGGTGGCGACGATGACCGGCACGGCGCTGACCGCGCGGAGCATCCGCAGCAGCTCGCGGCCGTCCAGGTCGGGCAGTCCCAGGTCCAGCACCACCAGGTCGGGCCGGTCGTCGAGCGCGTCGCGCAGGCCGGTCATCGCCGTCGAGGCGGCGGCCACCGCGTGCCCCCGTTCGCGCAGTGCCCGCAGCAGCGGCGTACGGATCGTCAGGTCGTCCTCGATGAGCAGCAGGCGGGCCACAGGTGGCAGGCTAGCCGCCACCCGACGCGCCGGCCCGGACGTTAACCCTCCCTTAGCCCTGTGCGGGGCTCGTCCCAACCTCGGATCGGGGAGACTCGGGGCATGCGCCGCCGTTCGTTCCTCGCCGTCGTCGGGTGGCTGGCCACCGCCGTCGTCGCCACCCTGATCGGGGTGGCCGCGATCCGGTGGGTGGGGGAGAGCATCGCCGGCACCCCGGGCGGAGTGCTCAGCCAGGAGGAGATCGAGCGTGCCCTGGCCTCGCCCGGGCCCACCACCCCCGGGGTCGGCGCGCCGTCGTCGCCGTCGGCGAGCGGGACCGGCGGGCCGTCGTCGCCGGGAGCGACCGGCTCGGCCCCGGCGGGAGCACGTCGGGCCTTCGCCACGACCGGTGGCAGCGCGGTGGCCGAGTGCGGGCCGGACGGGGTGCGGCTGGTCTCCTGGACGCCCGCCCAGGGCTACCGGGTCGCGGACGCGGAGCGGGGGCCGGACGACGACGTGGAGGTCGCCTTCGCCGGCCCGTCCGGGGAGTTCGAGCTGAAGCTGCGTTGCGTGGGCCTGGAGCCGGTGGCGGTCGAGGACGACGACTGAGCCGGGGAACGAGCGCGCGGCGCCGTTCGGATCCCGGGGATCGGAACGTCGCCGCGCTCTGGCCGTCTCCCACCACCGCAGCCGTACGGCGGTACGCCGGCGGGGACCTGGCTCGACCGGCCACCGTGCGCCGGCTACTCACTCGATCCCCGTCCACCGGGGATCGAAACCCCGCACGAGTGGCGAATTCCACCATCTGCGAGTCCCGGCGTGCCGTCGGGCCGCAGCGGGTATGTGCGTCGGCATGGAGCATTTCACTATCGCGACCGTCGCCGAGAAGAGCCCGGATTTCCGGCGGGTGCTGTGGACCGGTGAGCACACCCAGCTGGTGATCATGACGATTCCGCCGGGTGGCGAGATCGGCGAGGAGGTCCACGAGGACATCGACCAGATCCTGACCTTCGTCAGCGGTACGGGCGAGGCCCAGGTGGCGGGGGAGAAGCGCGAGGTCGTGCAGGGCGACCTGGTGGTGGTGCCGGCCGGCACGAAGCACAACTTCGTCAACACCGGCCCCAACCCGCTGGTGCTCTACACGGTCTACGGCCCGCCCGAGCACGCCGACCAGGCGGTGCACCGGACCAAGGAGGAGGCCGACGCCGCCGAGGCCGCCGGCGAGGACGAGCCGCCCACCTCCTGACCCTCGGTGCCGCCTGAGGCGGCCGGAAGGGGGTACCCGCAGCGGGTGGACCAACTGGCGATCTCCGACTACGGGTTCCTCTCCGACTGCCGTTCGGGCGCCCTGGTCGGTCGGGACGGCTCGATCGACTGGTGGTGCCCGGACCGGTTCGACTCCCCGTCGGTCTTCGGCCGCCTCCTCGACACGGAGGCCGGCCACTGGCGGCTGGCGCCCACCGCCGCCGGGCTTCCCGGGCACCGGGTCGAGCGGTCGTACGTGGCCGACACGCTGGTGCTGCGCACCGTGCACCACACGCCGGAGGGGAGCGTCGCGGTCACCGACGCGCTCGCCGCCGAGTACGGCGCCCGTGGCCACCAGCTGGGGATGAACTCCCCGGCGGTGCTGCTACGGGTCGTGGAGGGACTGGCCGGGCGGGTGCGGATGTCGCTCGACTTCCGCCCCCGCCCGGAGTACGGCCTGCTCACCCCGTACCTGCACGAGCAGCCCGACGGCGGGGTGCTGGCCGCGGCCGGCCCGGTGGTGCTGACCCTGCACGCCGGCGGGATCCCGCCGCACGTCGACTCCGACCGGGTCCGGCAGGAGTTCGAGGTCTCCGCCGGGCAGGTGGTCGGCTTCGACGTGGCGTACGGGCCGGCGTACGGGACGGCGCCGGCCCGGCTGGAGCCGGTCGCCGCGCTCGCCGAGACGGTGCAGGCCTGGCAGGCCTACCGCGAGTCGCACCACTACGACGGCCGCTACCCGGATCAGGTCCGGCACAGCGCGACCGTGCTCACCGGCCTCACGTACGCCCGCAGCGGCGCGGTGGCCGCGGCCCTGACCACGTCGCTGCCGGAGCGGATCGGCGGCGACCGCAACTACGACTACCGCTACTCGTGGCTGCGCGACTTCGCCATGACGCTGCGCGCCCTCTGGGTGGCCGCCTGCCCGTCCGAGGCGTCCCGGCTCTTCGCCTGGGCGGCCCGCTCGATCGGCCGGGTCGGCCCCGACCCCGTGCCGGTGCTCTTCGGCCTGGAGGGGGAGCGGGACGTCTCCGAGCACGAGTGCGCCCACCTGCGCGGCTACGGCGGCAGCCTGCCGGTGCGGGTCGGCAACGACGCCTGGCGGCAGCGGCAGCTCGACGTGCCGGGCGAGGTGCTCTCGGCGGTCTGGCAGTTGCGCGACCACCTGGGGGAGGCGTTCGACACGGAACTGCGCGAGATGGTGCTCGGCCTGGCCGAGCAGGTGGCCGCCACCTGGCACCTGCCCGACCGGGGGATCTGGGAGACCCGGGACACCGACCGGCACTACCTCACGTCGAAGGTGCTCTGCTGGGTGGCGCTGGACCGGGCGGTGCGGCTCGCGCCCCGGCTCGGCGACCGGGCCGACCCCCGGCGGTGGGCGACGATCCGCGACGAGATCCGGGCCGCCGTGCTGCGCGACGGCTGGCACGAGCGGATTGGCGCGTTCGGCGGCGCGTTCGGCTCGCCGGAGCTGGACGCCTCCGTGCTGCTGCTGCCGCGGGTGGGGTTCCTGCCGGCGACCGACCCGCGGATGCGCGCCACCATCGAGGCGGTCGAGCGCGGGCTGGGTGCCGGCGACGGACTCGTCCGTCGCTGGGACACCGACCCGGCGGGCTTCCTGCCCTGCTCGTTCTGGCTGGTGGAGTGCCTGGTCATGGCCGGTGAGCTGGGCCGGGCCGAGGCGCTCTTCGAGCGGCTGCTCGGGCACGCCAACGACATCGGCCTGTTCAGCGAGCAGATCGACCCGCGCTCCGGCGCGCAGCTCGGCAACACCCCGCAGGCGCTGTCGCACATCGGCCTGGTCAGCGCCGCCTGGCGGCTGACCGACCCCGGCACGGACTGACGGCGGCGCGGGGGAGGGGCTGTCGGGTCAGGCGGGCAGCACCGGCACGTCGGTGACGTCCACCGTCTCCGGGTACTTCACGCCGGCGCCGGTGTTGAGCACCACCACGCGTTCGCCGGCCCGGATCCAGCCGCCGGCGCGCAGGTGCCGGGCGGCGGTCAGGCAGGCGGCCCCCTCCGGGCAGAGCAGCAGCCCCTCGCGGGCGGCGAAGTCCCGCAGGTCGGCCAGGATCTCGGCGTCGTCGACGGCGATCGCGGTGCCGGCGCTGGCGCGCAGCGCGTCGAGGATCAGCTCGTCGCCGAGCGGGGCCGGCACGGTGATGCCGAACGCCACGGTGTGCGCGTCGGCCCAGGGCCGCGCCCGCTGCTCTCCGGCGGCGAAGGCGCGGACGATCGGCGCGCAGCCCGTCGACTGCACCGCGACCAGGCGGGGCAGCTTGTCCTCGATCCAGCCCAGCTCGCGCAGCTCGTGCAGCGCCTTGTGGATGCCGATCAGGCCGACCCCGCCGCCGGTGGGATAGATGATCACGTCCGGCACCTGCCAGCCGAGCTGCTCGACGATCTCGTACCCCATCGTCTTCTTGCCCTCGAGCCGGTACGGCTCGCGCAGCGTGCCGGCGTCGAAGATCGCGCCGCCAGAGCCGGCGACCAGCCCCGCGACGTGCCGCCCGGCGTCGCTGATCAGCCCGTCGACCAGGCGCAGGTCGGCCCCGGCGGCCACGCACTCGCGCCGGCAGATGGCCGGCGCGTCCAGCGGCATGACGATTGTCGCGCCCAGCCCGGCCCGCGCGGCGTAGGTGGCCCAGGCCGCGCCCGCGTTGCCGTTGGTGGGCATGGCGATGCGCGTCACGCCCAGCTCGCGGGCCCGGCTGACGCCCACCGCCGCGCCGCGCGCCTTGAACGAGCCGGTGGGGGTCAACCCCTCGTCCTTGACCATCAGGTCCGCGATGCCGATCTCCGCGCCGTAGGTCGGGGTGCGCAGCAGCGGCGTCCAGCCCTCGCCCAGCGTGGTCTCGTGCCGGGGGTCGGCCACCGGCAGCAGCTCGCGGTAGCGCCACAGGTCGGCCGGGCGCAGGGGGAACCGTTCCGGGGTGAGCACCTTCGCCACCGCCGCCAGGTCGTAGCGGGCCAGCAGCGGGGATCCGCAGTCGCAGAGGTTGGCCAGCTTGCCGGCGTCGTGCTCCCGCCCGCAGCGCGGGCACTCAAGGTGCGTCAGGTACACGATGCTCCTCGCCGTCTCAGCTCGTGTCTCGGCCGGCGTCGATGCTCAGCCAGCGCCGGCTGCGCCCGCCCGGCTCGTAGACCGAGTCCAGGCGCTTCGCCACCACTCCGGGCAGCCCCTGCTCCCGGCCGGTCCGCAGCGCCTCCCGGCCGGCACCGGGGAACCACGGCGGAGTCTGCCAGTGCGGGCCGGCGAGCGCCAGACCGTCGAGCAGCTCCCGGCGCTGCGCGTACGGCAGGTCGAGGCTGGTCACGCCCTCCATCCAGAGCAGATCGAAGATCAGGTACTGGGCGTCGGGGGTCCGGCGTCCGCCGCGCGCCGGGCGGACCCGGCCGGCGCGGTCGATGCGGACCAGGACGCCGTCCAGCACGGCCTCCGTGGGCGCCAGCTCCTCGGCCAGCTCCCGCAGCCAGGGGTACGTCCCGGAGACGTCCTCGTCGTCCTCCGCGAGCAGCCGCAGCCGACCACCCGAGACGTACGCGACCGCGCGCACCCCGTCCCAGCGCAGCTCGTAGCCCCACTGAGCCTCGTCCCCGGGCAGCTTCGCCGCGCGGGTGGGGTGCATCGGGCGGACCAGCTCCGGCATGCTCGTCCAGCCCTCCGGAGGCGGGTCGGTGCGCCGGACCATCCAGTCCCGCCCGCTCCTGCCGCCGGTGGCGAAGAGGACGTACCGCCCCGAGGTGCGCTCGCCGTCGAGCACCACGACCACCTCGTCGTCGCGCCACTTCTCGCACCGGTAGGTGCCCCGGTCGTGGACGGTCATCCGCCCGCCGCCGTACTCGCCGGCCGGGATCTCGCCGTGGAAGTCGAGGTATTCCATCGGGTGGTCCTCGGTGTGCACGGCGAGGTGGTTGCGACCGGTGTCGCGGGGCAGCCCGCGCGGCACCGCCCAGGAGGCCAGCACCCCCTCGTGCTCCAGGCGCAGGTCCCAGTGCAGGCTGCGGGCGTGGTGCTGCTGGATGACGAACCGGGCCGTGCCGTCGGCGGGCCGCTTCCTCCCCGGGGGACGCTTCGGCACCGGCTCGGGGGTGCGCGCCGCGTCCCGTCTGCGCCGATACTCCTCCAGCGGGTCAGCCACATCCGCATTCTCCGGCAATCCGCGCCGGCCCGCCGGCCGCCCGCGTGTCCGGTTCGGCGGGCATGGGGTAGGTCAGCAGGGGTAAGACCCGTGGCATGGACCATGACGAGCAGCCCACCGTTACGCTCCCCGGCGAGGTCCGGATGCCCCTGCTCGGCTTCGGCACCTGGCAGGCCACCGGCCAGGCCGGATACGACGCGGTGCTCGCCGCGCTCGACGCCGGCTACCGGCACGTCGACACCGCCACGATGTACGGCAACGAGGAGGAGGTCGGCCGGGCGGTCCGGGAGAGCGGGCTGCGCCGCGAGGACGTCTTCGTCACCACCAAGCTGCCGCCGGACCGGGTCGGGCGGGAGCGGGAGACCATCGAGGCCAGCCTGACCGCGCTCGGCACCGGCCACGTCGACCTGTGGCTGATCCACTGGCCGCCAACGAACCCCGGGGACAACATCCCCGTCTGGCGCGAGATGCTCGCCGCCCGGGACGAGGGGCTCGCGCGCGCGGTGGGGGTGAGCAACTACAGCACCGGCCAGATCGACGAGCTGATCCAGGCGACCGAGGAGAACCCGGCCGTCAACCAGATCCGGTGGAGCCCTTCGTTGTACGACCGGCAGCGGCACAGGGAGCACCGGGACCGGGGAGTGGTGCTGGAGGGTTACAGCCCGTTCAAGACCAGCGACCTGGCAAATCCCGTGCTGACCCGCATCGCCGCCGCGCACGACGTCTCCCCGGCCCAGGTGGTGCTCCGCTGGCATGTCGACCACGAGATCGTGGTCATCCCCAAGTCGGTGACCCCGGAGCGGATCCGCGTCAACGCCGACATCTTCCGCTTCTCGCTGACCGCCGAGGAGATGCGCGACATCGACGCCCTCGGCAACCCCTGACAGACCCTTCAAGGACCCCGGACCGAGCCCCGGTCCGGGGTCCGTCGTTGCCAAATTCCTTCAGCCTGAATAGGGGCGATGAAGGGTATCGACATAGATGCTCGTGACGATATACCGTGCGCGTCACCAGTTCATCGATGAGTCGGAACCCCTCCGCCCTTGTCTGAAGGAGCGCCATGAACGCGTCACGACCCGCCCGCCTCCCCCGACGCGGGGTGCTGGGCATGTCGGCCCTGGTGGCCACCGCGGTGGCCGTAGCCGCCAAGCCCGCCACGGCGAGCGCCGCGCCGCTCGCCGCGCCGAAGGCCGAGTGCCTCGCCGACCTGCTCGGGGAGTCCTGATGGCCACCATTCCCTGGCTGGTGGACGTCCTGCGGGGGGCGGGCGTCCAGGTCGTCACCCACGGCGACTGGGTCAACCGGATGCGTCCCGGCTCGTTCGACCCGATCGGTGTGCTCTGGCACCACACCGCCGCCACCTCCAGCGCCAGCAACCCGCACCCCGCTCTGAACATCTGCATCAACGGCCGGTCCGACCTGCCCGGCCCGCTCTGCCAGGCCCTGGTCGACTACCACGGCGTCTTCCACGTCATCTCCGCCGGGCGCTGCAACCACGCGGGCGTCAGCCGGGGCAGCGGGCCGATCCCCGCCGGCGACGGCAACACGCTGATGATCGGCTGGGAGATCGACTACAACGGCGTGAACCAGGAGATGACGGCGGCGCAGTACAACGCGTCGGTCGCCGCCACGGCCGCCGTGCTCAAGCGGCTGGGCAAGGACGCCAGCTACGCCCGGGGCCACCGCGAGACGAGCACCACGGGCAAGATCGACCCGTCCTTCATCGACCTGAACTCGATGCGCGCGGACGTGGCCGCGAAGATGGCGGGCGGCAGCACCTGGAGTGCCGTGGTGGACAACTCCACCGCCGGACGCTTCACCGCCAGCGCCAACTGGGGCACCTCGTCGTACTCGGCCCAGCGCTACGGGACCGACTACCGCTTCGCGGACCCGGTCGCCGCCAGCGACGCCGCCTGGTACAAGTTCAACGTCCCGGCGACCGCGAACTACCGGGTCGACGCGTGGTGGCCGGCCGTCAGCGGCTACAACTCCGCCACGCCGTACATCGTGTCCACCACCACCGGAAACCGGACGATCATCGTCGACCAGCGGATCACCGGTGGACAGTGGCGCACCCTCGGCACCTTCACGTTGCCGGCCGGGGACGCCAACCGGGTCGCGGTCAGCCGGTGGAGCTCGGCCCCCGGCCTGGTCATCGCCGACGCCGTCCGGCTCACCCGGATCTGACCCGGCCGGCCCTCTCACGCGCGACGTCCGCCGGGCACCGGGGTGGCCCGGCGGACGTCGCGTCCGGCGTTTCAGGAGCGCGTACAGGCCACTCCGTTGAGGGCGAAGCTCGTCGGCGACGAGTACGCGCCGCTCAGCGTGCCCTGGTAGCCGAAGCTGGCTGTGCCGCCCGGGGCGAGCGAGCCGTTCCAGCTGATGTTCCGTGCGGTCACCGCCGACCCGCTCTGGCTGACCGTGGCGTTCCACGCGCTGGTCACCTGCTGCCCGGCGGGCAGGTCGTAGGCCAGCGTCCAGCCGTTGACCGTACTCGACCCGGTGTTGGTGATCTGCACGTCGGCGGTGAAGCCGTTGCTCCAGGAGTTCGGCGTGTACTTCACCGCGCAGCCCGAGCCGCCCGGCGGCGGGGTGGTCGGCGGGGGAGTCGTCGGCGGCGGGGTGGTGGGCGGCGGGGTGGTCGGGTTGCCGCCACCGTTGACGGCGGCGCTGAACGAGGTCACGGCCAGCCCGGCGCCGCCCTGCCACGGCTCGAAGCCGGCCTGGATGCTGGTCAGGTACCAGGAGTTGGTGATCGCGCCCCGGTTGCGCGTGTCGTTGATGAACGCCAGCAGGTTCAGGTTCGCGCTGCTGATCGCCGACGGCGCCAGGTACGAGATGACGTTGTTCGAGCCGTTGCTGCCCCGCCACACCTCCCAGCTGCGCCCGTCGATGGTGGCGGTGCCGACCGGCGAGCCGATGGGCTGGATCGGCCCCTGCCGGTTGAGCCAGATCATGATCTCCATCTGGTTCACCCCGTCGCGCTTCGGCGAGGGGTCCAGCCAGATGTCGTACGAGGCGTTGTAGATGGCGTTGCTGACGTACCGGTAGGCGATGTTGCTCGTGGCGCTGCTGATCTGGCTGACCTGGATCGGCAGGTTGGTGCCGGGGGAGCAGTTGGTGTAGTGGCAGCCGAGGAAGACCGACGGGTACGCGGTCGGCGCGCCGTTGGTGGGGTTGCTGCCGTTCTGGGTGGTGATCTCGAAGCCGCTGTCGGTGACGTTGATGCACTGCTGGGCGGTGGTGCCCCAGCGGTTGTTCTGCACCACGTAGCGGCCCTGGATGGTGGTGGAGCCGTACTGCTCGCAGATCTGCGTGTCGGCGCTGGCGGTGCCGCCGAGGGCCACGGCGACGATCGAGCCGGTGGCGAGCAGCGCGGCTGCCGCGAGGGCCCGGAGTGGACGTTTCATGATGCTCCTTCGGCTTCGGCGCGGAACGCCGGACGGAGTCGGGCAGGGGCTCGGGAGCGCTCCCACAGCTTCTTCGACACATTTACATCTCTGAAACCGCAGCGCAACGGGGCTGGGGTATTAGAGAGGTAAGTGAGGTTTGTCACGCACGGACCGGTCGGCGGGCAGGTGATCCACCGAAGCAGCGGCGACGGCCGCCGAGGAATGTTTCGTCTGGGACGATTGACTCTGGTGTGTGCCGATTGCGCCGAGTAGTGTCTTGCCTCCAACGCGTGCCGAACCCCTCCGGAGGCGTACACCACCATGGGTGGCTCTCCCCTGCGCATCCTCGTCGTCGGCGCGGGCATCGCCGGCCTGGCCGTGGCCCGGGCGCTGCGGATGGCGGGCTACCGCCCCGACGTCACCGAGAGGCTGCCCCCGGGCGAGAACGCCGAGACTGGTCTCTTCCTGCCCGGCAACGCGGCCCGGGCGCTGTGCCGGCTCGACCTCCACGGGCCGGTACGCCCGCTCGGGCACGTCATCCACCGGCAGCGGTTCCTCGACGCGACCGGGGCGCCGCTCTGCGAGGTGGACCTCGACGCGCTCTGGTCCGGGGTCGGCGAGTGCCGGGCGCTGCCCCGGACGGAACTGCACCGGGTGCTGCTCACCGGCGCGGGCGGCGCCGTCCGCCACGGCACCGAGGTACGCGGCGTCGACCTGCTGCCGCACTCCGTCGGCGTCACCTTCGTCGACGGCACCGCCGCCGAGTACGACCTCGTCGTCGGCGCCGACGGGCCGCGCTCCTCGATCCGGGCCCTGGCCGCGCTCGGCGGCCCGCCCCGACCCGCCGGCCAGGTCGTCTACCGCGCGGTGGTGCGCGACGGACCCCCGGTCACCGAGTGGACCGCCCTGCTCGGCCAGCGCGCCGGCTTCCTGGTCGTGCCGATCGGCGCCGGGCGGCTGCACTGCTACGCCGACGAGGCCGGTACCGCTGCCCCGGCCGACCCGGCGGCCCGGCTGCGCGAGCTCTTCGGCGACTACGGCGGACCGGTGCCGGCCGTGCTGGAGGCGCTGGACCGGGTGCACGTCGGGGTCACCGAGGAGGTGGAGCTGGGCTGCTGGTCCCGGGGGCGGGTGCTGCTCGTCGGGGACGCCGCGCACGCCACCGCGCCGACGCTGTCCCAGGGCGCGGCGATGGCGCTGGAGGACGCCGTGGTGCTCGCCGAGTCCCTCCACGCGGCCGGCGGCGACGTCGAGGCGGCACTGGCGGCGTACGAGAGTCGTCGTCGCCCGCGTACGCGATGGGTGCGGGACCGGACCCGGGACCGCAACCGGACCCGGGACGTGCCGCCGGCGCTGCGCGACCCGCTGCTGCGCGGGCGCGGCGACCGGATCTTCGGCGAGCACTACCGGCTGCTGCTCGGCCCGCTGTAGCGGCCGGCGGTCGAGGGCCCCGTGGGCCGGGGTGGGGCAGGCTACCCGACCACCCCACGCGGCGCAGCCACCTGCCGGGGACTATCCTCCTTGCGGATGACGGCCCGCAGATAACCAGCGCGTGCCGAGCGGGACAACCCAGAACCGGAGGCCACTCGTGACCACCGTCGCACCCAAGCCGGTCGTGACCCGGCCCTGGCCGGTCCGAGCGCCGGTCAAGGGGTCGGCCATCGCGCGGCTGCTGCGTACCACGGACGCGAAGCAGATCGGGATCATGTACATGGTCACCGCGTTCGCGTTCTTCATGATCGGTGGCCTGATGGCCCTGATCATGCGGGCCGAGTTGGCCCGGCCCGGGCTGCAGTTCCTGTCGCCCGAGCAGTACAACCAGCTGTTCACCATGCACGGCACGATCATGCTGCTGTTCTTCGCGACGCCGATCGTGTTCGCCTTCGCGAACTACGTGGTGCCGCTGCAGATCGGCGCGCCCGACGTGGCGTTCCCCCGGCTGAACAGCTTCGCCTACTGGCTGTTCCTCTTCGGCGGCTCGATGACCATGGTCGGCTTCCTCACCCCGGGTGGCGCGGCCGACTTCGGGTGGACCGCCTACGCGCCGCTGAGCTCCGTCGAGCACTCGCCCGGCGTGGGCGCGAACCTGTGGGTCGTCGGCCTGGTCATCTCGGGTCTGGGCTCGATCCTGGGCGCGGTCAACGTGATCACCACGATCCTGACCCTGCGCGCGCCCGGCATGACGATGTTCCGGATGCCGATCTTCACCTGGAACATCCTGGTCACCGGTCTCCTGGTGATCCTGGTCTTCCCGCTGCTGGCCGCCGCGCTGATGGCGCTGGCCGCCGACCGGCTCCTGGGCGCCCACGTCTACGACCCCGCGACCGGCGGGCCGATGCTCTACCAGCACCTCTTCTGGTTCTTCGGCCACCCCGAGGTGTACATCATCGCGCTGCCGTTCTTCGGCATCATCTCCGAGATCATCCCGGTCTTCTCCCGTAAGCCGATCTTCGGCTACAAGGGCCTGGTCGCCGCGACCATCGCCATCGCCGGCCTGTCGATGAGCGTCTGGGCGCACCACATGTTCTCCACCGGCCAGGTGCTGCTGCCGTTCTTCAGCTTCCTGAGCTACCTGATCGCCGTGCCGACCGGTATGAAGTTCTTCAACTGGATCGGCACCATGTGGCGCGGCCAGATCAGCTTCGAGACGCCGATGCTCTTCTCGATCGGCTTCCTGGTCACCTTCCTCTTCGGTGGTCTCACCGGCGTGCTGCTGGCCAGCCCGCCGATCGACTTCCACCTGCACGACTCGTACTTCGTGGTGGCCCACTTCCACTACGTGCTCTTCGGCACGATCGTGTTCGCCGTCTTCGCCGGCATCTACTTCTGGTTCCCGAAGATGTTCGGCCGGATGCTCGACGAGCGGCTGGGCAAGGTGCACTTCTGGCTGACCATGATCGGCTTCCACACCACGTTCCTGGTGCAGCACTGGCTGGGCAACGAGGGCATGCCGCGCCGGTACGCCGACTACCTGCCCGGCGACGGCTTCACGACGCTGAACATGGTCTCCACCATCGGCGCGTTCATCACCGGCATCTCGACCCTGCCGTTCATCTGGAACTGCTGGAAGTCGTACAAGGCCGGCCCGGTGGTCGAGGTCGACGACCCGTGGGGTCACGGCAACTCGCTGGAGTGGGCGACCAGCTCCCCGCCCCCGCTGCGGAACTTCGACCGGATGCCGCGGATCCGCTCCGAGCGGCCGGCGTTCGACCTCAAGTTCCCCGAGCTGGCGGCCGGCGGCCAGAGCCTGGCCGGCCCGCCGGAGGGCGGCGCCAAGCCGCTGACCAGCGAGTCCGACGGCGGCGCCAGCTACCGCGAGGACACCGCGAGCGACGCCGACCGACGCTGACGCTCCACACCACGTACGACGGGCGCCACCCCACCCCGGGGCGGCGCCCGTCGGCGTTACGAGAGGTACGCCCCGCCGCAGCGGAACCCGGGCGCCGACGCTCCGGGCGGCGTGATCCCGCCCGTAGCCTGAGCGCGGACCTCATGACCGGCTGACGGAGAACCGGGCCACGCGGCGCTTGGACACCGGCTGGGCACCAACCGATCTCGCATGCCTGCCCGACGGCCCCCGCAGGACCGGCGTAGGCCCAAGGAGGGTGCCGGAAGTGGGGGACGCGAAGCCAGGAACCGCCGAGCCCGAACCGCCGAGCCGGGGACCCGGGTCAGGACCGCCCAGCCAGGGGCGCGCCGGGCCGGGGCGGTCGGTCAGGTGGCGGGGGCCGGGACGAGTTCGGGGGTGGGCGGGAGGGTGGCGGCGGTGCGACGGCGGCGCAGCTCGATCGGGAGCACGGCCAGCGCCACCAGAGCCCCGACCGCCCCGGTGACCGCGAATCCCCAGGCCGGCGCGGAGGCGTCGATGACGGCGCCCGCGAGGGGCGCGCCGACCGCGATGCCGACGGTGACCGCCGAGCCGTGCAGGCCCATCGCCTCGCCGCGTACGGAGGCGGGGACCAGCCGGCTGACCGCGTCCGAGGTGGCCGCGATGGTCGGCGCGCAGAGCGCCCCGGCGGGGAGCAGCGCCAGGCAGAGCAGCCACCAGTGCGCCCCGCCCAACCCGACCGGGATGGTGCAGAGGCTGAGCGCGGCCATCAGGACCAGCGGCGAGAAGGAGCGGGTGACCGCCCCGTACGCGAAGCCGCCGACCAGCGACGCGACCGCCCAGACGGCGAGGACGGCGCCCGTCCACCCGACGTCGCCGCTCTCCCGCAGCACGGCGACCACGGCCACGTCGGTGCCGCCGAGCACCAGCGTGCCGGCGGCGCTGACCGCCAGCACGGCGAGCAGGCGCGGGGTGAGCCACGACCGGCGGGGCACTCTCGCCTGCGGCCCGGTCGGCTCGCCGCCGCCCCGGGTGGGCGGGTCGAGCACCCAGAACGCGACGCCGGCGGCGACGATGCCGGCGCCCACGAGGTAGAGCGTGGTCCGCGCGGAGATGGCGGTGACCGCCGCCACGGCCAGCGCGGGGCCGACCATGAACGACAGTTCCACCGCCATCGAGTCCAGCGCGTAGGCGGGGCGGCGCCGCTCCGGCGGCACCATCGCGGCGATGGACTGCCGGATCACCGAGAAGATCGGCAGGGCGAGCGAGCCGGCCAGGAACGCGGCGGGCAGCAGCACCGGGTACGGCAGTATCGGCGCGGTGGACCAGAAGACGGCCTCGGCGATCCCGGTCAGCACGAGCACCGGCCGCAGGCCGCGACGATCGACCAGGCGGCCGAGCAGCGGGCCGCCGATCGCGGCGCCCACGGTGACCGCCGCGCCGACGAGCCCGGCCGCTCCGTAGCCGCGCCCGAGGTCGAGCACGACGTAGAACGTCAGGGTCACCCCGGTGGCGGTGAGCGGGACGCGCGCGAGCACCGACACCAGCAGCAACGACCGGAGACCGGGCAGGGCGAGGGCCTCCCGGTAAGGCTTCATGTTCATGTCGGTGCATACCTCCGCCGGACATCCTCGGCCGGAGGTACGACACCCGCCAGCGAATTACCGCCTCATGCGGCCCTGATCACAGGCTCCCCGCGCATGGTGACCCCGGCGCCCTCGAGGGCGCGCAGCGCCACGTCGGTGGTGTCCGGGGCGACCCCGGCGGTGAGGTCCAGCAGGACGGTGGTGGCGAAGCCCTCCCGGGCGGCGTCCAGGGCGGTCGCCCGGACGCAGTGGTCGGTGGCGATCCCCACCACGTCGACCCGGTCCACCCCGTGCCGGCGCAGCCAGTCGGCCAGGCACTCGCCGTCGTCGGCGTGCCCCTCGAAGCCGGAGTACGCGGCGGCGTGCTCGCCCTTGTGGAAGATCGCCTCGATCCGGTCGGTGGCCAGGTCGGGGTGGAACTCCGAGCCGGGGGTGCCCACCACGCAGTGCCGCGGCCAGGAGTCCACGTAGTCCGGCGGGTCGCCGAAGTGGGCGCCCGGGTCGACGTGGTAGTCCTTCGTCGCGACCACGTGGGCCCAGCGGTCCGGCTCGGCGGCGAGCAGCCGGGTGATCCCGGTCGCCACGCCGGCCCCGCCGCCCACGGCCAGCGAGCCGCCCTCGCAGAAGTCGTTCTGCACGTCCACGATGATCAGCGCGTTGCTCACTGGTGCTCCTTTCAGTCGGCCGGGACGACCGTGACCGGGATGGCCGGGTCGCCGGCGGAGAGCTTCAGCCCCTCCCAGGGGATGGAGATCAGGCACTGCCGCAGGTGCTCCCGCGACTCGTCCAGGCTCGGCCGGTCGACCGGCTCGCCGCCGGCCAGGAACGAGTGCTGGAGCAGCCGGTCGTTGGGCCGGGGGTCGGGCACGCCCTGCGGCACGACGATCTCCTCGGTGGCGGTGCCGGTCGGCTTGTGCCGGCGTACGGCCACCTTCCGGCCGCCGATGGTGGCCTTGTGCTCGGAGCGCTTGACCACCGGCCGGCCCTCGACCTCGACGAGCTTGTAGACCAGCCCGGCGGTGGGCGCGCCGGAACCGGTGACCACGGCGGTGCCCGCGCCGTACATGTCGACCGGTTCGGCGGCGAGCGAGGCGATGGCGTGCTCGTCGAGGTCGCCGGAGACGATGATCTTGGTCTCGGTGGCGCCCAGCGAGTCGAGCAGCTCGCGGGACTGCTGCGCGATCACCGCCAGGTCGCCCGAGTCGATCCGTACCGCCCGCAGGTCGGGCCCGGCCACCGCGATCGCGTTGCGGATGCCCTGGCTGATGTCGTACGTGTCGACCAGCAGCGTGGTGTCCTTGCCCAGCGTGGCGACCTGCGAGGCGAACGCGGCCCGCTCGTCCTCATGCAGCAGGGTGAACGCGTGCGCGGCCGTGCCGGCGGTCGGGATGCCGTAGCGCCGCCCGGCGGCGAGGTTGGAGGTGAACCGGAAGCCGGCCAGGTACGCGGCCCGCGCCGCGGCCACCGCCGCCTCCTCGTGCGCGCGCCGGGAGCCCATCTCGATCAGGGTCCGCCCGCGGGCGGCGGTGACCATCCGCGCGGCGGCGGCGGCGACGGCGCTGTCGTGGTTGAGCACGGAGAGGATGAGCGTCTCCAGCACCACGCACTCGGCGAAGCCGCCGGAGACGGTGAGGATCGGCGAGCTGGGGAAGAACAGCTCACCCTCGGCGTAGCCCTCGACGTCGCCGGTGAAGCGGTAGCCGCGCAGCCAGGCGGCGGCCTGCTCGTCGACCACCCCGGTACGCCGCAGGAAGTCGACCTCGTCGGCGTCGAAGCGGAAGTCGCGGATCAGCTCGATCAGCCGGCCGGTGCCGGCGACCACGCCGTAGCGCCGGCCGGCGGGCAGCCGGCGGCTGAACACCTCGAAGACGCAGCGGCGGTCGGCGGTGCCGTCGCGCAGGGCGGCACTGACCATGGTCAGCTCGTAGTGGTCGGTCAGCAGCGCGGGGCGAAGGGTGCTCACCTCCCCAGCCTAGGGTTCACCCGCTCTCGCCGCCCTCGTGGCCCGGGATCGCCCGCAGGGCGGCCCGTAGCTCCGCCCGCCCGGCGACGCCGAGCTTGCCGTAGATCCGCTGGAGGTGGTTCTCCACCGTGCGGGCGGAGAGGTAGAGCCGCTCGGCGATGACCCGGCTGGTCACCCCGTCGGCGGCGAGGCGCGCCACCTGCCACTCGCGTTCGCTCAGCGCCGGGGAGCCGGCCTGCAACGCCGGGGTACGGATCAGGTCGCAGCGGCCGAGCAGCGCGGCGAGGCGTTCCCGGGCCGTGGCCGCCGCCGGGGACCGCCGCCGGCGCAGCCGGTCCAGGGCGGTGGCGGTGGCCTCCGCCGCGTAGACGGCCAGGCCGAGGGCGTCGAAGCTGTCGGCGACCGCCAGCAGTTCGTCGGCGGATCCGCCCGCGGCGGCCCGGGCGTGCCGGGCGAGCAGCGGGGGCAGCAGCCCGTCGACCCGTTCGGACAGCTCGGCGAGCCGCTGCGCGACGGTGCGCCGGCTGCCGTCGGAGCAGGTCGGGCCGAGGGGCGCCGTCGCCTGGTCCAGCCGGACCAGGTCGTGCAGCACGTGCACCTCGTGGCCGGCGAAGCCGTCCGCGCGCAGCCGGTCGGCCAGCCCGGTCAGGTGCTTGACGGCGCCGGACACGTCGCCACCGGCGGCGAGCACCGCGCCCCGGGCCTGCTCCAGCCACGGGTACAGCACGACCATGCCCGGGGCATGGGTGCGGTCGGCCTCCGCCATCGCCTCGGCCGCCTGCGCGGCGTCGCCCCGCAGCGCCGCCGCCTGGGCCCGCTCGGCCTGGGCCAGTCCCGCGTAGACCCGGCTGGTGGCGAGCACCGCGCAGGCGCCGAGGCTGGTCCGCAGCGCCGCGTCGCTCTGGCCGCGCAGCCGGGCCGCGTACGCCTGGAGGACGGCCAGGTAGCCGGTGCCGAGCCGGAAGTCGCCAGCCCCGGCCAGGTCGGCGAACTCGTCGGCCACGATCGCGTCGATGCCGGCCAGGTCGCCGGCGAGCGCCAGCCGGGTGCCCCGGGCCAGCTCCAGGGCCAGTTGCAGGTAAGGCATGTCCGCCCGCCACCGGCCCACCTCGGCCTGGACCTGGTTGATCGCGGTGGCGCTGCGGTGCAGCTGCCCCTGTGCGGCCTGCAGGTGGGCGATCGTGCTGCGGGCCAGCTCCCGGGCGGCGACGCTCGCGGCCGGCCGGTCCAGCACCGTCTGCCCCAGCCGCAACGCGATGCCGGTGTCCAGCCGGTGCAGTCGCATGATGGCCTCGAAGGCCAGCACCCGGGCCTGGTCGGCGGAGTCCGTGAGGGTCGACCTGCGGGCGGCGATCTCCTCCACGGTGGACTCCCGGCTCAGGCCCCAGTAGCTGACCATGCCCCGCACCGTCAGCCAGCGGCTCAGCCGCCGGTCGCCCTCGATGTCGCCGGAGACCGCGTCGAGCACCCCGATCGCCTCCTCCGGCCGGTCGGCGAACATCAGGATGGTGGCCAGCAGCTCCGCCGCGTCGAAGCCGCCGCCCGCGTCGAGCGCCGCGCGGGCCAGCCGGGTCGCCAGCGGTACGTCGTAGCGGGCGAACGCCTGCCGGGCCGCGTCGAGCAGCAGGGCCGGATCCTGCGCGGTGCCCGAGTCGAGCCGCCAGACGGCCACCCGGAGCAGGTCGTCGCGGCGTCGCTTGCCGACCAGCTCCAGCAGCTCGGCGAGGCGGGCCTGCAACCGTCGCGTCCGGCTGACGGGGCAGCGGCGGCGCATCACCTCGCCGTAGAGCGGGTGGGCCAGCCGCACGTTCGCCCGGCGGTCGTCGTGCTCCACGGCGATCAGCCCGCGTTCCTCGGCGGTCTCCACGTCCACCGGGTCGGCGGCCTGGTTGAGCAGGTGCAGGCCGAGCGGTTCGCCGAAGGCGACCAGCTCCACCACCCCGCGTACGCCCGGGGTGAGCTGGCCGATCCGGACGTCGATCAGGTCGGCCAGGTTGGGCGCCAGTTCCAGCCGGCCGGTCCACTTCCAGATCCCGTACGTGCGGGTCAGCTCCCCGCGGTCGGCGGCGAACACCAGCTCGCGCAGCAGCAGCGGGTTGCCCTCGGAGAGCCGGCCGAGCCGGTCGGCGGAGGTGGCGTCGACCGGTCCCTCCAGGATCTCGGAGAGCAGCCGCGTGGTCTCGGCCGGCGGCAGCGGCTTCAGCTCGACGTGCTCGACCAGGCCGTCGGTCCACAGGGCCCGGATCGGCAGCGGGAGCTGCTCGCCGTCGCGCGACGTGCCGACGACCGTGGCGTTGTCGGACCGGGCCACCAGGTGCACCAGCGCCGCCGACGGCGGGTCGAGCAGGTGCGCGTCGTCGACCGCGAGCACGATCCGGCGGCCGGCCGCCTGCTGTTGCAGCACGTCCACCGCCCAGCGCAGGATGCCGGCGGGGGAGAGGCCCTGCGGCTGCTCGGTCGGGAGCACCTGGACGAGGCCGCCGAAGGGGAGCGCGGCGGTGGTGGCGCTGGCCGCGATCGACCAGACGGCGTACCCGTCGCGGGGGAGGGCCGCCATCCCCTCGCGCAGCAGGCGGCTCTTGCCGATGCCCGCGTTGCCGCTGAAGAAGATGCCCCGCCCCTCCGTGCCGGTCACCGCCGACAGCAGACGGTTGAGCTCATCCGTTCGGCCGACGAACCCCCACCGACTCATCGGGGCAGCATATCGACCGGAATCCGTCCGCGTGCACACCGTCACACACCGAAGTTGAGTAATCTCGCAGTTACCCCTGAGTATTCGAAGTGTTCGGTTCGGGGGCCTGGTCGCCCGTACTCTTCCGGCATCCGGGTGCCGTCACCGGACGATTCCATGCGGCCGGCCGCTGCCGGTCGCCTGCCACGGGAGGCCGCTTTCGATGAAGCCTGGTCCTCTCCCTGCCGTCGACAGGCCCGACGACATGGCCGGAGCCGCAGAGCTGCCCCGTCGGGACCGGCTGCCCGTCCGGCTCGGGGTGACCGAGCCCCGCCCGGAGGAGCCGCTGGCCGTGATCGGCGTCGGCCCGGCCGGCGCGGGGCGGCGCGAGGTGCTCGCCCGCCTGCTCCAGCTCGATCCGGCCATGCTCGCCGTGCCCGCCGACAGCTGGCTCGTGGTGCGCCACTCCCGGGTGCCGACGCGGGCCGCCTACGTGCCCGGCTACCGCCAGCCCCACTCCTACGGTGCCGACCGGCTGGCCGCCGGGCCGGCGCTCGCGCGCCCGCCGCGCCGGGTCGAGCTGAGCCTGCCCGAGCCCCTGCTGCGGCACTTCAATCTCGTCGACACGCCGGACACCGGTGCCCTCGGGGTGGCCGGCGGTCAGCTGCTGCTCGACGCGGCGGGCCGGTCCGGGGCGGTGCTCTTCGTGATCGCCGCCGACCAGGCCTTCACCGCGGTCGAGCTCCATCTGCTCGCCGACCTGGCCCGCGCCGGCGTCAAGGTCGTCTTCGCGGTCACCCCGGGCGCGGGCGGCTGGGCCCCGGTGCCGGAGGGCGCGGCGACGACGGAGGGCACGGGGGTGTCCGTCGGGTCGGCTCCCGCACCGGTGGATCCGGTCGCGGTCACCGTCGAGGCGCACCGGGCGGCCCTGCTGGCCGCCGTTCCCGGGCTCGCCGACGCCCGCTGGTTCCCGCTCGACGCCGCCGGTGACGGGGCGGACCTGCGCCGGGCCCTGGTCGGCTGGGCCGCCGACGAGGGGCTGCGACGGGCGAGCGCCGAACCGCCGGTGCTGCCCGGGGCGCACGGCCGGGTGCCGGTGGTGGCCGACCCGGGCGGCTGGTCGGAGCAGCTCGACCGGCAGGCCCGGTCCTCCTCCCGGCGCATCCGCCAGCACCTCGCCCTGGAGGTGGCGAACATCCACCTCCGGGTGGTGCAGGAGATCGTCTTCGGGGTCGGCTGCGCCGGCCTGCCGCAGCTGCTCGACCGGGAGATGGAGGCGCTGTCGCTGCTGGCCACCGCCCAGTGCGACGAGGCGGTGCGCGGGCTGCTGGAGGAGGCCGCCGGGCGGGTCTTCGGCGCGCCGCTGCCGGCGGGCGTCCGGCGGCGCCTCTACGCCCCCGTGCGCTGGGGCCTGACGGAGCACCGGGGCGAGCACGAGCTGGACCGCGTGCTGCTCGTCACCAGCACCGGCGGCGTGGCGGGGCTGACGGGGGCCGGCGCGACCGACGCACTGGCGAGCTACCCGGGCGTGGCGCGCGTGGAGGTGCTCCCGCCGGTGGCCGTGGCCCTCTCGGGCGGCTGTTGGCAGCACTGGCGCAGCCCCGGCAACCACGATGCCAACGCCGCCCGCGCCTGGGCGCAGCGCGCGCTGCGCGAGGTCGAACTGGAACTGTCCCGGGAGGTGTCCCGGCGGTTCGAGGTGGTCCGCCTCTCGCTGGACGGGGTGCTCTCCGATGCTGTCGACCACGGCATCCTGCTCGCCTGAGGGCGATCCGGTCGCCCGCGGCGTCGGCACCGCGCCGAGGCCGCCGCTCGCCACCGCCGATGCCCTTGACCAGGCCGGACGCGGCGATCCGCGCCGGGCCGGCGTTCCGGTTCCTCGGTTCGGCGGATCCGGTGGCACGATGGGGGGCATGGCGGCTCCGCAGGTTGCACCTGTCGAGACGCCGGACACCGATGAGGTGCCGGCGTCCGACCGGCCGTGGGTGACGATCGTGTGGGACGACCCGGTCAACCTCATGACGTACGTGACCTGGGTCTTTCAGAAGCTCTTCGGCTACAGCCGGGAGAAGGCGGAACAGCTCATGCTCGACGTGCACCACAAGGGTCGCGCCGTGGTCTCCAGCGGCGCCCGGGAGCGGATGGAGCACGACGCGTCGCAGTTGCACGCGTACGGGCTGTGGGCGACGGTGGACCGGTCGTGAGCATGTTCCGTCGCCAGGGTGACCGCTACGTCGTCACCTTCGCCGTCGACGAGGTGCGGGTGCTGCGGAAGGTGGCATCCGAGGTGGTCGGGCTGCTCACCGACGGCTTCGACCACACCGACCCGGTGGTGGGCCGGCTCTTCCCCGAGGTCTACCCGGAGGACCCGTCCGGCACGGCCGAGTTCCGCCGCTACACCGAGGGCGACCTCAAGACCGCCAAGATCGACCAGGCCGGCGCGATCCTCGCCTCGCTGCCCGACGAGGCCGGCGGCGAGGTGCGCCTCGACGCGGAGGCGGCCGAGGCGTGGCTGCGGGCGCTCAACGACGCCCGGCTGGCGATGGGCGTCCGGCTGGAGATCAAGGACGGCACCGACCTCGGCGAGGAGCTCGACGACGCGGTCGCCGAGGACCCGACCTCCAGCCGGGTGTTCCAACTGTCGGTCTACGCGTACCTCGGCTACCTCCAGGAATCCCTGCTCAACGCCTTGATCGACTAGGCGTGACCGCCGCCACCTTAAGGTCGCGGCGGGTACGCGTTAGGCTGGACCACGTGCTGAGCATCGACCGGTCGATCGTCGACGCGATCGTCGCCCACGCCCGTCGGGACCACCCCGACGAGGCGTGCGGCGTGGTCGCCGGTCCCGCCGGCAGCGACACCCCCACCCGGCACATCCCGATGGACAACGCCGCCCGTTCCATGACGTTCTACGAGTTCGACTCGATGGAGCAGCTGCGGGTGTGGCGCGAGATGGACGACCGGGACGAGGAGCCCGTCGTCATCTACCACTCGCACACCGCCACGGAGGCGTACCCGTCCCGCACGGACATCTCCTTCGCCGGTGAGCCCGGCGCGCACTACCTGCTGGTCTCCACCCGCGACCCCGACACGGAGGAGATCCGCTCCTTCCGGATCGTCGACGGCGTGGTGACCGAGGAGCCGGTCCGGATCGTGGACGCGGGGGTGGACCCGCACGCCGTGCAGTCCTACATGTTCGGGCAGAGCCCGGCGACGGTCGACTACGAGTGTTCCGGCCGCTGATCCAGCGCCGTCACACCCGTCCACGTCCCGTCACCTTCCGGCACGCCCGATCATCTTCGAGGAGCACGACATCATGGCCATCGAGGTTCGCATCCCCACCATCCTGCGCAGCTACACCGGCGGCGCGAAGGTCGTCGAGGGCGCCGGCGACACGCTCGCCGACCTGCTCGCCGACCTGGACTCCCGGCACGCCGGCCTGAAGGCCCGGCTGGTCACCGACGCCGGCGCGCTGCACCGCTTCGTCAACGTCTACGTCAACGACGAGGACGTCCGCTTCCTCGGCGCGCTGGACGCCAAGCTCAACGACGGCGACAGCGTGACCATCCTGCCGGCCGTCGCCGGGGGAGCGTTCGGCTTCGCCGCGGCCGCCGCGATCGCCCAGCACGGCGCCGCGGTCGCCGCGCGGTCGGCCGCCGCCGCCCGCTGACGGCGGCGGTCACCATGGCGCGGTACGACAGCCTCCTCGACGCCTGCGGGGGAACGCCCCTGGTCGGGCTGCCCCGGCTCTCCCCGACGGTGCCCGCCGGGGCGCCGCCGGTGCGGCTCTGGGCGAAGCTGGAGGACCGGAACCCCACCGGCAGCATCAAGGACCGGGCGGCCCTGTTCATGGTCCGGGCGGCCGAGGAGGCCGGCCGGCTCCGGCCGGGCGACACCATCCTCGAACCGACCAGCGGCAACACCGGCATCTCGCTGGCGATGGTGGCCAAACTGCGCGGCTACCGGTTGGTCTGCGTGATGCCGGAGAACGTCTCGACCGAGCGGGTGCAGCTGCTCCGGATGTACGGCGCGGAGATCATCTTCTCGCCGGCGGCGGGCGGCTCCAACCAGGCGGTGGCCACCGCCAAGCAGATCTCGGCCGAGCACCCCGACTGGGTCATGCTCTACCAGTACGGCAACGACGCCAACGCCCGGGCGCACTACGAGACCACCGGTCCGGAGCTGCTGCACGACCTGCCCACGATCACGCACTTCGTGGCGGGCCTCGGCACCACCGGGACGCTGATGGGCACCGGGCGCTACCTGCGCGAGAAGGTCGACGGCATCCAGGTCGTCGCGGCCGAGCCGCGCTACGGCGAGCTGGTCTACGGGCTGCGCAACATCGACGAGGGCTACGTGCCCGAGCTCTACGACGCGTCGGTGCTGTCCCGGCGCTTCTCCGTCGGCACGCGCGACGCGGTGCTGCGGACCCGGCAGCTCGTCGAGGTGGAGGGCATCTTCGCCGGCTTCTCCACGGGCGCGATCCTGCACGCCGCCCTCGCGGTGGCGCACGAGGCCGTCCGCGCCGGCCAGCGGGCCGACGTGGCCTTCGTGGTCGCCGACGGCGGTTGGAAGTACCTCTCCACCGGGGCGTACGGCGGCACCCTCGCCGACGCGGAGGAAGCCCTGGAGGGGCAGCTCTGGGCGTGACGTCCCGTGGCCGGGCCGCCGACACGCGTCGGTGGCCCGGCCGCCCGTCACGGCTCCCGCGACGCCGCCGGGCCACTCACCCAGCGCTACCGGCGCACGCCGTCTCGTCACGGGATCCGGGCGGGCGGCCCGGGCGGGTGTCACGTTGGTGACAACTTCCTGTGGATGACTCTTGTCGTCGCGCGGGCGCGCGTAGGCTGCCCTGCGTGGCGTACGCGTCGGTAGAGATCATCCACAGTGGGACCGTCGGCGCGGAAACTACGCATAGTTACAGTGAGACGACTCGATGCGACTGACCGTCCTGGGCTGCGCGGGCAGTTTCCCCGGTCCCGAGTCCCCCTGCTCGGCCTACCTCGTCGAGGCCGACGGCTTCCGGCTGCTGGTCGACTTCGGCTCCGGGTCGCTGTCCAACCTCCAGCGCTACGCGGGGCTGCACGCCCCGGACGCCATCATCCTCACCCACCTGCACTGCGACCACATCCTCGACGCGGCGTCGTACGTGGTGGTCCGCCGCTACGCCCCGGACGGCCCCTACCCGTCGCTGCCCGTCTACGCCCCCGCCGGCGCGCCGGACCGGTTGGCCGCCGCGTACGGGCAGGAGGACAGCACGGTCGAGGACGTCTACCAGTTCTACGCCCTCGAACCCGGCACCTTCCCGATCGGCCCGTTCGCGGTCACCGTCGACCGGGTGAACCACCCCGTCGAGACGTACGGCGTCCGGCTGGAGCACGGCGGCCGGGTCCTCTGCTACTCCTCGGACACCGCGCCCTGCGACGCGCTGCTGCGACTGGCCCAGGACGCCGACACGTTCCTCTGCGAGGCGAGCTACCTCGACGGCGTGGAGAACCCGCCGGACCTGCACCTGACCGGCCGGGAGGCCGGCGAGGCGGCGACCAAGGCCGGGGTGGGCCGGCTGCTGCTCACCCACCTGGTGGCCGCCTGGGGCAGCGAGGCGCACACCGTGGAGTCGGCCGGGGCCGCCTTCGACGGGCCGCTGGAAGTCGTCCGGCCCGGCGCCAGCTACGAGATCTGACCGGCCGGCACCCGGGACGGGACACCCCGGGGCACACCGATCGGGGCACCGCATAGGGTGCAGGGATGGCACGACCTGACGGGCGGCGACCCGACGAACTCCGACCTGTGACGTTGACCCGGGGCTGGAGCACCCATCCGGAGGGCTCGGTGCTCGTGGAGTTCGGCGGCACCCGGGTGCTCTGCACCGCCAGCGTCACCGAGGGCGTGCCCCGCTGGCGCAAGGGCTCCGGGCTCGGCTGGGTCACCGCCGAGTACGCGATGCTGCCCCGGGCCACCAACACCCGCTCCGACCGGGAGAGCGTGAAGGGCCGCGTCGGCGGGCGTACGCACGAGATCTCCCGGCTGATCGGCCGGAGCCTGCGGGCGTCGATCGACCTGAAGGCCCTCGGTGAGAACTCGATCGTGCTCGACTGCGACGTGCTCCAGGCCGACGGCGGCACCCGCACCGCCGCGATCACCGGCGCGTACGTGGCGCTGCACGACGCGGTGACCTGGCTGGCCGGGCGCAAGTCGCTGGCCGGCAAGCCGGAGAAGGTGATGCACCGCTCGGTGGCCGCGATCAGCGTCGGGATCATCGACGGCGAGCCCCGGCTGGACCTCGACTACACCGAGGACGTGGCCGCCGAGGTCGACATGAACGTGGTGTGCACCGGCACGGGCGAGTTCGTCGAGGTGCAGGGCACCGGGGAGGCGGGCGTGTTCGCCCGCGCGCAGCTCGACGCCCTGCTCGACCTGGCCGTCGCCGGCTGCGTGGAACTGGCCGAAGCCCAGCGGAAGGCGCTCTTCTCATGAACAAGGTGCTGCTCGCCACCCGTAACCGCAAGAAGCTCGTCGAGCTCCAGCGGATCCTCGACGGCGCGCTCGGCGCGCACCGTGTCGCCCTGATCGGGCTCGACGACGTCGAGGAGTACCCGGAGCTGCCCGAGAGCGGCCTGACCTTCGGCGAGAACGCGCTGATCAAGGCGCGGGAGGGCTGCCGGCGCACCGGCCTGCCGACGATCGCCGACGACTCCGGGCTCGCCGTCGAGGCGCTCAACGGCATGCCGGGGGTGTTCAGCGCCCGCTGGGCCGGCCGGCACGGCAACGACGAGGCCAACCTCCAGCTGGTGCTGGACCAGATCGCGGACCTGCCCGACGAGCACCGGGGCGCGTCGTTCGTCTGCACGGTGGCCCTGGTGCTGCCCGGCGGCAAGGAGCACCTGGTCGACGGCCGGCAGACCGGCCGGCTGCTCCGGTCGCCGCGCGGCGACGGCGGGTTCGGCTACGACCCGATCTTCCTCGGCGACGGCCAGGACCGCACCAACGCCGAGCTGACGCCGCAGGAGAAGGACGCGGTCAGCCACCGGGGCAAGGCGTTGCGGGAGCTGGCCAAGCTGGTCGCCAAGGTGCTGCCGCCCGCGAGCTGACGGACCCGCCCCGGTGCCAGGGGTGCTGACGGGTTTCGCCGTCATCGTCGCCGTCATCGCCGTCGGCTACGCGCTCGGCCGTGGCGGGGTGCTGGGGCCGGAGGCGGCCACCGTCCTCTCCCGCGTGGCGTTCTTCGTGGCGACTCCGGCGCTGCTGTTCGAGACGGTGGCCCGGGCCGACGTGCCCGCGGTCGTCTCGTCCGCCCTCGTCGTCACGGTGGTGAGCACCACCGCCGTGGCGTCGGTGTTCGTCGCCGTCGCGAGGCTCTGCTGGCGCCGCTCCGTCGCGGACGCGACGGTCGGCGCCCTGGCCTCGTCGTACGTCAACGCGGCGAACATCGGCATCCCGGTCGCGGTCTACGTCCTCGGGGACGCCTCGTTCGTCGCGCCCGTCCTGATGTTCCAACTGGTCGTCATGACGCCGGTCGCGTTCGCCTTCCTCGAGGCGGCCACGGCGGGAAGCAGACCGTCGCTCGGCACGGTGGTGCTCCAGCCGCTCACCAACCCGGTCACCATCGCGTGCGCGCTGGGCGTCGGGGCCAGCCTGACCGGCTGGCTGCCGCCGGAGCCGGTCCTGCGGCCGATCGAACTCGTCGCGGCGATGGCGGTTCCCGCCACACTGATCGCGTACGGCCTCTCCCTGCACGGCGCGCCGCGGCCCGGCTCCGGCGACACCGGGCGGGACGTACGGCTCGCGGTCGTCCTCAAGACGGTGGTCCAGCCCACCGTCGCCTACCTCGTCGCCCGCTTCGCGATGGGGCTGCCGCCCAACCTCGTGCTGGCCTGCACGGTCACCGCCGCCCTGCCGACGGCGCAGAACGTCTTCGTCTACGCGATCCGCTACGGCCGGGGCGCGGTCCTGGCGCGCGACTCGATCCTGCTGTCGACGGTGGCCGCCGTGCCCGTGCTGGTCGGCGTGGCGGTGCTGGCGGGCTGAGCCCCGACGTGGCGACGCGATCCGGCCGCCCGCGCGGCACCCCGGGCCACCGCGGCGCAACGGTGGCCCGGGGTGGCCGTCAGTCGAGGGGCCCGATCTCGCCCTCGATGGCGGCGCGCAGCTCGGGCCCGGCCAGCACGTCCCGGGCGGCCTCCATCAGCGGGGCCAGGAAGACGTCCGGACCGGGTTCCCCGGCGATCCCGCCGAGCGCCGCGACGGCCGCCCGGCCGGCCGGCGACGGGTCGAGCGGGGCGCGCAGCTGGAGCCCGCGTACGCCGGCGAGCAGCTCGACGGCGAGCAGGCTGGTCAGGTTGTCCAGCACGGTGCGCAGCTTCTTGGCCGCTGCCCAGCCCATCGAGACGTGGTCCTCCTGCATGCCGCTGGTGGGCAGCGAGTCCACCGACGCCGGCGCGGCGAGCCGGCGGTTCTCCGCGACGATCCCGGCCGCCGTGTACTGGGCGATCATCAGCCCGGAGTTGACCCCGGCGTCGGGGGAGAGGAACGCCGGCAGCTCCCGGGACCGGGTGACGTCGAGCAGCCGGTCGACCCGGCGCTCGGCGATCGCGCCCACCTCGGCGGCGGCGATGGCCAGGAAGTCGGCGGCGAAGCCCAGCGGTGCGCCGTGGAAGTTCCCGGTCGACTCGACGCGGCCGTCGGGCAGCACCACCGGGTTGTCCACCACCGAGACCAGCTCCCGGCCGGCCACCGTGCGGACGAAGTCCAGCGTGTCCCGGGCCGCCCCGGCGACCTGCGGGGCGCACCGCATCGAGTACGCGTCCTGCACCGCGTGCGCGAGGTCGTCGCGGTGCGAGTCCATCACCCGGGAGTCCTGGAGCAGCCGGTGGATGTTCGCCGCCGAGGCCGACTGCCCGGGATGCGGCCGGATGGCGTGCAGCTCCGGCAGGAACGGCCGCTCCGAGCCGAGCATCGCCTCGATGGCGAGGGCGGCGGTGACGTCGGCCATCGTGAACAGGTGCGCGGCGTCGTGGATCGCCAGCAGCAGCATGCCGAGCATGCCGTCGGTGCCGTTGATCAGCGCCAGCCCCTCCTTGGCGGCCAGCCCGATCGGCGCCAGCCCCGCCCGGCGCAGCACGTCGGCGGCGGGCAGCCGTTCGCCGGCCGGGCCGAGCACCCAGCCCTCGCCGAGCAGCACCAGCGCGCAGTGCGCCAGCGGCGCCAGGTCGCCGGAGGCGCCCAGCGAGCCGTGCTCCGGCACCCACGGCGTCACGTCGTGGTTGAGCAGGTCGACCAGCGCCTCGGCGACCAGGGGCCGGACCCCGGAACGGCCGAGCGCCAGCGAGCGGACCCGCAGCAGCATCATGGCCCGGACCACCTCGCGCGGCATCGGCGCGCCCACCCCGGCGGCGTGCGAGCGGATCAGCGCGTGCTGGAGCTCGGCCCGCCGCTCGGGCGCGACGAAGGTGTTCGCCAGCGCGCCGAAGCCGGTGGAGACGCCGTAGACCGGCCGGCCGGCGGCCTCGATGCCGTCGACGATGGACCGGCTGACGGTCATGGCGTCGACGGTGGCCGGGTCGAGGACGACCTTGGCGGTGCCGCGCGCCACGGCGAGCACGTCGGCGGGGGAGATCCCGGTGGGCAGTACGGTGACGGTCATTGGGGCACTCCGTTGCGCAGAACCTGGCGGATCAGTGGTACACCGGGCCGGTAGGCCAGGTGCAGGTGGGACGGGGCGTCGAGGATCATCAGGTCGGCCCGGGCCCCGGGCCGGAGCACCCCGACGTCGTCGCGGCGCAGCGCCCGGGCGCCGCCGGCGGTCGCGGCCCAGACGGCCTCCGCCGGGGTCATCCGCATCTCGCGTACGGCGAGCGCGACGCAGAACGGCATCGACGAGGTGTACGACGAACCGGGGTTGCAGTCGGTCGCCAGCGCCACGATCACGCCGGCGTCGAGCAGCCGGCGGGCGTCCGGGTAGGGCGAGCGGGTGGAGAACTCGGCGCCGGGCAGCAGGGTCGCGACCGTGGTCGGCTCGAATCCGGAGACCCACGTCTCGCCGGCCGAGGCCAGCGCGTCGACGTCGGCGTCGGTCAGGTGGGTGCAGTGGTCGACGCTCGCCGCGCCCAGCTCGACGCCGAGCTGGACGCCCGGCCCGGGGCCGAGCTGGTTGGCGTGCACCCGCACGCCCAGCCCGACGGCCTGCCCGCAGGCGAGGATGGCGCGGGCGTGGTCGACGTCGAACGCGCCCCGCTCGCAGAAGACGTCGATCCAGCGGGCGTACGGCGCGGCGGCGGCCAGCATCGGCCCGCAGACCAGGCCCACGTAGTCGTCGGGGCGGTCGGCGTACTCGGCGGGGACCACGTGGGCGCCGAGGAAGGTGGTCTCCTCGCTGACCTCGGCGGCGATCGCCAGCGAGCGGGCCTCGTCGGCGACGGTGAGGCCGTACCCGCTCTTGATCTCCATGGTGGTGGTGCCCTGCCGCATCGCCTCGCCGCGCAGCCGGCGCACGGTGGCCCGCAGGTCGTCGTCGGTGGCCGCCCGGGTCGCGCCGACGGTGGTCCGGATGCCGCCGCCGGTGTACGGCTGCCCGGCCATCCGGGCGGCGAACTCGGCGGCCCGGTCCCCGGCGAAGACCAGGTGGGCGTGGCTGTCCACGAAGCCGGGGAGCACGGCGGCGCCCCCGGCGTCGATGCGCCGGTCGGCGGCCGGCGCGTCGCGGGACGGCCCGATCCAGGCCACCCGCCCCTCCTCGACCAGGAGGGCGACGTCGCGCCGGATGCCCAGCGGCCCGCCCTCGCCTCCGACGTCGTTGGTCACCAGCTCGCCGATGTCGTCGACCAGCAGACTGCTCACGAGGTCACCTCCTCGATCGCCGCAACCAGTTCGGCCGGCACGTCGACGGTCAGGTGCCGGCCGTCGCGCACCACCGTCCGGCCGTCCACCACGACCTGCGCGACGTCGGCGGCGCCCGCCGCGAACCAGACCCCCACCGGCGGTACGCCGGCCGTGCGCGGGCTGTCCAGCCGCACGGTCACCAGGTCGGCCCGCGCCCCCACGGCGATCCGCCCGGCGTCGCGCCAGCCCAGCGCGGCGTGACCGCCGACGGTGGCCGCGTCGCGCAGCTCGGCGGGGCCGAAGTGCCCGCGCCGGCGGGTGCGCAGCCGCTCGTCCAGTTCCACCGCGCGGGCCTCCTCGAAGAGGTCGATCACGGCATGGCTGTCGCTGCCCAGGCTGAGCGGCAGGCCGACGTCGGCCATCCGCCGGGCCGGGCCGATCCCGTCGGCCAGGTCCCGCTCGGTGGTCGGGCAGAGGCAGACGCCCGTGCCGGCGTCCCCGAGCAGCGTGAGGTCGCCGCCGGTCAGGTGGGTGGCGTGCACGGCCGTGGTGTTCGGGCCGAGCGCCCCCCGGTCGGCGAGCAGCCGGGCCGGGGTGCAGCCGTGCGCGGCCCGGCAGGCGTCGTTCTCGGCGGGCTGCTCGGAGAGGTGCACGTGCAGGGGTGCGCCGCGCCGGTCCGCCCATCCGGCCACGGTGGCGAGCTGCCCGGCGGGCACCGCGCGCACCGAGTGGATCGCCGCGCCGACCCGGGCGTGGTCGTCGGCGGGCCGGAACGCGTCGACCCGCTCCGCCCAGCGCAGCGCGTCGCCGTCGCCGAAGCGTCGCTGCGGCCCGGCGAGCGGCTCCCCGTCGACGGTGGCGGTCAGGTAGCAGGTGTCCAGCAGGGTGATCCGGATCCCGGCGTGGGCGGCGGCCTCGACCAGCGCCGCACCCATCGCGTTCGGGTCCGCGTACGGGGTGCCGTCCGGGCCGTGGTGCACGTAGTGGAACTCGCCGACGCAGGTGACGCCGGCCAGCGCCATCTCGGCGTAGACCGCCCGGGCCAGGGCCAGGTACGAGTCCGGGTCGAGCCGCTGCGCCACCGCGTACATCCGGTCGCGCCAGGTCCAGAAGTCGCCGCGCCCGCCGTGGGTGCGCCCCCGCAACGCCCGGTGGAACGCGTGCGAGTGGGCGTTGGCGAGCCCGGGCAGCGTCAGCCCGGGCAGCCGCTCGGCATCGGCCATGACCTCGACCCCGGCGGGCGGCGTGCTCCCGGCCGTCAGCGGGGTAACACCGGTGATCCGTCCGTCGGTCGTCTCGATCAGCACGTCGGCCGTGGGCTCGGCGTGGTCGGGCAGCCAGGCGTACTCGGCGAGCCAGCGGGTCACGGTCATCTCGTACGCCCCCTGTCGAACTGGATCGTCTGCGACATCAGTCGATCACCGCGGGGGCGAATCGTCTGCGACATCAGCCCGACAGGCCGCCGCCGACCTCCCCGGGCCGCGTTCACCGGCATGCCAGCTCCTCCACCACCCGGGCCAGGGCGGTGACCCCGGCCGCGCAGTCGGCGTCGCTGGCCGACTCCGCCGGCGAGTGCGACACCCCCGTCGGGTTGCGCACGAAGAGCATCGCCGTGGGCAGGTGCGCGGCGAGCACCCCGGCGTCGTGCCCGGCCCCGGTCGGCAGCACCGGCGCGTCGAGCAGGGTCGCGAGCCGGTTGGCCAGGCCACCGTCGAAGGCGACCAGCGGGGTGGCCGACTCCTCCGTCAGCGCCACCTCCGTACCGTCGCGGCGGGCCCGCTCGGCGGCCTTCGCGCGCACCGCGTCGACCAGCCCCGTCAGCGTCTCCGGCTCGGCGGCCCGGGCGTCCAGCCAGCCGGTCACCTTCGACGGGATGGCGTTGGTGGCATTCGGCTCCACCGCCACCCGGCCGACGGTGGCGTGGGCACCGCGCAGCCGCGCCTCCTTGTTGGCCGCCAGCACCGTGAAGGCGTACGTCAGCATGGGGTCGCGGCGGTCGGCCATCCGGGTCGTACCGGCGTGGTTGCCCTCGCCGGTGAACTCGAAGCGCCAGCGGCCGTGCGGCCAGATCGCGCTGGCCACCCCGACCGGCGCGTCGGCGTCGACCATCGCTCGGCCCTGCTCGACGTGCAGCTCGACGAAGGCGGCGAAGCCGCCGAGCAGCTCGGGTCGGGCGCCCGCCGGCCGGGCGCCCAGCGCCTCGGCGAAGCTCACCCCGCCGGCGTCGCGCAACCCGGCCGCGCGGTCCACCGCGATCTCCCCGGCGAGCAGCCGCGACCCCAGGCACGGTACGCCGAACCGCGCGCCCTCCTCCTCGACGAACGCGCCGACCACCACGGGGCGGGCCGGCGCGACGCCGGCCGCGCGCAGCTCGTCGACGGCGAGGAACGCGCTGACGATGCCGAGCGGCCCGTCGTAGGCCCCGCCGTGCGGCACCGAGTCGAAGTGGCTGCCCGTCAGCACCGCGTCGCCGGCCTCCGGGTCGCCCCACCGGGCGAAGAGGTTGCCGTTGCCGTCGTCGGTGACCGGCATGCCCCGGCGGTCGGCCTGCTCGCGGAACCACTCCCGCAGCCGCAGCTCCGGCGCGGTCAGCGCGTAGCGCAGGTAGCCGCCGCTGCCCTCGTCCCGCCCGACCGGCGCGATCTCGTCCCACAGCGCCCGGAACCGCCCGGCGAGGTCGCTCACGCGGTACCTCCGATGTTCGCGACTGCGGGGCTCCGCTGCGCTGCACTCCTCGCGCTCACGGGGTCTCCGCCATCGGCACCCGCACGCCGGTGGCCTCCGCGACCTCGCGGGCGGCGTCGTAGCCGGCGTCCACGTGCCGGATGACGCCCATCGCCGGGTCGTTGGTGAGCACCCGCTCGATCTTCTGCCCGGCCAGCGCCGTGCCGTCGGCCACACAGACCTGCCCGGCGTGGATGGACCGGCCGATGCCGACCCCGCCGCCGTGGTGGATCGACACCCAGGACGCCCCGCTGGCGGTGTTGACCAGCGCGTTGAGCAACGGCCAGTCGGCCACGGCGTCGGAGCCGTCGGCCATCGACTCGGTCTCCCGGTACGGGCTGGCCACGCTGCCGCAGTCCAGGTGGTCGCGGCCGATCACCACGGGCGCCGACAGCTCGCCGGAGGCGACCATCTCGTTGAACCGCACCCCCGCCTTGTCCCGCTCGCCGTAGCCGAGCCAGCAGATCCGCGCCGGCAGGCCCTGGAAGGCGACGCGCTCGCCGGCCATCCGGATCCACCGGGCCAGCGACTCGTTCTCCGGGAACAGCTCCAGGATCGCCCGGTCGGTGGCCGCGATGTCGGCCGGGTCGCCGGAGAGCGCCGCCCACCGGAACGGGCCCTTGCCCTCGCAGAACAACGGCCGGATGTACGCGGGCACGAAGCCGGGGAAGTCGAAGGCCCGCTCGAACCCGCCGAGCTTCGCCTCGCCCCGGATCGAGTTGCCGTAGTCGAAGACCTCCGCGCCGGCGTCGAGGAACCCGACCATCGCCTCGACGTGCTTCGCCATCGACGCCCGCGCCCGGTCGGTGAACTCGGCCGGCTTCGCCGCCGCGTAGTCCCGGGCGTCGGCCGGCTCCACCCCCTCCGGCAGGTACGACAGCGGGTCGTGCGCGCTGGTCTGGTCGGTGACGACGTCGATGTCGACGCCCCGGCGCAGCAGCTCCGGGAAGACCGTGGCCGCGTTGCCGACCACGCCGACGCTCAGCGCCCGCCGGTCCCGCTTCGCGGCCAGCGCCCGCTCGACGGCGTCGTCCAGGGAGTCGGCGACCTCGTCGAGGTAGCGGTCGTGCACCCGCCGGTCCAGCCGGCTGCGGTCCACGTCGACGACCAGGCAGACGCCGCCGTTCATGGTGACCGCGAGGGGCTGCGCCCCGCCCATCCCGCCGCAGCCGGCGGTGAGCGTCAGCGTGCCCGCCAGGGTGCCGCCGAACCGCTTGGCGGCGACGGCGGCGAACGTCTCGTAGGTGCCCTGGAGGATGCCCTGGGTGCCGATGTAGATCCACGAGCCGGCGGTCATCTGCCCGTACATGGTCAGGCCGAGCTGTTCGAGGCGGCGGAACTCCGGCCAGGTGGCCCAGTCGCCCACCAGGTTGGAGTTGGCCAGCAGCACCCGGGGCGCCCACTCGTGGGTACGCATGACGCCCACCGGCCGGCCCGACTGCACCAGCATGGTCTCGTCGTCGCGCAGGTCGGTCAGGGTGCGCACCAGCGCGTGGTACGACGGCCAGTCCCGCGCCGCCTTCCCGGTGCCGCCGTAGACCACCAGGTCGTCGGGACGCTCGGCCACCTCCGGGTCGAGGTTGTTCATCAGCATCCGCAGCGCGGCCTCCTGGGGCCACCCACGGGCGGTGCGTTCGGTGCCGCGTGCGGCGCGGACGGGCTGGGTCATCTCGGCTCTCCTCCGGGTCATCCGAGGAACAACTGGCGGCGGGCGGCGGAGGCTTCGAAGGCCTCCAGCCGGCGCTGGGTGTCGGTCGGGGCGGCGTCGCAGATGGCCTGGAGCAGCACCATGGCCAGGGTCATCGGCGCGGTGTGCAGGTCGAAGACGAGCTGCGCGCCGACCGCGGCGGGCAGCACCACGTCGGCGTGCTCGGCGGCCGGGCTGACCGGCGAGTCGGTGATGGCCACCACGGTGAGGCCGGCGGCCCGGGCCTCGCGCAGCGCGTCCAGCGTCTCCCGGGGATAGCGGGGCAGCACGAAGGCGAGCAGGGCGCCCGCCCCGGCCTCGGCGGCCTGTTCGAGGCGGTCGGTGAGCAGGCTGCCGCCGTCGTCGAGCACCCGCACGTCGGGGTGCACCTTGGCGGCGAAGTACGCGAAGTAGGCGGCCAGCGGGGCGGCGGCGCGCAGGCCGAGCACCGGCAGGGGGCGGCTGGCGGCCAGCAGCCTCCCGGTCTCGGCGATCCGGTCCCGGTCGGCGAGCTGCCCGGCCAGGCGGTCGAGGTTGCCGATCTCGGCGCGTACCGCCTGCTGGAGCTCGTTGCCCGCGTCGGTGGCGTCGCCCGGGGCGCCGGCGGTCAGCTCGCGGAGCCGGCGGCGCAGCGCGGGGTAGCCGTCGTGGCCGAGCGCGACCGCGAACCGGGTGACCGACGGCTGGCTGACCCCCGCCAGCTCGGCGACCTCGGCCGCCGACAGGTACGCCGCGGCCGGCGCGTTCTGCACGAGGCAGTGCGCGATGCGGCGCTGGGTGGGGGTGAGCCGGACCCCCTGGAACAGGTCCAGCACCCGCTCGGTGGGTGCCATGACAGCTCCCTCATTCATCAGGTGACTGTATGCATGAAAACTTTCACAGGGCAAGCCCGCTCGCGGAACGCCCGTGGTGCGGGCCAGCGAGTGGCCCGGGGACGCGCAATGGGCCCGCCGCGCGTCCCAGCAGGGAGTCGGGCCTGCGACGGGCGGGCGGGAGGCTGTCGGGCCTGCGACGGGCGGGCGGAGGCGCTGGCGCCGCCTCTGTAGGATCCGCACGGCGGTTGAGCAGAGGAGTTGGCGCATGCAGCCGGCAGGTCCCTACAGGTTCACCCACGTGCTGGGCGGGTCTCCGGTGGGTAAGGCGTGGGCGGCGATCGACGAGCAGGGGCGCCTCGTCACCGTGGCCGTCCTGGACGCCGCCGTCGCCGCGGCCCCCGGCTGGCGGGAGGCGTTCGTCGGGATGACGAACTCGCTGGCGCAGGCGGCGGACCCCCTGCCCTACGCCTACGCCGACTTCTCGGCCGCCGCGCCCTGGGTGGCGTACTCGGCGGAGGTCGGACCGGGGGCGGAGAAGCTGCTCCGTGCACTCGGCGTGGAGTACACGCCGGATCCGACGGCAGCACGGCCGGTCTCCGGGGTGCCTCAGCCGGTCAGCGGCATGCCTCAGCCGGTCAGCGGGGTGACCCCTCCCGTCTCCGGTGTACCGCAGTCGGTCTCCGGTGTTCCGCATCTGCCGTGGGCGATGCACGCAGGTCCGAACCCCACCCAGCCGGTGTCGTCGGCCCCGCACCCGGCCTCGGGCCCGCCGGCGCCAGGCTGGGACGCGCCGACCACCGCGATGCCGGCGCAGCCGGTCGCCGAGAAGCCCCAGTCACCCGCCGCCCAAGCCCCCGCGCCGGCCGGCATCCCGCCGTACGATCCGCTCGCCGCACCTGCTCGCCGGATAGCGCCCTCCGAGACGCGGCGGCGTCGTACCGGGCTCTGGGTCGGGATCGTCGCACTGGTGCTGGTCCTCGTCGGCGGTGCGGGTGCCTTCGCCTGGATCGGGCGCGGGGACACGACCGAGCCGACGGCGAACCCCTCACCCACCGCCGTGGTCCCGTCCGGCGTCTCAAGCTGGTCACCTTCCGCGCGTCCGCAGCAGCCGGGCATCGAGCCGCCACGGCCGGGGGACTGGCCCAAATGGCAGGTCTTCAGCAGGAGCGATGCCGTACGGACACTGAACCCGGACGGCCTGGGCTTCGAGTTCGTGGCACCGGCTGACTGGACGTGCACTCCTGGCGGCAGCACCGAGGGGCAGGTCAAGTACAACTGCGGTGCCTCGATCGGGGACAACGCGGAGGTTGGCGGCGAGCTGATCGTCCGCAACTGTCCTGAATGCGGCGAGGAGCAACGCGACGCCCTGCGCAAGGCGGAGGAGGCGTGGGGACTGCAGTGGCGCAGCGGCGGGCCGTACGTCGTCCTGGCCGAGACCGTGAAGCTGAACGGCGCCAACAAGTACGGCATCGTCGTGGTCGCCTTCTGGCGCTCGGAGCCGGACGGTGCGATCGACCGTCAGCTCGTGCTGCGCATGACCGCCCCGGAGGACTGGATCGACGTCATTCGGCGCGTGGTCAACTCCATCCGTGACAACGCCGAGTTCTGATCTGCGTCCGGACCGGCCGGAGAGAGAGCCCGCGGACGTCGAGCCGTCTGTCTGGATGAGGTTCATGTTGGCGGCTTGGCGAGATTGGTGATTGGCGAGTCGTAGGATACGGATCGCCTCCTGCCTGCTGGCCCCAGGTTCTGCGGTGCCGGCGCCAAGTCGAAGCCACAAGAAGTGGATTCGGCCGTTCCAGTCAGGTATGTGCGGAACCCCCGCGCGATCACCGGACACACGGTCAGTGTCATGTCCGGTACAGCCGGCATGCAGGTCGGAAGGTCCCGCGCGCGGGCCCGGGACCTATGGTTCGCCGCCGACACCCACCTCTATGATGAGCGCGCGAAGTCCCGCTTCGGCCCCGGGCCGATCCGTCATCGGCTCTGGATCCCGCCCTGGAGGCGTGAGCGAAACCCCCGCACGGCGGCACGACCGGCGCTGCCGTGGCAGCGACTGGCCGACCAAGGCTGATACGGAGATGTCATGTTCACCGGTACGGCCAGTGGTCATCCCCAGGGTGATCCACGCCATGCCCCGGCGACATGGCGCAGCGGTGGTCAGCAGCCAGTTCGGACATACGTCGACCCGGCCGCCGGCCCGGGCGGCGAGAACCGCGGAGTCCGCGGGCCGGGCCGCCATCGGGGCCCGAGCCTGGTCGTCCAGCTGACCCGGGCCGGCCGGTCGATCGCCGCAGGGCTGCGGTCCGACCCGGATCAGCGCATCGTCGCCGCACTGGCGCTCCTGGTGGCGACACTCGGACTGGTGCCGATCGCCCTTGCTCCCGCCGATGTCGTCATCTACGCCGGTGTGTCGACCGGAACGCCGACGCTCTACTCGTACACCATCGCGATCGCTGTGGCGTTCGTGCTGGTCACGATGCACACGCGTCGTCGACTCGTTCGCGCCCTCCTCCTGTGGGCGCCGTTTCTCGGGTGGCTGGCCCTGTTCGCCGCGTTCCACTGGGACGCGTCCCCGCGTACCGTGAGTGGCCTGCTGCACTTCGGTCTGGCGGCGATCGTGTTCGCCATCGGCGCCACGGCCGAGCGCGCGGACCGCCGGCACTCGATCCTGCTCTGGGCCTTCGCGGCCGTGGCGTGGCTGCAACTCTTCGCGATCAGCGCGGCGGTGCTCGGTTTTCCGCTGCGACGCGTCTCCGGCCAACAGGCGCTCGACGTGCTCGGGCGTGCCACGGGCCTGACGAGCCATCCGGGCGAGCTGGCGAAGGTCTTGTTCTTCTGCGGCCTGTGCGCACTGACCCTGCCGCAGCGGACGGTGCGGGAACGATGGGTGGCCTGGACGACGCTCGGTGTCGTCCTCATCGGCGTGTCCCTCACCCAGAGTCGCACGGTTCTCGCAGCCGTGGTCTCCATGATCCTCATCTTCATGTTGCTCGAGCTGATGACCGGGCGGTGGCAGAAGAAGTACTTCGTGGTCGTCGGCCTTACCGGGGTGCTCGGCGGGGCGTCGCTACCGTGGCTGATCGAGCGATTCCTGGCGGACCCCGGTGGGGGCTCCCGACAACACCTGCTCGTGGTCGCGGCGGATGCGATCCGCGCGCATCCGTGGGCCGGGGTGGGACCCAACAGCTACGTCGCCGTCGTCGGTGCCTCGGATCCGCTGACCGCGAGCGGCGTGCCCGTACACAACGTGTTGCTGCTGAGCGCCGCCGAGGTGGGCATCGTCGGCGCGCTGCTCCTCTGGCTGCCGTTCGTGCGGACCGCGACGGCGGCCATTCGCTCCGTCTTTCGTACGCGGACCTCGGAGCTGGCACCCAGGGTTCTGGTCAGCGCTCTGCCGGCTCTCGTCCTCATCGGTATGACGGGCTGGGGACTGATGCAGGGACCCTATTTTCTGATGTTGGCGCTCGTAGCGGGCTATTTCCATGCCCGGACGCGGTTCTCGGCGGTTGCGACCGGCAATGGTCGCGACTGAGGCCAGGGCGCCGGCGGGGCGGCGCACGTCTCTGACGGTCGTGTCGGGCCTGCTGGGGCTCTCCACCCTGGCCACGCGGTTCACCACCCTGGTGGTCATGGCGTTGCTGACCAGGGGCGCCGGCGTCGAGGCCGTCGGCTTCTACGGGATGGCCACGCTTTCCGCGTCCTTCACCGCCGCCGCGCTCTCCCTCGGTCTGCCGACCTACCTGACCAGGGAGGCCGCCGCGGGGACGGTCTCGCCACCTGTGGTCGCCCGGATCCATGGCGGCCGTCTCGTCGTGCTGATGTCGGCCGCCGCCGTCGCGTACGTGGTGATCGGCGTGCTTCTTCCCCCGGAAGCGCAGCTCGCCTTCTTCCTGGTCTTCGTCGCCAGCCTCTTCGAACAGTGGAACGAGACGGCGTGGGTCCTCATCCGAGGCACCCGTTCGGCCTGGGCCGAACCGCTCACGAACACCTCCACCGGCCTCCTGCTCATCGGCGCGTGCGCGGTCGACGTGTGGCTGACGGACGGGCTCACCCTCGGTGACGCTGCCGTCTACTTCCTGGTGACGTCGGTCCTCCGGTCGACGGCCGCGGTTCTCGTCGTGCGGATCCTGCCGTCGCTGCGCGCCTCCCGAGGTGCCCGCTCGGCCCAGCACATCAGGCTGGCGCTGCCGTACTTCGCCTCCGACCTGCTCGGTCTCTTCTACTTCCGCGGCGACGTCTTCATCCTCGCGTTCTTCGTCACCGCCGTGGAAGTCGGAGAGTACGTTTCGGCCGCGGCCATCATCGGGCCGGCGGTCCAGGTCGCGGCGTCCATGGGCCTCGGCGCCCTCGCCTATGCCGCGCCGAAGGGAACTTCCGGGACCGCCCAGGCGAACGACCCGCTCACGATCTTCCAGTTCTTCGGGCTCGCGGGCCAGGGCGCCGCCGGCGTCATGTTCATCGGCCTTCCGATCGCGACCGTGGTGCTCTTCGGTGACCAGGCGGGGAACATCCCGGAGCTCGCGATGGTGCTCACCCTGTTCCTCGCACTGCGATTCGCCAACTTCGGTCTGTCCGCCATCCTGCTCGCCCGGGGCCGTGCCGCCAGCCGGTTGATGGTGCTCGTGCTGAGCATCTGCGGCAGCGTCGGATTCAACCTCGCGCTCGACGGCAGGTACGGCGCCTACGGAGCCGCCTGCGCGATGGTGCTGAACGAGCTTGTCGTGGCCGGGTCGCTGCTGTGGTTCCTGCGGATCAAGGAACTGGTGTGGCCGGTCCTCATCTCGTTCGGAGCTGTCGCGGCGGCGGCATGGGCGCTCGCCGGACTGTTGACCGTGATGGGATCCGCTCCGGCGTCCGCCACTCTCGGGGGCGTCATCCTTGCTCTGACTACCGTCAGATTTCTCAGACAACGGAGGGCCGCAGGCAGACTGCGGGCTGCAACGACGGAGGACATGTGAGGGTCGGAATAGTCGGGTGGTTCGGATCGGACAATCTCGGAGACGAGATCCTCCTCCACTCGCTCATCACCTGCGTCCGCGAGGTCAAGGAGAACGCGTCCTTCGTGGTCTTCTGCCCCAACCCGGACCGGGTCGCCGAACTCCATGGCGTGCAGACGGAGCACATGCCCGTACTGCGGGCTCGTGGTGCCTCCGAGCGTCAGGTCGCGGTGCAGCGCGCGATCAAGTCGTGTCAACTGCTTCTGCTCGGCCCCGGAACGGTCTTCCAGGAGCGTTCCCCCAACCTGTCCTGGCCCGGCACCCTGCCGATGTTCGCCCGGATCATCGCGATGGCCAAGCTGGCGGGAACGCCCGTCGCCACCGTCGGCGTCGGCGTGCGCGAGGGGGGAACGCCGGTCGGTCGTCAGATGCTGCGTCTCATGGGCGCGTCCTGCGTCGCGGTGGGTGTGCGCGACGAGCGAACCGCGTCGCACTTCGGCTCCGGCGCAGAGGTCATCGGCGACATGGCGTACACCCTGCCGCTGCCCGAGCTGGATCGGGTCGACTCCGGCCGCCGCTTCGCGCTGTCGATGCGACCGCTCGCGCCCGACCTCGAGGGCTCGCTGCTGGCGGCGCTCACCGGATGTGCCGGTCGGCTCCGCCAGGAGGGATGGTCGGGCACCTTCCTTCCGATGGCCTTCGGCCGGGGAGCACACGGCGAGGACGACCGCGTCATCTACGAGCGCGCCTTCCGCGACCTTCTGGACCTGGACTCCACCCCGTTGGACGGCAGCCGGCCTCTCGTCGGAGCGCTCCGCGACTGGTTGCAGTCGCTCGCCACGAACCAGCTCGTCCTCGGCACCCGCCTGCATGCCGCACTCCTCGCCGTGGCGATCGGTGTTCCGACGGTGGCCATCGCGTACGAGCGGAAGGTCCATGACGCCTTCGTCGACCTGGGGCTCCGCGAGTACCTGGTGCCACCGGACGTCGACGCCGACACGCTCTACCGCACGGCGACCGCGGCTGCCGCGTCCGCCGAGCAGTTCCGGGAGGCCGCCCAGCGGGTCGCGGCCCAGGGACGGATCGCGCAAGGGTTCGTCACGACGCTCGTGAAGCGGCTGGGCTGATGCGCGTCCTCCTGCTCACCCCGTTCGCGCCCAACGCGCACCACTACCATGCTGCGGCCGACACGATCGTGCAGCTCACCCCGCGGTTGGCTGAGCAGGTCGACCTCTTCGTCTACTCGCCGGAGCACACGGCGCCGGCGGAGCCGGACGATCTGAAGTACACGTTGTTGCCCGCCACGGTCACCGCTCGTCCGAGCCACCGGGACCGTCTCCGCCTGGAACCGGCATGGCTCCGCCAGGCGTGGCCGCGAGAAGCGACCCGGGAGGCCGCCGAGCTCATCCGCCGGATCCGGCCTGACGTCGTGCACTCGGAGTACCTGCAGTCCGCCGAGGTCGTCGGGATCAGCCCCGCGTCGGTGCTGGGCCTGCACGACATCACCGAGAAGGTGATGCTGGAGTCCTACCGGGCGTCATCCGGCCTGGAACGGCCGTACCGTCTCATCGAGCTGCTTCGGACGCGACGGTTCGAACGCGCCGCGATCCGCCAGGCGGACGCCGTCATCACCCTGTCCGACGCCGACTTCGCGGTCGCCGCCGCACGCAATCCGAACACCGTGCTCGCCCGGCCGGGAATCCACGTCGGCGACCGGTCCTGGTCGCCGCCGCCAGCGACGGAGCGACCGCGACTGGTGTTCGCCGGGGCGATGTGGCGACGCGCGAACGCGCTCGTCGCCCAGTTCCTCGCGCGCGAGGTGATGCCGCTGGTGTGGCAGGGCCTGCCGCAGGCGGAACTCAGAATCGTCGGGGCGGAGCCGTCCGCCGACGTGGTCGGCCTCGGCGAGAGCGACGGCAGGGTGGTGGTGACGGGTGCGGTGCCCGACCTCCGGTCGGAGATGCTCGACGCCCACGCCGTCGTCGTGCCGTCGATCGTGGGCGGCGGAGTGCTGATGAAGGTGGCACACGCCATGGCCCTCGGCTGTCCCGTCATCACGTCGAGTGGACCGGCCGCGTCCGTACGCGGTGACGCCTCGATGTTGTACACCGCGTCGACGGCCGACGAGATCGCGGCGGCGGTCCGGGCCGCGGTCGAGTCACCCGACGACGCCGCGCAGCGCGGGCGGCGTGCCCGTGCACACATCGAGCGGACGTTCCGTTGGGACGACACGGTCCGCTCGTACCTCGACGCCTACGGGATTGCGAGTCGACAGTGAAAATCGCAGCCATCATCGTCTCCTACAACTCGGCCCGGGAGCTTCCCCTGAGTCTGGGCTGCCTGGGCGCCCTGCCGGTGGACGATGTCGTGGTCGTGGACAACTCCTCCACGGACGACAGCGTCGAGGTCGCGAAGTCCTTCGGGTATCCGGTCGTCTCGCTGCCCAACGTGGGCTTCGGCAAGGCGATCAACGCCGCGGCGGAGACCCTCCCCGACGCTGACGCCTACTTCCTCCTCAATCCCGACTGCCACATCGACCCCGAGTCGTTCGCGCACCTCGTGGAGGCACTGCGGGCCGACTCGAAGCTGGGCGTGGTCGCGCCGCTGATGCGATACCCGGACGGGCGCTTCGGAATCTCGGCGGGGCCCGAGCCGAGCATCGCGAAGGAATGGCTGGCGGCGCTGAAGGTCGACCATCTCGTGCCGAGGCGACTGAAGCAGCACCTGGCTCGGGCGACGCCCTTGCGCAAGAAGTTCAAGATGCTCGAGTATCTCGATGTCGAACCGACCGGCCAGGTGCGCGAAACCGCCTGGGTGTCGGGGTTCTGCATGCTCGTACGGGGTGAGGCGTTCAGGTCCATCGGTGGGTTCGACCCCCGCTTCTTCCTCTACTTCGAGGACGTCGACCTGTGCACGCAGTTGCGCGCCGGTGGCTGGGGTGTCGCGTCGGTCGGGACGAGTGTCGCCGAGCACAAGGAGAGCACCAGCACCGGTGCGGTTGGGAAGAACCCCCTGTACCGGTCCGGCATGTATGTCTATTTCGCGAAGCATGGCACGCGGGGTCAGCGACTCCTCGCGTCAGCCCTGAGGAGGCTGCCGATTTGAAGATTCTGTTTGTGGCGCCGTGGATCCCGGCATCGGTCCGCCCACGCAGCCTCGTGATCCTGGAGATGCTCGCCGCCGAGCACGATGTCCGCTTCCTGGGGCTGGTGCACGACGAGGAGGAGGCGCGGCTGGCGGAGCTCCTGCCGGTCAAGGAGCGCACCCTCGTCCCCAACCCACGCGTCGGTTCCATGCTGCGCTCCGCGCGGGCACTCGGCACCGGGGTCTCGTTGCAGACGGGGTACGCGAGCCCGAAGGCGCTCACCGACGCGCTGCGGCGGGAGTTGGACGGCTTCCAGCCGGACGTCGTGCACCTCAACGTCTTCCGTACCGTCCACCTGGTCGAGGCCTGTGGCTCGACGCCGGTCATCGTCGACCTGGACGAGTTCCGCAGCGAGTACTACGAGCAACTCGCCTCGCACGGACCCAGCCCCGCCTGGCGGGCGTTGGGCCGCGTGGAGGCACCCCGGATGCGGGCCCGGGAGGACAAGTTGGTCGGCATGGGGGTTCCCCTGATGCTCTCCGCCCCGTCCCTGCCCGGCCAGGAGCGGCCCAACACGTTCCTCGTCAGAAGCCCCTGCGACTTCTCCGTGCAGCGGCAGGCGGGCCCGATCGCACCGACGGTCCTGTTCGTCGGCCGGCTCAGCTACGAGGCGAACGTCAACGGCCTGATGTGGTTCGTGCGTGAGTGCTGGCAGGGCATTCGGGACGCCGTCCCGGACGCCCGGCTCCGGATCGTCGGCACGGACCCGCCCAAGGCGGTGCAGGAACTGGTCGGAAACGGCATCGAACTCCACGCCAACGCGCCCGCGGTCGAGCCCCACTACACGGATGCTGCCGTCGCCATCGCGCCGATCTTCCGGGGCACCGGCGTCCAGCTGAAGCTCATCCAGGCGATGTCGGCTGGCGTTCCGAGCGTGACGACCAGCATGGTGGCCGACCGCGCGGGTGTGGCGGACGGTGTCCACGTCCGCGTCGCCGACGACGGGGCTGGCTGGATCGCGGCGGTCAGTGAGCTGCTGTCCGCGCCCGAGACCGCCGCGCGACTGGCCGCCAACGGACGGGAGTGGGTGGCGGCACACCACAGCTCGGCGGCGGTTCGCCTGCAGTTGCAGGCGGCGTACGCCTCGCTTTCCACCGGTGCGCAGATGGACGGCACGCCCGGTCGGTGAGCCGAGCCAGCAGACGCTGGATGACGGCGCTGCGCGCCGGCGGGCCCGGACCCGCCGGCGTGCAGCATCCGGCCGCGACCGTGGCACCGATCGGCGACCTGCGACGGTGAGTCGTCGGTACCGGTTGTGCGAGCAATAGGCAGCCTCTCGCATTCTGAGTAGAGCGCGGTGGTAATCACCCGTCTTCTTCGGTCCGCCACTTGGTAATAGCGGCGGGGGCTTACCCCTTGGCATTCGCCACCAGATGGTCCGAACGGCTGAGCCGCCGATGACGTTGATCGACGAAGATGGGCTGCGTCTGTGCCGAAGGGCAACGCCGTCCATTGTCAACGATGGACGTTCATCCCACGGGGAGTCTGGCGTGTATCAAGTTCGTCGAGCTTGTCGGTCGGTCGTGGCGGGGCTCGCGCTCGCCGCTGTCGCGACCGCGGCAACCGTGTCCGGCGGGGGTGCCGCGTCCGCGGCTCCGCCGGACGACAAGAAGGTTGCGGGGATCCTGGGTGCCGCCGACATGGGGGCCATCAAGGACAGTTACATCGTGGTGTTCAAGGACGGCAAGGCCACGCCGGCCGAGGTCGGTGCGAACGCCACCGCGTTGACCAAGCGGTACGGCGGCACGGTGTCGCGCACGTACACGCGCACGATCCGGGGTTTCGCGGCGCGCATGAACGAGGCGCAGGCGAAGCGGCTGGCCGCCAGCCCCGAGGTGGCCTACGTCAAGCAGAACCGCAAGGTGTCCAAGAGCGACACCCAGTTGGACACGCCGTCGTGGGGGCTGGACCGGCTGGACCAGATCTTCGCGCCGATGAACAAGCGGTACACGTACCCGAACACGGCGAGCAACGTGCACGCCTACGTCATCGACAGCGGCATCCGGATCACGCACCAGGAGTTCGGCGGGCGCGCCAGCAACGGCTACGACTTCATCGACAACGACCCGGTCGCGAATGACTGCGACGGGCACGGCACGCACGTCGCGGGCACCATCGGCGGCACCAACTACGGTGTGGCCAAGGCCGTGCAGCTGGTGGGCGTGCGGGTGCTCGACTGCGAGGGCAACGGCACGGAGGCCGGTGTCATCGCCGGCATCGAGTGGGTCACGGCGAACGCGGTGAAGCCGGCGGTGGCGAACATGAGCCTCGGCGGTGGAGCCAGCACCGCGATCGACGCCGCGGTGGAGGCGTCCATCGCCTCCGGGATCACCTACGCTGTCGCCGCCGGCAACAGCCAGGACGACGCCTGCTCGTACTCGCCGGCCCGCGCGGCCTCGGCGATCACGGTGGGCGCCACGGACGAGGTCGACTTCCGCGCCTCGTTCTCCAACTACGGGCCGTGTGTGGACATCCACGCGCCGGGGCACCACATCCCGTCCTCGGTAATCACCAGCGACACCGCGATCGGCAAGTACAGCGGCACCTCGATGGCCAGCCCGCACGTCGCTGGCGCCGCCGCGCTGCTGCTGTCGGCGAACCCGTCCTGGGCGCCCACCCAGGTGCGTAACGTCATCGTCTACGGCGGCACCCGACGGGTCGTGCGGAACACCGCCGCCTACAACACCAGCGACGTGATGCTGCGCATCGGCACCACCGCCGTGCCGCAGGTCACCGGCCTGCGGTCCCTGACCAACGGCAAGAACGTCTCGGTCGGCGCCGGCGGCACCCAGCCGCTGACCCCCACCCAGCCCATGAACCAGATGGGTGACTCGGAGAAGTTCACCGTGATCGACGCCGGCAGCGGCTACATCGCGCTCGCGTCCTGGGCCAACGGAAAGCACGTCACCGCCACGGCCGGCGGCACCGCCGCGCTGTACGCCAACAGCAGCACCATCACCGACGCCCAGCGGTTCCAGGTCGTCATGAACGGCGACGGCACCACCAGCCTGATTGCCAAGATCAACGGAAAGTACGTCACCGCCCCGTCCGGCGGCACCCTGCCCCTTGTCAACAACGCCACCGCCATCGGTGTGGCCGAGAAGTTCATCTGGGCCTCACCCGCCGCGGTCGTCGTGCTGCGAGCAACTGTCAACGGCAAGTTCGTGACGGCAGCGGACGCCGGCAAGAGCGCTCTGATCGCCAACTCCACCACCGCGACCAGCGACTGGCAGAAGTTCGACATGCTCGATATGGGCGCCGACGCCGTCGCATTCCGCTCCCACGTCAACAAGCGCTTCGTCAGCGCGCCGTCGGGCGGTACCCGGCCGCTCATCGCCAACGCCACCACGATCGGCGCGGAGCAGTCCTTCTGGCTCTTCCACTGGGGTGACGGCAACCTGCTGTTCCAGTCGCAGACCAACTACAACCTGGTGCAGGCACCGAACAGCGGCAGCTCGCCGCTGATCGCGAGCTTCGATCCGTTCGTGGCCGATCCGGGCCCGTCGACGATGTTCACCTACGAGGTCCTGAAGGTCGGCTGAACACCAGCGACTGAGGGCCCCGTCCTGACGTGACGGATCCAGTGGGCCGCCGAGACACGTGCGATGCGCGTCTCGGCGGCCCATCCGCGTCACCGCGACACTGACCGGCTGGTGCCGGCCCCGGGGTCTGCCCGCACCAGGGGCTTCGCATACATTTGCTGCATGGCCGACGCCTCGTTGCTACTTCGCCGCGCCGGCTTCGGTCCCACTTCCGCCGAGCTGGCTGCTGCGAAGAAGGCAGGGTACGAGGCGACGGTCGCCGCCCTGACAGCGCCGACAGCGCCGGACGTGGGGGCCCTGAAGGCTCCCGTGCCGGGACTCGGCCCGGATCCCTTCGCCGGGTTGTCGAACCCCACTCCCAGCCAGCGGAGCAAGGGGGATGAGGAGCGCCGGGAGCAGACGAAGCGGATCACCCAGTGGTGGCTGGACCGCCTCACCGTCGCAGACCACCAGACCCGCGAGAAGCTGTGGTTCTTCTGGCACGGGCACTGGGCCACCTCGGTCCGGAAGGTGATCCGCCCGCAACTGATGCTCGTGCAGCACAGGACGCTGCGCAGCTCGCTCGACTTCGCGACGATGGCACATCGGATGATCACCGACCCGGCGCTCATCTACTGGCTCGACGGGCAACTGAACACGCGGACCGCGCCGAACGAGAATCTCGGCCGCGAGTTGATGGAACTCTTCATGCTCGGCATCGGCAGGTACACCGAACGGGACGTGAAGGAGGCGGGCCGTGCGCTGACCGGCTGGAAGATCGACTACGACCGCGGGCGCGCGTACTTCAGTCCCGCCTCACACGATGGCGGCAGGAAGAGCATCCTCGGTGTCACGAAGGACTTCGACGCCCACTCGCTGGTGGATCTGCTGCTCAAGCACGAGGCCTGCCCGGGGTTCATCGCCGAGCGGTTGTGGTTCCGGTACGCCTCGTCGGCCGACCTGATCCCGATGCCCACCCGCGACAACATGGTCCGCGCGTTCCCGGACTCGATGGCCATGCTGCGGAAGCTCTTCGAGGACGACGCGTTCCAGGCCAGCGCCGGCAAGCTGGTCAAGCAGCCCACGGAGTGGTTCGTCGGCGCGATGCGGCAGTTGGGTCTGCGGCCGGGGAGGCTGTCCGACGAGATGCTGACGTACGCCCTCAACGCCCTGGAGCGAATGGGGCAGTTGCCGTTCGCGCCCCCGAGTGTCGAGGGATGGGCCGCAGGAGCGGAGTGGCTGACGGTCGGGGCGGCGCAGGTCCGCCTGAACCTTGCCGGCCGGATCGCCCAACTGGTCCCCGCCCAGCGGCTGACTCCGGAAGACGTGGCGCACGTCCTGGCTGTCGAAACATGGACCAACAGGACGTACTCGGCCCTGAAGGGCACTACCGATCCGCAGCGCCTGCTGACCCTCGGGTTGGTCAGCCCGGAATATCTGGTGACGTGACATGGACGCATTGACCCGGCGCAGGTTTCTCCTGGCTTCCGGCGTCGTCGGCGGCAGCGCCATCGCCGCCGGGGTAGGGGGCCTGGGCCTGGCGGAGCTCCTGCGGACCGCGAGCGACGCGTCTGCCGGGGAAGACCACCGGAAGAAACGCAAGTTGGTCATCGTCACGCTGTACGGCGGCAACGACGGGCTCAACACGGTAGTCCCCTACGCGGATCCGGCGTACTACGCGGCCCGACCTGAGCTGGCCTACGAGCCTGATCGGGTGCTTCGGATCGACGATTCGCTCGGGTTGAATCCGGTGATGAAGGGCCTGAGTCGACTGTGGAGCGGGCAGCGCCTGGCTGTCGTCCTCGGGGCCGGATATCCCAAACCGGACCGCAGTCATTTCCGGTCCATGGACATCTGGCAGACCGCCTCACCGAGCGATCCGGCCACCTCCGGCTGGGTCGGCCGATGGTTGGACGGCATCAAGGCCGCGCCAGAGGCCGCGGTGAGCTTCGAGCCCATGCTCCCGCCCCTGCTCGTGGGAGAGACCCGTACCGGGGCCTGTGTGAGTATCGGTGGGCTCAAGTTGCCGGCCGGAGTCACCACCGAGATGATCGGGGTGCTCGGGCGGCGGGAGCCGAACGAATCCGAGATGCAGGCACGGGCTGCGGACGCCTATGCGAATCTCATCAAGATTGACCAGCTCATCCGGGACGCCGAAGCGGTGGACGCCAGGGCGGACCTCCCCGCCGAACCGGACATCGCGGCGACGGGCACGGGCGGGGCGAACCTCCTTTCCGAACAGCTTTCCCGGGTGGCCCACTGCGTCGAAGCGGGGGTCCCCACCCGCGTGTATTCGGTGAGCCTCGGTGGATTCGACACGCACGCGGCGGAGAGGCCCGGCCACGAGCTGCTGTTGCGCCAGCTCGACCAGGCGTTGGCCGACTTCGCGGGCAGGCTGGCGCGGACCGAGGCCGGTCAACGGGTGACCGTGGTCGTGTACAGCGAGTTTGGTCGGCGGGTTCGTGCGAACGCCTCCGACGGCACCGACCACGGCACCGCCGGGCCCGTCTTCGTTCTGGGTCCTCAGATCGCGGGCGGACTCTACGGGGAGCAGCCGAGCCTGACCGACCTGGACGACGGCGACCTCAAGGCGACGACGGACTTCCGGGATGTCTTCGGTACGCTGCTGGCCTCGGTGTTGGATGCGGACCCGGCACGCTATCTCGGCGGGTACGAACCGAAGATGCTGCCGTTCCTCCCGCGCGACTGAAACCTGGCCCTGGTGAGCGCCCTGCCGGGCGCCCGGCGACGATCACCAGGCCCGCAGCGGGCGCGACACCGCACACTGGCCCGCCCACTCGCCGGGAACGCTGGTCACCGTCCGGCGGAAGCGGCTATCTTCCGCCGCAGGCGGGGTCAGCTCCCACATCCTGGCTGGCGGTGAACGCGCGGCAGGCCTGGTAGTTCGGCAGCAGTCCCGATTCCCGCGCCTCGGCCAGGCTCGGCGCGGCTGCGTCCCGGGCCGACAGCTGCGGTGACTCCGCCGGCCAGTCGATCGCCAGTTCGGGGTCGAGCGGGTGCACGGTGTGCTCAGCCGTGGGGTTGTACGTGGTGGAGCAGAGGTAGCTCAGGGTCGCGTCGTCGGTGAGGGCGCAGAAGCCGTGGCCCAGCCCCTCGCTGACGTAGACGGCGCGCCGGTCGACGTCGTCGAGGCGGATCGCCTCCCACCGCGCGAAGGTCGGCGAGCCCACGCGGATGTCCACGACCACGTCGATGACGGCACCGCGTACGCAGGTCACGTACTTGGCCTGGCCGGGTGGCACGTCGGCGAAGTGGATGCCGCGGACCACGCTGCGCGCGGAGACCGACAGGTTGCCCTGGGCGAGTCGGAGTGGATGCCCGACCGCGGCAGCGAGCTGGTCGAAGCGGTACCACTCCATGAACAGCCCGCGCGGGTCGCCGTGTTGCTTCGGGTTGATCTCCCAGGCCCCGTCGATGCTCAGCGGTCGGATCTTCATCGGTGGGTGTCCCCGGGCTGGTGTTCGGCGAGCAGGCCGAGCAGGTAGTCGCCGTATCCGCTCTTGCTCAGGGACTGGGCGAGCGTACGGAGGTGGTGGTCGTCGATCAGGCCGGCCCGCCAGGCGACCTCCTCGACGCATCCGATCTTCAGGCCCTGGCGTTCTTCGATGACCCGCACGAACTCGGCGGCCTGCATCATCGAGGTGAAGGTGCCGGTGTCGAGCCAGGCGGTGCCCCGGTCCAGCACCGTCACCGACAGCTCGCCCCATTCGCGGTAGGTCTCGTTGACCGCCGTGATCTCCAGTTCGCCACGGGCGCTGGGGGTCAGCTTGCCGGCGATGTCCACCACACGGTTGTCGTAGAAGTAGAGGCCGGGCACGGCGTAGCGGGACCTGGGGCGGGCGGGTTTCTCCTCGATCGACAGCACGCGCCCGGCCGGATCGAAGTCGACGACCCCGTACTCTCCGGGGTTGGCCACCGGGTAGGCGAAGATCCGCCCACCGACCAGGTCGCCGTGGCCGGGGAGCTGCCGGCCCAGGCCGACGCCGTGGAAGATGTTGTCGCCGAGGATGAGTGCCACCGACTCGTCGCCGATGAAGTCCGCGCCCAGAAGGAACGCCTGCGCGATGCCCTCCGGGCGGGCCTGCGTGCGGTACTCCAACCGCAGGCCCCACTGGCTGCCGTCACCGAGCAGCCGCTGGAACTGGGACTGGTCCTCCGGCGTCGTGATGATCAGGATCTCTCGCACCTCTGCCATGATCAGGGTGGAGAGCGGGTAGTACACCATCGGCTTGTCGAACACCGGCATCAGCTGCTTCGACACGGCACGGGTGATCGGCCACAACCGGGACCCGGTGCCACCGGCGAGAAGGATTCCGCGCACCGGGGGAGACTACCCGCACCGGCGGGCGCCTGAGAACGGGCTCGCTGCACCGGTTGTCCTGGGGTTTCGCGTACACTCTCCGACCCGTGAGGATCCTCGTCACCGGCGGTGCCGGCTTCATCGGGTCGGAGTACGTTCGGATGCTGCTGGGCGTGCCCGGTGGTGACGCCGCGAGGGTGCCGGCCGTCGAACCCTCGGCGGTGACCGTGCTCGACGCGTTGACGTATTCGGGCAACCTCGCCAACCTCGCACCGGTGGCCGAGGATCCCCGGCTGCGGTTCGTGCACGGGGACATCCGCGACGCCGCCGTGGTCGACGAGGTCGTTGCCGGCCACGACGTGATCGTGCACTTCGCCGCGGAATCCCACGTCGACCGGTCGATCGACGGCGCCGCCCCCTTCGTCACCACGAACGTGCTCGGCACCCAGAACCTGCTCGACGCCGCGCTGCGGCACGGCACCTCCCGGTTCGTGCACGTCTCCACCGACGAGGTGTACGGGTCCATCGCAGAGGGCTCCTGGACCGAGGACTGGCCGCTGGCGCCGAACTCGCCGTACTCGGCCTCCAAGGCCGGCTCCGATCTGCTGGCGCTGGCCTACCACCGCACCCACGGCATGGACGTCGTGGTCACCCGCTGCTCCAACAACTACGGGCCGTACCAGTACCCGGAGAAGGTCGTCCCGCTGTTCGTCACCAACCTGCTCGACGGCGGCACCGTGCCGCTCTACGGCGACGGCGGCAACATCCGGGACTGGCTGCACGTGCACGACCACTGCCGGGGCATCGCACTCGTCCAGGAGAGGGGCCGCGCCGGCGAGGTCTACCACGTCGGCGGCGGTACCGAACTCGCCAACGTCGAACTCACCCGCCGGCTGATCGAGGCCTGCGGCGCCAGCTGGGACCAGGTCGTGCCCGTCGCCGACCGCAAAGGCCACGACCGCCGCTACTCCCTGGACATCAGCAAGATCAGCACCGAGCTCGGGTACGCCCCGAGCATCGACCTGGAGCGCGGCCTGGCGCAGACCGTGCAGTGGTACCGGGACAACCGGGCCTGGTGGGAGCCGCTGAAAGCGGGCACCAAGCCGCTGGTCGCCCCGTGAGCCGGCTGCTGGTCACCGGCGCCGGCGGCATGCTGGGCAGGGACCTGGTCGCCGTCCTGCGCTCCCGAGGTGACCTCTCCGTCAGGGCCACCACGCGCGCCGAGCTCGACATCACCGACCCGCAGGCGGTGCGAGCCGCCGTCGCCGGACACGACATGGTGATCAACACCGCCGGGTGGACCGACGTGGACGGGGCCGAGGCGCAGGAGGAGGCCGCCACCGCCGTCAACGGCCACGCCGTCGCCCACCTCGCCGAAGCCTGTGCCGCCACCGGCGCGCGGATGATCCACCTGTCCACCGACTACGTCTTCTCCGGCGACGCCACCGAACCGTATGCGGAGGATGCCACCACGTTCCCGGTCAACGCGTACGGGCGCAGCAAGCTCGCCGGGGAACTCGCCGTCACCCGGCTTCTCCCCGACAGCGGTTACATCGTGCGCACCGCCTGGCTCTACGGCGAACACGGGCCGAACTTCGTCGCGACCATGCTGCGACTGGCCGCCCATCGAGAGCACCTCGACGTGGTCGACGACCAGCGGGGGCAGCCGACCTGGTCGTACGCGCTGGCCGAGCAGCTCGTCGCGTTGGCCGACGCTGCGCTCGCCGGCCGCGCGGCCCCCGGCGTCTACCACGGCACCGCATCGGGCCAGACCACCTGGTACGGCCTCGCCCGCGCCGTGTTCACCCTCCGCGGCCTCGACGCCGACCGCATCCGACCGACCACCAGCGACCGCTACCGGCGCCCGGCTCCCCGTCCCGCGTACAGCGTTCTGGCCCACGACCGCTGGGCGGCGGCAGGCCTGCGGCCGCTGGCGGACTGGCGCTCGGCCCTCACCAAGGCGCTGGACACCCTCCACTAGAGGGTTTCACCTGGGGCGGCGACGCGGCCGGTCGCGTCTGGCGTCGGCCGTGCCTGTCAGCGACCCCCACCGCGGAAGACCTCGGACACCGTCCGGATGAGCACCTTGGCGTCGAGCCACAGCGACCAGTTCTCGATGTAGTAGTTGTCGAACCGCGCCCGGTCGGAGATCGGGGTGTCGCCGCGCAGGCCACTGACCTGCGCCAGCCCGGTGAGCCCCACCGCGACCCGGTGGCGCATGGCGTAGTTGGGGTACTCGGCGGAGAACTTCTCGACGAAGTACGGCCGCTCGGGCCGCGGCCCGACGACGCTCATGTCGCCCCGCAGGATGTTCCAGAGCTGCGGCAGCTCGTCCAGCGACGTGCGGCGCATGAAGCGGCCGATCGGTCCGACCCGCTGGTCGTGCGCGATCGACCAGTTCGTCTGCGACTCGTGCTCGTCGACGGGACGCATCGAGCGGAACTTGATGATGTGGAACGGCTTGCCGTGACGGCCGATCCGCTCCTGGTAGAAGAAGATGCCCGGGCCGCCGTCGAGGAGCGTCGCGATCGCACAGAGCAGGAGGACGGGGCTCAGCAGCAGCAACGCCGTGGCGGCGAAGAGGATGTCCGACGCGCGCTTGAGCGCCCACCGGGGCCCGGACAGGGTGATGTCGCCGACCTTGACGATCGGGATCGCGCCGATGTGGTCGCCGTGCGAGCGGGAGCCCCAGAGCCGTGGCACGGCCCACAGGTCGCAGCTCGCGCTGCGTGGCTGGCGGAGGACCTCCATCAGGGTCAGCTCCGGGCAGCTCGGGTCCGCGATGATGAGCACGTCGCACTCGACCATCCGGACGAGCGGTTCCAGTTGGTCCAGGGTGCCGATCAGGGGGAGCGCCGCCGGCACGTGCGGGGGAGTGGAGTCGACGCAGCCGACGAAGCGCAGCCCGTACTGGGGGTAGCGGCGCAACAGCCGGGCCAGTTCCACGGCGATCGGCCCGCTGCCGATGATGATGGCGTTGTGCTCCACCCACCGGCGCTTACGGGCGATGGTGGCGAACTCCCGCGAGAAGACACGACCGACGAGGACCAGCCCGGCCGCGATGAGCACCCCGCGGGCGAACCCGCCCACGTACTGCTCGGAGTCGTGACGCAGCGCCGCGAGGATGGTGACCACGGCCGCGGACGCGAGCAGCCGCCCGCAGAGGCTCGGCAGCTCGTCGAGGATGCTCACGTGGCGACGGGCCCGGTAGAGCCCGCCCGCCGCGAAGATGGCCACCGTCAGGCCGGCCATGGCCAGCGTCCCGCGCCAGTACTGGAGGCTGATCAGCAGGGGCGCCAGCAGGGCGGCCACGTCGACGGGCGCCGTCATCATCCAGGCCCGCAGCCCCCGGGTGCGCGTGGACGCACGGGAACTCGCGTACGGCAGCACCGCCGTCACGTCGAGGCCGGGGCGGGGCGCGCCGTCGCTCGCCTGACCGCCTGCCGGCGGCGCGGAGGTGGGCAGCGGTCCGGTGGCACCGCCTCCGGCGTCGGCCCCGCCGCGTGCCTCCGCCCTCATGCCCTGCGCCGCCATGTCGTCGCGCTGCGGTGTGGTGGCGTGGTGGCCCATCGCCTGTTGCCTGGACATGGTCGGTCCTTCCCCCGTTGACTGCCCCGGCGGCGCGCGGCAGCTTCGAGGCGAACGAAGGATACGACCGGTCCGCGCGCGTCACCAGAGCCGGGACGGCAGTACGACCTCCTACTTTCCGGCGTTCAGGATCTCGGCTACGGCGTCGCGGCGGACCGCGTCGTAGAAGGACCGGGCCTTTTCGGTGTTCGCGAACACGACGCTCTCGCTACCCACCCGACCCGTGCCCTTCGTCGGGCTGGTGATGAAGCGCAGGTTGTTGCCGCGTAGGCCGCGCAGGTCGGTCGCCATGCCCAACAGGGACATCTTCTCGTCCACCGACACCGCGTTCGACGTCGCCTTGACGAAGGAGTTCAGCTTCCCCGGGTTCGTGACGATGCCCCCGGAGACGGCGCGGTCCAGGATCGCCCTGATGACCTGCTGCTGGTGCCGGATGCGGGCGAAGTCCCCGTCCGGGAACTGCTTGCGCTGGCGTGAGTAGTCGAGCGCCGTCTCACCGTCCATCCGCTGCACCCCCTGACGGAAGGTGCGGAACGGGGGGTGGATCGAGGTGAAGGTCTTCTCCGCGTCGATGTCGATGCCGCCCAGGGCGTCGATGATCTCCTTGAAGCCGGCGAAGTCGACCATCATGACGTGGTCGATCCGCACGCTCGTGAACTTCTCGACGGTCTGCACCATCAGCGGCACGCCACCCCACGCGTACGCGGCGTTGATCTTCGCGTCCCGGCCGCCCTGGCTGCCGTCCTTCGACCGGGGCACGGAAACCCAGGTGTCCCGGGGAATCGAGACGAGCTGGGCGCTCGACCGGTCCTTCGGCAGGTGGGCGAGGATGATCGTGTCCGTGCGGGAGCCCGACGTGCTCTCCGGGTCGCGGGTGTCGCTGCCCAGGATCAGGATGTTCATCGCGCCCTTGGCCACCGCCTGCGGGCGCCCCGCCTCGGGCACGTCCGCGAATGCGTCGACGCGTTCGATGTCCGACTCCACGGAACGCAGGTAGAGCCCACCGGCGATCAGGCCGCCGCCGGCCAGCAGCGCCACCACCAGCAGGCTGATGAGGGCGATGCGCCGCCACCGGCGACGAGGCTTCGCGTGCTTCCCCGGCTGGGGTCCCGTCTGGTCGGCGACCGGGTCCGGCTCGACGAACTGTTGTGGAACTGGCATGGCGGCGATGCTACTTATCCGCAGGGGTGTGCGCGTACCCTCGTCCGGCTGGTGCCGGCCCCCATCCGTGCCGACTTCGGGCTGGCCGCGCAGCCGTGGCCGACGGGTGCAGGTGCCCCTGCCGCGCCGGCGGGCAACGGCGCGGGTCGGTGCGCATCCACCGGACCACCCTCCTGGGTGCTGTCCCTTCGGGTGTGTGCCCGAGTCGCTCGGCTGTCCGCGCTCACCGGGCGCTCTGGGGCACCTGTCGGTCGCAGTCCTTGTGCACTTCGGCTTCTGTCTATACGGTCCTGGAGCACTGTCTTGCTGCCACGGGGGTCGCCATGACTGGTCAGTCGCTGCATGCTGCCTTTTTACGTCCGGATCGCTCCGCCCATCCCTGGGTCAGAAGAGTGGCTCTCCTGGTCGTACTCGTTCTCGTCGGAACAATCCTGCATCCGGGTACCCCGGCCCAGGCCGCCTATCATCCCGTCGATCGTGGCTGGGCCCTGTCGTATCTGATGACCGGAGGACCGTCCGTCCGGCGGGCAGCAGAAGCCGCCCTGATCGGTTCGGACAACGACGTATGGGCTTTCGTGGAGTCCGGCCGGGCGAACGCGCAGCGCGCGGACGAGCGGACCGCCGCCCGGGAACTGGCCGGTATGGATGGTCCCGCGATGCGGGCAGCGGCCCTGCAGGCGTTGGCGGGCTCTGAGGAGGAGTTGCGGGCGTTCGTCAACGGTGGTTGGCGGGCACCGTGGGCCTCGGACGAGCGGGTGCGGGCGTACCGGCTGGTGGAGTCGGGTGGTCCCACCCTGCGGGCCGCGGCACAGCGGGCGTTGGAGGGCACGCCGGAGGAGTTGACGGAGTTCCTGGCGGAGGGCCGGGAAGCGGCGGCGTACGCGGATGACCGCCTGGCGGCGACGCGGATGTTGTCCGGTGGGGTGAACAACAGTGGCCCGGTGCTGGATGTCGCGGCGACGCAGGCGTTGGCCGGTTCTCGGGAGCAGTTGCGGGAGTTCATCGTCTCGGGACAGTTCGTGGCGCGGGCGCGGGACAAGGAGCTGGCGTCGATCCGGAGCCTGACGGAGCAGGCGAAGGAGGCGGGTGAGACGACGTCGCGGGAGGCGTTGGCGGCGACGGAGGCGTCGAATCGCGCGGCGGCCGCAGCCGCGGAGGCGAAGAAGGCGGCGCAGGAGGCGGCGGCGGAGACGGCCGCGGCCGGTGGTGCGGCGGCGAAGGCGTCGGCGGCGGCGGGCCGTGCCGCGGATGCGGCGGATGGCGCGGCGGCGGCGGCGCGTGACGCGGTTGGTGCGTCGAATGCGGCGATGCGGGCGGCGCGGGTGGCTGCGGACGCGGCGCGCAAGGCGACGACGGCGGCGTCGTTGACGGCGCAGGCGGCGTCGCGGGCGCAGCGGGCGGCGGCGGACGCGCGGACGGACGCGGGGAAGGCGGCTGCGGCACGGCAGGCGGCGCAGGCCGCTCGGGACGCGGCTCGCAAGGCGAGGGAGCTGAGCGCGGTCAAGGCCGAGCGGGACCGGGCGTTGGCGCAGGCGAAGGCGGCGGCGACGGCGGCCAAGAGCGCGAGCGCGAACGCGAACGAGGCGGCGGCGGCGGCGAACTCGGCGGCCGGGCATTCGGGTGTGTCGGCTGCCCAGGCGCAGCGGGCGCGGGAGGCGGCGGCGCGGGCACAGCGGTTGGCCGCTGCCGCGGCGCGAGCTGCCGATCGGGCGTACGCGTTCGCGTTGTCGGCGGCGAAGGCGTCGGACGAGGCGTTCGCGTTCGCCGTACGGGCTGCGGAACACGCGGAGGCGGCCGCGGCCGCGGCTGAGGAGGCGGCCGCGGCCGCGGGTGTGGCTGCGGTGGCGGCTGCGGAGTCGGCGAAGCACGCGGCGGCGGCGGTGACGGCCGCGAACACCGCGGTGGAGGCGGCGAACAAGGCCGTCGATCTGGAGCGGTTGGCCCGCGAAGAGGATGACGCGCGCCTTGCCGAGGCAACAGAACAGAGCGTACTCGCAGCTCAGGAGGCGCTGGCGCAGGAGCAGGCGGCCAAAGCCGACGCCGGTGCGATCGTGGCGTGGAACCGGAAGTTGCTGTGGGACACCGCCGAGGAGGACCGGGTCGATCCCGCCACCCGGCAACTGCTCACCGAGGCCACCGCGCCCGGTGCCGCCACGCAGACGGTCCTCGACAAGGGCCGGCGGGCCGCGGTGGCCTTGCTGACGACAGGCGGCGAATGGTCCCAGGAAGCCGCGAGGGACGCGCTGGCCGGCGGTGAGGTGGAACTGCGCTCCTGGCTGACCGAGAGGCGCCGGTTCGCGGTGGGCCAGGATGACCGTGCGCGGGTATGGCACCTGGTCGACACGCTGCCGGACGGGAACGAGAAGACCGCGGCGCAGCAGGCTTTGGCCGGCGACGACGCGGCGGTTCAGCAATTCCTGCGCACGCGCAACCATGTGGGTAAGTACTCCGCGGACCGGTTGGCGATCTACAGAATTCTGGAGACGGCTGGCCCGTCGGTGCGGGCCGCGGCGGAGAGGGCCCTCGCCGGGACGGGTGCGGACATGCACAAGTTCCTGCGGGAGGGGCAGTACCCGGCCCGGACCGCCGACGAGCGGCTCGAGGTCTACCGGGCGATGGACGCCGGTGGTCCGCAGGTCAAGGCCGCCGGCCAGGCGGCGCTCGCCGGGCCGGCGTCCTACATCTCCTACTTCCTGACCGCGTCCCGGTACCAGGCGGCACAGCGCGACTACGAGCAGGCCGCGCACGTCAGGGCGGTGCAGACGCTGATTGCGGAGGCACAACAGTACGCCCACACGGCCCTGGCCGACGCGGCTGAGGCCAGGCGGGTGGCGGCGCTGGCTGCCGGCAATGCGGCTGACGCCCAGCGGTACGCCCAGGACGCCCTGAACTCAGCCAACGTGGCCCAGACGCACGCGAGCAACGCGGCGAACGCGGCGAATGACGCAAAGGCATCCGCCGACCAGGCGGCACAGTCCGCGGCCGTCGCCCGCAACGCCGCCAACAGCGCCCAGGCCAGCGCCAACAGCGCCGCCCATTCGGCCGCGACCGCCACCGCCGCGTCCCGTCGCGCTGCCTCCGACGCCGCAGAGGCGTCCGAAGCGGCACGTGAGGCCCGTCAGGCCGCGGTGCAGGCGGGCAAGGACGCGGTCGAAGCGGACAGGGCGGCAAAGGAAGCCGCCAACATCTACGCGGTCCGGCTCCTCATCATGGAGTCGGAGCGGCGGAACACCGACCCGGGCAGCGGGCCCGGAGGTGCCGGTACGGCAGCCGACGCACACCGGACCTGGAGTTGCCTGGTGCTTAACGCCGGCACGTCCAAGGAGTGCGCCTATGTGAAGGTCGACTTCGCCTGGGCCCTGGTCAACCCCGCGAAGTGCAACACGCCCGCGAACGGTGGCACTCCGGGATGTCAGATGCTCGACGACATCCACGCCTTCGTCAAGGAGAACCCCGAGCTGGTGCTGGACATGCTCCAGCTCGTCCTGATGACCTGTGGCCTGGCTCCAGGGGTCGGCGAGGCGTGCGACGGAGTCGACGCGGCCATCTCCTTCGCGAGGGGCGACTGGACCGGGGGCTTCATCTCTCTCGGTGCGATGGTCCCGATCTTCGGTTGGATCGGGACCGCGGCGAAGGGCGAGCGCTCCGCCGACAAACTCCGCAAGGTGCTCATCGTCGTCGAGGCGCTGGCAAAGTGCGAGAAACGAAACAGCTTCGAAGCCGGCACCCTGGTGAGACTCGCGGACGGATCTCAGAAGCCGATCGAGCAGGTCCGGATCGGCGACCAGGTCCTGGCGACCAACCCGGTGAGCGGTCATACGGCCGGACGAGCGGTGACCGACACCATCCAGGGCGTTGGCGCGAAGAGGCTGATCGACGTTGGTGTCGACGACGGCAGGAATCGTCGAGTCACGACGATCAAGGCGACCCACAACCATCCCTTCTGGGTGGTCAACACCAAGAGCTGGCGCGATGCCGAAGACCTGGCTCCCGGTGACTGGCTCCGTACCTCCGAGGGGGCCCTGACCCAGATCAGGTCCGTCACCAGTCGCACCAAGTGGGCCGAGGTCTACAACCTGGCCGTCGCTGAGTACCACAGCTACTACGTCGCGACGGCGGGCACGTCGGTGCTCGTCCACAACGACGGCGGCGGCATTGACATGAGCAACGCCACCCCTTGGAACACCGGCAAGTTCCCGGTCGGTGGTGCCATCGACGCGGGTGGTCCCCCCAACGGCATCCTGTACCGGATGCGGGACGGTCAGATCACGAACTATGCCGTCTACGGGCCGGACGGCATGATCACCCGGCGGGTGGATCTCACGGGGGAGGCCCACCGCGGAGCGGACGGTAGGCCCGTACCGACGCCGCACATCCAGGAGTGGTCCCACGACGAAGCTCCGGACGGCCGCAAGTTCCCGAAGCAGGCGACCTTTGCCATACCCGCCGGCCCCGACGACCTGCCGGCTGGGGCATGCTGACCTTCGTGGGCCGGCGTCGGAATCGTGAGCGCCGGTAGTGAGGTGGCGGGATGGAACTGACCGAGTACCAACACTTGACGCAGTGGGTGGATGAGGAGGGCCGTTTCGATCTTCGTTCCTACATCCTCCTCAATGCCAGCGTGCCCGACGCGGCTGTGCTCGCCGAACTGTTCTGGCCACGCTTCGTGCAGTACCGCGGCAGGGTCTTCCTCGCCTTCATGTTCGACGCCGACGGGGTGGAGACGTGGTTCGACAACCTGAAGGGGGACGTCTCGGCTACGGAGTCCATGATCAACCACGTCCATCTCTGGGATCTCTTCTCTCCCCGGTCTCCGGACGAGTACGCCGGTTTGTCATCGCTGGCTGAGCGGATGCGGACGATGTGGGCATGTGCTCTGCGAGAGGCGTTTCCCGACCGGACGTTCGACGTGACCCTTGCCGATGAGTCGGCTGATTACGGACCGACGTTGAGCTTCTCGGAAAAGGATTAGTGAGGGCCTCCGTGCCCGCTCGTCGACAGGGGCGGTGCGACGGCCGAAGCTCCGGTACGGTGCATGCGCCGGAGGAGCGAGGATGCTGATCGATATGGCATGCCTCGGTCCCGTCAGGGACAGATGACGGCAGGAGTCGGGTCGCCGACCCGGCTACGGGGGGACGGCTGAGCACCCAGCCGTCCTGCTTGTTCGGTCCGGGCGGGCAGCCGTCCGGCGTGAGGCAGGAGAGCAGATGAAGGTTTGGGCAGGGATCGGTGCGGTTGTCGTGCTGACCGGGGTCACGGTGGCGGTAACGCACTCCGGTTCGTTCGCGTCCGACACGCCGCCAACCATCGAGGAGGACTTCAACCACCCGGCTGCCGAGCGCATCCTGCTCGACCACGGGCTGAAGGTGTTCAAGGGGGACGGCCACATCTGGTTCGACACCTCCCGCTCCTTCGAGTCGGATGAGCAGTGCCCCGTCGGCCAGATCCAGGTCGAGAAGCAGCTCGACGTGGCGCCGTACGGCGTGTGGTACTGCTTCAAGACGAAGGGCACGCAGGGCTACCTGACGTTGGAGGTGCCGGGGACGTTCGGCGTGCGTGGCGGCAGTGAGCCGTTGCAGGCGACCGCGAATCTGCCGGAGGGACAGAAGACCTTCCAGATCGAGCCGAACAAGCCGGTCGCGATCAGCCCCGGCACGGGTAACGACCTTCCGCAGGCGATCCTCGTCGAGCTGCGCCTCACCGGAGGCGCCTCCTGACGAAGCCAGCCCGAGGGAGAGCGCTGCGGCAGCCGCTGTGACGCTCTCCCTCATCGTCTGGAAACTTCCCCTCCCGAATTGTCCTCTCGGCTGGTAGAACCCTTCCGTGGACGCAACGAAGCTTCGACGGGCCATCGCCCGCACCCGCCTCGCCCCCGTCGCGGCCTTTCCCAAGCGCCTGGCCCGCGTCGCCCGCCACGACGCCAAGGTGCTGCGCACCTCGGCCCGCTGGCTGGTCACCTCGCGGGAGCACCACAACTACACCTACGAGCTGACCAAACTGAGCCGGCACCACCTCGCCTGGTTCGTCAGCGTGGTCTGCGACGTGCCCGTCAAGCAGGTCCGCGCGTACTTCGCCGAGATCGAGTCGGACGACGTGCTGCGCCGGCACATCGAGTCCGCCACCGCCGGAGCTGCCCGCCGGGGCCTGGCCGACCGGCAGGTCCGCTACGCCCGCCGCATCGGCTGGTACGCCATCGTGCGCGCCACGAAGCCGACGCACGTGGTCGAGACCGGCGTCGACAAGGGGCTCGGCAGTTGTGTGCTCGCCGCCGCGCTGCTGCGTAACGCCGCCGACGGGCATCCCGGCCGGGTCACCTCGCTGGACATCAATCCCGAGGCCGGCTACCTCGCCCGCACCGCGCCCTGGTCCGAGGTGGTCGACCTGGTCATCGGCGACTCCATCGCCTCCATCGCCGCGTTGGACCGGCCGGTCGACCTCTTCCTGCACGACAGCGACCACAGCCGGGCCCACGAGAAGCGCGAGTTCGAGGCCGTCGAGGGCAAGCTGGCCCCGGGCGCGATCCTGCTCACCGACAACGTCACCGCCACCAACGTCCTCGCCGAGCACGCCGAGCGCACCGACCGGCGCTTCCTCGCCTACCGGGAGACCCCCGCCAACCACTGGTACCCGGGGGACGGCATCGGCGTGGCCTGGTGAGATCGCGGTCGTGCGGACCGGCTCCCGGCGGTGAGCGGGGCTTTACCGGAGCACGCCCACGCGCGGGGAGCAGTCCGGGCGCGTACTCGGGGCAACGGTCGCCCGAGGGGCGTGACAGGGTGTTCGCATGCGGTTGAGCGCCATCCACACGTACCCCGTCAAGGGTTGTCACCGGCTCGACCACGACGTCGCGGGCGTCGAACCGTGGGGCCTCGGCGGTGACCGACGCTGGATGATCGTCGACGCCGACGGCGTCGGCGTCACCCAGCGGGAGGCCATGCGCCTGGTCGGCCTGCACGCCACGCCCCACGACGGCGGCCTGCTGCTGCGTGTCGAGGGCCACGACGACCTGGCCGTGCCCGAGCCGGCCGGCGGCGAGCCCGTGGTGGTGCGGACCTTCCGCAACCGCAAGCTGCCCGTCCCCGCGCTTCCCGCCGGGTCGGCGGCCGACGCCTGGATCAGCGCGTTGCTGGGCCGCGCCGTCCGGTTGGTCTGGCTCGCCCGACCGACCCGGCACATCCCGCCGGGGGACCGGGAGCACGACACCGGTGAGCAGGTCAGCTTCGCCGACGCCTACCCGCTGCTGCTGGCCACCGCCGCCTCCCTCGACGCGCTCAACGGGTGGCTCGCCGAGGCCGGCGAGGAGCCCGTGCCGATGGCGCGGTTCCGTCCCAACCTGGTGGTGGAAGGCGCGTCGGCCTGGGCCGAGGACGACTGGGCCGGCCGGCCGCTGCGCATCGGCGCCGTCCGCTTCCGCGCCGCCGGGTCGTGCGACCGCTGCGTGGTCACCACCACGGACCAGGAGACGGGGGTACGCGGGAAGGAACCGCTGCGCACCCTCGGCCGGTACCGCAAGGTCCGGCAGAAGCTCCTCTTCGGACTCCACCTCGTCCCCACCACCACGGGCAGCATCGCGCTCGGCGACGAGCTGGTGGTGGAGGACTGAGCGGCGCCCGGGCGACCCGGCGGGGCCGCTCCGCGTGCCGGCCGGCGAACCCGGGTGTGTGGCGGGCCTCGGCGCGGCGCGTCCGCCCGGCGGACTTGTCCGCCGCGGTGGCGGTACGGCAGCATCGACCGGCGTGACCGACGGTACCGCTCCCACGGCAGACGTGCGCGTCCCCGGACGCCGCCGCGCGCCACGCTCCCGGGCCTCCCGCCGGCTCGCCGTCGGCGGTGTCGCGGCGCTCGCCGCGGTGCTCGGCCTCAGCCTGGCCCTGCGCTCCGGGCCCACCCCCGCCTGCGCCGCGCCGCCGGCCCTCGCCGCGCCGCCCGCCGCCGGCGTCGTCCACAAGGGGCAGGCCACCTTCTACGACTCGAAGGGCGCCGGCGGGAACTGCTCCTACCCGACCGCGCCCGCGAACCGGCTCTACGTCGCGTTGGGCCCCGGCGGGTACGCGGCCGGCGCGGCCTGCGGCGGATACCTCGACGTGACCGGCCCGCAGGGCACCGTGCGGGTGCTCGTCATGGACCAGTGCCCGGAGTGCGCGGACGGCCACCTCGACCTCTCCCGGGAGGCGTTCACCCGGATCGCCGACCCCGTGGAGGGCGTCGTGCGGGTCAGCTACCGCGCGGTGGTCGACCCGCCGCTGCCCGGCCCGCTGACCTTCCGGATGAAGGAGGGCTCGTCGCGGTGGTGGTTCGCCGTTCAGGTCGCCGGCCACGGCAACCCGCTGCGCGCCGTCGAGGTGCGGCCGGCCGGCGCCGGTGGCTGGCGCTCGGCGGCGCGGGAGGACTACAACTACTGGCTCGTCCCGTCCGGCGCCGGGCCCGGCCCGTACGAGATCAGGGTCACCGACACCCGGGGGCACCGGGTCACCGCCACCGGCGTCCGGATGGCGCCGGGCCAGGTCCAACGCGGCACGGTCCGGATGTACGGCCGGGGCGGCACCGCCGCGACCCGCCCGCCGTCGCCCACGCGGTCGCCCTCGGCCCGGCCCGGCCCGACCGGCACGGCCCCGGCGACCCCGTCGGCGGTGCGGTCCTCCGGCCGGCCGCTGGTGGGCGCGGCGGTCGAGCCTTCCGCCCTCGGGTCCCCGTCGCCGCGCGCCTGCGGGGGCTGAGGCCGCGCCCGGCTCAGCGCCCGGGTGCCGGCGGGGCGGTCAGGTCCAGCCACATGAGGATCTCGTCGCGGTCGTCGCCGGGGGCGACCCGCAGCGCGCCGGGCAGCCGACCGATCTCCCGGTAGCCGAGCCGCCGGTAGAACCGGTCCAGCCCCAGGCCGTCCCGGACGGTCACGTGCAGCGCCTCCCAACCCATCCCACGGCCGAGGCGCTCGGCCTCGCGCATCAGCGCGGCGCCGTACCCGTTGCCCTGGGTGTCCGGGTGGACCATCACCCGCTTCAGCACGCACCAGTGCGCCTTCAGGTCGAACCGGTTGTCGCAGAAGATCAACGCGGCGACGGGCCGTTCGCCCGCGTACCCCACGAGGAGGCGGTCCGGGCCTTCGGCGATGCCGGCGAAGGTGGGATCCGCCGTGTGCCGGACGTCGGCGGCGATGACCGGCGGCACGAAACCGACCGCCCCACCGGCGTTGGTGACGTCGACCCAGAGGGCGACGATCCGGTCCCGCAACTCGGGGGTCAACTCGGGATCGAGGACGAAGCGCAGGCTCACCCGGCAATCCTGACCGCGCCGCCCCGCGCCGACCCGCGATCGTGACGTGCGCGACAGGACGCTCGGTGCGGGAGGGGGGACTCGAACCCCCACGTCCTTTCGGACAATAGGACCTAAACCTACCGCGGCTGCCGTTACGCCACTCCCGCCGACCCGCTGAGTCTAGAGTGTCGCGCCGCACCGGTGGTGGCCTCGTCCCCGGTGCGGCGGCGACCTCAGTCCAGCCCGAGGTCCCGGCGCAGCTTGGCGACGTGGCCGGTGGCCTTGACGTTGTAGAGCGCCCGCTCGATCCTGCCCTCGGGGTCGATCACGAAGGTCGAGCGGATCACGCCGGTCACCGTCCTGCCGTACGACTGCTTCTCGCCGTAGGCGCCGTACGCGGTCAGCACGGACTTGTCGGCGTCGGCGACCAGCGGGAAGGTGATGGCGTCGCGCTCGCGGAACTTCGCCAGCTTCTCCGGCTTGTCGGGCGAGATGCCGGCGACCTCGTAGCCGGCGGCCTGGAGCGAGGCGAGCGAGTCGCGGAAGTCGCAGGCCTGCTTGGTGCAGCCGGGCGTCATGGCCGCCGGGTAGGCGTACAGCACGACCTTGCGGCCGCGCAGGTCGGTCAGCGAGAGCGTCTCGCCGGTGTCGGTGGGCAGGCTGAACTCCGGCGCGGGGTCACCGGGGGAGAGGCGGTCGGGCGCGGTCATGGCACGACCCTACCGCCGGCCCCGGCCGCCCCCGGGCGGCACGCCGACCTCCTGACCCGCCCGCCCCCCATAGGCGTCGATCATGCACTTATGGTGCCCGATCTGGTCTGTTCTGCTCTGGTTCGTCGCTCACCACAACTCCATGATCGACGCGCGGAGCGGGGGGTGGGGACGGGGGCGGGGAGGGATCGGGGGGTGGGGGAGAGGCGGGGGAGGGGCGGGCGGCGTGGAGGCGGAGGGCGCCGGCCGCGGTGGCGCCGGCGCCGGCGACGAGGACCAGGGCGACCAGGATCCTTGCCGTCGTCGCCGACCAGGGCACGGGGGCGACGGCGCGGGCGAAGACGGCGGCGTTGGCCACCCCGGCGAAGAGCGCCAGGCAGGCCCCGGCCAGCGCCAGCGCGAAGTCGGCGGCCGGCCGGCGGGCCACCGCGAAGGCCCCCGCGGCGACGGCGCCGAGCCCGGTCAGCAGCGCCCAGACCTGCCCGCCGAGCAGGCCGGCCAGCACCCCGCCCACGCCCCGCGCGCCGGCGTCCACCTCGCGGCCCACGGTGAACACCACCGCGGCCACGCCGCCGAGGACCAGCAGCCCGCCGAGCCCGGCCAGCGCCCGCGCGCCCGGTCCGGAACGGGCCGGCAACAGCCCGAGCGCCCCCACGGCCAGCAGCCCGACCGTGGCGACGACCCACCAGACGTACGCGTCCGGCGGCGGCACCCAGTCGAGGGTGCCGCGGATCTCCCCCGTCTCGGCGCCGGCGCGCAGCGGCACCGTCCAGTCCCGCACCCGGTGCTCCCGATCGGGGGCGGCACGCACCTGCGGCGGCGGCGCCGACTCCCGCCAGAGCGCCCGCTGGTCGTGCCAGCGCACCGTGGCGGAGTCGTCGACCCGCCGCCAGTCCGGTGCGGCGGCGGGGTCCGCCTCGGCCGGCAGCCGCGTGTCCCCGGCGATGGTCCGGTTCAGGTACGTCGCGGGGGAACGGACGTTCTCGTACACGCCGTCGGGGCCGACCCGCAGATAGGGCTCGCCGGAGTAGCCGAGCACCTCGACGGCGCGGTCGCCGGTGTTGGTCAGCTCCAGCCGCGCGCCCGCCTCGACCACCCGTACGCTCAGCCCGGGGCGGGCCGGGGCGACGGCGGTCACCTCGGTGCGGTAGTCGGTGCCGTCGGGGGCGTCCGCGCCGTGCGCGGCGGCCGGGGCGGCGAACGCGACCGTCGCGGTCAGCGTGCCGGCGAGCACCAGGCCGGCGCGGGTCACCAGGTCGCGGATCACCTGCCGGCCGCCTCCACCGCCGACCTGATCCCCTCCGGGCTGCGGTCGGCGATCTCCTCGCCGTCGACCAGGATCGTCGGGGTGCCGGTGATGTTGGCCTTGCTGGCCTCCTCCGTCACGTGCTCGGTCCACGGCTTGAAGGTGCCCTCCCGCAGGCAGGAGGCGAAGCCGTCCCGGTCGAGGCCGGTGCCCGCCGCGATGTCGACCAGTTCGGCGTCGCTGAGCCCCGCGCCGCCCTCCGGCGGCTGCCGGTCGAACAGCGCCTTGGCGTACTCCCGGTACCGGCCGCCCTCCGCCGCGCAGCCGGAGGCGGCCGAGGACCGGGTCGAGTACTGGGTGCTGGAGAAGCGGTTCAGGTACGCCACCGGGTGGTAGACGACCCGGATCTTGCCCTCGCTGATCAGCTGGTCGAGGGTCGGGCCGCTGGCCTGCTCGAACTGCTTGCAGGCCGGGCAGAGGAAGTCCTCGTAGATGTCCACGGTGACCGGGCCCGAGCCGGCGACGACCCCGGTGCCGGCTTCGTTCGAGCCGGTCGGCGGGGTGAAGTCGTCGGAGCGCTGGCTGGAGTAGACGCTCCAGCCGATCAGGCCGGCGACGACCAGGACGGTCACGGCGGCCACGGAGACCCAGAGCGTCCGCTTGCGTCGCCGCTCCCGGGCCAGCTGCTCGCGGACCACCCGGGCGGAGCCCTTCTGCCCCTTGCGACTACTCATCCTCGTCCTCCACGGATGTGTCCCCCGCCAGCCAGCCGTCCACGGAGACGGGGGTGCGGGGCCAGATCAGCAGGAACCCGGCCAGCGCCAGGAATCCCAGGTCCCGGAGGATCTCCGGGAGGTAGCTCGGGGTCTGGCCCTCGGCGAGCTCCCCGCCGGCGCCGAAGCAGCCGCAGTCGATGGCGAGGCCCCGGCTCCAGGCCGAGACGATGCCGACGACGAAGACCACCAGCAGCGCCGCGGAGACCCCGGCGGAGAGTCGGGTGGCCAGGCCGAGGAGCAGCAGCACGCCCAGCGCCAGCTCGACGAAGGGCAGCGCCGCGCCGATCACCGTGGCGAGGTCGTACGGCATCACCTGGTACGCGTTGACGGCGCGGCCGGAGGCGGCGAGGTCACCGACCTTGCTGCCGCCGGCGACCAGCCACACGGCGGCCAGGCCCAGCCGGACGGCGACGCCGAGCCAGGGACGGACGGCGGGCCAGCGGGCGACCCGGGTGTGCGGTGCGGTCACGATCATTGGTCGTCCCGTCCCCGGCGGAAGTTCCCGGTCATCCGGCGAGGGCGTCGCCGACCGCCTCGACGAGGTCGTTGCGGGCCCGGGCCACCCGGGAGCGGATGGTGCCCACGGGCACCCCCTCCACGGCGGCGGCCTCGGCGTACGACAGGCCGAGCAGCTGGGTGAGCACGAACGCCGCGCGTCGCTCGGCGGGCAGTCGGCGGACCAGGTCGGCGGCGCCGAGCTGACCGGCGGGGTCCGGATGCGACCGGTCGGTCCAGGCGTCGGCGACGAGCCGATCGCCGAGCCGGCGGCGACGCACGACCGTGCGCAGGTGGTCGGCGCAGGCCCGGCGGGCGATGCCCAGCAGCCAGGTGCGCGCGCTGGAGCGGCCCTCGAACGCCGGCAGCGCCCGGAACGCCCGCAGGTAGGTGTCCTGGGTCAGGTCGTCGGCGCTGTCCGGATCGACCAGCGCGGCGGTGAAGCGCCACACCTCGGCCTGGGTCAGCCGGACGAAGGCGGCCTGGGCGACGGGGTCCCCGTCGCGGGCGGCCAGCGCCCACTCGGTCGCCGACTCCGGCGCAGCGACGCCCGCGTCACCGGTCGGACTGGCGGCGGAGGTCTCGCGCGGGGCGGGGATCACGACAGTCCAGGTTACGCGGCGGTGCTGCCCCGGGGAGGGTCCTTCGGCCCTTCCATGGCCTGCGCCACCCCGGGAACTAAACCGGTGCGTCGCGCGACTACCCGCACATGACATGCGACGACGTACGTGCGGCGCTGTCGGCGCGGCTGGACGGCGAGGACCCGCTGGCGGCGCCGGCGGTGCTGGACGCGCACGCGGAGAGCTGCCCCGGCTGCCGGGCCTGGCTGACCCGTGCCGAGCAGGTCACCCGGCTGGTCCGGGTGCAGGCGGTGGCGGTGCCCGACCTGACCGCGTCGGTGCTGGCGGCGGTCGCCGCCGACCCGCTGGCGGCCGGGCGCACCCGGGCGGCGGCCAGGGCGGCCCGCCGCCAGGTGCTGCGGGTGGCGGTCGCGGTGGCTGCGGTCGCCCAGCTGGCGATCGCCCTGCCGGTGCTGCTGGCCGGGCTGGGCGTGACCGTCGACCCGCACACCAGTCGCGAGATGGCCTCCTTCGACGTGGCGCTGGCCGTCGGCTTCGCGCTGGCCGCCTGGCGGCCCGAGCGCGCGCGGGCGTTCGTGCCGGTGGCGCTGGTGCTGGCGGTCTGCCTGGCCGGCACCAGCGCGGTGGACATCGCCAACTCGACGACCGCGCTGGTGCACGAGGTCGGGCACCTGGCCGCCGTGGTGCAGGCGGCGCTGCTGTGGGCGCTGGGACGGGTCAGCGACGAGCCGGATCGCCGGCCGTCGACCGCACTCCTGGCCCGCCATGGCTGACGTCGCGCCGGCCGGACGGGTTCCGGCGGCGCCGGGCGTGGCCGGAGTCACGCGGAGTGGGCGGGTCCCGGCGACGCCGGGCATGGTCGGAGTTGCGCCGGGCATGGTCGGAGTCGCGCCGGGCGGGTCGGATTCGAGAGCATTGCCGGCATGAGTGTCGCCAACCGCCGCCGGATCGCCCGGCTGATCGCCACCGCCGGCCTGCTGGTCACCGTCGTCGCCCTGCTGATCGCACCCGCCAGCCCCGCCAGCGCGCACGCGGTGCTGGTGAGCAGCAGCCCGATCGCCTCGGCAGTGGTGTCGAACGCGCCGGCGGAGGTCGTGCTCACGTTCAGCGAGTCCGTGCGCAAGGTGCCCGGCAAGATCCGGGTGATCGCGCCGGACGGCTCCCGCGCCGACCGCGGCGAACCGACCTTCGAGGGCACCGTCGTCACCGTCCCGGTCGACCCGGCCGGGGCCCGCGGCACCTACCTGGTCAGCTACCGGGTGATCTCCGCCGACAGCCACCCCGTCTCGGGCGCGTTCACCTACTCCGTCGGCGCGCCCTCGACGCCCCCGGTCGACAGCGGGGACGACAGCCGGGCCGACCCGTTCGTCGGCAACGCGGTCAAGATCGCCAAGTACGCCGGCTACGCCGGCCTGCTGCTGCTCGTGGGCCCGGCGCTGGTGCTCGCCGCCCTCTGGCCCCGGCGGCTGTCCCGGCGCGGTCCGGCCCGCCTGGCCTGGACGGGACTCGGCCTGCTGGCGGTCTCCACGGTGGCGAACCTCCTGCTCCAGGTGCCCTACACCGCCGGCGGCGGCGTGTTCGACGTCACCGGCGAGGGGCTGAGCGACGTACTGGGCAGCTCCTTCGGCGCCGCGCACCTGGTCCGGCTGGGGCTGTTGGCCGCGGCGGCGTTCCTGCTCCGGCCCCTGATGGCGGGGCCGGTCGAGCGGAGCGACCTGGTCATCCTGGGCGTGATCGGGGCGGCGGCGCTGGTGACCTGGCCGCTGGCCGGGCACCCGGCCGCCTCGCCCGCCCCGGCGGTCTCCGTGGTCGTCGACGCCGTCCACCTGGGCGGCATGGCGGTCTGGATGGGCGGGCTGGTGATGCTCGCCGCCTTCCTGCTGCCCCGGGCCGACGAGCGGGAGCTGGGCGCGATCCTGCCGATCTGGTCGCGCTGGGCGGCGCTGGCCGTCTCGGCGCTGCTGCTCGCCGGCACCGTGCAGGCGCTGATCGAGGTGGCCACCCCCCGCGCCCTCGTCGACACCTTCTACGGGCGGCTGGTGCTGGGCAAGATCGGGCTCTTCGTGCTGGTGATCGCGGTGGCCGCGTACTCCCGGCACCTGGTGCGCCGGCGCACCGCGGCCGGTCGGCCGACGCCGATGCGGCGGGCGGTCTGGGCGGAGCTGGCGATCACGGCGGTGGTCCTCGGCCTGTCCGCCGTCCTGGTGCAGACCACCCCGGCCCGCACCGCCGGCGCCGACGTGGCGGGCGCGAGGGGCGGCTTCTTCTCCACGACGCTGTCCAGCCCGAACTTCTCGGTCCAGGTCGAGCTGGACCCGGCCGAGCGGGGCAACAACACGGTGCACTTCTACGCGTACACGAAGGACAACCGGCCCCAGCCGGTGGTGGAGTGGCGGGCCACGGTCGCCCTGCCGGCGGCGGGGATCGAGCCGATCCAGGTCCCGCTGCTGCCGTTGACCGACAACCACGCCACCGGCGAGATCAGCTTTCCGGCGTCGGGGGAGTGGCAGTTGCGCATCACCGTCCGCACGTCGGACATCGACCAGGCCACGGTGACCGCCACCGTGCCGATCAGGTAACAGGAAGGCTCGCACCATGATCCGTCACCGGCGTACCGCAAGCGCCGCCGCAGCCCTGGCGCTCGGCGCCGTCGCCACCGCCGTCCTCGGCTTCGCGGCGCCCGCCTCGGCCCACGTCACGGTCAACCCGCAGGAGGCGACCCAGGGCGGCTACGGCCGGTTCGCCTTCCGGGTGCCGAACGAGAGCGACACGGCCTCCACCACGAAGCTGGAGGTGGTGCTGCCGGAGAACGCGCCCGTCGGCTCCGTGTCGACCATGCCGGTGCCCGGCTGGACGGTGGCGGTGGAGAAGCGCAAGGTGGACCCGCCGGTCGAGGTCCACGGCAGCCAGCTCAGCGAGGTCGTCTCCAAGCTCACCTGGACGGCCAGCGGCAACGCGGGGGTCAAGCCGGGCGAGTTCCAGGAGTTCCCGGTCTCGATGGGGCCGCTGCCGCAGGTCGAGACGATGGTCTTCAAGGCCCTGCAGACCTACTCCGACGGCAACGTGCAGCGGTGGATCGAGGAGCCGCTCCCCGGCGGCGAGGAGCCGGAGAGCCCCGCCCCGGTGCTCGCCCTCACGGCGGCCTCGCCGTCGACCGCCCCCACCGGCGCCCCCGCGCCGCAGGCAGACGACGACGATGACGACGCCGAGAGCGACGGCGTGGCCACCGGGCTCGCGGTCGCCGGCCTGGTCGCCGGCGTGGGCGGCCTGGTGCTCGGCGGGCTCGCGTTCGCGCGTACGCGGCGGGCGCCGACGTCGCGGGAGTGACCCGGTCGTAGGCTCGCCGGCCCGTCGGACCATCCGGCGGGCCGGCTGCTTTCCGGGCCCGTGCCGTGGATATCCGCTGATGAGTCGCCCCGCGTCGGTAAGGTCGGCCGGGTATCCGGCTACGGAGGGGGACGAGGCGAATGCGGTTCGTGCGGGTGCTCACCGCCATGCTGCTGCTGACGGTCGGGATCACGGCGCTGCTCGGCGGCGGGGCGCTCACGCTGCTCGCCCGGCAGGCCGACCCGGGTGGCGCCTTCAGCGCCCGGTTCGAGACCGTGCAGACCCCGGGGCACGCGATGGTCGTCCGGGACGTCGACGAGCTGCTGCGGGCCGAGGCGCCGTTCGCGCGCGCCGGGCAGGCCCGGCTCCGGCTGGACGCGCGGACGCCCGACGGCCCGGCCTTCGTCGGGCTGGCCCCCGCCGACGAGGTGCGGCGCTGGCTCGACCCGGTCCCGCACGCCGAGGTGCGCCGGGTGGCGCTGGCCCGGGGGCCGCTGCCGGTCCGGCTGCAGCCCGCCGGTCCCGCGCCGTCCGCCGGTCCCGCGCCGTCCGTCGCGCCGATCGGCCAGCCCTTCTGGGTGCGCGAGGGGATCGGCGCGCTGGAATGGACCCCGGCGGAGCTGGCCGACCGGCGGCTGAGCCTGGTGGTGATGCGTCCCGACGGGCGGGCCGAGCTGAGCCTGGAACTGCGCGCGGGGCTGCGCGCCGGCTGGACCGCCCCGGTGACCGCCGGGCTGCTGGCCGGCGGGGTGCTGGCGGTGGCGCTGGCCCTGCTCCTGCTGCGCCCGGTCCGCCCCCGCGAGGTGGTCTTCGTGGTCGAGCCGGACCAGGTGCCGGTGCTCGCCGGCCGCCTCGGGGTGACCTCGCTCAGCGGCCTCGGCGCGCAGCCGACCCGGGACAGCGACCGGTCCCGCCTCGCCGGGCGTCAGCTCGCCTCGGTCGGCGCCGCTCCCACCGGGGCCCGGCCGGCGATCGGGCCGGTGCCCGCCCGCCGCCCCGCGACGCTCGCCGACCTCGCCGGAGGCGACCCGGCGCTCCGGCCGCCCGAGGTGAACCTCACGCTGGCCTGGCCGCCCGCCGCCCCCGAGGAGACGGCCGACCCGGTCGCCGCGGCGGATCGCCTCCGCCCCGCCGCTCCCGACGCCTGCCCGCAGCCGCCCGACGACTCGCGCTGACCCGCGTCCGCTCCCTGCCCCGCGCCCGGTGGCGGGCCGGGACGGCGACGATCGCCCTGGCGGGCCCGGACGGCGAACGGCCCTCCGCGCTGCCGACGCGGAGGGCCGCCCTCACCGGGGGATCGGTGCTACCCGAGAGACGCCTGAGTAGTTGCGACCAGATTAGCGATGAAGGGCGCTACTTGGGAAGACTGTCCATTTGGCGCGACTTGCGGCACTCCCGCCGCACCGGCAGGGTCACCAGCAGCAGCAGGCTCAGCAGCACGTACGTGTTGCGCACCAGGAACTCGCCGGGCGAGTCCGTGCGCACCGGGGCGATGCCCCAGTCGTGGAAGGTCACCACCCCGTACACGATGAGGGCGGAGGTGCCGACGGCGAGCGCCGCCAGCCGACGTCGCCGACGGGCGCCCTCGCCGGTCGTGGGGTCGGCGCTCAGCGCCGCGTCCGTCAGCACCACCACCGCCGGGATGAACCAGTAGATGTGGTGGGTCCAGGTGATGGGGCTGACCAGCGAGCCGACCAGACCGGTCAGGGCGAGGCCGGTCAGCGTGTCCCCCGCGCGGGCGGCCCGCGCGGCGCGCCACAGCCCGTAACCGGCGACGGCCGCCACCAGCAGCAGCCAGAGCAGCTGGTGGGGCTTCTCCGGCGCGGTGATGCGGCTGAGCAGGCCGAACAGCGACTGGTTGCCGGTGTAGTCGGTGCGGCCGACCCGGTCGGTCGCCCACAGCTCGTGGGTCCAGAACCGCCACGAGTCGCGCGGCGCGACCGCCGCGGCCAACAGGGTCGCGGCGGCGGCCGTCACGCTCGCCACCGCCGCCGCCCGCCACCGGCGGGTGACCAGCAGGTAGACGATGAAGATGCCCGGGAAGAGCTTGAGCGCCGTCGCGAGCCCGACGCCCACGCCGGCCCACCGGCTCGCCCGGGGCACAGCGAAGAGCAGGTCCGCCAGGATCAGCACGACCAGCAGCATGTTGATCTGACCGAAGGTGATCGTCTCGCGGGTGCTCTCGACGGCCAGCACCAGCAGGACCGCCACGGTGAGGCTGAACACACGGGGCAGCCCGTGCCGGGCGATCACCGGCGCGAGCAGCCACCGGGTGGTGACCACCACCGCCAGTCCCGTCAGGACCGTGAAGATCGCCACGGTGGCGCCCAGCGGCAGCAGCGCGAACGGGCGCAGCAGCAGCGCGCTGAACGGCGGGTAGGTGAAGTAGAGCTCGCCCTGCACCCGGTCGGGCTGCACGTAGTCGTAGAGCGGGTGCCCGGCCGCCCACCAGTCCATCGCCCGCATGTAGATCTTTAGGTCGAAGAAGTCGTGCACCAGGCCGGGCAGATAGAGCGCCGGCAGCACGGCGGCCAGCGCCAGCAGGGTGACGAGCCGACGGACCGTACGGC